>JAJAPZ010000019.1 GCA_020523905.1 Candidatus Obscuribacterium magneticum
CGGTCCGGCGGATTTTCTCCCCCACCAGCACGGCCGATTCCGGCGTGGTTTCGGGCAAAAGAATCACAAACTCCTCTCCGCCGTAGCGGGCCACGACGTCGGTGCCGCGGACGCTCCGGGTGAGTATCCGCCCCACTTCTTTCAGCACGATATCGCCGGCGGGATGGCCGTTCCGGTCGTTGTAGGCTTTAAAATAATCGATGTCGATCATCAACAAAGAAAGCGGGTGGCCGTAGCGCTGGGATCGGGAAAATTCGTCGAGGAGCTGGGCCCGGGTGTAGCGCATGTTGTAGAGGCCGGTCAAGGCGTCGCTTTGCGATTCGGAGCGCAGGCGCTTGCGCTCGTCGTTTAACTCGCGGGACATTTCGTTGAAGGCTTCCTGCA
The DNA here is from genome assembly GCA_020523905.1 of Candidatus Obscuribacterium magneticum. GTDB lineage: Bacteria > Elusimicrobiota > Elusimicrobia > F11 > F11 > Obscuribacterium > Obscuribacterium magneticum. The sequence goes on from JAJAPZ010000019.1 coordinate 385, forward strand.
GGACGCCCAATTCATCCTTGCCGACGGGAGGAATCTGGACGTCCGTCCGCCCCCGCGTGAATTCCCGGATTCCCGACACGAGCAGCGACAAGGGACGGACCAAAAACCGCCACAAATAAACATTCAACAGGACAAACAACAAGACGATGGACACGAGGAGGGAAATCGTCAGGGTCTGAAGGAAGCGAAGGGTTTGCTTGATCTTCTGTTGATGGACGGCCGTCATCCCATCCCGCATGGCTCCGACGTTATCGACAAGAGCCTGGATTTGCTGGAGAAACTGGCCGGCTTTCACCAGGGCGGATCTGGCCACGCGCAACCCGTGGCTGGCGTTTAAAAGAATTTGGCGAACCTGGTTATCGTACTGGTCATAAAGCTGATCCGCGAGGGTCAGCTTATCCTTCTCGGCCATCTCCGTCGCGCCGCTCTCGGCTTCGGCGAAGTAACGTAAAAAATTGGCGCGCTCACTTTCCACCAAATCCAGCCACACTGGATCTTTGGTGTCGAGATAACGGTACATGGCGTCATCCTGTTGATTGAGGGACACCTGCATCTCATGGAGGGAATGAACCATCGGCAGATGTTTTGAGGTGATGGTGTCGGCATCGGAGGCGATCAGATGGGCGATTCTCGAGCCGACGTAAGTGGCCACAAAAAAGGCCAGGGAATAGAAACTGAAAAAAACGAGAATCCGTGTCCTTATGCTTTGCATGGGAACCTTCTCCAATTGAAGACTGACATCTTAGCAAAGGAAGGGAGGAGAGCGCTAAGTGGCGTCATCCCCTCAAATGTCGTCACCCCTGCGAAAGCAGGGGTCCAGGTCTTAAACATGAATTTAAAGGCAGTTTTACGGCCTGGATTCCGGCTTTCGCCGGAATGACGAGGCATTTCTGGAATTATGACACAGCCTCTTTCGCCGGAATGACGAATTGCTGAACACTCTCTTAGGACTCGCTGGCCTTGGGGGCCGGTTGCGGCAAGGGCGGGTGAAACAAATCCTCAATCTGCGAGATCTTTAAGCCAGCGATGTTGGGCACCACCAAATCCGCCGTCCTTAATTCAAAGGGCGGATACGAGGTGGCCACGGCCACGCACTTCATGCCCGCCGCATGGGCGGAGGCGATGCCTTCCTTGGAATCCTCGACGACAACGCATTCTTCCGGATGGATGGGCATGTTCCTTTTCCCGGTGGCGTTCAAGGCTTCGACCGCCTTGAAGTAGCTCTCCGGATGCGGTTTGCCGTGCTGGACGTCGTCCGAACTGACCAGAACCTCGAAATAGGGGCGTAGGCCGGCCGTCTCCAAAAGAAGCTCCACTTCATGGCGGCGGGATCCCGTCGCCACGGCCAAGGGATAGCGCTTCGAGAGGGCCCGGACGAACTCCGGCACGGTCGGGAAGGGCAAAATGCCCTCGCTCCGCACCAATTCATCGAAAATGCGGGCCTTCTTATCCATCAGGGATTTCAATCCCGCGGGATCCAGCGGCTTATGGACATCCTCGGAAAACTTGGTGAAGGCGCCGCGATCGTCCATGGCCAGGTAATGCTCCTTGTAAAGCTCCTCGGTGAGATTTTTCCCCTGCGCTCCCAGCGCTCGCTTGAACGCGGTGAGGTGCACGGGTTCCGAATCCATGAGGACGCCGTCGCAATCAAAAATAATGGCGCGCAAAGCCATGGGCAAAACCTCCATATGACTATAAGGATAGAGTCCGCTTCGCTGAGATTTCAAGTATGTTTTCGTCATGTTTTTCTCGAACCGCCTTCCAGGTGTATTTGATCTTCTCCCATGTGTTCAGGCGTATCTCCCGGGTCAGCACCGGAAAGCCTTTTCTTTCAAGCTTTTCCAGCAATCCCCTGTAAATGTGCCCCATGATGCGTGCCGGCAAGAGTTCGCGGAACCACCGGGGGGGAAGAAGTTCCATGGCCCTTTTGTAATGCGACCGAGCGATACCGGCCTCGTGGCGGACCAAGGCCTGAAAGGCCTCATCATTTCTCCGGGCAAAGAGATCGTCCATTGTATAGTTAAATTGTTCCAAATGATCAAGGGGAAGATAGACGCGGCCGGCCCTGGCATCGACGCCCACATCCCGGATGATGTTGATCCACTGCACCGTGATCCCTAAGCGGACCGCAAAATCCTTCGCCTCCATCCACGGGACGCCGAAGATGGGCAGGCACGCCAGACCCACCGTCCCTGCCACCCCATAGCAGTAGATTTCCACATCCATGGGGGTTTGAAAGCGGTTCCGCACAAGGTCCATGGAAACGCCCTTCTCCAAAAAATCATTCATGGCCAGCATGGGAATGTCATAACGCTCGGCCACTTTTAAAAATTCCTTGGCTAGAGGCCCCTGCCCTATGGCCGCAGCCCGAGCTGGATCGGACCGTTGAAACACATCCCGCCACGCTTCGAACAAAGGCGCGGGGTTCCCCCCCTCGCGGTCCACCGCGTCATCCAAAAGGCGAAACACCGCATACAGGGATCTCAGGGCCTTCCGTCTCTCCGGTGTTAAAAAGAAGAAAGCCGGCGCAAAATGGCTTGAAAGATGCGCGTTTTTGAAAAAGTGGCTCTGAAGAGAAGTCACGGGACCTAAAACCCCCGGCCAAAGCGTGTTTTAAATGTTTTGAACTGCGATTTGAACGCTGTGTACAAAGTGGATAACCTTGTGGACAACTTTTCGCGGCAAGGATTAAACCAAATTCCACCAACAGGTGGGAGAAAAAACCTAAAAACACCAATCGAATTTGATGACACCCATAAGGGTGTCAATTCTTCAGCGCGGACCGGACGGCGGACAACAACTCCTTCGCTTCGAAGGGCTTATAAAGATATTTCGTGACTCCCATTGCAGACGCCCTTCTCAACTGTTCTTCAGGTGTAAGGGAAGCGGTGACAATCAATACGTCGGAGCGAGGAAATTTTTCTTTAAAATGGCGTATGACGTCAATCCCCGCCCCATCGGGAAGTTTCAAATCCGTTATCAGAAGATCCAGACGCTGGACTTTCATTTTCTGGATCCCCTCCGCTAATCCGCCGGCACATACAAGGCCATGCCCCAGGGGGCCGAGAAGACGTAGAAACAGTCGTTGGATAATACCCTCATCTTCAACAATCAAAATGGACTTTTTATTCATCCGGCGATGGGCAATTCAATCGTCACGGTCGTCCCCCCTCCTTCCTCGCTATCAATGTATATTTTCCCCCGGTGATCTTGAATAAGGCCATAGGACACGCTCAATCCCAGCCCCGTTCCTTCTCCCGCGGGCTTTGTCGTAAAAAACGGATCAAAAACCTTTGACAGATTCTCCACGGGAATCCCACAGCCCGAGTCCCGAAAGGATACGATCACCCTATCCCCGTCTATACGCACCGCGACGATGAGCCGTTTCACGGCCGCCGCTTTCATCGCTTGGACGGCGTTTTTAGAAATGTTGATGAAAACCTGCTGCAGTTGAGACGGGTCCCCATACACCACGGGGTGGTCGATCGGGTACTCTTTTTCAATTTGCACACAGGCCATGGAACACTCATGGTCGATCAACGCCAGCGCCTCATCGATCGTTTCAACGATATCGCACGGTTCCTTTTTGGGTTCACGGCGCCGACTGAATTTAAGCAAGCTTTGAATGATGCCGCGGCAGCGCTTGCCTTCATTATAAATGCCTTCCAAGTCTTCCTGCTGCTGCGGGGTCCAATGGCTCCCTTCGAGAAGGAGTTGGGAAAATCCCATGATGCCCGTCAATGGATTATTCAACTCATGGGCGACACTGGCCGCGAGCTGACCCAGGGCCGCCAACTTTTCGGATTGGAGGAGTTGGGCTTTCGTTCTCTCCAATTGATCGTTGGCCTCCTTCAGTTTTTTCACCTTCTCCTCCAAGGCTTGAAAGAGCCGGGCATTATAGACAGCTTGAGCCATTTGGGAACTAAAAATGGTCGCACTGCGCGCGTCCTCTGCGGTAAACGGGTCCCCCTTCGATGTCCGGTTCGCATTGAGAGCCCCTAAAAGCTCTCCATTCACCACAAGAGGAAATATCATCGCTGCTTCGATATCTTCTATTTTGGGGATATTGGAAAAATGAACCACCTTGGCCAACGGCTCCGACAGCACGAGGGGTTCCTTCCACTGTTGAAAGTGAGCGGAGATCCGGGCCCCCAAGGCCAGTCGGGCCACACGCCTCTCACTGGCTTCTTCAAGGGATGACACGCCTTTGCTCAATTGCCCGTCTTTTCCGACGACAAAGAGAGTCACATCATTCGCCCGAAGGACATTCAATGCGATGTTAACGATAATATTCAACAAACGCTCCGGTTCCATATGGGAGAAAATGGCACGACTCGCTTCGTAAACACCGACGATGGCCTTCAATTCACGCCTCTCAAAGACGCTTTTCACCACCCCCTTAACAACACTCAGATTGAAAGGTTTCTGGACGAAATCGACGGCCCCGCGCTTCATGGCTTCAACGGCGGTTTCAATGGTTCCATAACCGGTCATGATAATAACTTCAACATCCGGATCGGTTTTCTTGACCGCTTCCAACATCTCAATCCCACCCAACTTCGGCATTTTAACGTCCGAAAGGATGACCTGGTATTTCTCCCGCTTGATCAATTCAAGGGCGTCGATGCCGTCGGAGGCGACGGCGACGGAATAACCCTCAACCCCCAATTCGCGCGACAAAAGTTCCCGGATTCCCGGCTCATCATCAACAACCAAGATTTTGGAGGACTTGAGCATCTTCACCCCCCTTGACACCACACCGTAAGACGTTGAATCAGCATTGGCGTATTTAGCCTGAATTATACTATTTGATTGATTTTACTTAATAATCTGTTAAATGTTTACAGGTAGGGGCGCCGATGCTCTCGGTCCAAAGCAAGGGCGGGGACGTGGATTGCAGGGCTGGTTGGAATGTCGGAATTTTTCTAGGTGCCGGCGCCGACGAGATCGTGAACAACGGTCCTCATCTCGTCGATGCCGAACGGCTTTTTCAGCCAGGTGACGGGCTGAAACTCAAGCGCCTTTTTCAAGCGCTCTTCCACGGCGTAGCCGGTCATGAGGACAACGGGGAGATGCACGTGCGTTTTTCGAATGGAGAGAATCGTTTCGAGCCCATCCATGGGCGTCATTCTCATATCGGTGATGACGACATCAACGCTGTTTCCTTCCAATATCTTAAGCGCCTCCAAGCCGTTGGCCGCCGTTAAAACGACATAGCCGAGCCTCGAGAAGTCGGACGACAAAAGGGCGCGATAGCCCGGTTCGTCGTCGATAACAAGAATTGTCTTGGGCGTGTTCGTCCTCCACGGAATCATTTTTCGTTTATCGTCTTTTCAATAACGCGGAGGATGTCTTTTACATCAAACGGCTTCTGAAAGCAAGCCACCGCTCCCATTTCCGTCGATTCTTTATTCACCTTATCCGGATCCGCCCCGCTCGAAAGCATGACCACGGGCTGAGAATGCTTTATTTCTCTAATGCGCTTAAGCACCTCCGGCCCCTTCATCTTTGGCATGTGAACATCCAAAAGGATCAACGCGAAGTCTTGTTTTTCAAATAATTCAACGGCTTCCAATCCGTCATTGGCGGAACACACCGTAAAACCTTTCGGCTCAAGAAGAAACCGGAATAAGGCTTGAAAGCCCGGTTCGTCGTCTGCAACGAGAATCGCTTTTGTCATGTCTCAACTAAACCTGGGGTCATTGTCTTTTCCCTTCCGTTTGAATTGGCAAGAAAACTGTAAATGTTGTTCCTTTCCCGACTTCACTCTTAACGTCGATGGTCCCCTTGTGCCTTTGCACAATTTCAAAGACCAACGAAAGTCCGAGTCCCGTCCCTTTGCCGACTTCTTTTGTGGTAAAGAAGGGTTCGAAGATTCTTGACTGAATCTCTTCAGGAATCCCCGCCCCCGTGTCCGACACCTCAACAACAATCCAGTCGGATCCATTCTTTTGGAGGCGATCCGTGCGCACCGTCAATGTTCCCTTCTCGGGCATCGCATCCATGGCGTTGTTGCACAAGTTGATGATGATCTGCTGAATTTGATTCTTATTGGCAACAATAGAGGGGAGACCGTCTCTTAGATCCTTGATGAGTTCGATATCCTTCACGCGACTCTGGGCAAGAATCAAGGAGAGGGACTCTTCCACGGCGTTTTTAATGTCGACCTCTTCTTGTTGATCTTGCTGGGACGAGCGAGAAAAGACCAGCAGATTATGAACCAATTCTTTGCAGCGAAGAGCTTCTTTCTCAATGAATTCGAGGGCGGTCGCCAGGGAAGGATCGGACGAAACCTGGAATTTGATGCTTTGGACGAAGCCGAGAATTATACCCAGGGGATTGTTGATCTCATGGGCCATGCCTCCGGCCAACTGTCCGACGGCGGAGAGTTTTTCCGACTGGAGCAGGGCCGCCTCCAGCTTCTTGCGTTCGGTTATGTCCCGGTCGACCCCCCGATAACCGACAAGGTTGCCTGCCGTGCCGACGACTGGCATGCCAGTCGTCTCAAGTGTGACTTCATGGCCGTCCTTGTGCAGATTTTTGTTAACGAAGTTTAAAAACTTCTCCTTTCGGGCAAAGGCTTCTTTACATTTTGGCAGAAGCTGCTCTTTTTCGTTGGGGAGAAAGAAATCATAAAAATGCTTCCCTATAATCTCTTCCGGTTGGTAGCCAAGGATATTCACTACCACAGGGCTGGAATAAGTGTAGCGTCCTTCGGCATCAACTTCCCAAATCCAGTCCCCAGACTGAGTGGCCACCTGACGGAAGCGGTCCTCAGAGCGACGAAGGGACTCTTCCATTTTTTTTCGTTCAGCGATCTCATGTTCCAGGATTGCGTTAGAACGCGTGAGTTCTGCGGTCCGAACCGCACCCATTCTCTCAATCGAAATGGCGTGTCCCGTAACTACAAGCAAGAAAGCGCCAAAGAAAGTAGCGCATAAAAGTCCCAGTAATAGGATTATCCAAGGTTTCCCGGTTCGAGCTTCGGCCATGTACGGCGGTAGGGCAGAAAACGTTATCTGAAAAGGCCGTTCTGCTATCTGGAGAGGGCTGGTAAATAGACATTCCGAGGAACTAGTCGGCCGCTGATTTGCTGATGCTTCCTGCCGGCCATTCTGCCAAAGCAGCTGTTTTTTCTCTGCGGCTGTGGCGCCATATAGGGCTATACTAATGGTGTTTGGGTTGATATCCTTATTAGAAGCATTCATGATGTCATCAATACGGAAAACTCCTACCGCAAAACCGCGGAGGTTTTTGCGGCGCTGCTCAACAGTCTTCTGAGGGAGTCCTTTTCCATATATGGGCAGCAACACAAGCAAGCCAAAACGGTCTTTTTTTTCTTGAACCAGTTTAATACAGTTGGTCGCGACAGGATTTCCGGAATCAGATGCAAGGCGAATTGCTTCCAGTCGTGCTGGCTCGGAAGCGATATTGTATCCCAAGGCTTTCTCGTTTCCTTGATGAGGCTCGATATAATAGACAATCACGTATTCGTCTCGCCTTGGTGCTGTAATGAAGCGACCCGCAGAATCTTTTTCAGTAAAGTGGAAGCTCCGGAGCCCATCTTGTTGTTGGGCATATCTTTCATATCCTTGCCGTTCATGATCTGCGACACGAGGATTCCAAGAAAGCGCCTGAACATTTGCATGTCTTGATAGTTTATAGTTAGCAAACAAGCGGAATTGATCTCGGGTCATTTTTGGTTCTGTAACATACAAGGCATTGATGGAATGAAGCACGTCGGTATAAGCCTTGAAATCGCTGGCAATTTTATCAGCATAACGTTGCATTTGAGTCTGAAACCGGAGTTGAATGCCGGTTTGTTCCAATTTGCTGGTTCGCAAGAAAAAGACGATAACCAATGCCATCATGGCCAGTGTCGGCAGTATTGTTGCCAAGCGGCGGTTTTTATAGTTTTCCTTTGTTCCGGAAAACCAGACCAGAAGAAGCGGTGCAAAAAGCATGACACCAATGGTGTCGCCCGCCCACAATGCCCACCAATTGAGAGAGACGGTACTCCGGCCAACGATTCCGCTGCTGAATAGGATCAAAACCGTCAACGTCGCATTTATGATGCAGCTAAACGGCCCACCCAAGAGCAAAAACGCCATTATCTCCCTTCCAGTAAGGAATTCGATTGGCCATCCAATAAAACGACGTATGAGGCGAGCACCGACAAAGGCCTGGAGCGAAGCCACAAAACCAATACCTGCTGTCAGGCTGATTGATTCTATAATCGAAGCCACATCGGTAGTATTCAACAAGGTGCCAATATTGATGAGGAAGGAACCAAGTAAAATTCCAGGCCAAAGTCGATTTCCGAAGACCAAAAGCACTCCCAACGCTATGCCGGATGGCGGATACACTGCTGCGGCAAAACCAGGCGAGATGGCCAGTAACTGTGCAAGCTTTCCTAATAAGTAGTAGGCGGCAGCAAGCTTCGCAATTTTAGCGTAAATCTCAATATCTGGTTTCAGTTTTAAATCTGTTACTTTCATGTTATGCTCCGATTCTATTGCCGTCCTGCTTAACGTTCCCTTCCGCGACCGCGAAACTTCTGTCTTGACTGCATGTTTGGGTACCCCCTTGCGCGCATTTTATTAAAATTCATAAGCCGCATAGCCGGAAGTTCTGAGTGAATCGGTATAAAGATGGTCGGCAAAGTATTGACCGAATCTCCATCCCACCACCATATTCTTATCGACCGGAATAAGGCGATACTCCAGACCGGCATCGAGTTCCCGCCCATAATGAGCGCACCCTGTGTAGGCATGGTAATCATATCCGGCGACCACCGCCGTCAATCCCTTCGCCCTCGGCACAGGTCCACCCAATGAAATGGATAGGACCTTAAGGCCATGATCCGTTGTCCCCAAACTCGGTGTCGAAAGAAATTTTTCCACCCAACCGTCCCAAGGCCGGGAGAGGGGTGTATTGAACTTGTCGGTTAAACTTTTGGCTTGTCTGACGTTGTATTGCACCTTCAGGGCAATGTCTCGATAGGCTGCCCCAAGCTCGCCCAGGCAATAATTCTCATCAACATGATAGGGATTCCCGGCGTAATTCGTTTGATTGGCGAATTCCGCAGCGAAGAGGATGCCGAAAGTGTCGCTCAATTTATAAGGGCCTTCCAGGCGCAAGCCGAAGTTTTTGGTTGAATTCGCCGGCGCATCGTATTCATTGAGAAGGAGAGAATAGATCGACGCTGAAAATCGACGAGGGCTTTGGTAAGTCAAATTAGCCATATGAGTGGCCATACTCAGCCGGCCATCCGTCGCATCCGGGCCGACAACCCGATAAACTTTCGTGGCATAGGCGTAATACGCGGAGAGGTTCTTAAGAGGAGCACTCTGAAGCGAATAGGCGTCGAGAGATTGATGGTTTTGCCGCCAGGAGCAATAATCCACGAAACGGCCGTTGCCCAGAACGATTTCCTGGCGCCCGGCTTTGAAGAGGGTTTTCCAGAATGGATTGGAATACTTGAGGAAATACTGGTTAAGCTCGCTGCTGACAGGGTCAGAGATGATCGGAAGCGTTGGAATATTTTTGCTCGGAACTGTTGTTATTCTATAAAGATTGTACCCCAGGGGATGGACGCCTTCATACTCGGCGAAACCGCTGAAACCAGCGGTGGCTTTGGTCTTATAACCCAACGCCAAGCGTAAGGTTGTCGCTTGAGCATTTGCCGTTATGGGAACAGATGGAGAACTCTGTTGAGCATAAGATTCATACCGATATCGCAGACTCAGCGAAATTGTGCCCCCCGTCATGATTTGATTGAGAGAAGTATGGTTATCTTGCTGCGAAGAAGGGTTCCTGTCCCCCGCATAGATGGAAGGATTCATGGCTAAAGCAAAAATGAATATCATATTGACGAGGTGCCGAAGTGAAATATCCTTTATGCCAAATACCTTACTTCCAGTTATTTCTTTCATAGCGTACCTCGCAGAACTGAATTTTTATGGTAAAGCTTCTTGTCATTGTTCCTTTTTCAGACAGCCGTAGGCGTTTCCCTTGGTTGAACCGGCAAATAAATGGTGAATGTTGTCCCTTTCCCGACTTCACTCTTAACGTCGATGGTCCCCTTGTGCCTTTGCACAATTTCAAAGACCAACGAAAGTCCGAGTCCCGTCCCTTTGCCGACTTCTTTTGTGGTAAAGAAGGGTTCGAAGATTCTTGACTGAATCTCTTCAGGAATCCCCGCCCCCGTGTCCGACACCTCAACAACAATCCAGTCGGATCCATTCTTTTGGAGGCGATCCGTGCGCACCGTCAATGTTCCCTTCTCGGGCATCGCATCCATCGCGTTGTTGCACAAGTTGATGATGATCTGCTGAATTTGGTTTTTATTGGCAACAAGGGGAGGGAGATCCTCTTTCAGATCTTTGATGAGTTCGACATCCTTCACGCGACTCTGGGCAAGAATCAAGGAGAGGGATTCTTCCACGGCGTTTTTAATGTCGACCTCTTCTTGTTGATCTTGCCGGGACGAGCGGGAAAAGACCAGCAGATTCTGAACCAGATCTTTGCAGCGTAAAGCTTCCTTTTCAATGAACTCGAGAGCGGTCGACAAGGAAGGATCGGACGAAGCCTGGGATTTGATGCTTTGGGCGAAACCCAAGATAATGCCCAATGGGTTATTAATTTCATGGGCCACACCGGCCGCCAGTTGGCCGACAGCGGATAATTTCTCGGATTGATGGAGCATGGCCTCCAATTTTTTCCGTTCGGTTATATCTTGAAAGATCCCCAACACCCCTATGACATTATTTTCTTTGTCGTGGAAGGGAACCTTGATGGTATGAATCCACATTTCCTTCCCGGCGGCCTGATAGTGTTCCTCGATGTCCTTCAGGTTTCCCGACTCCATAACAGCATGATCATCCGCCCGGTATCCTTCGGCCAACTCTCGGGGGTGGAAGGCAAAGTCGTCTTTGCCCGCGATCTCCTCCGGTTTGATTCCCAGGTCCCGGGCATAGCTGGTATTGCAGGAAATGTACCCGGAGTTTCGGTCCTTCAGAAATATCCGCTGTGGAATGTGTTCGATAAGACTTCGATTGAGCGTCTCGCTCTTGCGCAACTCCTCCTCCGCCACCTTGAGCTCAGTAATATCCCGGACAGAACATATGATCCCTTCGATTTGATCTTCCTTGTTTCGAAGAACGGACGACGAAAAAAGTGAAGTTATTGTTTTTCCATTTTTTGTTTTCAAGGGGACCTCCCTCCCATGAATCTCGCCGGTCAAAGGAGTTTTTTGAAGGCCCGGGTTGCTGAAGGGATGCTCCTTTTCGGAAAAAATTACGTCGGCTGGTTGTCCGATCAGTTCCGACTCGGAATAACCCAGAAGGCGCGTGGTCGCGCTGTTAATCGTTCCGAATGTCCCGTCTGGACGCAAGACGAAAAGGGGATCCAACATGTGACGCAGGATATCGTCCAAATAGTTTTTGGAGATGGTGGTGTTCGCCAGTACACGGCTCATTTGATTGAAACTTTCAGTTAAACTTCCAATTTCATCGCTGGATAAAACCGGGATTTCTTCTCCGTATCGACCATTACTGACGCGGGAGATTCCCCTCAAAAGCCGCCGCGCCGGCCATAACACGCTTCGAAGGAGAAATAAAACAAGCCCCATCGCTACAATCAAAATGGCAACCGTCAACAACTTTGCTTGCTGAATAAAAATCTTGTCCCGGAGACGCAATGTTTCGTGAATCGGCAGGCCCAGCCGCAGGGTCCCTACACGCTCCGCTGAAGATTCTTTTCCAGCGGCTAATAAAAAGTCTTCCCTTTCCTCACCACCCCTTAAAATCGGCATGGATATATCAAGAATTGGTTTCTTATCCACTGTCATTTCGTGTGATTGAGGGCCCTCGGAGCGCAGCCCATGAAGCGTGACAACATCCGTATAAGTTTTATCCTTTTCGACCACATTGGTGTGCGCCAGCACTTTGCCGGTTTGATCGAGGGCCATGGCATAGGTGCCCCCGGTTTGTTCCTTTAGTTGTTGCAACGGCGGCAGAATCGCAGACTCGTTTCTGGATTCAATATTTCCTCCTAAAGAACGGGCTGTATCCTGGGCCAACGTCAAGCTTCGTTTCTCAACTTCTCCAATCATGACTTTATGAACTTGCGCTCTGGAAAAGTATAGGACAGTCCCCACAACCATGAGCGCGAGAGGGATGAAAAAAAGGGTGAGCTTGGGTACGAGTTTCACGGGTAGACCGTGTCGGCGGATTCCCGAATTTCTTGAATATGATCAAGACTCAGAAGAGCGGCCGTCCCCAGATTAAAATGCACCTGGGCGTGCGAAGAAAAGACCACGGGGGGAAGATCAGACCCTCTCAAGAACTGGCGCGCCGCCTCCGCCGCTGTGACCCCCACATCATGGAAACTGACCGCCACCCCTCCCACCGCCCCTTTTAAAACCAATCCGGCGGTGGGAACATAAAGAGGAATTTTATTGGAGAGGGAAAATTCCTTCAGAGTGGCAAAACAATCGGGGGTGATCAGTTTGGGATCGGGAAGAAGCCACATGGTTTGCACGTCGTCATGCATTTCTCTTAAGGCGTCAGGGAGATTCTCCGCCGTGTTTATTCTTTTCGATACAACCGCGATGCCGCTGGGCGCCTTTTTTCCCAAGTCGGTCACGTAATCAGAAAAAATGTCCGAGATCCAGAAGACGGCCATTTTACCCGCGGGAGGACGCAGGAGGGAAAAACGGTCCCACATCATGTCAGCCGAGGGCAGCATCTCGATTCTGACGGTGGGGGCGGACCGATAGGTGGAATCCACCTGAGTTCCCGGTGAGAGACAATAAATCAGGGGGATGTTTTTTGGATAAGGAGTGAGGGCCGCTTTCCCTCCAAAAGCCACAATCAGGCGAACGCCAGGGCCGAAGGACGGGGTTTGTGATGTCAAGACCGAGACAGGGACCTTTTCCCCGAAGGTGGCTGTAAATCCATCCAACGCTTCCTGGTAAGCCTCGAGGTCCGAACTTAAGACCGCCACGACCTCTCCTTGAGCCTTGACGGAGAGCGGCCAGAAGATAAGCAAAAAGAGGATCAGAAGCCTTGTCCGCGTCCTCTTTGTCGAAAAGTAATTATCTGTTTGCATGGTTTCCGTTGATTTCTCCTAGGGCGTCGCGAACGGCTCTTTCCAAATCCTCATTGGAAAACGGTTTGTAAAGGCACGGCGAGACCCAAAGGTCCTTGATGGCTTCCAGGCGCTCTTCCGGACTTGGGGAACCCGTTGTAACGATCGCCTTCTTTTCGGGAAACCTTTCTTTAAACCGACGGATGACGTCCACCCCATGGCCATCCGGCAGTTTTAGATCGGAGATGAGCAGGTCCAGGGACGAATTTTGAATCGCGTGCAACGCCTCTTGGACGTTTTCCGCAAATATCAATTCACGATCCCCTGCTGAGAGCAAGCGCCTGCAGAGGCTTCGTATGATTTCTTCATCCTCAACGATCAATATCTTCTTTGGATTCATCTGAATCCCCTTGATGGATTGGTAATTCGAGACGGAATGTTGTGCCAGCACCCTCCTCGCTTTCAACGCGAATGGCGCCTTGATGTTGTTGGATAATGCCATAAGAAATGGAAAGCCCAAGCCCCGTCCCCTGGCCCACCGGTTTGGTTGTAAAGAAAGGATCGAAGACTTTGCCCAGATTTTCTTTGGAAACGCCGCAGCCGGTGTCTTGAAAACTCAGTTCCACCTTATCCGGCGCTTCCTTCAGGCGGATGGTTAATTTCGCCGGTCTTTTCTTCTCCATGGCTTGCCGGGCGTTGGTCACAAGATTCAAAAAGACCTGCTGGAGCTGAGCCGGGTCGGCAAAAACGAGGGCCGATGCCACGGGGAGTTGCTCATCGATATCGATCCCCGAGGTCGTGAAATCATATCTGACGAGCTGTAGGGTGGATTTCAGAAGGGGAACCAGATCCGTCGGTTCCTTATGCGACTCTTTTCTCCGGCTGAATTGCAGGAGATTCTGGATGATCTGGCGGCAGCGCTTACTTTGTTTGTAGATGGACTCGATGTCTTCCCGGACCTGCGGGGGGAGATCGCCGTTTTCGAGGACAATCTCCGAAAATCCCATGATGCCCGTGAGCGGATTATTCAGTTCATGAGCCACGCCGGCGGCGAGCTGTCCGATGGCGGCCAATTTTTCGGTTTGGGCCAGCTGCAATTGAGTTTCCTCCAGTTGCTGGTAAGCTACTTTCAGTTCACCCACCTTCAACTCCAATTTCTCATAGAGCCTGGCGTTGTTAACGGCCTGAGCGATCTGCGATCCAAAAATCGTGACCGTGTAGAGGTCGGAGGCATTGAACGGATCGGACTGAGAAACTCGATTGGCATTCAAAACACCCAAGAGTTCCCCGCTAACAACCAACGGGTAAACGACGGCGGACTGGATGTCACGCAAGTGAGGGATGCCGGTAAAACGGGGATCGTCTTCGAGACGCCCTGTGATGAGAAGGGGCTCCTGCCATTGGGCGGCCTTCCCCGCTACGCGTTCACCCAGGGCCAGCCGAGCCTCTCTGCGCTGGTCGTCCTTGAGTCCGGAGGAGGCGGCCAGGGCCAGTTTGCCGTCATTTCCCATCAACATAAGGGAAGCGTCGTCGGCCTTAAGAATCTTCAAGGCGAGTTGCATGATGATCGGAAGGAGCGTGTCGAGTTTAATGGACGCAAAGATCGCTTTGCTGGCTTCATAGACACCAATAATGGCCTTGAGCTCGCTTTTCTCCAAGGCCTTTTCAATCAGGGCCAGGATTTCTTCGAGGTTAAACGGCTTTTGGACAAAGTCATAGGCTCCTCTTTTCATGGCCGTCACGGCCGTTTCGATGGTTCCAAAACCAGTGGCCATTATGACCTCGATCTGAGGATTGTCTTTCTTAAGGGCCTCTAAGAATTCAAGGCCTCCCATCTTCGGCATTTTGACGTCGCTGATCGCCAGTTGGAACTTTCCCTGCCTCACTTTCTCGAGGGCGTCCTCCCCATTAACGGCGGTGGTGACCTGGTAACCACGCTTGCTCAACTCCTGTTGGAGGAGCACTCGAAATCCGGGCTCATCGTCGATCACCAGAATATGAGCGGATGCGGGTTTTTCCCCTGATGTGTTTTGATTGATCTCGCTCATATCAGCAACCTCCTGATGCCGTCCGCAAGTTCCTTGGGGTCGAAGGGTTTCCCCAGGAAACCATCCGCACCGGCCTCCATCGCCTGCTGTCGGGTTTCTTCGACGTTATATCCTGTCATTGCTAAGATTTTGACGCTCTTTAAATTTCCATTTTGTCTGATCATTTCGCACACCTTTATGCCATCGATCCCCGGTAGCCGAAGATCGAGAACGACCAAGGAGGGGCATAAAAGAGTCGTCTTTTGGCCTGCTTCAAATCCATCACTTGCCTCATGAATGTCCACTGCTGGAAAATGCGTTCGAACGGTTGAAGCGATCACCACCCGGATGTCCTTTTCATCGTCCACGATAAGAATGCTTGACTTACCAGAGACCAATAGCTCGCTTGGGACGGGCATGTTGTGGGCTTTAAGAAAAACCACGAGGTCTTCCACCCACACGCGATGATGGCCTCCCCCCGTTGTAAAGGAGGGGAGTTTCCCTGCCTCGATCCATCGACCCACCGTTGGAGGAGTCACCTGACAAATCCGGGCCACATCATACGTTCCATAGGCTTTTTTAGCGTTTTTTATGTTCATTGTCATCTTTATGTTTAACCTGTTTTGCATTATTTATCAAGGCCTTGAAAAAACGGGTTGGGAAACAGGAACGAATGGCTTAAGGCTTGAGCCCCGCTTTGACGGGGATGATGATGTTTGGACATGGTAAGAAGCTTTAAGGGACTACAGAGAGGAGAGCTCTTGGGCGAGTCGGGAGAGATTGATTCCTTCGTGGCCGAAGCGCTTGTACATTTCCTGAATAAGACCCAGGCGTTCGTAAACAGAAGCCCCCGCTGATTTTCGAGCGTCATAGTCATTCAAAGCGGCGGTGTAGGCCTCCTTTGCACCCTCCGTGTCATTGCGAGGGAACTCGCCGCGGCGAGCGACCGAAGCAACCTGTTTCCCTCCTTCGGCGCGGACGGACGGCGCTTCCGCTGCCCCCCAATGAAAGGAGAGGGCCGCGAGATGGCTTCCTTGCGTCGTCGAGAGATTGCCGATGGGAAAAAGGAAGGCGTAGTCCAGACGAATTAATGAAAAATAAAAAGAGAAGCCGCTGGTTAACGTTTTCAGGTCACGGGAGCCTTGGGCGTAGCCGCCCCGGATACCGAAAGCTCCGATTTCCCCCAAAGAAATTTTTCGTTCGACGCCGACAGCCGTGTCCCTGTCCGGCTCACCTAAGAAGTGGCTGGTGTGCCGGGCCTCGACAGCGACCAAGCCCCAGCGAGGGCGGGTAGCCCACCCCAGCCTCGCGATAACGGGGGCTTTATCCTTGCCGCCTCCGAGTGAAATATCGGGTTGGTTGATATTGGCGATCGACACCCCCACGCTGGTTTTTTTGCCCGTGCCAAATTGAACCAAGGCTCCCAAATCCAGCGCATACGCCTCTTTCGAATATCCATTCTTTGAGAAGAGAGGGTCTGCTTGGCCCGTCCCCACCCCCACGTCGTTGAGCGCGTTATTTGTATACGGATCCGGCTCATATTGCCGACGAAATTGTTTGAGATTGATCCCCCATGACAATGGACCGGTCCGTCCGAAAGCCGGGGGAGCCAATTTCCGCGCATAACTTAAATACAGCATCCGGTCAGCGAAGTAACGGGAGCCCTTATAATTATGGAGGGCCAGGCCCAACGTTCCCCACCGACCGGCCCCCAACGGTTGCAGGACTCCCACATAGTTACTTTCGACGGCTGAAGCATCGCTTAGGCCTTTTAAAAACTGGCCGTACTGAGTTGTCAGTTCACTTTCGTTGACTTGCGTCGATCCCGCGGGGTTGTAATAGATCGCATTCGCATCATCGGCCACGGCCACAAAGGCCTCGGCCATCCCTTGGGCGCGGGCTCCGGCCCCCACCTCTTCAAACCCTGCTTCCAAAGACCCCAGGAAACAGATCGGGCAAAGGAAAAGGGCCAAGAGTGACCTCATTGGGCCACCGCGATCGTCCCCGTTATCACCTGATCCTCCCCTTCGATGCGATAGAGATACAATCCGCCGGGAACAACGGATCCACTCGAATCCGTACCGGACCAAATCAGGGTCGTGCCGACTCCCATCGATTGCGCGGGGGGAGGGAGGGTGGTCACATATCGTCCGGAGGGGCTGAAGATTTTTCCTCCAACGGGTGAATTGTTTGGATTTTCCAAGACAAAGTACACACGATCATTAAAACCATCGCCGTTTGGCGTAAACAGGGCGGGGAATACGTTGGCTCTATCCAACGAGAGAGAAGTGGCGCCGGCTGCCATACGCAATTGGAAACGCCCCAAAACCGAGGAAGCAATGTTGACCGTTCCTCCTTGCGCATTCACTTCTCCACCGAGCTTGACCCAGGCCACCCCGTTAAACCAAAAGAGTGAAAGTTGGTCGGGCGTTCCATTCACAAAGGATTCTAGGCTCCGAGCTTGGGCCCCCGGTGCCCCATACGCCACCTGGCCATTCACCACGTTATATCCCACCTTGACAATGGCCGCCGGCGAATTAAAAGCTAAATCTTTCACCTCCTCTTTCGTATCTCCCCGAAGGAATTGAAGGGCGATACTGCGCACAACGATCGATGGGCCCGGAGAGGATTCCTCCTTCAATCTTATGGTGAGGGAGACGCCGTATTTGTTATGCGCGGGCCGTAAGAGGTCTCCCAGGCGGCCCGGGAGGGTGACGCAGGAACGGCCGTCTTCCGCCAAGAAAATAATGTTGAGATCGGGGCTGGAATCCACCAGAAGCGAATCCTTCGACTCGTTGCCGGCCGTATCGACGGCACGGACGGAATAGGTGAAGGTTTGTCCATTGACGCGATCAGCAAAAACGGGAATGGGGACGAGATAAGAATTAATTTTTGTCGCCGAGCCCTCCGGTGCCGTTCGACGGTAAACATTGTAACCCGCTAAATTTGTCAAGGGACTTCCATCAACTCTTCGCGTGACCGGTTCCCAGATGAGGGTGAAAGCTTTTCGCCAAGGATCCGTGCAACCTTTTATACCAAGAGGTTCATCCGGGAGGGGGATGTCCATCGAATCAAACGCTAAGGAAGGGGCGAGTGCCTCCGTAGCCGAAGTGGCCTGAGGCGGGGCTATGGCGGCCCCCGCCAGAAGCGCCAGCCAAAACCAGAAGACTTTCATTACAGAACCAAAAAATTTTCTGCGTTCCATAATCCATATCCAATTTATCCCTGATATCCATGTATTCTGGATAATACAATCTCTCTAATAATCTATATATATCCAATAATAGGCCGCGTCAAGAGATATTTCATAAACACCTGTTTATTGCTGATAATGAATCGATTTATAGGATCCCTGGGGGGTAAACCCATGGTGCCCTGCGAAGGGGGCTGGCAATCTAAGGGGACTTTTTAAAGGAAGGGGACGAACAGGACATTCATGCCCGCCCGATAGCGCATCAAGACTTCTCTATACGATTAAAACTTATATCCCAAACTGACGAGGAGTTCCCGGCCGCGATCCAAGGTTCCCTTGTCGGGCCACAGCTCGCTCGGCGTCACCGGGTAACGGATCTCACGGTTGAAAATGTTGGACACCCTCACGCTGATGAACGACCCCATTCGCAACAAGTCCTCCAACCTCAGGTTGACGTCCATGACGAAATAGGGGCCCATCGCGGGTCCAAGCCGGGCATTGAGATTATTATCATAGGCCGCTTCCATTTTGGAGACGTAGCGTCCCACCGCTGAGAGGCTGGCTTTCGGCACAAAACGATAGGATGCCTTCCCGTATCCCAGGAACCGAGGGGCGTAGCCGGGGGTGATGTGTGTGCGGCCGGGAGCCTTGTCCTTAGACTCCTGGAATGTGCCGCTGATTTCTGTCTCCACGTTCTGGAAGGGCTCGGATAGGATTCCCACCTCGACACCATTGGTGCTCTGTTTTCCCGCGTTTCGGGAGAGGAGAACAAGACTGTTGCCGACGGGTGTTTGCTCCCGCGAAATGAGTTTGTCCAATTCATTATTGAAGAAGCTCACGCTGGTCATGAGTTTGCGAGACCAGGTGGACAAGATGTTGACTTCCGTCGTCTTCATGGTGGCTGGGACCAACGCGCTGACCGAAGGAAAAGGGACGAGGTCTATCTGGTTCCCGAAGGCCGGCTTTTTGACGGCCTCCCCATACATCAGCTTGACCGCGTGTTCCCGCGTCGGCGAATAGATCAGTGCCGCCCGCGGGACCGTTATGGTATCGATTTTGATCCTCCGGATATAGAGCTGGGGACTGGTAATGCCCCGGCGATCGAGAAGATCGTAGTCATGGGTTTTCTCCACCCGCACGCCCGCCACCGCTTTCAGTTTGTTCCAGGGCTTGTAGTCCACTTGGGTGTAGGCCGAGTCGGTGATAATCGGGGTGTTGGCGATCTGTTCCCAATCCTGGTAGAAGTCGCCGAAACCCGGGAGATCGAGGGAGCCTCGGACCCCATCGACGGTTCGACGTTCGATCCCCGCCAACGTGTTCAATTGGTGGGTGGGTGTGTAAAAGGCGTCCAACGCCACGTTGTAAGAGTGGGCGTCGAAGATTTGCGGTGCGTAATTATTTTCGTTGAATAACTCGTAATCATAATTGATCACGTAAGAACGATCCCCTAATGTCCCTTTGAGGGAGAATTCTGGGGAGAACTTTTTCTCATAGTTTAAGGATGCGTTTGCCGCCGACACATCAATCTGATGGCCCTTGGGGCTGGGGGAGGGAAAAACATCAACGATGCCCATCTTTGTTTGGATGTAGCTGAGGTATCCGTGAAAATTGCCGAAGTCTCCGGAGAGGTCCATAAACCGCCGGTGGTCTTCCAGTTGGCCTTTGAAGGAGCCGTCGTCTGAAAGGCCTGCGCCCAAGCCGGAGGGGCTGGTGATCATCTTTTTATAAGGCTCATCAATTCCGTCGGTGCCGTAGGCTGATGCATTCCCCACGACTGTTATATCACCGCTGTGACTCGCCCCCCGAACAGCTCCTCGGTAATCGCCCCCCGTCCCATAAGAGGCGGACACCAGGTTGGGTTTATCAAAAACCTCCGGTTGGTTGGTGATGATGTTGATGGCCCCGAAAAATGCTCCATTTCCGTAAATGACGGACATGGGGCCGCGAATCACTTCAATCCGGTCGATGGCTTCCACGGGAACGGCGATCTTAGATAACGGATAGGACTCATAATAGTCCTCTTGTTGCGAAACGCCGTTAACCATAACGACCATGTCACTAAAGGAGCCCACCGAGTAAAACCCGCGTACGCCGTAGGTCATGGTACCGAACCAATAATAGGGATCAATCTTGTACAGGCCGGGGATATTGGCCAGGATGTCCTCCAAGGAGGTGTAGCCGTATTTCTCAATATCCTTGCGAGTGATGATGACAACGCTGGCGGGGACATCACTCACTTTTTCCATCTTTTTGGAGGCCGTAACCACTTGAGCCTCCTCCTCAAACAGGGAAAAGGGATTTTCTCCAGCAGCCAACGAAAGGCCTCCTTGGTTAAGCAGAATGGCTGCCGCCATCATTAAACGAAACAAATAATTGTTCATTTCCTTCATCACGTTTTAATTTATATGTTTGATATGTTTATTCAACTTTTGTTTTGAGGGAATGTCCAGGTTTTTAGGCGATCGTTTTAACCGAATTGGCACTCAATCCGGCTTTTAAAGTCCTTCACATCAAAGGGTTTGGTGACGTAATCTTGGACTCCCAGCTCATAGCCCACGACCCGATCAATGACCTCTCCATTTCCGGTGAGCATGATCACCGGAATGGAGCGGGTTTTCGGGTTTTTCCGAAGCTCGCGCATGACTTCATTTCCATCCATCTTAGGCATATTGATGTCCAGCAAGATGAGGTCGGGAAATTCACTTTCGGCCATTTCAAGGGCCTGCAACCCGTTGTAGGCCGAGGACAGTTCGAGCGAAGCTGAATTCAGAATTTTTTTCAAGGTCTTATGAATAATCTCCTCATCGTCAACTATAAGTATTTTTTTCGTTGTCATAGGGGGTCACCTCCGGATCCTTCCCTGTTCGAATCGCGGGAAATTCCTTTTTTAAAGAAAATCGTTTTCGTTCCGTCCCATTTTGAAAACGGCAACACGGATCGAACGAACCAGAATATCAGGGTCAATAAAAAGGCGGTTATCACGAGAGCATTGGAAAGACCTCCGATCTTTTTGGCGGGGGAACAACGAAACAAATCTCCCCCCACGCGAAGGGCCAGGGTGACGTGAAGAAGGAAGGCTTCCGCCAAGAGGATTTTGACGTTGGGGAAGCGTAATCCCAGTGACGAAACGAAAATGATGGGGCCATGCGCAAAAACAACGAAAAAGACAAATCCGACGAAAAAGGCGTGGAGAAGAGCGTCGTAGCGAACCCCCGATACGAGCCCCGCGAAAAAAAAGGACAAAAGCCCGGAGACGCCGAGCCAAAGGGTGCCGGAAATCAGGCAGGTGGCGCTGTAACCGGCGACCCCTCCGTTTTTCATGGTGGACCAGGCGGCATCGTATTTGAGAAGCCACAACGCGGTCAAAATCGTCCCGATGCCGGCGACCCTCATCCCGAGCTTTAATCGGGGATCGACGATAGCATCGATATAAATATCCATGTTATCCGGACTCATGATGTGCCCCACCGCCATCAAGATTTGTCCGAAGAGGACGATGCCCACAAAGAAGGCCAGGTATTTGAGCGGAGGGGCGGTGAGTCGAATCCTTTGAGCCAGCTCGAGACGTTGACCCACAAGCGTGAAAAGGACAAAACTCATCCACCAGAGATAGACGTTGAAAACAGGCCATCGTGCCAACCAAATGCATATTCCTGCCAGCCAAATGAGGCTCCCCATCGTTATAAGCGAGGTGAAGAGATTAAATTTAAGCCATAGGTTAGCCAGACAAATGACGAGAAAGCCAACGCTGCCCGCCGTCACCAAGAAAGGGCTGAGCCTTGAGGAAGGATCGATGAAAAGGACCATCGATCCGAGGCCGATAAGGAACGGGACCAGATATCCTTCAACACGCCGAAGGGAAATAGCCCGCTCGAGGCTGAAAAGCGTCCCAAGGAAACCGCAAACAACGAGAGGCCCGTGAACGCCGGGAAGGCCGGGCCGGAGCTCAAAAAAGTGCCATCCGATTCTGACAAGTCCGCCCCAAACAGCCGCCATGAGAGCGAACATCCCGAGCAACAGCATTGAAACGCGCAGCGTCGACATGGCTTTCTGTCTCACGTTATTATTCCCCGCTTCGCGAATCGTGGGATTTTTCTCTGTTAGAGGACCCATTCACCCTTCTCCTTTTCTTGAGTGAGGGAATCTTTTACTTTTTGGCGATAGGAATCCGGAAGCGTCGTCTTTTCAACTCGCTCCAGGTTCTTCAGATTTTTCAAGACTTCACGCTGAACATCCGGACTCGGATCGTCACGAAGCTTAAAAAGAATGTCGAGCGTTTCCGGCACGCCGATTCTCGTCAACGCCAACACAATACTTGCACGGGTCCACGGGTTTTCGTCCCCAGACAACCCGTTGAGAAACTTGATGGCCTCTTCGGTTGATGTTTCATA
Source organism: Candidatus Obscuribacterium magneticum (assembly GCA_020523905.1). Classification (GTDB taxonomy): domain Bacteria; phylum Elusimicrobiota; class Elusimicrobia; order F11; family F11; genus Obscuribacterium; species Obscuribacterium magneticum. The sequence goes on from JAJAPZ010000019.1 coordinate 23,088, forward strand.
CAAACTCAACGCCTGGTCGGCGATGCGATTCCATGCGGCCCCCCTTTCGGGAGGAGGAATGTTGACGGTGAGCCCCAGAATATGTTCCTCCTGTCGTTTTGCCATGGAGTGTTGGAGGGAGGGCGCCGGGGGAGGCAAAACGGCTTCTTTTTGCGAGCCCGCTGTCTTGTAACGTTCAGCCAACTCGTTTCTTAGGCGCTCTTCTTCCTGGCGCCTTTTTTGTGCCAGCTCAGACATGAGTTTCCTTTCTTCTTCACGTTTTTTCTTCTCCAATTCCAGGATGAGACGCTGCTCCTCTTCCTTTTTAAGCTTGGCCATTTCATTGGCTCGCCGCTCCGCCTCCTGCCGGGCTTCCAGGTCTTTCCGGAGAGCCGCTTTTTCAGCTTCCCCTTTCTGCATGGCTTCCTGGTACATTCGGGTCTGTTCAAGGACCGTCCGTTGGTAACTTCGCAAGGCAAAAAGAAAAAGCCCTGCCAGCATCAAACAGGCAAAGACAATAATAATGAAAAAAGAACGGCCCTGAAAAAGGGGGGCCTCGCGTGCGGCTTCCGTCGACGGCGCTGGCTTTTGAGTGACAGGAACCGGAGGTGCATGAGGCGCATAAGGAATACCTTTGGCCGTTTCGACCTCGGAAGAGGAGGCGGCCGGAGGAGGGGAATCATTTTTCCTTTTTCGCTTGGGGGCTTCCTTTTGAGAATAATTTGACGGACGATTCCGGATCGATTCGACGGGGGGGAGGATGGATTCGGATAGATCCTTAATTTGCGCGTCGCCTGGAAAGTATTGCTGCGCTTTGTAAATGAGGATACGAACGTATTCTGAGTCTTTATCGTTTTTTCCGTTTTGGATGGTTCTGATAAAGGCCCGGAGAAGCAACCGCCTCGCTTTTTCACTGTTGTTATCCACCCGAATGGCTTCTTCCAAAAAACGAATGGCGGCGTCGTCATTCCCATCCAAATACGCTTGGACGCCTTCTCGATAGGGATCCGGCTTCTTGGAATTCCCCGGCGAGGCGGAACGCCCGATCCCCGGACAGGACAGTATCGAAATGAGAAACAGCACTTTAATGATCTTTGTTTTCATACGCTTCCTTGATGTCCTTAACTCGTTCGTACAGACGTTTGGCCTCTTGATGGTCGGGATTAAGTTCGACGGCCTTGAGGAGCTGTTGAAGGGCCCGCTCGTAATCTTCCACCTCAATATAAACTTGAGCGTGAGCCATCGCATTGAGAACACTGGCCTCGATGTCATCATCAAGGAAAGGGGCCGCCTCTTCCAGGGTCATAATGCATTCCCTGTAATGTTTATCGGCATAATATTTCAAGGCTTTATTCCACTGAGCCTCAGTCCTTTTGCGATTCCCTTCTTCTTGTCGGGCCCTTTGATAGGTGCCAGCATCGGCGTCATCCGGTTTTTCTTCCCCCAATTCGTATTTCATGCGCTTCAAGGAAGTTTCCTTTCGCCGGACCCTTTCCCATTCATTCCGGAGCCGATCTTCAGCCAGTGACGGTAGATTACCGAAACGGATAGTCACTCCAAAACGATGCAGGATTTCAAGCTCATGAAAAGAAGCGGCATAATCGAGGGCCATGAGACCTTTTTCAACGCCGAATCCCATGCTGTACTCCTTCTGGTTCATTCCGAAGCGGACAAAAAGAGGGAGGCTTGTCGAACGGGTGGGCTGAATTTCCAGACCGAATCCCCATCGGACACTCCCCCCTTTCGGTGACGTCATATCGGAACATAAAAGAAAGGAACGGTCGAACAACTTCAGGTTGAGGGCCGCCCCCGATTTGACGATTAATGGGAATTTATCTTTGTCCTCTTTGAGTTTCAATGATGGAGGCATGATATTTTGAAAGGATAATCCAAAATTAAAAAACTCGCCGAAGGGCCGAATTTGGATTCCGACATCCGTCCCATAACCCGTCGCTGAGAACCCCGCCATGGATTGTCTCAGGACCTTGAGATTAACGCCAGCATCCAGGCCGCCTTCCAACATCCGCCGGCCATAGGTTAACAAAAATGCAAGATTCTGCTCATCGAAACCACCGTTGGATTGACCGAAGACATCTGTTCTTTCGGCCATCCCTGAGTCTAACGATAAGAAGGTCAGACCCGCCGTATCGACCTGACCAAAAGGATAGGAAACGCACACGGATTGGAAACGGCCCGCTGAATAAAGAGGAGCCACCATAAAACTGGCTTCTCCCACTTGATTCCCAATGATCCCGGCGGGATTGGAATAGGCGGCCGCTGATCCGGTGAGAGCGGTGGAGGCGTTGGCCAATCCCGCATCGCGAGCGCTCGCCGCAAAGGACGTGAGCCATTCCCCCGGGAATCCACCGTCCGCCGTCCTTTCGCGAAAGGGAACGTCGAACGCCCAGGCCGTATGAACGACAACACAGCCGATCACGAGCAAAACAAGACGTTTCATTTAAGGACCCCTATTCGACGGATTGCCTTATTCAGTCCCCCCTCCCCTTCGGCTCGGATCTCCATCAAATAGACCCCATTGGCGACCGTCGTCTTGTTGCCGTTTTTGCCGTCCCACATGATTTCATTGGTGAACCCGAGGGAACTGCCCATTCCACCGGTTGAACCGGGCGGGAAATCCGCGACGTAAACCAAATCGCCAAGGAAAGTGTAAATCCGGATGGTGACATGGGAGTCTTGGGTCAAAATATAGCGGATGTGAGTTGATTCTTTCCCGGCAGCGAAGGGATTCGGAAAGTTGGTGATCCCTGAAAGATTTTCAGAGGGTGTGGGAGAACCGACAACGCTATAAACCGACAAATGGTTAACCATCGCCGTGATCTGTTTCGAGCCGGAGGAGAGAACATCCTGGGTCGGGACGATTTCCCAGCGCTCACGGCTTTGATTGAGGTTGGCAATTTTAAAAAGGTGGACGTCAAAAGGAGTGGGATCGAGACTTTGCGGAGCCTCTTCATCCCCGATGAGACAAGTGAGTCGGGCCACCACCGTGTCAACGGAAAGGGTGTTTTCATTAATGTCTTTGATCTGGATATTCCACGCCGGATAGTCCAGCACTTGTATCAACGCATCTCCTCTTGAATCAAGGTCACCCTGGTCGATGAATTCTTTATGGGTGCTGCGCGCATCTTGAATACTCAAGAACCCTTGGGATTGGCCACCGGAGAGAATTTCAACCGTCAACAAGCCGTCAGAGCTTTTGGCTTTGCACGTCGATATGGAAAACTGGCCGGTCGAACTTTTTGTTTCGAGGGACGAAGGAGTTCGAGCCGTCACCTGCCAATAGTAATTTGTGTCCATCAACAAGGATCCGCGCAGAGGCGAATAACTGGTTTGAGCCAGATCGGGCACGACAACGCCGCCGGTTAAAGCGCTATCGGTAGAATAATGGAGCGAATAAACGATATTCTCTCCCCCGGCGCCGACGGCGATCTCCCAAGAAAAAGAAAGGTCGAAAACAGTGGGAAAATCCCCTTCCAAAGGTTTTAGGAGCCTGAAAGCCTGGGGAGGCACGGGATTATAAATTTCGAAAATGTCGGTGTGCACGGTCGCGTTTAAAGGCGGATCACCGGAATCTGCGGCGACAAGTTCCAACTGATAGCTTGAGAGATTGGGCCACGCTTTGGTATCGAGGGTATAGCTTGTCGGCGTCCCCGACGTTAGAAAGACATAGCTCTGGCCGGCGTTCGGAGAAAGAGAGAGGGTGAATGAATAGGTAATATAAGGACTGGGATTAGAAACGGTCCATTGGATAGCAAAATCCCCGGATATCTTTTGGCCTTTGGTCGGCGAAGCGGTAAAAGCCACCCCCGGCGGCTGGTCGAAACCGTCCTTGTGAAAATTCCCATCCGATCCATCCGAAGCGGAGAGACCCATGGGATCTGTGACCACGACTTGTACACGGAAGGACGACCCGTTGGGTAAACCACCCGACCCCCAAAGGTAGGCGGTCGTCCCCGCGGGTATCCCACCTGAAATTTCAATGGGATAGCTGACTCCTCCATTTAAAGAGAGCCGGAGAGTCGTTGTCAAAGAATCTTCAGGATTGGGATCAGAGGCCACCCAGGAAATAAGTGCATATTGTTGGACGGATTCACCTCCATTGGGCGAGAGGAGGGTGACCGTAGGGGAAGCATTTGTCATCGCATAGGGACTAACCGTTGAAAGGGGAGACATGCTTTCCACATCGTCTTCCGTTTTTATCGCAAAATAGTACGTGGTCGCATTCGCCAACCCCATGACGGTGCTCGTGATCGTCTCATCCGGGTCCGCACTCAGAGCCGCTATTTGCTCGCCCGCGGCCGCAGACCACGCGCCTTCCGTCAAGATGGGACCTTGGGAGGCGTAGCGGATGCGTACGCTGCCGTTATCCAATCGGCCCACGTCATCGCCGGGGAAGATCCAGGTCAGGGTCACCTGGCCGTTTCCGGGTCCTCTCGCGGCGGTTATTTGTGTTACGGGTTTAGGCGGGCCGTTGGTCAGGGCGAAGGGACTTATTGTTGAAAGATTTGAACGATTGCCCAGCCCATCTTCCGTTTTTATGGCAAAGTAGTACGTGGTCGCTTCGGCCAGGTCGGAAACGACACTGACAACGGCCTCCCCGGGGTTGGCGTTCAAGGCCGCTGTTTGTTCTCCCGCGGCAGCCGCATTCCATGCCTCTTCCGTCAGAATAGATCCTTGGGTCGAGAAGTGAATGTATACGTTCCCGTTGTCGACGCGGCCCACATCATCCCCTGGGAATATCCACGTGAGGCTAATCTGGGCGTTCGCGGGGCCTTTGGCAGCGGTCATTTGGGTGACCGGCTTGGGCGGGCCGTTGGTGACAGCGGATGGACTGACCGTTGAGAGATTCGATCGATTGCCCAGCTCATCTTCCGTTTTTACGGCGAAATAATAACTGGTGGCATCGGCCAGGTCCGTCACAATACTTAATACCGTCTCAGCCGGGTTTGCGTTCAAGGCGGCCGTTTGCTCTCCTCCCGCCGCGTCCCACGCTTCTTCCGTCAGGATGGGTCCTTGAGTGGAGAAGCGGACAATGGTTTCTCCATTATCCAACCGGCCGTCGTCATCCCCCGGGAAAATCCATGTCAGCGTGATTTCCCCATTGCCGGGGCCCATGGAAGCCGCCATTTGCGTCACCGGCCCCGGTGGCGTGGTGGTATCCACCAACAAACTGAAGGACGTCGACCAATCCCCATAGAGACCCGCATTGTCTTTTGCTCTCGCCCGCCAAACCCACAACCCTTCGGAGAGGGCCGTCTGAGGGGCGGTGGAAACATCCGAAACATCTTTGGGAATGCCTTCAATGGATATGACGGGGTCAGTAAAGTTGGTCGTGTCGTCCACCTGAAGTTGATAAAGAAGAGGGAAGTCTCCCAAGCCATCGTTGTCAGCGGACAGTTCCCATTTATATAGCGGTTTGGACTGGTTTGTTCTCGATCCATCGGGCGGAGATTTAAGGACGCCGGCCGTGGGGGCTTGATTATAGGTCAGCCGAAACGCAGAGACATGGGGACGGGAAGGAATGTCGTCCGATACAAATAGAGCCGTCAGTTTAAAAAAGCGTTTGTTTTCATGGCCGGCCCATATCGCTTGTGGATCCAAACTCGTAAAAACATAATACGTATCTGTTGACCCGTCAGGCCCTCGAAACGAGTCGTAATTCACTCCATCAACGGATGAAGCCATTCGCACCCGGACGCTTGTGTCGGGAGCGGGAGGGGGATCGATGGAAGGATCAACGAACTCAACGGAAAGGTTCCCCCACGTCAATAAAGTTGAACCGCTGCCCTGAGTTGAAAGAGAGGCCCACGTCCCCGTTGAGGTCAACGTGTAAGACCACAAAGCGTTCGTGGCGACATCCCGGCACCCCCCGAAAACAATGCCGGTGGTGGACGCCGTACTAAAAACAATCTGGTGACCATATCGACCCGCGGGAGACGAATCCACTAAAAACGATTGCCAGCGGTTTTTTCCGAAATGATAAAAATAAGTATCCCCCATGTACCCCGTTGGAGTATTCCTCCCCCCGTAAAGGACGATCTGGCTGTGCCGTAGATCATAGGTTAATGCCGCATCCGCACGAGCGGCCGGCTTGGACAAGGGAATCTTTTCTTCCCAAACGGCGTTCGCAACGTCAAAGGACCAGGTGTCGTCAAGTAAATCGCTTGAATTCCATCCATCTCCCCGGCCACCGAAGAGGATCATGCGGTGGCTGGCTTGGTCATAGGCCATGGAGCAGCCGATTCGTATGGAAGGAGCAGGATCGAGATTTAACTTTGACCAGCTGGATGCTGCGACATCGTAAACCCAGGTAAACCCAGGAACGGCGAACCCCCCGGCACCCTCCCCTCCAACAACGACAACCTTGTTCTGGTCCGGGCTATAAGCCATGGCAAAAAAAGCTCGGGCCTCCGGTGTCGACGACGTCACCACATACGTCCAACTGTTTAACGCCGGATCGTAAATCCAGGTGTCGTTGAGATATTGATCCGACGCGTCCCTTCCGCCGAAGAGGAGATATTTATCTCCGGTCCAGACAAGGTTATGGCCATAGCGAGTTGAAGGCGGATCGGGCGGTGATTCTTGCGTCCAACCCAAAGAGGGGTCCCAAAGCCACGTATCACCAAAGACAGAACCCAAATGATTCCGCCCTCCAAAAACGAGGGATTGATGCCGGTTTGAGTCATAAGCAAATCCCATATGATAGCGCGTGGATAAAGGCGACGAACTGTAATCCCAACGGCCGGTGAGACTGAGCTGCCCATCCTCAACGTCCACATCTTCACGCGTTCCTAAGCTCAAAGCAGAAGAGTCCAGGGTGAGAAGGCCCCCGCCGTAAAGGAACGGATTCCATAAGATCAGGAAGAAGGACGCGAAGATAAAGCTTCCGGCGGGGGGAAGAGACCTTTTAAGAAGAGACTTGGATAGATTGCGTTTTTTCATCTCATCTCCTCTGATCTGAAGCACGTCAATTGTCGGCAATTAAATGACTTGTCTTGTCTCTTCCTTGGTTCGTCACGTGGATTTGAAAATTTCACCGAGTTTCTCAAGGAGGAGCGAGACGGGGAATGGTTTTTCCAAATAAGCCGTCACCTTCAAATCCTCCCGAATGTCCAACAGCTCTTTCAAGTGCCCTTTGCCCGTGACGACAATCACAGGGATATGCGCTGTCCGAGGGTCTTCTTTCAGCTTCAAATTAACAGAATGGCCGTCCAACTTTGGCATCATCAGATCCAAAATAATGGCATCGGGATGTTGGATGTGAACTTTCTCCAACGCCTCCAATCCGTTGGAGGCTTCCACCGTCTTGTAACCGTTCTTTTCTAAAGCCATTTTGAGAACAAAAACGACGTCGGGTTCATCGTCAACAATCAGAATGGTTTTTTGGTTTCCCTCGTTATTCATGGGATGGTGGTCTCCTTTTTTATCTGATGCTTTGGTAAAGAGATGTAAAAACGGCTGCCCTTGTCCAATTCGCTTTCAACCCACACTTTTCCTCCGTGCATATCCACGACGGCTTTCACAATGGACAAGCCGATGCCGGTGCCGCCGGCTTCCCGCGTCATGGAGCCGTCAACCTGGTAGAACCGGTCAAAAATCCTTTCCTGGTTTTTAGAATCGATCCCCGAACCCGTGTCCCACACGCAAATTCGAATCCGGTCCCCCTCCTCGTCGAGCCGAACCCCGACCTTTCCCCCTTCGGGTGTGAACTTGATGGCGTTACCGAGGAGATTAATCAACACATGCTGAATTTGCTCGGGGTCCGTTGTCATGGTGACAAAAGGTGCGGGGTTTGTGACCACGTCAAAACGAATCTTGCGCTGCAAGAAAAGAGGGGAGAGTTCCGTGAAGATACGATTGACGAGAGTGGACAGATCAACGTCCTGGTAATTGAGTCGCAGCGTCCCGTTTTCCAGTCGAGAAAAATTAAGGATATTGCTGACAAGCCGGCGCAAGCGCTCGAAATTGCCCCAGATGACGTTGCATAATTTTATCGACGTCTCATCCATTGAACGACTCTTATCTTGAAGGAGAAGCTCCAGCGCCGCTCCCAGAGAAAAGAGGGGGGTCCGAAGCTCATGAGAAACATTGGAAACGAACTCGGATTTTAATTTGTCAATTTCTTCCAAGCGGAAGACGGTCTCTTGGAGACGCCTTGATTCAAGTTGATGATCATAATGCCGAAGGCAGCGAAAGGCCATCGCGACCAACTCCTGCTTTTCGCAGGGCTTGGCGATATAATCGCACGCCCCGAGGTGCATACACTCCACCGCTCCTTCAACAGTGGCAAGGCCCGTGATCATGTTGACACAACTCGCACTGTGGTTTTGTTTGACGTATTTCAGAAGGTCTTTACCGCTCATGCCGGGCATATTGATGTCCGAGAAAACGACCCCGAAGTTATCGTTATTCAACCGTTTGACCGCCTCCTCTCCACTAATAGCGGTGACAACATCAAAGCCTTCCTTTTTTAAAATTCGAATCCAGAGGTTGAGGATGTCCGCATCATCATCAACAACCAGGATTCTTTTGGGGTTCATGGAGGAGTCACTCATTGTTTTTTGCTCCCATTTCTTTGTTTATTGCCCAAGCAGTTTCAGCAATCTTTCCCTTAACTCTTTGCTATCAAACGGCTTCGGCAGGTAATCGTCCGCTCCGGCTTCAAGAACCCTTTTTCTGGCCTCCGGAGAATCGTGCCCCGTGATGGCGATAATTTTTGTTTGTTTGAAGCGGGCATCCTTCCGAAGGTGTTTACAAACGTTAAAACCATCAACGCCCGGCAGCCCCAGATCCAACACCATAAGGCGAGGAAGGATTTCAAGGGCCTTCGCCCCCGCTTCGAATCCATCAATCGCTTGATGTACCTCTGCCGATGGGTCAATCGATTTGATGACGTGCGTAACGACCCGGCGGACATCGGATTCGTCGTCCACGACGAGGCATTTTAAACTCGCTAATTGGCTTAAGAGCGGGGGAATGGGCATCTTATAATGCCTTAGAAAATTGATGAGATCATTCGGATTAATACGCCGGTGACCCCCCGGCGTTTTGAAGGCTTGAAGTTTGCCCTGTTGGCACCAATCGATAATGGTAGCCATATCGACACCCAGAAGCTTGGCTGTGTCGAACGTACTGAGTAATTTAGGGGTTTGCGCGATTATATCCATGTTTTCCTCCAATTCAAGTATCCAATAAATCTAATATCTCCAATCTATCCTAAGTCCCCAAACTTAATTTGTCAATGGTTTTTTGGTTCGTATTGGTGCGGAATGACCCGAGAACCTCGGGCCAGTACAGGGGGATATGGTCAGCGAGGATGGAACCCCACGGGCAAAGCCCTGCCTGTCCGGCCTGTCAGTCCGGCAGGCGGGTCATGGTGCCCTGCGAAGACGGATGGGAAAAGAGGCGAATGGATCATTTGATTGTTCGGGATTTAATAAATTCAAAAACTTGACCCTCGCTTTCCTTTTTCTTATAAGGATGACCTGTTTGTAATGATAAATATGATTAGCTGTATTTATCTTATTGGCCAAAACATCGAGGTCTTCTTTTGTGTTCTCTGAGGGTTGCATCCCCCGCTTCCCGGTGGTCAGCGATGGAAGAGGGGATTGTCTGTAAGGCCTAAAAATTTAGTTCGTGGGTCTCTTAACGATAAGAGATGAAAGGGGAGCCCGCTGAAAAAGCCGTCAATCTAAAATTTTCTGTTGCAATTATGGAAAACGCCGAGGCCGAGGGATTGGCCATTGGCATTTCTCCAAGACTTTTTCAGTAAGACCACCCTGATGACCCGTTAACATCCGATCCCAAATTTCCCTAGGGAGTTGAAAATGATTGAACTTGCTTTACGTTCGCGCCCACAACTGGCGGGTCGGCTGACACCTCAAACGTGGGGACGCATTAAACTGTCCCGTTTTATTGAGCTTCGTGAAGAGGATTTTCGCCGCCTGATCGAACACCTGGAAAAAGATCCCCTCTTTAAAAAACTGGCCGCCTTGGACAAACCTGATTTGAAAATTTTAAGCCGCCGACCCTTCCCCAATACTGATCTCTCCCGGCATTTTTACGAGATTGACGTAGATAAGTGCGTGGATCGCGCCCCTCCCGAGACAGCCAAATTCCTGGAAAAGTGGCAGGCGATCATCGTTCAAGCGGAAAAGATCGGCATGGGAAAATTTAAACGCTTTTTCATGCAGGATGGGAGCGAAAACACCGATGTGGAAACCATTGCGCGGGATTGTGGAATCCCCGCAGAACTGGTGAGGTCCCTGCGACAAATGGTGGACGATTTTTATCTAAATGACCTCACAAGCCCTGGCTTGATTAACACCACCGTTCCAACGCCGGGGCCGGTTGGCGTGAAAGTTGCCACCATCGAAAACGTGACCCCCGCCCGTCCCGGGGAACCGGAGTTTCGGATCGGATACGTTTCGGCCCAGTACGCGAGGGGGCGCTATGCCGTTAATTACAAAAAGCTCTTTCAACTTCACGATCAAGGCCTTTTTTCGAAGGGGGAATTCCAGCGCGTCAAGCGCCTCATCAAAGATATTGAGCTTGTGAACATGCGCCTGACCATTCTTTACCGGATCTTAAGTCAGATCGTCGAAACTCAGGCCGCCTATTTTCGGACGGGAAAGGAGGAAGACCTGCGCCCCCTGACGCAGCAGATGTTGGCCAAGCAGTTGGGCGTTCACCGGGGAACGGTCCACCGGGCCATTGGCGCCAAATATGTGGAAACGCCTTGGGGCGAGACAAAAAGCTTGAAATTTTTCCTGGGAAATTGGAAGCGGTTTGTAAAAAGCGTTTTGACCAAAATAATAGAGGAGTCCCACGAAAAACTGTCGGATGAGAAAGTCCGGCGGATTCTGGGGGAAAAATACCAGATCCAGGTGGCCCGCCGGACCCTCTGCGTTTACCGGAACGAACTAAAGAAACTGGAGGAGGGTCGTTAACCATGCCTGCCATCCCGCGGTTACTCATCCTCGATGACGAAGAACATTTTGCCGATGAATTGGCGGGGACTCTGGCCAAGTGGAATTATGAGGTGTTCCGGGCGCGCCACCGGCAGGCCGCCGTCCCCATTCTCACCGAAATGGAAATTTTGGTGGTGCTTTTGGGGATGAATCAGTCGAAAGAAGAAACCATGGAAGACCTCCGGTGGATCAAGACCCGATATCCGCATATCGAGGTCATTATTTTGGCTCAACGAGGCCATTTCGGGGCGGCCTTTAAGGCCATGAGTCTGCGCGCTTATGATTTTCTGATCAAGTCGCCGAACATGGAGGAGTTGGCCTCGGTCATCGATCAGGCCTATTGCCGAGCGGGCGGCCATGTCCGAAAAAAATTAATGGCGGCGCCGGTTCCCCCAAGACCGATGACGAGAGGCATCGCGATGGTGGGCCGAAGCCCCGAAATCAGTAAGGTGTTGAGTTTCATCACCAAAATCGCTCCCGCTGACTCCAATGTATTGATCACGGGGGAAACGGGGGTGGGAAAAGAATTGGCGGCCCGTCTCATCCATCAACACAGCCGGCGCGCCGGGGGCCCTTTTGTGCCCGTTAACTGCGGAGCGATTCCGGAATCATTGCTCGAAAACGAACTGTTCGGGCACGCCAAGGGAGCCTTCACGGATTCCATTCAGGTCAAGCCGGGACTCCTGGAAGAGGCGGAGGGGGGGACCCTTTTCCTGGACGAGATCAGTGAAATGGGTCCGGCGCCGCAGGCCAAACTATTACGCGTTCTCGAGACCCGGACCTTCAGACGTTTGGGCGACACCAAAGAGCGAATGGTCGACATTCGCATCGTCACCGCCGCCAATCGGGACCTGGAGGCGGAAATTAAAGCCAACCGTTTTCGGGCCGATCTTTATTATCGCTTGGCGGTCATACTTGTGGATATCCCGGCTTTGCGCAAGCGACGCGAAGATATCCCCCTCTTGGTGGAGCATTTCCTGAAATATTTCACCGCCCTGCATGGGATTTCAGAGAAGAAGCCTTCGCCGAGCGCCATGCAGATCTTGCTTGAATATGACTGGCCCGGCAACGTCCGAGAAACCAAGAACGTCATGGAGCGTTTGGCCATCCTATGTGAGAACAACGTGATCACGCCGGCCGATGTTTTTAACTTGGGAAACATTAAGGGCATCGAAAAGTTGGAGGGATTGGCGAGAGGATCAAACATCACTCCTCCGACAAAAGGGGGTTGTGGAGCGGGGCCAGGTCGTCCCCCTGAACCGGCCATGGGAAACGTGGGGGGAGGGACATTAATTAATGCAGACGATTTGTGAGATCAGCGGAAGAGCAACAAGAAAGGTCGTGACGGGAACCTTGAAAGTGATGAGGACGATGAGGGCATGGACTTTCATCCTGGGACAAACGGTTGTCTCTGCCACTAAAAATGTGGGCCAAGCGATAAAGAAAGTTGTGCCTAATCTGAGAATTTCGTGCTGTGGCAAAGAGGAGACCGATGAGGAATTCGCGACACTTCTTAAACGTGCTAAAGCTGATCTGCACGACGCGGAGCCCCAAAATCGGCGTGTGGCTATCCGCATCTTGGGTCTCATTGGCTCTCGCGGCGTCGTTCCTTATTTGAAACAAGCCCTCAATGACCCCGATCCCGATGTCCGTTCTTGTGCGGCGAAAACCATCGACGAACTGACCCAAAGCCTTTGTGGGAGATGATGACTCCGCATGTCAGCAGTCTCATCGCGGCCCTGGCGGTAAGTTTTGCTTCGATCGGTGCGCTTCCGGTCCTGGCCTTGAAACGTCGCCGCCACCGTGCTTTTGCACGGGAATTAAACACCTTCCAATAAGTCTTCACTCCATCCTGGTACGGTTGTTGCTTCAGAGGGGATTGAGAACCTATTTTTCCAACCGGCCCTTGCGCCCACTAGGGAAATTGTAGAGAGGTGAGAAATGGCACTCACGGCCCTGAGTATTACCGACGCAATAAAAAAATTGTATGGGAAGGATATCGGCAACGGGCCTCACAAGAAATTCAAATACCTTGAAGATTTCAAAGAATCCTTAAAACAATTTAAAGTCTACCTGAAAAGCCATCCCATTGCCGACAGGGCGATTAAATCGGTCCTAATCATCGCCGCGCTTTTGATCGCCTGGGGAATTATCGCCTGTTATAACACGTACTCGCGCTATCGGAACTATTGCCAGCTTTACATGTCCCAGGTTGGGGTGGAACTCAAGAGACGGCAAAATCTGATCCCCAATTTGGTGTTATGCGTCAGCGGCTATTCGGTCCATGAAAAGGGAATCATGAGCCATGTGGCCGACGCCCGGCAAATCCTTTCGGGTCCGGGCAGCATCAGCTCAAAGATCGAGGCGGCGAAACAAATGGAAGGGATGCTTTCGAAGTTGCTGGCCATTGTCGAGCAATATCCGAATTTAAAGGCGTCGGAAACCACGCAAACCCTGTTAAAAGAATTGAGCAATACCGAAAACCGCATCGCCGACGGCAAAATGAAATACAACGAAAGCGCGAAAGATTTCAATAATGTGCTGTCGACATTCCCCACCAATATCGTGGGTTATTTATTCGGGATTCGGAAGCCCATCCCGTATCTCACCACGGATGAGGATTTAATGGCCGTCGCCTTGGTAAATATTGATCAACTGACGGCGTCTTAACATCATTGGTGCGTTTGTTGCCTCTCAAGGTTGAGAGGAATGTGGATTCATGTCGAACTCATGGGATCTTAATCTCAACCGGAACCAACCCAATCATTTCTGGCGCATCCTGTCTCATAAAGATCTGCCGTTCTTTGAAGTCCTCCTTGGGTTGATCATCCTTTCGGAGATAGGGATGTTCATCCAGGGGGGTTTCTTTAAGTCGCCCGAAATGACGCGGACAGAGCTGAACCTCCATCGCATGATCATGTTGAAGATGTCGCTGCAAGCCTATCGATGGGCCAACAATTCCTTTCCCCCCGATTTGGGGGCCTTGGTCTGCGAGGGACAGGACACCCGGGCGTGCATATCCGTGTCCACGCCGGACATCCTTCAGGATCCCTGGGGCCGCCGTTACCTCTACCGCCTTTCGGGAAATGACTTCACCATCAAAAGCCTCGGCGCTGATAAACGGGAAGGCGGCGATGGGCCGAACGAAGACGTCACCTTATGGGGCCCTTGACTTCAGTGGCGAAAAACTCATCAGGATCCGGCTCATCCGGGAAATTCAAGTGGGTCAAATTCAGGGTTCGTCCCCGCACCTGCGTGCGCATCGCCCTGGCGCTCCTCTTCCTCGTGAATGGCGTCATCATCTATTACTCCATGAAGTTCGTGAGACTGCAACAGGAGATCTTCGCGCAGGGATCTCGCGTCGAGGTCGAACACCAGCGTCGAAGCAATCTCGTTCCGCGCCTGGCGGAGATCACCCGGGCCTACGCTCAACACGAACGGGACCTCATGCAGTATGTCTCCGACGCTCGGGCGCTGATGCAGTCCTCTCAAAAACTGAAAAGTGTCTTGGGCGCTTCGAAGGGCGCGGAAATAGAGAGGACTTTTTCCAAACTGATCGCCCTGGCCGAGCAGTATCCAGATCTCAAGGCCGAACGCAGCTACCAGTCGCTCATGGAGAAAATCGTGGCAACCGAAAACCGCGTGGCAGCAGCCCGGCAGAAACTGGTCGTCCACATCAACGATTACAACCTTGCAGTTCTGACGTTTCCGGGGACCGTGTTCGCCCCCCCGTTGAAATTCGGAAGGATGGAAGTATACAGGCCGGAAAAAGACCCGGTTCCCGCCAGGGATAAGAGGTTCTTTTACATTTACTAACCGACTTGGGGGGGACGAGAGAATATGCTCGATTTCAACAATACCATCCGCCTTCATCAGGACCCGCGGCTTGCCGGCCGGACAGTCCGGGATTTGCCGTGGGGCTCCATAAAAGCATTTACCTATAGGAAACTCCTGAAGCTATTCCCGGGGCCTGTTGACAAGCGCCTGGTGACCATCCGGCTGGTAGGTTTTTCCCATCTTTTGGCCGTTTTCGCCTATGGGGTGGCCTTCTGGTACAACACGGACATGGTGGAGCTCAACAACATCGCCGAAAAGAAGTCCCAGATCGGGAAGGAGTTTCAGCGGAGAGCCGACCTGGCCTCGAACATGACGAATCTCGTGAACAATTACGCGCAGCACGAGCGAACTCTTTTTCAACATGTTTCCGACATGCGGGCCATGCTGCAATCCATTGAAACGTTAAAAGGCGCGCCGTCGGCGGCGCGACGCGGGGAAATCGAAAGGGCTCTTTCAAACCTGATGGCCCTGGCCGAGCAATACCCCGACCTTAAGGCGGAGAAACGCTTCCACGATCTCATGGATATGGCCGAGATCACCGAGAACCGCATCGCCGACGCCATGAACGAATATATAGGTGCGGTCTTGGAGTTCAACACCTGCAACCAACGATTTTTCTGCAACTACTTTACTTACCCGGTCGCCCTTTTTATCCCGTTGCCCGCTTTTTGGGAGTACTTCCACACGGCGGACAACGACGCGCCCGCATTGCCGGCGGTGGATCAGGCCGTTGGTGTATTTGTTGCCCCTCCAGAGAAGGGAGCTCCCTAACATTGACGATGAACCTATTGCCGGAAGAAAGAAGTGAGCCCATCCGCTGTCAAGATAACGTTTGCAAGGAGGAATGGTCATGAGTGAGGCAGCATCGGCAGGACCCGAATCGGTGGAGACCGAACAACCGAAACGGGACACCACCCTCTGCGTTTGGACCGGCAAATGGGTGGGTAATACCTATCGCTGTATGGGCGAAAAAACCGGGGCGTTGGGGCATTATGTAGGAAAGGCGGGAGACTCCATATGCAAAACAACCAATCTTGTTTGCGCTCGGGTTAAGAACTTTTTTAAGACGGTTAAAAGCGACGGCAGCCTGGCGCACTGGGAGTTGAAGCGAAAAGACGATTTTTCAAGGCTTGGGGCGGAGGTCTATCGGCTCAAAGGAATTGAACTTGAACAAATGTTTCCGGAAGAAGGCGTGAAAGCCGCTCTCAATCGATTGCGTCACGATCAAGACCGCATAGAAGAGATTACGTTGCAGATGAGTGCCCAAAAGAAACATATGCGAGAAATGGCGGTTTACCGAAACGCCATGGACCAATTGAGGAACATTGATCCCACCGTTCGCAAAGCCGCCTTGAAAGTTCTCTTGAGGTTGCGGATGCCGGAGGCCCTGCCCCGCATCTCCGAACTATTGAACGATCCCGACGAAACGGTCCGGGCCGAAGCTTTAAAAGTTTTCGACGAGTTGCGGGAGCAACCCGTCAATCGAGTGGGGAGGAATACACGTGGCGAATGATCAAGAAGACCAAAATAAATCAGAGGCGGAGAAAAATAAATCAGTCCGGATTTGCGAGGGCACCAAAGCGTGCGCCACCACTGTGGCCGGAGCCAGTGTGGGCGTCCTTGTAGGGATTGCCGGGATAACCGCCGCCGCCCTTGCTGAAATTGTTTTGCCGATCGGTCTTTGTCTCTGGGCAACGGGCATGGCCGGCGGAGCCGTCGGTTTAATCGCCGGAGTCCACAAAAAGATAAAAAAGAATGCATAGGCCCGGCGTGTATTTAAAGAGGAGGTAGATTTTATGGGTGCGAAATTGGAAATCATCTGGCGAGTTGTCGTGCTCACCATTGAAAAATTGTTGAAGTGGCTGGAGGATCTCTTTCGGCTTAAAACGGAAGACCAAGCCCAAATTTACAGCAAGGTGGGTCAGAAACACGCCGACAAGGGCAACCTGGATCATGCGATTCCCGCCCTCAAAAAAGCGCTGGAGCTGAATCCTCGGGATGCCGACGCCTGCTTCAAATTGGCCAAATCGTGTGCAAAGAAGGGCCTGTATGATGATGCCATCCGGTACTATCAGGAAGCCTCCACGGGAAATGGGTTCGACGGCGAAATTTTTTATCAGCTCGGCTTGATTTACCACCGCAAAGGGTTGACGAAAGAAGCGATCGAATCCTACGCGAAATCGATTGAGGCCCGACCCCGGGAACCCGACGCCTATTATCGATTGGGGCTCATCCGCGACGGGCAGAAGGAACACACGGAGGCGATCGACCTCTACGAAAAGGCGATCGCCATCGATCCGTTGGAGGCGAGGTATTACTACAGTTGCGGACTGGCCTTGGATGCGAGCGGCCAGCATGACAAAGCCATCGACTATTTCCGCAGAGCCATGGAATCCGAAGATGGGGAGCAATGACCCGTCATCCGCCGCGGCGGATGACGGCATACAAACAGAAGGGGGTCAAATATGAACAAGGTTGCCACAGGGTTGGTTCTTTTAGCGGTGTCACTTTGGGGTGCGGTGTCGTGGTGGTGGTTTTTGTGGGACGTCATTAAGGGGCTGATGGTGGTGGTGCTCTTTTTGGCGGGGTTGGCATTAATCGGGTTGGGTCTCCGGCATATGGGCCAGCCTCAGCCGGCGAAAAATGGTGTCCAATAACATCGGTCGTTGATAAAGGATTTAAGCAATCCGGGATCTTTCGATGGGGTTCCAATTTAGCGGCTGCACGAGGCGAAAATTTACACCCTGGCTGGTGGGACTTCTTATTCTCGTTTTGGCCAGCCTCGTTTATTTTGCATTCACGTTCAACAAAGGTAGGAATGTAGGTTCTCTCTTCGATGGCTTGGGGATGGACTTAGCCGCGAAGAATTCTCCCGCGGCTCCTCTGCCGAATCTCCCCCCAGGTAAATTTGCCGGTTCCTATCACCAGATTGTCGACCTCATCAGGCCGGCGGTCGTCGGAATCAGCGCCGCCGGTGCGCGCCCCTTTCTTCAAGCGATGCCGCCAGGCCAACCCCAAGCCTGGGGGCCCGGCGTGGGTCCGGGTTGGCAGTGTCCCATTGGCCAAGCGCAAGCGTGGGGAGGGCCGGGGCCGGGCGGAGGCCCGTGCTGGCAATGCCCGAATTGCCGGGTGCTGACGTCGGGACAAATGGGTCCGGGGATTTGTCCACGGTGTCCGAATTGCGGGAACTGGATGCAAGCGACTCAGCCCCCGGTGCCGGGATTGCAATCCCCGCAACCACAAGTTTGGCAGCCGAGCGCCTCGCAAGTCGCCTTGCAAGGCGGAGTTAACCTTATAAAAGAGGAATATCTGCAATGCCCCAATTGCGGCGTTCGAATAAATCAGACGCCCGGAATTCCCTGGGCGGGAGCCGTGTGTCCGAGTTGCAAAACCGTGATGGCCCATGTCATTCGGGAAAAGGAAACCCTCGCCGCCTCCATTGGCGCGGTGAATCCCGTCCAACAAGTTTTAAACCCTTTTAACGTTTCCCTCCTCCCGGAAGGAACCCCGATTCCTCCAAGAAGCCCCTGGAATTTGTTTCCCCCTCTTGGCCACGATCCGAATGAAAATCCGTTTGGCCTTCAGCTTCAAGCGTTGCAGCAACCCAATCAGCAAATTGGTCAGCAAATCGAAGGCGGGGCCGGAGCCGGTGTCATTGTTTCGAAGCGGGGATATATCTTGACCAGCTATCATTTGGTGGCCGATCAGCCCAATCTGACGGTCACGCTTTTTACCCCTCAAGGGCCGAAGACTTTTCCCGCAACCGTCGAGACCACGTTGCCCGCCAGCAATCTGGCGGTGGTGAAAATCGTGCCCGCCGGGATCGATTTGCCCGTGGCCCCTTTGGGGAATTCCGACAGCTTGAATATCGGGGATCCCGTATTGGCGTTTGGAAATCCCTTTGGACTTTCCCAAACGGTGACGAGTGGAATCGTGAGCGCCATCCGCCAATCGGTCACGATCCAGGGCCAGAGCTATCAAAATCTCATTCAAACGGACGCCCCCATCAACCAGGGAAACGCCGGCGGCCCTCTCGTCAATATGCGGGGTGAAATCATCGGCATCAATGCGGCCATCTACTCCCCCATGCAGACGAATACCGGCCTCGGTTTCGCCATTCCAGTCAATCAGGCTCAACAATCCTTGGCCGCCTTTATCGATGCGTCGCCGTCGATCCGACCCGTCGCCATGCAGTGGGCGGCGGGCGCGGCCGCCGTGCCGGGCGCCCTTCCAGTCCCCCAAGTGCCGGCAACCAGCGGACCTCAACGGCCCGTGTGGGTCGGCGTGGAGTTCCAGCCCCTCAACAAGGCTATGGCGGATCAGCTCAAGGCCCCCTTCAACAGTGGAATCGTCATTAATAATGTCTATCCCAATTCGCCGGCGGCCCTGGCGGGTCTGGAACGCGGGGACGTTCTCTATCGTTTGAACGGACGACGAATCATTCAGCAAACCGATTTGCAGGGAATTTTAGAAGGAAAACAGGCCGGGGACGTCGTGCGTTTCGATTTTTTCCGTAATGGAAGAAAACAATCCGTCAATGTGGAGCTGGCCCCTGGATCGGCGCAACAGGCGGCAGCCGCGAACATCCCGAAGCCGACGACCCTTCTCGCCGGTTCCGAGATTGAGGCGGGCACGGCCGATATCGTCTCTTTGGGGCTTACCGTCGACAAGATCACCCCGGAGGTGGCCTTCGCCTTCGGTCTTCCCGAGGGGACCACCGGCGTCGTCATCTCCGGCGTCGAAGGATTGGCCATGGCCCGCGGGGTGCAGTCCGGCGACGTCGTCTCCAGCGTGGACGGCCGGCCGACCCCCGATCTTCTTTCCTTTTTTAAAGCCATCAAGAGAGGCAATTTGTCGAAAGGAGTCACCATGGGATTGAAGCGTCGAGGGGATCTCGTGCAGATCGTCATCACGGAGCCGGTGACCTCCCAGATTCAGGGCGTTTAACCCATGATAAACCCGACCGGGTGTCGTCCCAACATGTGCGGCCCCTGCGGCCGGCAGGGAAAACTTCTTTCCACCATCAATCTCGTGGCCCTGGCTCTTTTGAAGGGTTGGGCCGGCTGGCTCGGAGGAAGTCTGGCCCTTTTTTCGGATGCCCTCTATTCGGGATCCGAACTGATCCTGGATTTTTCTCGGGGATTGACCACCGCTCAAGAAAAAACCCATATGAAAAATGGAATCATCGGATCAGCGATTGTTTTTTTCGCATTTTTAGCTCTCTTTCTATCCATCAAACGACTGTTTTTCCCCGTCCCCGGCATGCAAAATCCTCCCCGCCTTTGGGCTTTGGCAGTGGCTTTGATTTCTGTTTTTTCGAACTTCCTCGTGGCCTGGTTTATCCGGTGTCCCGCCGAGAAATTAGCCAGCGCGGAACTTGAAAAGATCTCGGCGAGGAATCGATCGGAGGCGATGATGTCGGCTTTGGTCGCGGGCGTCATCCTCCTTTCTCAATTTCGGTTTCCGGAAATAGACGCCTTGGGGGCGTTGTTGATGGGGCTTATGATGATCCGGATGGCTTCAAATTCTTTGGGAAGCATCCTTTCTTTCCCCCTGAGTGTGATCCGCCATGCAGGATAAACCGGCCGCCTGGATACTGGTCTTGGTTTTATCCCTGGGACTGGTTTATGTTGGGCTTATTGTGTTCCGCCGGTCGTTCGTTCCGCACGCCGCTTGTTTTTCCAGCTTTGACGGCCGAGGGAAACGGCGGTTTCAGCCGGCTGCTTTTTCTCCCAACACCGCCAACGTCGATGGATTAATTCAACATATTCGACCGGCGGTCGTCGGCATTCGCGTGGGCTCCGGAGGGAACGGGCCCAACTGGCAAACGGCGAGGCCCATGGGCCAATGGAGTGTGGGAAGCGGCGTCATTGTCAATCCGAAAGGATACATCGTCACAAACTTTCACGTGGTGGCCAGCGGCTCCCCCATTTCCATCGCCGTGTTCTCGCCCGCCGGGGCCCAGGAGGTTCCCGCCCAATTGATCGGCAAAGATGAAACGAAAGACCTGGCCCTCTTAAAAATCGCCCCCTCTCAGGTGCTCGTTTCCATGCCCATTGGAGATTCCGCATCCGTCCGTGTCGGCGACCAGGTGACCGCCAGTTCATCCACCCCGGCCCAAAGAAGCCGGCTGAGGACAACGCTGATCATGGCCACCGCTGAAATCCCCATCGACGTTTGAAACCCCCGGCGGAGTTCCTTCATATTTTTCACGTTCGGCTGCTGAGAAACACAGGTGGCATATTCGTAAAGGAGCCAATTACCGGCGATCGATAGGCCGGCGGCCATAATCGCAAACGGATTCGGAACCACCGAAAATCCATGGGCCGCCATCACCAGCCGCCAGACGGCATTCCCCAGCACATCGATGATTCCAATGAGAAATATAAATCCCGCCACCAGGGCGACGAATCCGAGGGAGGGATCTTCACCGGACGCCTCCTCGTTGTTCACAAGAGCTCTCCCGAAAACGAAGCTCTGAAAGAGGGAATAAAGGCCGTCCGCGACCAGAGCCTCGCTCCACCCAAAAATTCCAACGAGTCCTTTTACGAGAGCGAGCGCCAAACTCATGAGGACCGCCCAAAGTTTGATGCGCTTCGAACACGCCGCGGATCGGGTACAACCCACTCCCGGAATTTGCGGTTCCCCGCAGGCCGACATCATGTCAAATCACCACGCCCAGTAGCCCCACCAGCAAAATCAGCCAAACCGGGTCGATTTTTAACTTCATCAACAAAAACAAACTGATTCCCATGATGAGAAACATGCGGACGTCGGAGATCGCCGTTTTCCCGATGCTCAAGGCGGCGAAAAAAATGGTCCCGATGACAGCCACCCGGGCCCCGCGGAAAAAGGCCATAAGCCAACGATTGTCTTCCCATTTCAAACGACGACGTTTGGGCGGAAGCAGACGCCTTGTACCGGCAGGGGCTCCTTCTCTATAAAGAGAGCCGCACGCCGGAGGGACTTAAAGCCGTCAGTGCGCTCTGGCAAAAAGCCATCGACTTGTACCGCATCATTGGGGACGAGTCGAAAATCAAGGAACTCGAAAGATATTTTGCCCGGCTCTCTCGAAAGGTTTTTAAACCCGAATCGTCCACCGGATCTGAAGGGCCTTCCGGCACGTTGACACGGCTAAAGGCCCCGCCGCGGATTTCCAAGGAGTTTAAAGACTGGGGCGTCTTTATGAAAGTCGGATGTTTTGGGTTCGGCGGGCCCGTGGCGGTGTTGGGCCTGTTGCAGAATGAATTGGTTG
>JAJAPZ010000001.1 GCA_020523905.1 Candidatus Obscuribacterium magneticum
GTGAAGAGGCTGCAGGGCCCCGGGGCCTTCAAAGTGAAAACCCCCATTGGTGTCGCCAGCGTCCGCGGGACCGAATTTGAGGTTGAATTTATTGAGGAAGGCCAGGAAATGTCCGTGGAGGTGTTGAAAGGAAGTGTCGGGATTTCCAAGTTGGGCGAGGAGGCCCAGGAAGTCATTATCAACTCCGGGGAGCGGATCAAATTTGGCATCGAAGGTGAAATCGGCAATCCCATCCGGTTTGGGGCCGTCCCCTTGAACCGCATTGACGTGCGCAATGAAGTCCAAATTGCGAAGGTCAAGGAAAGCGTGATCGCCCAGGCGGCCGAAGAGTCCCGGAATGCCGATTACCAGGTCGGGAAAACCATGATGGATGTCGATGGGAAGCGCGTCCGGATCGAAGAATACATCATGCGGCCAGCGGCCAATCAATTTAAGCTGGTGGTCCTCAACCACCGCGAGAGCCGGTTTGATTATTTCACCTACAGGGGCACCTTCAATACGAACCTGCCGGATGATCTGTCCCTCGCCTTGCAGGAAGTGAATGGCAAGTTAAGCCTGACCGCGCCGACCTACTATCTCACCGGCTATGAAATGTATATGTCCAATACGCGGGACTACATCACGGACACCGGAACCGGCGGCCATCTGGTCAAGATCACCTACGATGGGACGAACTACACCCTGACGGACAATGCCGATGGGGCTAATACGAAGACCATCGAGGTTGCCCAACTCCAGGGTGATGGAACCTATAAGATTTACAATCCGCTTCGTGACACCTTCAGTTATGTTTCAGCCGCCCAGCTGACCGAGGGGAAAAAGATCTCGGTTTTGGATCCCGTATCGGGCAATTACAAGAACCTGGAGAGCGGCGACACCTATTGGAAAACCCGGTTCAACAGCTATACCTATTACATCAATACGACGCTGAAAGAATCCTACAGCAAATCCAATAGCGTGACGAATGTCCTCTCTTTACTCACCGTCAATTCACAGTCTGACATTGCGTGGGGACAGGATCCCCCGTATCAAACCATTCAAACAACGCCCTCGGGGTCCGACAAGCTTCACAATCGGTTGAATCTCTATTACAAAGATGTCAATGATGTGGAGACCCGCACGATTATAGATACCTATATCATTGACGATGACGGGAACATTGGCGATCGAAGCAGCTTTTCCGGACTTTCCACCAGCGCGGCGTATAAGACGGAGCTTCTAAAGTGGAATTATCAGCAAAAAATCAAGGCCACCGAAATGAGTGATGAGATCAACCTGGTGGTGGATCCCCGCATCGGGACTATGTCCGGTTTAATGCAGTAAATTTAAGGAAACGCTCGGGAATGAAGCAACAACAACTGTACAAATCGCTCGGTTCCAACCCAAACCACCTTGGTTACCGTCTATGTCGTCATACCGGCGAAAGCCGGTATCCAGGTGACGCCAAAGGCGTCATCCCCGAATGTCTTAATCGGGGATCCATTAAATTTTGGATTCCCGCTTTCGCGGGAATGACGAAGGGATGGATACCGGCTTTCGCCGGTATGACGGGTCTTCTTCTTGGTTTGGGAGTTTTCGCGCCTTTGTTTGCCGGACCGACCTATATTCCCGTCATCAGCGGCCAGTTCTACACCGGGCAGTATTATTTTGAAGGCGAAAAAAGCGGCTTGGGAGGAAATGCCGGCCTCACCTTTGTTCCCGCCCTCCGCTATTCCAATCGGTTCAGTCTCATCCCCACCTTTGAAAGCTTTTATCGGGGAACCCGGTCGGCCGAGGAGCTCGCCGGAGGAAGCACGCTCTTTCAGGACACCTGGGAAAACGGGGTCAGCTTGAAAGGGGTGCATGGCTTAAGCCGGGAGTGGAAGTTCCGTGAAAACGTCGGTTTTAAGTCCAAGTGGTTTCGTGAGACAAGCGATGAGAAATGGAACAAGGGCCTCTACGATTACCGGATCTACAACGGCGGGTTGGAACTGGAACGCCAGTGGAGTAAGAATTTGTCGTTGGCCGGCGGGTATGACTTTTCATATCTACAGTTTCCGAATTATTCCTCTCTTGAATCGGATCAAAGCGGGGATCTGGCCCGGGAGTATGCCGGCGATCATGTATTAAATGAGTACATTCATCTGGTTTCTCTCCGCTCGGTGACCCCTTTCTATTGGGGCGTCCGAAATCGAATTTCGCTTATTTACTCGCCCCGATCTTACACGGATCAACACGTCGCCAAGGCGACCGGATTATTGGGATCGGAGAAACGGGAGGATACGTTTTTGGGAGGGACTCTGGACGTCGAACGCTCCTTCCGAACGTCCCAAAACACGACCCTTTTTGGAAGCCTTCAATATGGCTACAGCCAGCTGGGTTCCAATCAAAATCATTATGACGCCCGGCAGACGATGTTCATCGGGGATTTTTATAATTACGCACAAAATCAGGTTGGGCTCCAGTTGACCCTGGCTGTGGGGCGCTCCGAGGCGGGGCCGATGGCGTTTGAAACCGGCTACATTTATTCCCGGCGGGATTACTCTGATCGCCCGAAGCAGGACGCTGACGGGGCCTATTTGACCGACAAAGTTTATATTACCGAAACCTATCTTAATTTGGGATTTAGCTATCCCTTATCGAAGAATTTCCGGTTGCGCGCGATTTCGAATTTCGGTCGCAGCAAGTCCAACAATGAATACGAAACCCTTTATCGCTATAATTACTCCAACGCCAACTATCAATTCGGCTTTGTCTATGACTATTGAGGCACAAAACAGGAATTTTTCCTTCCGTCTGCGCTTCCGTTCGATCTTGAAAGGTTTGACGTCCCTAAAGAACGGAAGCGTTCTTGTTGTCGCCCTCCTTCTTGGTGGCGGTATCGTCCCGTTCGCATCGGCTGAAACAGGGGATGGAGAGGGGGCCTTGAGCGTCGACCCGACAGTTGTTCAAACCGGCGTCTTGACGCAGACGACAATGACCTTCACTGTTGGGGTTACCGGTATGGAGGTGGGGGGGCAAATCGTGGTAAGAGTTCCTGATTTTTGGGCGACGCCACAAATGGAATATCCGGATTGGGAGGGTTATGTATCCACCACCACCTCCGGCATTGAGGCGACGTTGACCCCGACCACGTCAGGGCAGATGTTTGTTATTACTGTGGAAGAGGGGGGATTGGTTGAGAGTAATACGATAACCATTTATTATAAAGCTTCTACCTGCGATCTCCAGGACAACGTGATCGTTCGAGCCTGGACCCGGCATTCCACTACCGGCCAGTTCTCCGAGATTGACTATGCCGGCAGCACGACGACGGTGGATGTGAACGTCGGCCCCCCGGCACAGATACGCTTTCCTTACTGGGACATTGTGACCCTTTTGGACACAACCACTGAACTTGATATCAACGTTATGGACGGTTGTTGGCACCCCGTGAATCTCGATTATGCATCCCAAGACGTGGAGTTAACGGCGATGCAATATGACTCCTCCACGTACGAATATTTTTCCAATGGTGACATCGCGGGCTTGGACGATGACAGCGGTTTTTCCACCCCGACCGCGGGTTTCATCGCGCCGATTTTATCGGGAGAAAACGGCACGCACGCCTACTATCAAGTTCATTCATCCACCTGCGAGCCGTATTACGTGATATTGAGCTATCAAATGCCAGGCATGGAGTGGTCTGAAGAGAGGTGGTTGCGTGTCACTCCCGTGACCGGCGGCATCACAAGCGTATCGGTGGATACCGGCGTCTCTGGTGGAGAAACCCATGTCACGATAACGCCGGACAATAACGGGACGGCTGACTTCGCCTACATTAATTTTTCGATCGGCGATCAGTACGGCTGGGAAGTGCAGATCTCCTCGGAAAGCGATTTTTCATCGGTTTTGAGGCGCTTTTATGGATCGGAGAGCAACGTCCGCCTGTCGTGGGATGGCCGATCGGAAGGGTCACAATATGGGCCGCCGGCCGTTGTTCCGCCGGGCCTTTATTACGTGAAAATTATCTACGGGCAGACGATCATAAACCAGTCGCTGACGATCACCGTCGATTCAGAAGGCATTGAGGGGGTCATTGCCTGGCACGATTCCACCGGTGGAGTGGCACATCTTCCCAATACCGAAATCAATGTGTGGGGTCCCTCGGGCCAATGGTTGCGTTCGGATGCCACCGGCTATTTTCGGGTTTATGGTCTTCAACCGGGCCACTATGAAGTGAACATGCGGAAGACCGGTTTTGACGACGAACAGATCTCCGTCGATCTGGCGGACGGCGACGGCCTGGTCAATCTCGGAGATGTCGACAAACACATTTATCTTTCCCGTGGATCGGTGTTGAAACTTTCTTTTATTCGTCCCTCGGCGGCGGAATTGCCCGAAATTTGGGGGAATATCACCGCGCACACTCAGAATTGGAGCCAGAACCGCTGGGGTTCCGTTCATTTTGCCGTCGACTCAACGACATCCGATGCGGGTGATTTTTACAACGCCACTCTCACCACCTATACCGCCTTGACCTTGACCCCCGGTGTGGAGTTTCTTATTCGCGTCGAGATTGAGAGCCACGGTTTGGCCGACAACGAATTCCCAATTACCTTGGCCGCTGGAACAGTAAGTGACGTTCAGAAAACCTTGGTGCGACGAGCCAATATCACAGGGACCGTCACCTTACCCACCGCTGTCGGGGCCAGTGGGATGTGGGTTAACGTCGAGGCCATTCTTGTTACAGATCAAAACAGCCGGTATTGGGGGGGGGGCGTGGATCAATGGGGGGTTCACTACGGGAACCTACATCGTAAGGGGTGTCCCTGACGGCACCTACCGTTTAAACGCCCGAGCCCAAGGCTACATGGCGCAGACGCTTGAAAATGTCGTCGTGGACCACAATGTCGGAGATACCGTCAATCAAGATTTCCCGGAATTCGAAACGGGCGGAACCATCACGGGAAACATCACGATCAATGGCGATACCAGTGTTTTGGATGAGGATGAGGACGGGGATTTTACCCTGGATATTTCCGCCTGGAATCCCTCGACGTACATCGGTTCCTGGACGCAATTGACGATCAGCACGGGAAGTCCACAGACCATCGTGCCCTTTTCCTTGACCGGATTAATGGATGGGACTTACGATATGTGGCTTTATCTCACCGGTTTTGAGACATCGCCCCCAGGACCCCAGACAGTCGTTGTGAATGGGGGATCGGGGACGAAAGATATTACGTTGAATCAGTTTTCAGGGACGCTCAGCGGATCCATCGATTTGGGGGGGGGAGCGGATTACGAAAATGTGAGTATTGAGTTGCTATCGCACGGGTATTCCCAATATACGCCTCAGGCGACCATCGATACCGAGGCCGGGACATATTCCTTTGCAAAGCTCGGGACCAGTTACTACACCCTCCGCGCTTATTATTCGACAACGGGCATGGCGTTTGAAAGGAACATGCCCATTGTGAACGGACGTGCCGGATCTTTGGACATTGATTTGGGAGGGAACACGTATTCCATTTCCGGGAGAGTAACCTCGTCGGCCAGGTCTCCCTATACGGTCTCCTATATGGTCAATAATTCAACGCCGACGACCCTCTATGCCCGAGACGGGTCCACCGTTGTGGTGGCCAACCGCATCGTCGCTCAAAAGCTGCA
Source organism: Candidatus Obscuribacterium magneticum (assembly GCA_020523905.1). Classification (GTDB taxonomy): domain Bacteria; phylum Elusimicrobiota; class Elusimicrobia; order F11; family F11; genus Obscuribacterium; species Obscuribacterium magneticum. The sequence goes on from JAJAPZ010000001.1 coordinate 5,632, forward strand.
ACGCCGGGATTTTGGTGAGTGCTATGGAACCGGATGCCCTGTCATTACCTACGATCCCAAGACCATGTTTTTCGGATTTTATAGTTCTAACGGTGATTATACGATCAGCAAACTTCCCGCCGGTTCCTATCTTCTTTCCAACAACGGGGAGGTCAACAACGATGATTCAGAAGTGGAGATCGCTCAGGTGTCCAGGGTTGTTCACATTGTTAACGCGGGCCTCACCAATGAGAATTTTGACTTGATTGATGGATACGATGTGTCCGGCACCATCCGGGTGGCCAGCGGTGAGAGCGAGACCGGGCGGGAACTTCGGGTGATTCTTAAGAATGCCGATGACGATCCGCTGGCCGAAGAAGATGTGCACTTGAGCGGAACATCCGTCGCGTTTCGCCTCGAGCGGATCCCCCCCGGCTTTTATGTGATTGAAGTCGAGGATGAGCAATTCCCAAAAAAATATGCCGATAAAACATTGGGCGTCGAAGTGGTGAGCGCCGATGTGTCCGGTGTTGAAATCTCCCTTCTTTTGGCGGCCAAAATTCAAGGAAAACTTCGCATTAAAAACACGGGTGTTTTGTTGACAAAAGAGACCTATTCACAATATTTGACCAGCAATTTCTTCGTCAACGCGGAAGCCAACCCCTGGTTTGAGGGCGGTTATCATAGTTCCGATTGGCCTCTTCTGAATGACGATGATTATTTTGTCATCCGTGCCAATCCCGGCAATTTCGACATTATATTTAGGACGCAAGGGGACTTCGGCACCCAGGACGCCGCTCAAGGGAAGAAGTCTCTTGCTCCTCTCACCATCGGAGGAATCACCGTCGAGGCGGGGGAGACGAAGGACCTCGGAATCATTGATCTGACCGAAGGAGGGGAGATTAAAGGGCGAGTCTTCCTGAAGAATTCCAATACCGCGGACCCGGCTGATGATGACCCTATGGCCAATATTATTGTGCGGGCCCGGCCCTGCACGGGAGGGGAGTCGCGCTGGCGTGAGGAATTAAATGGGATTACAGATGAAAACGGCCAATTTACCCTTCATGGTGCCGATACCGAAGGCAGACGTTATTATGATGTTTATGTGTCCCCCCGGCCCAGCCCTAACGATGAGCGGTTTTATGGCTACCAGGGGCAACGGTATGGGGAAGTGGTGAAGTATCAGTTTGATACGCAGTCCGGCAATACACTGGAGTTCCGCCTGGAGCCGGCCAACGGCGCCATCGCCGGCGCGGTGGTCACCAATCCCCCCGGGGGAACGCTGGAGCTGCCGTGGAAGGACAGTGAGATGACATTGGGTGCGGCACTGATTCTGAACAAACGGGGGAACATCCCACAGGATAATCCTCTGGGAAATATTGAAGACAGGACCCAACCCGACGGTGACTTTCAAATCGAGGGACTCGCTCCCGGCATCTATGACATGTGGGTGCTGGTGAAAGGTTATTCAAGCGGCGTTCAGCGGAATATTCTTGTGGGCAATGGAGTGACGACCCTTGAGGAGCCCATCGAGGTCTTGGCTGGGGCCAACCTGTCGGGGAAGTTAACGAAAGGGGATGGAAGTGCTCCCAACGAGTCGGAAATCGATGTGATATTGGCGGTCAGAAACGGATTTGAAGAGTTGATATTCGGCGGTTTTGAAACCGATGCCGCCGGGACGATTTTGAGCTACACGATAACCGGCTTTCAAGAGAATAAATCTTATTCCATTCTTTTATTCACCCAGGAAGGGGATTGCTACTCCTTGGCGTCCAATGTTGTCGTTAATAGCGATACCGAGCGGGATTTTGTGATGGAGGAAAAACAACCGGATATCATGACACAGGCCGTTAAGGATGACGACGGCAATGTTTTGATTCAGTTTGAATTCACACGGTCCCTTCGAAATTCACAAGCCGATGCCGATAACAATGGGATTCCGGATGATAATGAGATCCTGACTCTCACCTCTGGAGGCGGCTCTCTGGGCGCCGTGACCATTTCATCCGACCGCAAGCGGGCGACGGTCACCTATGACCCGGCCGGTGAAACGTCTTTTCGATTGACGGTCGACGCGACCTTTGTGACCGTCGATCCCGAAACCGGCGATCATTACGCAAAATCGAAGACATTTACCTATTACGTTGGCATCCGGAACCAGAATTCGAAACGCATTGCCAACTCCAATGGCGGCGTGGTGCAGCTGGAGAACGACACCTCGCGATTTATGTCTCAAGCGGGGACCTTCGGCGATACGGCCGATGAAACCGATGATGTGATTGAAGTCGTTTTCCGCGCTTCCGATCCCGGCACGACGCCCTCGTCCTTCCCTTCGCCCTATCGCTCTCGGGATATGGCGGTGGCCGATAAGTTGGGCATGAAGGCCTACCCCGACGCGATGGCGGCCGCCATCAACAGGGCGAAAATTGCGGATGTCGATCCCATGAGCTCCTTTTACGAGATCTTTCTTCCGGCCGGCGTCCGGCGTTCCTTCCCCGACGGAAAAGAAGCGCAGATTTGCGTCCAATATGACGAGGCCGAAGTGACCGATGTTGAAGCTACCTCGCTTAATATTTATTACTACAACGAAGAAACCGGCGAGTACTTGATCGAAAACGAGAACAAGTCTGTCGACACGGAGAACGACCGGATTTGCGCCAGCATTTCCCACGCTTCCGTCTTTACCCTCCTGGCTTCCAGCGCCTCCATTATTACGGGTGGTGCCTACACGGGCGAGTTGACGGTGATGAACTTCCCCAATCCTTTTAACTTAAAGTCGAAATCCGTCACGCTCCAGAATCCCGGCACCGCCAGCCAGACGCAAACTGTCCAGGGGACCATGATCAAGTTCAGCATTCCCTCAGGGATCACGGGGGCCGTGGAGATTGAGATTTTTAACGTTGCCGGCGAGAAGGTGAGAACGCTTCGGGGCGATGTCACGAGCGGCACCGGCGCCCACTATTATATGGAATGGGACGGGACGAATGAGCGGGGCGAGAAGGTCGCCTCGGGGGCCTATATTGCGCGCTTCACCGTCGGCGGAGAAAACGAACGATTTTTCAAGATGGCGGTGCTGAAATGAGACGGAGATTGTCATTGCGAGGGAGGTCGCCATGGCGACCGACCGAAGCAATCCGTTTTTCCGGTAAGTTGTTGACCAATGCCTTCAGGATAAAAACAGATTGCTTCACTTCGTTCGCAATGACAGCTGCGCTCGCAATGACAATCATTTTTCTTCCCATCTTTTCATTCGCCGCAAACAAAAACGTCGGGACCAGCGGCGCGCAATTTCTGAAAATTGGCGCCGGCGCCCGGACCACCGCCATGGGCGATGCCTTCGTCGGCATTGCCGACGACGTCAACGCGGTTTATTTTAATCCGGCCGGGCTCACCCAGCTGGAGCGGCCGGAGCTGACCGCAATGCACACCCAATGGATTCAGGATATAAGCTATGACTATGGTGCCTTTGCCTGCCCGACAAAAATTGGGGTCTTCGGTCTTTCAGCGACCACTCTCAAAGTGGACGATATCCCGAAGCGGGGCGCCGATGAGGGAAACATCGGCGATTTCGAAGTCATGGACGCGGCCTATACGTTGTCTTACGCGCGCACCCTATTTTCAAATTTTTCCATCGGGCTGACGGGTCGCCATATGAGACAGGAGATCGACAATGTTTTGGCGACAACCTGGGGAGGCGATGTCGGACTCTTCCAGAAGTTTGAACGGTGGCCTCTCTCAATAGGATTGGCTGTCAAGCATTTCGGCCAGGAGGTCAAGTTTCAGGAGGAATCCGATCCGCAACCCCTCACCGTCGATGCCGGGGTGGGAAGCTATTTATTCAGAAAGAAACTGACCGTTGGCGTTGATGTCAAGAAACCAAGGGACAACGATTTGCAATACGGTGTGGGAGCGGAATGGAAACAGCGTCTCATAAAAGAATTCCGGACGGCCGTGAGAGCGGGATACAACACATCAGGAACTGATGCGGACGGAGCGTCGGGAATCGCGATGGGAGCGGGGCTCGGCTTTATGAGCTTGCAGCTTGATTTCGCCTGGGTGCCCTTTGGCGATCTCGGGAACACATTCCGCTACGCCGCTTCGTTTAGGTTTTAAGGAGGAAGCCAAATGTCTTTCTCAAATAGAAGGAAATTCAAGCGGTTTAAAATCGATCGTTCGGTCAAGGTGCCAATCCATATCTTTCCTGTCATGCCGTTCATCGGCGAGCCTGTGGAAGCCACGATCATTAACTTGTCGGCCGGCGGCATCGGGTTGGCCATTGAAAAATGGTCCGCTCAAGGGGTATTTCAAAGAGGGTCGCCTTTAAAAATCCATTTCCGTTTGCCGGGGCGGCCCCTGCAAGAATGCAGGGGGATCATCACCCACTCTTTCCGGACTCGGGATGAACGGTATATTCTTGGCATTCGTTTTATCGCACTCGATAAGGGGATGGTGCAGGACATCAACCAAATGGCCGCGGATAATGAATTTTGCGACCGGCGGATTAAGCAGGATACGACACCCTGGTGCGTGCCGATTTGTTCTTTTTACCATCTATGCCGAAAACCCATTCGTCATCACGTAGAGATGGAATTTAGCGGGGAACGACTAGAAATCACTCTACAGTCAATAGATGAGTTTTTAACAGCGGCCAGCGAGCCTTCGAGCAGTAAAAAAACAGGTCGGAAAAGCGTATCAAATCGTTCTTCTTCTTCCCTTAAAAAAGCAGCCTAAATTCCCCTATAAAATACGCTTCATTTTTCCTAGGCCTCTTTCCCTTTTCTAATCTAAATCCCCGATCTTTTCGTCAGTTTTACCCCAAAATGTCATCAATATTTCATTACTCAACCCTACACTTAAATCAATATTTACTGGTTGATAGACCGAAACCTAAATCAAGGAGATCGTGTGGGAAAGTTGACACAAAGGGTGAAGATTGCTGCTCTTCTGACTCTATTTATTTTTCTTCCCATTTTTGGTGTGGCGGCCGTAAGAACATGGGATGGAGGCGGAGCGAGTCAAAATTGGGATGATCCCAGCAACTGGAATCCAGACGGTATCCCTTTCGAAACTGACGATGTTGTTTTTGACGCCACTTCGAACAAAGCCTGCCAAATCAACATATCGACGACAGTTAACAACTTCAGCATGAACGCGGGGTCCTCAGCGACCGTCACCATTGCCGGGACAAACAAGCTGACGGTCAACGGCAATGTCATGCTGAGTTCAGGGACATTAAACGGCGGCCTGGGATCGATTGATGTTAAATGGATTTGGAACAAGGGAACGCTCGGTCAATTTATCGCCGGGAACTCCACCGTGACCTTTATCTCTGTTTCCAGCGCTTCGATTATCAATACAACCACCTTTTATGCGTTAAAAGCCGTGACTCCCGGAACCACGTTATATTTTGCGCAAAACAAGGAGCAGTGTGTCACCTACGGGGTGGATTTTGAAGATGTGTTTTTACGGTCGGCCACCGACAATTCAACCTGGTATTTCAAATTCTCGGGTTCAAGTCAGACCCTCAAACATCTTTTTGTGAAGGACTCAAACGCCCTGAGTGGTTTTGTCATGGACGCGGACAGCACATCGATTGACGGCGGCAATAACCGAAATTGGACGTTTGGAAGCACCCACACCGCTCCTGGATCCTTCACTATCTCAACGGTGACAACCAACAGCATCAAGGGCCAATGGGCCGCCGTGAGTTCCGAGCTGGGGTACACGCTGGAAGCCTCTTCGGTGGCGGGGTTTACGGGGACCATTAGTAGAGCCATTACGACAGATGGAGGAGCCAGTTCAAATACGATATCAACGGGTTTGACGGGCAATACCACTTACTTTGTGCGCGTCGGGTCTCGCTGGAACAACGGGACAACGAATTACGCGTCTTCCCTGACCACCTCGACCTTGGCAGGGTTTCCGACGAGTCCTTCGGTTTTCAAAGTTAACGTGACCAGTGTCGCCGTGACGTGGGGCATCCCAGGGACAGGAGCTGAAGGATACCTTTTGAATATGTCATCCACCAATTTTGACGGAACCGGGATATTGCATTCTACCGAGACGTTCGACATGAATATGACGACCCTCACGGTGACGGACCTTCTATCCGGAACCACCTACTGGATTCGGGTCGCCAGCCTCAATCACCTGTTTGTGCCGAATTTCACCACACTTCCATCGACAAAGACATTGTCCCAACCCAATGATATTGGAGAGCGGCATTGGATTTCGAGCGGCTTTGGATATTGGAATGATCCCAATAACTGGGCTTTCACCAGCGGGGGGCCGGGAGGCGCCGGGGTTCCCTTGAGCACCCACACGGTCATCTTTAATCCCGGCGGCGGGAGCATGGATCTGGACACGAACGTGACGGTGAGCACCTGGATTATAAACAGTGGGTATTCCAACGCCATTTATACAGCTGGATTTGCTGTTACTGTCTCTTCCTATTTCAAACAGATGGCTGGAACCGTCAATTGCTCCACGTCAAACGTCACCATGAAGGGGATTTTTGAACACTCCGGCGGTTCCTTTGGGGCCATGAATTCGACGGTCACCTTTGAGCCGGGGCAGGTGAGCCGGTTGATAGGGGACACGACGTTTTATTCGTTGCGGGCGGTCACGGCGGGCACAACCCTCTATTTCCAGAATTACCAGACCATCGCCATTAACAACATGGTTCATTTTGAGAAGGTCACGTTGCGTTCCAGCACGGACAATAACCCCTGGTATGTCAAGTTCATGGGATCCAGTCAGACGATCGTGGATGTGAACGTGAGGGATTCGAACGCGTCTTCAGGAGCGACGATGGTGGCGGGGGGGACATCGACGAACATGGGGAACAATGTCAACTGGAGCTTCCCCGGCAGCCAGTCGCCGCCGGGCTCACCCACCATTTCCACGGTGACGGTGAACAGCATCAGAGTTCATTGGGTGCCGGTCAGTTCAGAAAAAGGCTATGTGGTCCTGGCCTCAACGGACAGCAATTTCATCAGCAATGTTCAGAAGGTAACCACGTCGGATGGAAATGCGTCTTCCGCCACGGTGTCGAGTCTCAATCCGAACCGCCTTTATTATCTGAAGGTCGGGTCGTTGTGGAATGACAACACGACAAGCTACACATCGCCATTTTCAACATCCACCTGGGCAAACTTGCTCGTATCGCCCGGCGTGACGGCGGTTTATCCGGATTCCATTAAAGTGTCATGGGGAATCCCCAGTTTTGGATCCAATGGTTATTTGATTCAAGCCACAACGGACGCCGCTGGAAAAGGCGTGATCTTTTCTTCCATGACGTATGATGTGAATGCGACGACGTTAATGGTGGTAAATTTAAATCCCGGCACTACTTATTACGTGGGAGTGGCGAGCTTAAGTCAGTTGTATTACCCGAACTTTTCTTATCTGCCATCGACCTGCACCAAATCGGTGTCGGTTGACAAGGGGGAGCGGTATTGGGTGTCGGACTCATTCGGGTATTGGAACAACCCGAACAACTGGAGTTTGACCAGCGATGGCCAGGGCGGAGCCGGCGTTCCCTTGAGCACCCATACCGTGATATTTGATGGCGGGGGCACGGGAAGCATGGATTTGGACGTCGGTGTGACAGTCAGTACCTTAGTCGTCAATTCAAACTATCCATCGGTCATCTACACGGGAAGTTATGCTGTAACGATTTCATCGGCTTACCGTCAGATGGGGGGGGTCGTCAACTGGGGGAATTCGAATGTCGTGATGGGGGGAGTCCTGGAGCATATAGGAGGTTCCTACGGGGCCATGAATTCTACTGTGACCTTGGTCCCCTCTCCGGAGAACCGCCTCTCGGGGAACACAACATTCTATTCGTTGAAAGCCGTCGCTTCCGGAAACACGATCTTTTTCAAGTATTCTGACACCTTTGTCGTCAACAACATGCTCGATTTCGAGGGTGTGATGTTAATGTCCACGAATAATGGATCCCGCTGGAATTTTAAATTCTACGGGTCCAGTCGCACGCTTATCAACGTCAATGTGAAGGATTCTGATGCGAGTGGCGGACAAACCATGGCGGCGGATGGGACCAGCATCAACAGCGGAAACAATATCAACTGGACGTTCGGTTCCACCTCAGGAACAGCCTTAAGCCCTTATTTTAGTGCTATTGGCATTACCAGTCTGAACATCAACTGGAATTTCGCCTCCGGCTGCAATTATACGGCGGCTCTTTCGACCGTCAGCAACTTTTCAACGATGCTTTCTTCTTATACCGACACCTATAACTATCGTTATTTCACCAGTTTAAGTTCCGACACGGTTCATTACTTTAAGGTGAAGGTGGCCACCGAGCCCGACACCAGCTACAACACGCCCATTTCGACGAAAACCCTCGTGGGCACGGGGCCCGGCGTTCCAACACCGCTTAATCCTTACTTTACCTTTGTTGGCATGGACGTCATTAATGTCCAGTGGACGAACGTTCCCGGGAATTCCTATCTGGCGGTCCTTTCTAGCGCGGCGGATTTTGCCACCGTGACCTCATCGCAGATTTATGGCAACAACTTCCACGACTACTCCGGGATCGGATTACAAAGCAGCACCAGTTATTATTTTAAGGTTAAAATAACCTCGGAGACGGATGCCAGTTACAACACGCCCATCTCAACCAAGACCCAGAGCCCGGCGGCCACGGGCCAATACGCCCTTCGATTTAATCGGACCGATCAGCAATTCGTCAACGTCCCTCACTCCACGGATTTCGACTTTCAGGGTTATCGCACCATCGAATTCTGGTTTAAGCGGTCCACCACCTCGTCGGGTTCGGATGAGTTTCTTGTTGGGAAGGACTATCGCGATTATGGGACACCGGCGAATTCGTCCGGGTGGGGCGTGTATCTTCAGCCGAGCGGGATGATCCGCTTCGAGCCCCATGGCGGAGGCGGCGGGATATCCAGTTACAAATCCATAAACGATATGAATTGGCATCATTTCGCCCTGGCGCGGGATTATTCTGGGTACACCTATCTCTATCTCGACGGTTTTATAGAAGCCTCCTATTATACGGGGACACCGGTGGCCAACAGCTATTCTCTGAAGTTCGGGAATTCAAACAGTTACGCCAATGGATTCAGCGGAAGAATAGACGAAGTTCGTTTGTGGAGCACCGTCCGGACAGAAAATGAAATCCGGTCCAGCCGCTTCCAGTCTTTGACGGGATCCGAACCCAACCTGCTTGCGTATTGGGATTTCAATGAGGGGGGGACAAGCCAGATCGTCGGCGATCGGGCCCCCAATCATCGGAACGGCTGGCGCGGCTATAACAGTTCCCTTACTTATGAAGTGAGCGATCCTCTGTGGGATGATTCGGAACCGATTCCCGGATTCGGCGCTCCGCCGGACACGACACCGCCTCAGGTGAAAATTTTCCATCCCCTTGCCGGCAGCACGCAAACCGTGGCGACTCTCCTCACGTTATCGGGAACAGCGGAAGACAATCAATCATTGATGGGAACCCGGGTCTCTTTAAAACGATTGTCCGACGGGCGCTATTGGCACCCTTATTATGGAACCCCCGGCGGGTGGTGGGGCGAAACGATCGAATACTGTTTTGTGGGTTCCAGTTCGACGTGGTCCATGCCAGGGGGAGATATTCAATGGTCGACTGGGACTTCCTATGAATTCGTTGCCATCGCTGAGGACTATTATTTCAACAGCGCCGCTGATACATCGACATTTGTCGTAGGCATTTCCACGGACCAGGTTTCTCCCAACGTTCTGATTCAATACCCGGTCCACGGATCCACTTACACCTCGACTCAGCTCTCCACGTTGTCCGGGACCGCCAGCGACAACGAAGACATCGCCAAAGTCAGCGTGCGGCTCATTCGCCTTCAGGACGGCAAAGAGTGGGACAAGATGTCCAATCTCTGGAAAGTTGGACAATATATCAATGAAGCCTATGGGTATGAACAATGGCAGTTTTACATGGCCATGGCCAATTGGGAGGAATTGGAGTCGTCTTATACGATGATCGCCATTGCACTCGATTTGGCATCGAATCAGGCCTCTTCCACCGTCACATTCCGCGTGTCCCTCAGTTCCGGCGCCGGTGGGGATTCCGTCGCCCCGCAGCTGGCCATTCTCCACCCCCAACACGGCTCCACCCATCCGCCTCATGCTTTGGTGAACTTAAGTGGGACGGCGTCCGACAACGTTTCGTTAATGGAGGTGGCCGCATGGGTCAAAGACATCAGCACCGGCAAGTATTGGTGTGGCAACGCCTTCAGCTGTGACGCGGAAAATTGGTTTTATATGCCAGCGCAGTACAACTGGAACTTCACGTGGATTTCCTCTTCGGCTTGGCAGAACGGGCGCTCGTACCGGTTGATGGTTCGAGCTCGCGACGGGAACAACAATTACGGGTATCAGTCCTCCGATTTTAATGTTTACGAAAGTACCGCCGATACCATTCCGCCGTTTGTCACAATTCAACATCCCGTTTCCGGTACCAACTATGCGTCTCCCACATGGCCGACCTTTGATGGGAACGCCGGTGACAACATGGCCCTCCAGTTGGTGGAGGTATGGCTGAAAAATGTCGATACAGCACTCTATTACAACGGCGTCTCGTTTTCATCCGCAACGCCGGTTTATTTTGCCCCCAACGGCCTGAACTATTGGACTTTCACCATTCCGGGGTCTGCGTTTCAAAACGGTAACTATGTTTTCTTTGCCCGGGCCAAAGACACCTCCAACAACCAAAAGACGAGCACCGTGACTTTTTCCGTTTCCGGTGTGACGACCAGCGGGGACAGTACGCCGCCCATTGTCATGATTTCATCTCCGGTCAATGGGGCGACGTATACGAATGGTAACTTGCCCACCAATTTAAAGGGAACCGCCAGCGACAACATTCAAGTTAGCGAGGTGAATTATTCTCTCTTGGATGGCGAGAAGTATTGGGATGGAAATGGCTGGAACATGGCCGCGGAGTTTTGGAATCAATCGTCGATGACGGTGAGCGCCACCACGTCGTGGTATGCCTACGTTCCGCCGGCCGCTTGGAAAAACGGGTACTACATCATGCGGGCTCGGGCGCGCGATTCTTCAAATAGCGTGGCCTATTCGTCAATCAGCTTTTCGGTGTCCGGCCTGGCGGGCGGCGGTTCCGTTGATACCACAGGGCCTTCCATAACCATTTACAATCCGAATGAGGGAGCCAATCAGGGCCCTTATTCGTTCACCAATTTTAACGGTCGTGCCGACGACTCCTACGGCGTAAACCAGGTGGCGATGAGCCTGCGGCAAGTGGGAACGGGAATGTATTGGAACGGGGCCCAGGGTTTCACGAGCCCTACCGAATTTTGGAAGACACCGCCCGATAGCCTGACGCCCGATGCCCAGGGGGCCGCCTGGAGTTTCAATTTGAACTCCTATCTTTATACCAATGGTTCTTATGTTCTCCGTATCCGGGCGACGGATCCGAGCGGCAATCCCAGCGATCTGACGAGGAACTTTACCGTGAATGGAGCGGGAGCGGGAGCGGGTGATTATACGGCGCCGACTATGATGGTGTTATTCCCGCAAAACAATCAGTCTTACAACTCTTCCCAATTGGCCGCCTTGAGCGGGACGGCGGCGGACAACGTCGGCGTAACGATGGTCGAGCTATTGATTCGAAACCAGGATAACAACATGATTTGGGATGGGGCCACATGGAGAGCCGGCGATTTCTGGATGGTAGCGAACAGTACGAACAATTGGCAGTTTTATGCGCCCATGGCCATGTGGTCCATCGGCTCTTATGCCGTTACGGTGCGCGTGAAGGATGCGGCGTTAAACCAGATCTCAGAGACGGTGATGTTCACCGTGACGGCCGGTGGAGGTGCGGGAATAGCCCCCAGCATATCGGTTGCCTTTCCGCTGGCCGGCCTGACCTACGTGCCTTCGTCTTTAACGATTCTCTCCGGATCGGCCGCCGACGACGTGTCGGTGACAAGAGTCAAGTTGCGTTTGACCGATTTGAATCTGTTGCAGGATTGGGATTTTACAACGCGGACGTGGATGGCGGGCGACCGTTGGTTTGATGCCACATGGGCGGCGGGACTATGGACATTCTCCCAGATGCCTTATTGGGCGACGGGCCGCTATCGGATCACGGCTCAAGCCGAAGACAACATGTATTTGATGTCCATGCCGCAGTCCGTTGAATTCTATGTTGATAACAGTACAGGCGGCGGGGGAACAGATTATACCCCTCCTTCCATGATAACGGATTTAATGGCTCAAACCGGAGCCACGGCGGGATCGGTGCGGCTCTCATGGACGGCGCCGGGGGATGACGGGGCCGGCGGAACAGCGTCTGGATATATCATTAAATATCGCCCCGGGATGCCGATCACAACGGAGGCTGATTGGATGGCAGCCTATGATATTGCCTCGCCTCCCGTTAACCTCATGCCGCCTGTTCCCTTGGTGGCGGGGTCGTACCAGTCGATCAATCTCTTTAATTTATCGCCGGGGGTGGCGTATTACTTTGCCGTTCGAGCCCGGGATGAAGCGTATAATCGCGGGCCCATTTCGAACAACCCGATGGCGACGGCTTTTGTCGGCTATGTGGCGGGGGCGGGGGATGGACAGGGAACGGCGGCGATTTCTCCAACGGAGCTTCCCGAGATGACAAACACGACCCTGACGCTGACCTTCACGGTGGGGGCCGCCGGCATCACGCAAGGAGGAAAAATCCAAGTCAAGATCCCGGATGGAGGGTGGTCTTATCCGCAAACGATGTATCCGGCTTCAAGCGGATATGTGTCGGCCTATGCCTCCAACCAAATGGTGACACTGGGGCTCGAAGCGGTGGGGCCCATGCTGAGCGTGAACGTCCAGAATGGCTCGCTCAGTGCGGGAGACAAAGTGTATATCAGTTATCAGGCCACTCCCGGCTGCGGTGTGTTGGCGAACGTCATATTCAACGTATTGACACAGGCCAACCCCTACGGCCAACCGAACGCCATTGCGTCTCAACCCACCCTTTCAATTACCGCCGGCTCGGCGAAGTGGTTGGGATTTGACACCTATGAAAAGATCGTGCCGCTCGATCAAATAAAATCAATCATCATTCGGGGCAATAATATGTGCGGCAATACGGCGGCCGTATCGGCCAATACATTGATCGATGTGGCGGCCGTGATGTGGGATAACGTGTCCGCCCAGTGGGGGAATGATCCCTATGCCGATTTGTCGCTGTCGAGCGACCTCTCTAGTCCCTTCAAAAACGGATCCGTCACTCTTTTGGCGGGTCAATCCAGCCTCACCTTGTATTACCGGTTGACGTCGGCGGCCAACCGCGATCGGGACCATGTCCGGATCCGTTATACCGACATGTATTCGGGCAGTTACACAACGGAAAACATCACGAGAATTGTTCCGGCAACGGGGCAGGGTTTGAGCGGGCTGTCGGTCGATACCGGCGTGAAAGGAACCGCCGCACAAGTGACCATCACCCCCAATAATGACGGCTTAAATGATTGGGCTTTCATCAACTGCGTGACGGGGGATCCAAATTTATCAACACGCGTTGAGATCTTGACGGTGGGAATGGAGAGAATTTGGGAAGCCTGGATTTTGGGAAGTCCCGTCCGTGTTTCGTGGGACGGACGGCGGGCTTATCCGTACAACGATTTGGCAGGGGCCGGAACCTATCGTGTGAGGCTGACCGTCGGCGGGATGTCGGATGATTCAACGCTGAGCATCATCGTCTCGGCCAGCGGTGTGAGTGGGAAAGCCATTGACAACGTTTCATTGAATCCCATTTCCGACGCGGATGTGAATGTGTATGGACAATTCAACCGGTATACGCGAACGGATGCCAATGGTGACTTTTCCTTGGTGGGCATTCCGCCGAGTCCCAATCCCTATACCTTAAGCATCGGAAAGAGAGGCTATACACCCTATCAGCAGTCCTTGACGGTGACGGGGTCGGCGCAGGATCTCGGTCAGATTCGATTAAAACCGATGGCCCGATTGATAGTCAATGCGACACGGTCTAATTACTCGCCGGAGATTTGGGGCTCCATCCGGGCGCGGGCGACCGGAGAGGTCGCGGGAACCCTTCGCCTGGCTAATGGGATGAACGTGGCGGATGATGGTTACAGCACCGCCAAGCCGGAGATGATGTTGAATCCGGGCCTGGCTTATACCGTGGAGCTCAACCTTCCCGGCTATACGCTGACGCCTCTTCAGCGGACCTTCTCCGAAGGCGAAACCTATACATGGAACGTCAGCTTGACGTCCAAGAAAAACATTTCCGGGCAGATTCGCCTGACCTCCGGCATTATGAACGCCACCGGTATTCAGCTCAGTTTGTCGGCTGGTGTCGACGCCGGCGGAGTGTGGACACCGACGGTGTTTACCTATGCGTATATTCCGCCGGGCGAATATCAGACCACGTATGCATTCCCCGGGTTAAATCCCGGTCACTATCGTGTCAGTGGTAAAGCAGACGGTTTTACCCCCCTCACCGATACCGTCGATATTGTCGACACCGACATCACGCGAGACTTTTATCTGGCCAAAACAGGCGAGGTTCAGTTGACGATCACCGTCGCAGGCGATTCCACCGGTTTGGATACCGCCAACGGAGATCCGGCCGATGGCCAATTTGTGGTCATGCCGCGGTTGGTGTTCGCCAACGGCTACACGGTATCAAAGGCTGTGCGCTTGAATACCCATGCCACGTATGCCACGTCAACGCCTGGTTCGGCGACATTCACGGGAATTCCGGAAGGGGCTTATATTCTTTATTGTGATAAATTGACGGGCTTTGAGCTCAATCCTCCTGGAGCGAAGTCGGTCACCGTTCAAGGGGGCGTGGGATCCGCCACCTTGGCCTTTATCCAAAATACAGGATCCCTTCGTGTCACGGCGAGCTTGGCGCCCACCAGCGAAGCGGCCAACATCCAGTTGAAATTGTCTAAGGGAGCGATTTTTCTTAGTAATCCTGCGGCCTTGGGGAACAATCAATTCCAATTTTCCAACTTGGAGTCGGGACAATATACGTTATCCGCTTATGATCAATTGGTCGGAGCATCCGACCTGAAGAGTGTTTGGGTGACCAATAGCCCGATGAGTTCGGTGTCGGTGGATTTGAGCGGCGGGCGTTACTATGCCTTGAGCGGCACGGTCCGGTTCCAGGCGGCTCCCCCTTATCATACCGGGTCCTCCATTATTGATAACTCAACGCCACTGACCATCTACACGAAAAGCGGGCTGCAAAATATATCGGCCCTCCGTATTGAAGCTTATATGATCAATCCCGATAGCACGATCGATTCACTACCGACGACGGCGGGCCGAATTTGGGACCCCGCGAAAATTAAATTTGCCGAAATCAATCCAGCCAGTGGGCTTTATCAGATTTCGAATTTAAAAGAGGGCGTGACGTATCGCCTTCATTTAAACACCGACTTTAACAATGATGGTATTCCCGAGGCGGCCCTAGAAGAGAGAATTCTCACCCTCATCGCCGATCAGACGGGGGTGGATTTCACGCTTCGCGATGGGGCCAAACTCACAGGGACATTGACGTTGCCGGCCTCCTATACGGAAAGCGGCTATCCGTTGACAATCAATTTAATGGATACCATTCTCAAGCAAGTGGTGGGGACGGTGAATGTGGCTATTGTCGGCACCGAGGCCACCGTCAACTTTAACAATTTGCGGATCGGTTCCTATCTCGTTCAGGTGGTGGACACGCAGACGCCGCCAAAATACACGGCGAAACCCGTGTTTGTCACCATTCAATCCGCTTCTGAGATTCGCTCTCTCAGCATCGCTCTTACGCGCGGAGCCATCGTACAAGGGAAGTTGGCGAATAAATCCGGTGTTCTCATTACGTCGGACAATGCGGCCGCCAATTTACCGGACGGCTTTAAGATTAAACTCTATAGCAAGGGCCATATCGCTGACGCCACCGGGCCCAGCGCCGATGGAACCTTCACCGCCAACATTTTGCCGGAGACCGATTACACGCTGGATATTCGGCCGCCGGCGCAAAATACGGGAGGATCCACAGGAAAGAGTTTCCTTCCCATCACGAAGGTTGTGAAATTGGCGCTCGGGCAAGTCTATAACTGGGGAATTTTCCTTTTGGAAAGCGGGATGACGGTCACCGGGTCCGTGACGGATGAAAACGGAACTCCCATCGCCAATATTCCTGTTTTTGCCTATCAGTCTCTGGCGCGCGACCTGCCGCCCTTGAAGGTCGTCACCGATCCGACCGGATCCTTTACGTTTGAAGGATTGGACACCCGCATTCGGTTCTATGATTTTGTCGCCAATCCGCTGGGGAATTTGGATTCTCAGACCCATTGGTCGGTGGGATCGAAGGTCATGTCGGATCTCACGAAGTTGCAGGGGTCTTTGGCCATCGTCCTCAATGCCGTGACGGGGTCGGTGACCGGCACGGTTGTGCCGGCGGCCGACCAGTCGCTGGTGGCGGCCTATGGGCAATATGAAGGCCGGCCCGGCGTCAGCCTCTTGGTGACCAAGCGCGGCGATCGGCGCATCCTGGAATTCGTCTCCGAGACGAACGGAACCTTCAACCTGCGTTTGACCAATGGTTTGTACGACATCGAGATTCTGGCCAAGAGTCATAGGCCCTCTAAAAAATCGAACGTGTCCGTGGCCAATAATACGGTGGAGTTGGGGACCATCAACCTGGAGCGGGCCGTCACCTTGAGCGGCACGGTTCGCAATCAGGACGGGTCCCTGCCGTCCAGCGATCAGGTCAGTCAAATTTTAGCTTTCGATGCGGTGAAGGCTCTCGCCCGTGCCACCTTGACGAAAGAAACCGTCACCGACTCCGTGGATGCCTATGCCTTCTATGGCCTGGGCCCCGGTGACTACACCATCATGGCCGTGGATAAATTGGGCCGGCCGCGCGTTCTCGAAGAGAGCTTCACCTTGCCGGATGAGGACAGCACGTTGGATCTCACCTTTACCGTCAGCGAACCCAAGCTGGTGGCCTCCTTTATGCAGAAGCTTCCGGACGGAGTGGAAACCATTTTCAGTTGCAACCAGGCTTTTCGGGACAATCCGGAGGACGCGGACAACGATGGGACCTCCGATGATAGTGAGTTTGCTGATTTTATCGATGTGACCCAGGGACAAGGGACCATGGCTTTTACATCGGTGAGCGCGGACCGTTTGAGCGCCAATTATCTTTACACCATGGGCGGGGGAGACGGCTCGACCATCAGCTCCCTGATCGTCGCGGCCGACTTCAAGACGAAGGAAACCAACCCGGCCACCGGTTCCAACTTCGACGTTGCCGGGACGTTCACGTATCCTTTTGGCGTGTCGTCTTCGCAGGAGGATTATGTGACCGATTTGGGGGCGGATTTTGTTCTCCCCGGAGGTTCGTCTTTGAGCATCCCGCCCAATTGGCTAAACAATAGGACACCTCAAGGGATTCATCCATTGGCCGATAATAATTCCTCAGAGGGCCAGTTGGTGAAGTTTAGAAAGGCGGATGATTTGTCTTCGGTTGTCGCCGGCGGCCACGCCAGCGGAAAGGCCGCCGTAAAATTGGCAGAAAAATTGGGGCCCGCATTCTATCCGCCGAACCTGTACAAGGCCATTCGCGCCTTGTCGGATGCGCCCAGTGTCAATCCTTTCAGTTCGTTCTACGATATTTTCCTGCCCCAGGGCGTCAGCCGTCGATTTAACACCTCGCCCACGATCACCATGGTTTATGATGAAGGAGCGGATCCCGATCAGATCAACGTCTATTACTACAACGAATCGCAGAACGTGTATACCCTCGAGAACCAGAACCGGCGCATCGATCGGGAGTCGCGAACCATCACCGTTGAGATCAACCATGCGTCGGTGTTTACCGTTTTGGAATCCAGCGTACCGATTATTCAGGGGAGCAGCTACAACGGGGAAGTCGAGATCTTCAACTTCCCCAATCCTTTTGACCTCAATGCCAAGATTGTCACTCTCCAGAATACAAACGCCGGCCCGGCCAATCAGACGATCGATGGAACCATGATTAAGTTCAGTGTGCCGGTCGACGTCGCGGGGGAGGTGGAGATTCAAATCTTCAACGTGGCCGGGGAGAAGGTGAGAACCTTGCGAACAACGGTGGCCACCGGGGGATCCCATTTCTACATCGGGTGGGACGGGGCCAATGACAGCGGGGCGAAGGTAGCCTCCGGGATCTACATCGGCCGGTTCACCATCGGCGGTTCGCACGAGAAATTCTTCAAGATGGCGGTCGTCAAATGAAGATAAGAATTTATTATCTCGCGTTTGTGATCGGACTGGGGAGCGTTCTGTGTGCCCAGGCGGCCAATGACAAAGTGGGCACAAGCGGTGCCCAATTCCTGAAGATCGGCGCGGGCGCCCGGCCGACCGCCATGGGCGAGGCCTTTGTGGGCATTGCCGATGATGTCAACGCGGTTTATTACAACCCAGCCGGCTTGGCCTCGGTGAGCCAGCCCGAAATCACCGCCATGCACATGGAGTGGTTCCAAGGGATGAATTACGATTTCGGCGCTTTTGCCTATCCCACCGACATGGGGGCGTTTGCCTTCTCCGCGGCCACCTTGAGAACGGACAATCTAGAAAAGCGGGGCACGGATGAGTCGCTTCAGGGCTCCTTTGATGCCATGGATGCGGCCTATACCTTATCCTATTCAAGGACCTTCGGCCCGCTCACGTCCCTGGGGTTGACAGGCCGTTATATTGAGCAGAAAATTGATATCTATTCAGCGAGAACCTGGAGCGGAGATGTCGGACTCCTGCAGCGTCTGGGGTCACGGCCCATCAAGGTCGGTGTGGCGGTGAAGCATTTGGGGGAGTCGGTCAAGTTCCGCTCGGAATCGGATCCCTTGCCTCTGACTCTCGACGTCGGCGTGGGGGCCAACCTCTTTAGGGAGAGAATGAAACTCGGATTTGATGTGAAAAAGGCGCGGGATAACGATTCGCAGGTCGGGACCGGCTTGGAGTGGATGCAGCCGGCGGGAGAAAACCTCCGGTTTGCCCTTCGCGGCGGTTATAATTCCGCGACGACCGACCCCGACGCCACGGGGATGTCGTTGGGCGCCGGAGTCGGCTACAAACAATTTGACATCGATTTTGCCTGGGTTCCGTTTGGGGATCTGGGCAACACCTTCCGTTATGCCTTCCATGCCCGGTTTTAAACCGGTTTCCGAATTATCATTGCGAACTTGCCCGCCGCGGCGGGCGGGTGAAGCAATCTTAATGTCGTCATTCCCGCGAAAGCGGGAATCCAGTCCGGTGTTCACGTCCTGGCTTCCCGCTTTCGCGGGAATGACATTTATCTATTGGATCTTTTTCAATGACAATTTGCTCAGGTTCCCCTAGGTAAATTAGCCGTTTCTTCCTTCGAAAATATGATATTCTTTTCTTGACTTGCCACTTAAATCTTTCCGAGTTTGTCCCGTGTCACGAACAAACAGGAGCAGGAGAAAACGACTTGTTTTTATTCCCCATGCAGGATCGATATGGAGAATGAGATTATGACCGAAGACCTGGGGATGGAGGAAATCCTGGCCCAAAGTCCCGGGGCCGAAACCGGCGCTGTCATTGAAAGCACGGTCGTGAGCTTGAGCGACAGTTATCTTCTCGTCGATGTCGGTCTCAAACAAGAGGCCGCCCTCCCGTTGAAAGAGTTCAGCGGAGACATCCCTTTCACCGGCAGCAAACTCCCTGTCCTCATTCTCCGGATGCGCGGTCCTGAGGGACGATCCCTCGTTTCCTGGCGCCAGGCCAGAGAGAAGCTCCATTGGGACCGCCTCACCGCCGCCCATGAAAAGAATGAACCGATTGAGGGGAAGGTGGTCAAGAGAATTAAGGGGGGGGTCTTGGCGGATGTCGGGGTGGATGCCTTCATGCCCGCTTCGCAAATTGACGAGAAACCCGTGGCGGATATTGACGCCTGGGTGGGACGGGAGGTTCGCGTTCTTGTCCTTGAAATGGATCGTTCGAAAGGGAACGTCCTGGTGTCGCGCCGGCGTCTCCTGGAGCAGGAACGGGCGATTAAACGGGCGGTGACCCTTGGAAATTTAAAAGAGGGCCTCGTGATGCAGGGGAAAGTGACGGGGCTCACGAATTTCGGGGCCTTCATCGATGTCGGCGGGATCGAGGGGCTTCTTCATATTTCCGACATGGATTGGATCCGCGTCACCAATCCAAAAAAAGTTCTTTCCGTTGGCCAGGAGGTGGACGTCAAAGTCCTCAAGTACGATCCCGCCACGCACCGCATCTCACTGGGCCGCAAACAGCTCCTGCCGCATCCCTTGGATGGCCTGGACAAACGGATTCCCTTGGGCACCGTTGTCAAAGGAAAAGTCACGGGGCTCTCGGCCTTTGGCGCCTTTGTGGAAATTGAGCCCGGGGTGGAAGGCTTGATTCATCTTTCGGAGTTGTCGTGGACCGAGAAGATCCAGCACCCCAAAGACGTTCTTAAAGTCGGCCAGATGATCGACGTCCGTTTATTGGCCGTTGATCGGGCCAAGGAAAAAGTGTCGTTAAGTTTGAAACGCGTGGGTTTAAATCCATGGGAAGAAGCCGCCCGGACGTTTCCCGTAGGAACCGTTGTGGAGGGGGAGGTCACTCACGTGGCGGCCTTTGGCGTTTTCGTTCGGATCCGGCCCGGGGTGGAAGCGCTCCTGAAGAGCCAGGATCTTTCTTGGACGGAAATGGCATCCCCCTCAAAGATGTTTAAGGCCGGCGACAAACTGAAGGCCCGGGTGCTCGAGATGGATGTCGGGAAGGAAAAAATGGCGTTGGGGCTCAAACAGTTGACGCCGGATCCGATGACGGTTCTCAAAGTCGGCCACGGGGTCAAGGGAAAAGTCACCAATATCGTGGATTTTGGTATTTTCGTTAAGTTGGATTCCGGTCTGGACGGATTGGTTCGGATCGCCGAACTCACCCATCAAAGCTCAAAATTTTATGATCCTCAGGAAGAACACGTGCTGAAAGACACCCCCGACAAGTTTAAAGAAGGGGAAGAGATCGCCGCCACCGTCATCAAAATCAACAAGAAGGAACGGAAGATCGAGCTTTCCATCAAGAGATACGACCGCGATCAAGAAAAAGAGCTTTTGAAAAAATACAGCGGCACTCGCGACACCCGAACCCTCGCCGAGACCACCGGCTGGGGGGACGGCGAAAACCAACCTTAAATTATTTCTCATCTTTCCTTCGATCCGAAGGGCTGTTAAACTTAGCCTGATATGTCGTTAAAATCCCTTTTTCGTTCTCGTCTCTCAACGGTTCTCCTTCTGCTGTTTCTTCCCCTGACGGTATGGGCCGTTAGTTACAACAATGTCCGGGTCGACCAGTATCGCTGGCAACACGTTCAGACGGACCATTTTGACATCTATTACGATTCGGCGACGTATCATCTGATTCCGGTTGTAGCGCGAACCCTGGAAAAGGCGTGGAAAAACGTCGGCGAGAGGTTCGGCTATTTCGTCCCCGGCCGGACGCCCTTCTTTTTCTACACCAATCACAACCAGTTTGAACAGACCAACATTGTTCCCATCGGCGAGGGAACCGGCGGCGTGACCGAGGCCTTTAAGAACCGTTTTCTCGTCTACAACGATGGATCGCAAACATGGCTCAGTCATGTTATTCCCCACGAATTTACCCACGTTGTTCAATTCAACATTTTGTACGGCGGATTTTGGAAATCCATCCGCCTCTTGAAGTCCCCTTTTTACGCCTTGTGGATGATGGAAGGGATGGCGGAGTATGGCGGGGGGGATCTGGATGAAGCGACGATGGACATGGTCGTCCGCGATTCCGTCGCCAACAATAAAATCCTGCCCCTGCCCGAATTGCACGGCTTTTCTCATTTGAAACCGGATCAGGTGACCCTCGCGTATAAAACCGGGGAAGCGGCCATGGACTTTTTGGCCGATGAGTATGGCCCGGACAAAATCGGAAAACTGCTTGTCCTCATGAAAGATCATTTTGATGTGTCGATGGCGCTGGAGGAGATGTTGGGATTGGATCTGGACCGGTTTGATTTCCGTTTTCAGGAATGGCTTCGCGATCAATACGCCGCCCTCTTTAAGACCGCAAAACATCCGAAAGATTACGGCCTGCCGTTGACATTTCCGGACCGCCTTCCTCAATTCAACCTCTCTCCCGTGGTCTCGAGAGACGGACGAAAAATGTATTTCCTGAGTGATCGACAAGGCCTGTCGCGGATTTACGAATACGACATTCATTCGACGCGCCTCGAGATCTTGGTGGACGTGCCGTGGTCCAAGCTGGAAAATATTCATAAAAAAGGTCGCTCCCTCTCCCTTTCTCCCGACGACCAGTGGCTCGCCTTTGCCGGGGAAAAGAAGCAGCGGGATTATCTTTACTTGCTGAATTTAAACAACCGAAAAATGAAAAGGGTCAAAATTCCTTTTGACGAGATTCGCTCCCCCGTTTTCTCTCCGGTCAAAGATGAGATGGTGTGTGTCGGCATGACGCAGGGGGTCAACGACCTCTATCTCATTAACCGAAAGGGCAAGGTCTTGAAACGCTTGACGGAAAACCCTCAAGACGAGCGGGATCCCGGCTTTTCGCCCGATGGACGCCGGATTGTCTTTTCGGGGGAGGTCATGAATGAGACGGGAACGGAACCTCGTGGCCGCGACCTTTATGAGATGACAATGGATGATCCCGCCTCGGCCCGTCTTCTGGCGCCTCTGGTCGGTTATTCGGAAGAGCCGTCTTATTTGCCCGACGGTTCCATTCTGTTCGTGCGCGACCGTGATGACGCGGGGGCGTATGGATTTGATCTTTATCTTTTGCGAGGATCGTCGGTGCCGACACGCCTCACCCAGTTGGTGGGAGGGGCCTTTTCTCCCTTTTACAGCCCCGCCAACCGGTCTCTTTATTTCTCGGCCTATGACGATGGCGAGAAGCACATCACTGCCATACCGGACTTCGACCGTCGGTATATTCAACCTTTCGAGGCCGTGGAGTCGGGGGTCCCATCTCCGGGGAAACCGAGCCCGGGGGATGAAGAGGGGTGGGAACCCCCCACCGATCCCGCCAAGGCCGCGGCACGACGGAAAGCGTTGGCTGAAGGTCTGCCGGGATTTGAATCGCCTCTTTTTCTGGGCTTGCCGCGTCCGTACCGGTTTCAGGCATCCACCGATCTTTTTCTTCCTTTTCTTTACTATTCCACGTTGGACGGATTTGTGTTTGCCGACATCTGGCAGTTTTCGGAATTGTTGGGCAATCATGTTGTTCAACAGC
The DNA here is from genome assembly GCA_020523905.1 of Candidatus Obscuribacterium magneticum. GTDB lineage: Bacteria > Elusimicrobiota > Elusimicrobia > F11 > F11 > Obscuribacterium > Obscuribacterium magneticum. Next base: position 28,891 of record JAJAPZ010000001.1, read on the forward strand.
AAATGCAATACGCCTCGGGAAACGATTATTTGGATTTGGCGTTATTTTATACCTATGCCCGGTTCCGTCCCGAGTTCACCTTGGGATATCGGGACCTCCGGTATTACCACGACATCGACCAAACCCACCAGAGAAGAGACACGGACGCCGTCGGACTTGTGACCTATCCTCTCGACCGTGTGAATTCGATCCAGGCGGGCGTCGGAGCCTACGAGCGGAGGGAATTATATTTGGATGATGCCCTACCCAATGAAGATCAGGTCGAGCGTTACTGGACCGCCGGCTATCTTTACGATACCGTCACCGGCCGCTACCTGGTGGCGACGGAGGGCACAAGCGTGGGCCTCATGGTCCGCCAGGCCACGCCCCGTTACGGCGGTCACCGGGAATATAATTCGGGAGCTTTTGAAGCCGTGCAGTACATTCCCGTGCCTCGGGAAAGTACATTGGTGGGGCGGCTCTTTTACGGCCGAAGCACGGGGCCGGAACCGCAGGTGTTCCGCTTAGGGGGAATCGACCGGCTCCGAGGCTTTAGCAATTCTCTGCAAAATAAAAAAACCAATGCCGTGGTGGCGAGCGCCGAAGCGCGGGTGCGGCTCAAGTATGTGCATTGGCGAACGCGGCATTTGATTCCCGATTTTTTCACACGAGCCGCTTACCTGATCTTCTTTGATGACTATGGCTATGGGTGGGACAATCAGCTGGAGAGGGAGCAGTATGAAGTGAAAAAGGGGATGAATTCCGTCGGGGTGGGGATCATGCTTCCCACCTTCATCATGCAATCATTCCAAATCAATTTCACGGTGCAGTGGGTCAAGCGCACAACCGATGGCTCGACCATTTGGTACATCACCTTGGGGCCGTTGTTTTAATGAACGCTCGCCAGGACGCGCGCCTTTTAGTTATGATCGCAATTCCCCTATGAGAAAAGTTTTTATTTTCTTCGTCCTCGTGACCTTTGGGCTGCGTGCTTTGGCGGAGGCCCAGGTCGTCCTGAAAATCGTCCAGCCGTTTGAAAATGACAGTCTCCCACCGCTGAAATCCTCCTTCGTTTTTGGATCGGTCTCGCCGGCCTCGGCCGCCGTTACCATCAATGGGACCACGGTGACGCTTTATACCAACGGGGGCTTCCTCACCATGATTCCCTTTCAGAAGGGCAAGTTTAAGATCGAGGCGTTTTCGACGGACGGGCTGAGCACCGCGACCGTGACGCGGACGGTGATGGTGGCGGAAGGATTGGAAACGTATCCGGAGGATTATCGCCTGATCGAGCCCATGAGCCCGCGGGGGCGCGTGGTGTTGCGGCCCGACGATATGGTGACGGTGACCTGCCACGCCGCGCCCAACGGCAAGGCCCTTTTTCGAGTCGGAGGCGGTGAATTTTATCCGATGTTGGAGCAACCGGGCGACGTCAAAGGAATTTATAAGGGCATCTATAAAATCCAATCGAGCGATTCCTTTGAAGAAGACGATATCGCCTTTCTTTTTCGCCGGAAAGACGGCAAAAAGTTGACCGAACGCGCCGGGGCTTCTATCACGGTTCAAAGGCGACGGGTCCCCCGCTTTGTGGAACTGCGGGAGGACTCGATCCTATTGACGGGTCCGGCGACGGACTTCGGTTATTCCTTGATTTTGTTGAAAGGGATGCGGTTTGAAGTCACGGGAGAGTGGGGCGATTTTGTGAGGGTCCAGCTGTCGGAGGTGAGCGAGGGTTGGATCAAGGCGGCTTCTGCCATGGAGCTGCCGCGGGGCACGGCGGAGGCCAAAAGCGTCGCGGGGGGAATACGGGTGGATGCCACAGACGTCAGCTCGGTCCTCGAATTACAACTTCAGTATCGGCATCCCTTTCGCGTCGATCAATTGGCGGATCCCCACCGGCTTTTCTTGACGCTCTACGGCGTCGTGGCCGACACCGACCGCATTCACTATATATCAACGGGAACAGTCGTTCGGGAGCTGACGTGGCGGCAGATGGAGCCGCAGGCTTATACCCTGGACATTCGGACCTCGCAAAAGGAACCCTGGGGCTATGACGTTCGTTACGAAGGGACGAAGCTCATCGTGGAGATTCGGCACCGGCCACGCGCTGCCGCCACTCGCGGTTCCTTGAAGGGGCTGAAAGTCGCCGTCGACGCCGGTCATTCGCGTCAAAGTTACGGGACCATCGGGCCCTTGGGGAACACGGAGTTCTCGGTGAATATGATGGTGGCCAAAGAGGTGAAGAATGAATTGGAACGGCGCGGGGCTCAGGTTGTGATGATACAGGATGGCACCAAGGAAATTTCCCTGCAGGACCGGGTGAGTCTCGCCGGACAGGAGAAAGCTCATTTTTATATCAGCCTCCATTCCGACGCTTGTTCGGAAGGGCAAAACCCCCGGGACGTCGACGGCTACAGCGTCCATTATTACCATCCGCAGAGCCACCGGCTGGCCGAGCTCATCCATCGGATTTATGGGGGGAAAACGAAAATCCGGGATCAGGGTGTGTGGCGCTCCAACCTGGCTGTGTGCCGGGCGACACAGATGCCGTCCATTCTTTTCGAGCAGGGATTTTTGATTCTGCCCGAATACGAGGAGATGTTTTTGCAACCGCAGCACCAGGCCATGGTCGCCCAAACCATCGCTTCCGCCATCTATGAATTCATGAGTGAGACGAAGCCGTGAGAGCCGTCTTCTTTTTTCTGACCCTCCTCTTCTTCCTTGTTGTGTCGGTCCTAGGGAATCCCACACCGCGGCCGATGGTGGTGGCGGCCACGGTGGCTGACGTCCGGGCCGAAGCCCTTCCTCCCAATGATCGTTACGAATACGATCCTCTTCAGGAAACACAAGTGTTGGAGGGGGAACCGGTTCTTGTTTTGGAAAAGAAGGGAGCCTGGGCGCGGATCGAATGCCCGGAACAGTTGGAATTTACCCACAACGAGCGGTGGGAAGGCTATCCCGGGTGGGTCCGATGGATTGCCTTGACGGGCGACGTCCGCCGGCACCACCGGTTGAAGAAATTGGATTTGCCGGAGAGGGAACTCCGGGAGAAAATTTTATCGATGGCCAAGAAACATTTGGGGTCCCCTTACTTGTGGGGAGGGCGATCCCTGCACGACCCGGCAAACAAGGACGTGAAGACCGGCGTCGATTGTTCGGGATTGATCAATTGGTCGTTCCGGCAGGGGGGATGGTTCGTTCCGCGCGATGCTCAGGAGCAGTACATGCGGTCAAGGCCCGTGGCTCCGCCGGAATTGAAACCCGCCGATCTCATTTTTTTGGCGGACAAAGACAAGCCAAAGAAAATGGTTCACGTCGCTTTCTATGCGGGGGGGGAGGAACTCCTGGAGGCCCCGCAGTCGCAAGAGAAGGTGCGGATTATCACCTTTAAGGATCGTTTCGGGAGGAAGCTCTTCGAGCTGAAAGACGGGCAGACGCTCGGCGACCGGGTCATTTATTTTGGTTCCCTTTTTCCGAAGGCCGAATAGCCAATAGAAAGGAGAGATGCGCGTGTCAGAACTAAAGCGGGAATTGGGGCTTTTCACCTGCACGTTGCTTGTGATCGGGAACATCATCGGTGTGGGGATTTTTACAACACCGGGGGAGGTGGCCGTTGGACTTCCGTCGGCGGGCTGGGTGCTTTTGGCGTGGCTGATCGGCGGTTTCTTGGCGATGACGGGCGCCCTCATTTATGCCGAATTGGGGACCCTATTCCCGAAAGCCGGCGGGAGTTATGTTTTCATAAAGGAAGCCTATGGACCGATGGTGGCTTTCCTCTATGGTTGGTCTTATACCGTGATTACCGGGACAGGCGGCATCGCCCTCATGGCCATCGGCTTTTCCGAGTACCTGGGATTGCATACGGGGACGTGGACGTCGAAATTGTTTTCCATCGCGGTTGTTCTGATTCTTATGCTGATCAATTCCCGTGACGTCAAGATTGGCGCTTGGGTGATGAACAGTGTCACCCTGACCAAAATATTGGCGATGCTCCTTTTGGTGACCTTTGGATTTTTCATTGGGCAAGGCCAACCCGACGCGTTTCACCCCCTCTTTTTAGGGCCGACGGGCGGCGTCGTCGTCGCCATTGGAGCGTCCTTGGTGCCCATGGCGTTTACCTACTCCGGGTGGAATGCAACCACCTTTGTAACGGAAGAAGTCAAAGACCCCGACCGGATGATTCCTTTGTCCCTTATCTTCGGAACGCTCGCGACCACGTTCATCTACATGTTGATGAACGCGGTTTATCTCTATGCCGTTCCTTTAAATCAGTTGGTCGGGGAGGTTCGGATCGCCCATGTGGCGGCCAGCCATCTCTTTGGATCCAAGGCTCACTATCTCATTACGGCCCTGGTGGCGACGTCGGTTTTCGGCTGCCTGAGCGCGTCCTTTTTGGCCAATCCGCGGACGGCCTTTGCGATGGGGCGGGACGGTCTCTTTTTTAAATTTGCGGGCCGTGTTCATCCGGTCTACAAGACGCCCTATGGCGCCATTCTATTTCAGGGATTTTGGGGATGCTTTTTAATTTTGATCGGCGATTTTGAAAAGATATTGATGATTTTGTCGGTGCCCTTGGTCGTCGTGTCGACGATGACGATTCTCTCCATTTATGTGTTCCGGAAAACCCACCCGCATCATCCCCGGCCTTACCGGTGCTGGGGATATCCCTGGATTCCGGCGGTTTACGCCTTTATCTCCGTCTGGGCTCTGGTGGCCACGGTGATGAGGCGGGGCTGGTATGGCCCCGTCGGTCTCGGACTTTTTGTCGTCGGAATACCCGTGTATTATTTCTGGAAACGTCATCATGACACCCTGGAAGAGACGTTGAAGCGTCTCTGGGTTCGGTTCTTAGCGTGCTTCTCTTTCTGAAACTTTTTTGCCTTCTTGTCTTTGTTCTGTCCTTCTTCCGGACCCGCCTCGGGAAAAAAATCGAGCGTTTTTTGCCCACCCCGTTTTGGATTTATTTTCTTCCCATCGTCATGAACACGCTTGGGTGGCTGCCGTCGAAAGCGGCGCTCTATGACTGGGTGAGTCTGCATGTTTTGTGCGCGGCGCTCGTCTTGATGCTGGTGGGAACGCCGCTTCGGTCCGTTTTACGGATGGGCCCAAAGGCCCTGGGCGCCATGATGTTGGGCGTGGGGACCATGACGCTGGCCACCTGGATCTCATTTCTTTTGATCGGGCGGTTTCTGCCGGAGGAAGGGTGGAAGGCGGGCGGCGCCTTGCTCGCCACCTGGACCGGCGGCAGCGCCAACATGCTGGCCGTCAAAGAAATCCTCCGGTTGAGCGATGCCGGATTCGCTCCACTGATCATTGTGGACACTGTTCTCTCGTATAGCTGGATGGCGGTTTTGATCTTCGGAGCGGCGTATCAAAAATTTTTCGATGCGGCGGGAAAAAGTGAGTTCGAGGAGGGACTTGAAGAGAAAGCCGCTGCCCCCAGGGACGAGGGGGGGAAAAGGCCGCCTTGGAAGGATCGGATCCTCTCAAGCGCCGTGGTCCTCGGCGCCGGATTTCTTTTTGGCGAGATGATGATCCGAGGGGGGAAACTTGTTGGCTCCCTGTTTTCAATATTAACCGCCAGCGGCTGGGCCATTCTTTTATCAACGACGCTGGCTCTATTTTTTGCCTCCACGCCTCTAAAGAGATTGGAAGAGAAAGGCGCTTCTTCTTACGGACAACTGGCTTTGTATTTCGTTCTCATCACGATTGGGGCGAAGACCAATTTGAGTGCGGCCCGGGAAGCGCCACTATATATTTTATTTGGGATCGGCGTTCTCACCATTCATGGCGTGTTGCTTCTTTATCTGGGCCGTTTGTTGAAGATGCCATTGTTTCTACTCGCCACGGCCAGCCAGGCCAATGTGGGGGGCGCCATATCAGCACCCATTGTGGCCGGTGTTTACAGGCCTGGAATGGCCCATTTTGGCGTTTTAATGGCCATTGTAGGAGTGGTTCTGGGAACTTATGTGGGTGCTTTTGGCGGTTATGCATGCCGGCTCTTAGGTGTGTGGATGCAATGAGAGGGCGATACCTGCGATGGATTTCCTCGATTGAGGTGGCCGCTTTTTACGCTCTCATTTTGAGCGTGATATGGAGGGGGGAGAAGGGGCGCCCGACAATCCTCCTCATGGCCCTCGTCATGCTCGGCCTCTGTGTCCTGTCGAATTGGATCCATGGGGATTCTCTGGAGAGAGTGGGACTCTCGAAGAAAAACTTTTGGCCGAATTTTAAACTTGTGACGTTTGTTTCCTTGCCGTTTCTCATTCCTTTTTCCGTTTTGGCCATCCTTCGCCGGGGGCCGGCGGAGTGGAACCTCTGGTTTCGTTTCGTCGGCTATCCCGTCTGGGCGTTCGCCCAGGACTATGCCCTGCTCGGATTTGTCGCCAATCGCCTGGAAAACGTGTTTAACGAGAGAAAAAGCTTAATCCCGTGGATCAACGGATTTCTTTTTTCCTTTGTTCATTGGCCCAATCCCTTGTTAATGGCGGCGACGTTTCTCTTCGGCGCGGTGTTTACAGAGGTCTTTTTCCGACGGCGACACCTCATCCCCATCGCCCTCGCGCACGCGCTTCTGGGCGTCTTATTGAGCCTCTCTTTTGGGCACATTCGGGGGATCATGTCCGTCGGGCCGGGCTACACGCGTCGCATCGGGACTCCGTACGGGGAGAAATTACACGACAGAGGGAGAAAAAGCCTCCCGGAAGCCGGGACATTCGAATATCATTCGAGAAAACCCCCTTTATGAGCTAAAATAAACGGGCGTTCCTGTAAAACGAATGTGTCATGAGCAAAAAAGATAAGAAGAAAAGCAGGTTTCCGTCGGACGCCGTCGATTCATCGACGGAAACGTCACCTCGAATCATTTCCCGACGAGGATGGAAGATTATCGGCAGCGGAATTTTTACCGTCATCGTCGGATTTTTTGTTCTATCCTTCACGGATCCTCGCGGGCAGAATATGGCCAGCACGTTGAGTCCCATTCTCATCATTCTGGGTTACACGATCATCGGCTTCGGCATTCTCGCCCGTGACCCATCCGAACACCCCAATAACTAATTAGGTCATGGTCTAGCGGGGTCTTCCCACCGGTTTTTAAGGTCTTTTTGAACTCTCCTTGTCACTTGGGGGTCATCGACCCCTTTTTTGAAATTTCCTTTTTTAGGGTGTCTGGATACCCTCCCAATCGATTTTTAAAAATCGTCCTTTCTTGGGTTTTTCCGATGTTCTCTTTTGTTGTCTTTTGTCGTCCCCGTTTTCCGGTTTGTTTTTGGGCGCCTGCCTCATGGTGTTTTCAGTGCCCCCGTTTTGGATTTCAAAAATCCGTTTGGGGGGTATCCGGCATACCCCAAATTTTGATTTTTGAATGGGGGGTCTCTCATGGTATTTTGAATGGTCCCCAAATGGCCACGATTTCTCCGGAACCTTTCCCTACCCTTCCCCAACTTTTACTCATGGTGTTTTTGAAGGTATTTTATTGGTCCGATGACTTGGTGGCCCTTCCATCCATTTTTGGGTGAGTTTTTACCTTTACGATCACAGCGGCGGAATTGTTAAGAATTTTCACTTTTTTGCGAGTGATAAGATTAAATTGTTTCAAGCCGATCTGGAATCGTAAGTTAAATAACTGATTATCAATGATTAGTATGGATTTCATTATCTGAGATAACAATATATTCGGTCAATCGGATGTAAGAGATAGCAGAACATAATAAGTATTATCAGAAGTCCTTTATTTGGGAAGATTCTGGGTAAATTCAGGGTAAATTTGGGTGCTATTCACGAATGAAAGGCTGTAAATTACTCAATTCGGCACAGAAAAAATTGATCTGGATAGAGGTGCCATTCTAAATTAATTTTACTTTGAAGAAGGCCGAGTGGACATGCCGCTGGGGCTATTTTGAATAACTTGGATGATATCGATTCAGAATACAAATGATGGGATGAACGGAGGCGTCCTTTGGGTCTCCTGAAATAAGGTTTCCCCCCCAAAAAAAGAAGAAAAAGTGTTTGAAATTAAGGTTAGGAGAAGGTTTTCGAAATGGTGGAGGCTAAATAAGGTTAAAACTTGATTTCAAGTTCCAGGCTGGTGAATTCAGCGGTTTTGCGAAAATCCTCAGGAAAGGCTTCCCCGGGTTTGAAGCGGCAGGTGGCGGCTTTGAGCGTAACCAAGCCGGAATAGCGATAAAGAAGGCCGTAATCAAACTCCACGCCGAGTTCTTTTTTACCCACGATATTTTTCTGGGCTTTGAACTGGTAATAGTCAAATGTAAGAGTCAATGGAGCCAGCGGGGTTGAATCAACGCCAAAGCGAATGGATTGGATGCCGGAGGTCCCTTCTGGAAGGCCGTCGTTGAGGCTGGAGGCCGACGCAAAGGAATCGGTCGGTGAATAGGCGTCTGAAAAGGTGGATGCGAAATAGCGGCCGTAGCCTTTTCTCTCCAGGCCATCCCATCGGCTGGCATAGGTGGGCCTGAAGGCCTCGTCTTCGTTCGGCGTGTTGACGTCGTCTCCGCTGCCCAAGGCGTACTCAAGGAAGGCGCCGAAGCGGCCCACGATTTTCTTCGTGCTGGAGCGCCCGCCCAGCCCAAAGGAATAGGCTTCTCCGCTTAACGTGATGTCCTTGAAGCCGGGTTCTTGATAGCGCACGTTGCCTTTTTGCTGATAATAGGCGCCTTTGAAATAGGCATCTTTCAGATTCACCTTGAAGCGCACGCCATAAATTTGGCGTTGCAGTTTTGAAATGCCGATGGGACTGGTGGATCCCCCCATCTCAAATTCCTGATTTCCCTTGGCATTTTCCCAAAGGCCCATCAATTCCCAGCGGACGTTGTCCCGGTCGATGCCCAAAAGAACTCCGTGAAGATCGGTGTCCGTCGGTTCCCGCAAGCCTTCGTTAATCTTGGCGGTGAAGCCCTCGAGATCCAAGGGGATCCGTCGCCACGGTGATTTAATTTGCGCGCGGAGGGCGTCAAATCCGAGACTGTCGTCCGCCAGAATTTCGCCGTCCCCCCATTGGAGCGGCTGGCGGCCCGCGGTGACGATGATGCGTCCCTTCCAGATGTTGGGCATCCGGACGAAGGCGTTCTGGAGCCAGAGGTTGCCGTTGGCTTCGGGATAGCGGGTGGCCAGAGGCATTGTCGAATTTTCGAGACCCCAGGGCGTGATGGATTGGACGCGGAGAGTGGCTTCGACGTCTTTGCTCAAATCCGTGGTGAGGTAGCCGATCGCCCGCTGGTCGTAATACTCATTGCCTTTAATGGTTTTGTCGCGTTCTGCGATGGAAACGCTGCGGAGAAAATAATCCGCTCCGATGGAAAGGGTGGTGGCCTCCGCACGGCGGGATAAGGCGCCGGCGATGAATAAGAGGGCAGACAGGATGAAATATCGTTGGGTTTGCATGACGATGAACGCAGCCCATTGTAACAGAGAGTTGGCGCTCTGTAAATTTCTAAATCGTCATTCCGGCGAAAGCCGGAATCCAGTCCGCAATCCTATCTTTGAACGAATGGTTTAAAGCCTGGACCCCGGCTTTCGCCGGGGTGACGAGCCAAAAGAAACCCCCCCGTCCGCTGTGGCGGACGGAGGGGTTTTTAATAAAGAACTTGTCAGGTTAAGAACGAAGAGAACTTATTTCTCTTCTTCTCCTCCCCACTTCACGTTTACGCGGCCGAAGAGCTTGGTGACGGCATCATCATTGACGGCTCCCATGCCGGTGAGCGCATCATCGGGTGAAAGCATGGCATAGCCCGCTTCCAGGCCGATGTTGTTGGTTTGAGCCCAGCCCAAAGTCAGGTCGACTTCGGAGCCAAACTTGTCACCCATTTTAACACCATTCAGTTTCTCTTCCGCTCGGCTGAGGAGAAAATAGTCCAGTTTGACTGACAGTTTCTCCAGCGAGGTGGGAACGAATTTCGCCCCAATGTTGAAGACTTGAAGCCCTAAACGCATTGTTCCGGTGCTCGGATCAAGACCTAGACCAGGATCGCCTCCTAAGATGACGGGGCTCTTGCCGAAGATTTCCCCATACATACGGCCGGGAGAAAGATCCCTGAATGATTTGTCTTTGTTGTCCGTCGAGTTCTTATCGCCGGATCCCTTGGCATAGTTGATCCACGCGCCGACTTTCCCGACGCCCAGATCCGGTGAGTTGTAACCGACACCGAGGTCGATGGCGTTTCCCTTGTACTTGATTTTATTCGCATCGCGACCGTTTTCCCCCGCGTTCTGCAGGTATTCCGCCCGGTACGTCACGAGGTTCTCCAACAAGCTGCCGTTGGCACCCACGCGGTAGATAATGAGCGTATTGTTGTCGTTGGTGGCGTTGGTGTTTTTCTGGTCGGCGAGGATATAACCCGCACGGACGTTGAGTTCGGGTATCAGCTTGAGGGTCGCTTCGAGGTCGTTCAGGTTGACGTCGCCATTGCCCGCGGTTGCATCGGTGTTCGCGACGCCGCCGTTTTCTTGAATCTTCCCGACGAACAAGTCAACATCGAGTTTATCCCAATGACGGCTCTGAAGGAGCAGACCGTCGATGGAGTTGACGGTGAGGCTGTCATCGTTGAGAGGACCATAGTATAAAACCAGGTCATCCGGATTGCCGTAATACTGACGGCCCAGGCGGGCTTTCAAGCCCCAGAGGTTACTCAACTCAACATAGGCGTTGTGGATGAGGAAATACCCTTCCTCATCGGCGACGGAAGAAGGTTTGTTCTGTCCTCCGTACATGGCGTCTGTTCCGGCGGTGGCGGGTGTCCGGACCAGTTCGACGCGGCCGAGAGCATCCTCGGTGAGTTCGACATTAATGCCTAGACGAGTACGCGTGGCGGTGTTGCCACGGTGATCGATTTGGGCATCATTGTAATCCACTTCGTTATCGGCTGCGTCCCCGCTGACTTCCAAGGATCCATCGAGTTTGATGGCTCCAAGGCCTTCCATTGCGTAAAGCGTGGAAGCGCCGGCGAGAATCAGCCCTACTGCTAAGGCCATGAGTTTTCTCATGTGTTATCCCCCTTAAGGATTTATTTTTAATTGCGGCCGGCCCCTTTGGAGCCAGGCACTGACAGCAATTTGCTGCTTAAATTGGCAATGATTGTATCACCGAGTTTTAATCTTGTCCATAATTACTCGTGCATTTTTTGCCCACTCGGAAGTGGGGTAAAGGTCGATGAGCTGGGTGAGGGCCTTGGTGGCGGCCTCCTTGTCCCCCGCCAGCGCCCAGTTCCGCCCGACGGAAAGCTGCGTGCGGGCGGCGAGAAAATGATCGGCATACTGGTCAATGAAGCGCTGAAGAGTCTGGGCCGCCAGCCGGTGATCTTTTTTTTGTTCATAGGCATACCCCAAGTTGGACAGAGCGAGGGGCCTTAAGGGGTGATTCCCAGGAAGGTTGGCCACAGTGGAAAAAGCGTTAATGGCGGCGGCGTCATTTTTGGTCTCCAAGGACACCAGGCCCAGCGTGTAGGCGGCGTGGAGGGCTTCCGTTGTGTTCGGCGCCGTTTTTTGAATTTCCTCCAAAATGGATTGCGCCGTGGCAAATTGTTTTTGCGCGAGGTACGACTGCGCCTGCGCCAGGCGCGTCCAGTTGAGATCGCGCCGCTCCTTGGCCCGGAGGATGAAGACGCTCGAGATCAGAACCGACGCCAATAAGGCCACCGCCGCCATCAGGACCAGCGGCCGGTGGTCGATCCCCCACTTCACCACGCCTTCCACTTTCGTCGCCAGTATGTTTTCTTTCAGTTCCGCTTTGACGCTCATGTTTATTTCAACCAGGCCTGATAATAAGGAAAAGAAACGAACTCTGCAATTTGCAATTTACAATTTGCAACGGAAAACGCCCCCGGGCGGAATCGAACCACCGGCCTTCGCCAAAAGACGGCTACGGCCGGCAAGCCAACCTGATGGTTGGCGAAGGAGGACAACCGAAATTCGCCCCCGACAAGACTCGAACTTGTAACCTTCTCCTTAGGACGGAGCCGCTCTTCCAGTTGAGCTACGGGGGCGCTCGTTACTAGAATGATATCAGCGAAAAAACGTCGTAACCTTTGAGCTTCTCGCGCCCTTTCAAGTCGGCGAGTTCGATGAGGAATCCGAGTCCGACGACATCCCCCCCATTTTTTTGAACGAGGTCGCAGGTGGCCTTGGCGGTGCCGCCGGTGGCGAGGAGATCGTCGATGATGATGGTTTTTTCTCCCTTGACGACGGCGTCCAGGTGCATCTCCAGCGTGTCCTCGCCGTATTCCAATTCGTAGGAGACGGAGGCGGTTTTGTAGGGGAGTTTCCCCTTTTTCCGGACGGGGACGAGTCCCGCTCCAAGGAGATAAGCCACCGGGGCCGCGGTCAAAAATCCGCGGGACTCAATCCCGACCACCTTATGAATGCCCTTCCCTTTGTAATGATGGGCCAGCCCATCGATCGCTTGTTTGAACGCCTTGTCATTGGAGAGAAGGGTGGTGATGTCACGGAATAGAATCCCCGGTTTCGGGAAATCAGGGATGTTTCGAATGTATTTTTTCAAATCTTCCATTTAGATAAGACCCATGCGCTGGGCCGCCCGCCGCAGGCGTTGAAGGCCCCGCTCCTCCAGTTGCCGGACGCGCTCCCGAGAGAGGCGCAGTTTCCGGCCCACCTCTTCCAAGGTCATCCGCTCCTGGCCGTTCAGGCCGAAGCGCATCTCGAGGATTCGACGCTCCCGCTCGCCGACTTTCCCCATGGCTTTCTCCAGCTCGTCGCGCATGCGCAACTCCTGGAGGATGTTGTCCGGCCCGTAGTCCTTGTTCTCGGCCACAATGTCCTTGACGAAAAGATCCTCGTCGTCATCCAGGGGGGTTTCCAAACTTTCAATGCCGCGCGCGGCTTCCGCGGCATCCAGGACGCCCCTGATTTGTCGGGCGGACAGGTGAAGTTTCTTCGCCATTTCAGACAGCGTCGGGTCCCGGCCGAAGGTGCCGTGCATGGAATCCCATTCCCTCAGCCATTTGCGCAGGGCCTCCCACGCATGGGGCGGAATCCGGATCGTTTTCGATTGTTCGTCGATGGCGCGGCGCACCGCCTGTTCAATCCAGTAGGCGGCGTAGGTGGAAAAACGGAAGCCCCGTGTGTAGTCGAATTTTTCGACGGCGTGCATGAGGCCGAGATTCCCTTCTTCAATGAGATCCAGAAAGTCGACGCCCGGCCGGAAATACTTTTTGGCGATGGGGATGACGAGTCTTAAGTTTCCCTCAATGAGCCGTTTCTTCGCGACCTTGTCGTTTTTGCCGGCGCGCTTCCACAAAGGTTCAAATTCGTCCTGGGAAATCGCCGGGAAGCTCTTGATCCCTTGAAAGTATAGGGTGACGGGATCCAAACTATCTTTCATAACCCATCCTTATCATAGACCGGATTGTAGAAAACAATTGAGAGAAGTCCAAACGACGAAAAATTTCGGGGCGACTGGACTTGAACCAGCGGCCTCTTGGTCCCGAACCAAGCGCTCTAGCCAACTGAGCTACGCCCCGGCCGTCGCAAACGGCTGCTTTGTAGCCGTTTGCGACGGCCGTCCCCCGTAGCTTTAGCGAAGGGGGACGTGACAAGGGAAACTTTCGTTCTGCCGTTTGCTATGGCCGGCAAGCCGTCGCCTTGACGTGTTCTCGAGTTTCGCTTATTTCGCCCGCGAACTCCAGCGGTATGAACCGGTACCATTGGTTGGCATGCAAGCGGAGATACAAGCCGAAGTGCTGGGCCACCCGTTGCGTCAGACGGTTCACTTCCGTCAACGACCGGTCCCGCGGATAAAGAGGATCTTCCATAAAGGCGCGGTAATGGCCCGGGGCCTTTCGGATAAGGGCCGCCACAACGAGCGGCACTTTTTCGCGCACAGCCAGGAGAACGGGGCCGCGGGGCCAAAGAACCGTTCGCCCCAGAAGGTTGACGGGAATCCCTTCTTCACCAAAGGGGTGATCGCCCAGCATGGCGACCACATCCCCCCGACGGAGCGCCTCCCTGACGCCGCCCGCCGCCCCTTGGCCGACGGGGATGTAATTCACGCCGGGGACGCGATGGCTTTCAATCAGCTGCTTGAATTTTTTGTTGGTGTAAGGTTGGTATACCGCCGTGACGGCCCATCCCCATTGACGCAGGACCCGGGCGCCGATTTCCCAGGCCCCCAGATGAAACGTCAACAGCATGAACGCCCCGTTCTCGCGGCGAAGGGCGTCGAGCTTGTGTTTGTCGGGGATGTCTATTTGGATGCCGCGGGAAACAAAAAAGTCGCTCATGGTGACGGCAAAATTCGCAAGGATGTCGGCGGCGGTTTGGCGAAGGCCACTCCCTTGAAGGCCGAGCAGCTCTTGCAAATTGGTTTCGATGATCTTTCTTTTTTTCCAGGAGAACCGTCCGAGCGATTTTCCAAGGAAGCGGGCGATGTGAAAACGCCAGCGCAAAGGCAGGTTTCCCAGGGTGAGAATCAGCCCCTGCAAGGCCCAGGCTTTTATCGTGGTGATGCAGTCGTTGAGGGCGATCGTCATGTCACTCGCCATTTTTTTGGCTGAAGGTGCCCCGACGATTGATGAGATCAAAAATGAGGCGGGCCGACTCCCACGCGGAATAGGGCTTGGACACCAGCCGCGCCCGGGCGCGCAGCTGCATGATTTTTTTGGGATGCCGGAGGAGATCGCTCACCGCATGAATCAGCTCGTCCGATGTGCGCGCCAGGGCCGCCACGTGATGGCGCAGAAGAAAATTGACGTTCCGCTCTTCCTGTCCTGGTATCGGATTGGTCACAATCAAGGGCAGCTGGAGGGCCAGGGCCTCCGAACACGTCAATCCCCCCGGTTTGGTGATGAGGATGTCGGCCGCGCTCATCATGGGGGTGAGGTCTTTGACGTAGCCGTAAACATGGACGTTGTCCATGCCGCGGGTTAATTTGAGGATCTTTCTGTGAATGCCGTGGTTGGAACCGCACGCAATCATCATTTGAAAGTGCATGGGGATGGTTTTGAGGGCGTCCACGACCTTATCGAGGGATCCCAGGCCGTGGCTTCCCCCCGTCACCAAGAGAGTTTTTTTGGCGGGATTGAGGCGGAGCTTCGTCCGCGCTTCGATCTGATTCGTCGTTTCCCCAAACCGCGGCATGATGGGAATGCCCGTCACGCGGATCCGGTTCGGATCGATTCCTTTATTGACAAGGTCTTTCCGGATGTCTTCATGAGCGACCAGATAAAGGTCGATTTCAGGGTGGATCCAGTAGCTGTGCACCCCGTAGTCCGTGATGACACAAATGAGGGGCACTTTTGTTTTCCCCCGTTTTTTCTCCGAAGCCATGGCAATGGCGGGGACGGCTTGTGTGCAGACGACCGCCAGCGGATGGTACTCGCGCAATATCTTTTGCGTCCGGAAGGAGCTGATGAGAGTGAGGAGCCCCCGGGCGTCGCGGGTTGCTTCCTCGACATCGGGGTTGTCGTAAAGATAATCCCAGATGACAGGGGCGCGTTTGAGCATTTGAATGTACATCCGATAGAAGACGTTCCCGATCAGGGGGTAGGCGTGATTGACCGCATCCAGGCTCACGCAGTCCACGCGCGGATCCATGCACGACACCGCCTCCATGATGGCTTCGGCGGCCTTTTGGTGGCCGGTCTTGGCCACCATATAGAGGAAAAGAATCACGTTTTTAGGTCTCATCGGACGTTACGTTACTAAAAAACCCCTTTTTCCGTCGACAAAAGAGTGGCGGCTTGGTGGAAAATTTCTTCCGCGACAATTTCGTTGCCGCGCGGGGTGTAATGGCAGTTATCGTAAAAAAGCGCCTCCGCCTTGTGTTTTCTTAAAGCCGGCAGGAGATTGAGGCAGGGGATGTTTTCTTGACGGCAAAATTCGATAAGTTTCGTTTGAGGAGCGTCCACAAGAGGGGCCTCAAACGCCGCGTAGATTTGAGCGTGAAGCGGAAGGGCCACCACGCCAAAGCGGGCGTTTCGAGCGACCGTCATGTCGCGTAGGCTTTTAATTTTCTGAAACATCATGATTTGGCTCTTTTCATTCCACGCATCGCCCCAGTCATAACGGGCCAAGCGGATCAGCTCTTCGAACGCTTTCGGATCGTTGACCCACTCCCCTTTCATGTACGGCTCCGCCCAGTCAAAGCGCCTATTTTTCGAATCCATCAATCCAATTTGCCTTTTGACGAGAAAACGCCGCATGGCGTCGTACAAAAAGCCGAAAAGATAACTCTTCTTGAGGATCCCTTGTTCATTGAACCAACGAATGGCGGGATTTTTATAAATCGTTTCCTCCGGGAATCCCACCGGCGGACGGCCATCGTTTAAGTACCAGCAGAGAATGACCACATCGGGTGACAAGTTCAGTCCCTTGGTTTTGAGCGTCTCCTCTTCTTCAAGTAGCCCGACATCTCCGGTGCCGGCATTGATCACCTCAATAAAGTTTTTCAATTTGGCCTTCAGCTTCTGAGCGACCCGTTCGACAAAGATGACCTCCTGCGGGAGACGCCCTCCCAGGGTGATGGAATCGCCGAGAAATAAAATCCGGGTTGTCCCCGGCGGTTTGGGGATGGATATCTCCCCCCCGCGGAAGCCGAGCGAGTTGATGCGGAATTCGGCCTTGCCGTCGCCATTCCACATCCGCTCGTAGCCGACTTTGTTCGGGATGTGGTGCCGGACCCCGTCTTTGTCGTAGTAGTAATAAAGGTCGGAATCCGACATCGCCAAAGCCTCGACGTTTTTTTTAAACACAAACCGGCTGATCGATTCAGCCAGAAAGAGGGCCAAGGCGAGCCCGATGAGGCCGGTCAAGAAGAGCCCCGGCCATCGGCGTCGATGTTTCCCGTTCTTTATATGTGGATTCATACTGGCATTATAACCTATCTCTTAAGCCGCTTTGGCGGCGGCCGTGGCGCTGTCGATAAGGATTTTCAGTCTCGGCGCATACAGCGCCCGGAAGATGTTCAGGAATTCATCCAGCAGAACATAGATGGAATTGTTTTCAAGGAAGACCGACCCCGCCTCCAACCCGTCGAAATTGAAGCGCGGCACGGCATCCTTGGATGAGAATATCTTCATGGGGACTTTCTTCCGGAAGAATTCTCTCAAGTCGGGCGGCACCCGGTATGAACCGAGGAGGAATCGCTCCAGGTTGTGAAGATAGATTCCCTCCGATGTGAAAGCTTTTGATGGGGTGCCGTCAATGACGATCGCGTTCGGATTTCCGGCCGCCAGTCCCGTGAGTTGCCCTGTGATGTCTTCCGTTTCACAAACCAGTGTGGTCACTCTATTCGGATTGAGGCGCGCGGCCAACAGCGGCAGTTGACTTTCCAAGGACGAATCGACAATGACGAAGTCCGCCTTTGTTTGTCCCGATGAACCCACACCGAGGTTCAACGGCGTTTCTTTCAATAAAGCCTCAACAATGGCGGCGGATCGGATTTGAGATTGAGATGTCCCGTTTTGCGCTTTCCCTTTCGTGAAAACAAATAGGATTGTGGCATCCTCTTCCTTGTTTTGCAAGGTGACGCGAGGAACGAAGCGGCCATCCTTTCCGATATGCCCGATCTGGACCTTCCACCCTTGCCCGCGGTCAATGAGCTCCATTTGATGCAGGCGAATGAGATTTTGAATATCCGGCCTCCCAATGCCCCGAAGAATGGCGTCGGCATCCATGTCACGGTTTTGAAGCGGAAGATCCGTTGGGATGACGATCCGACCGCCGGGCTGTACCAACTCCGCCGTTTGGCGCACCCACGCCGGTGTGGCCTCAGTCCAGCTAAAGTTCTCGATTCCCAAATGCAGGATTCCAATACTTTCCTTGGTGAAATGTTCTCCAACTTTATTGAGTTTTGATTCGAGGATTTGAACCTGATTTTCTAAGCCGAAGACGTGGCTGGCTTTTTTCAGAAATCCCCCCCATTTGATGTCGGGATTGATGAAAGTGACTTTTCGATGGGAATCCACAAGATCGGGGAAAGAGAAGATGGCCACCTGACAACTCCCGATGTCCACAAAGGGGGCCTTGTCATTTTTCGGATTTTCTGAATCCGATTGAAAGGGCAAAGGAGCAATTTCAGGGTTGCCCCTTGCAAGTTTTTTGAGCCGGAGCGACTCGAATATGGCTTGGAACACAATTAGCTTCTCAACAAATTCGGGCGACTTGTTTATGGTCTCCAGCAGCCGTGAGAAGGCTTCTCCGACCGATCCAAAGACCCGAACCAATTTGGGCTTGCTCGCCTTATGCATTAGGGATTGGATGAGGCCGCGCGGATTTTTAAAGTTCGGGGGCATTCTCATCTTTGTGAAGTTCAGCTCCGCGGCCAGCTCGGGGAAACTATAGCCGGTCTCTTGTTCAATTCGTTCGAACAACAGTTTGTCTTTCTTGTATTTATTAATTTCCAGGATTAAAGATTCCAATTCGCCTTCAAAGCCCGTGCCCCCGGCGAGACCCCGAGCGATTCTTCGGGCCTCCTGAGCTTGAACTTCCTTCGGGTCTATTAGCCCTCCGACGTAAATTCCAAACTCGCGAACGAGAAAGAGAATTATTTTTTTCAATAGGTCCCGGGTCGCTGCGTCGCGGGGGTCGGCCGACAGAATCGTGACGACCCAGTTGACAGCTTTTTCATCGTTTTTAATTCGTCCCGTCGTGATTAATTCATTGAGTTTCTCTGCCACCTCGTCTCTGGCTTTCTCTATCGATTCCGGATGGACAGCCCAGGCTTGTTGGAGTTCATCCAGTTGTTTTCTGAACGATGGATCGCTGAGCCGCATGCTTCTGATTCTATTCACCAACTGGTTTCCTGTTAGCACACCCCCCAAAAGAGCCAGGGTCAGCGTATAGGAAGAAGTTGGAAGCCGTGAAAAGATATCGGAGAGCGTCCTGACGATGGGCATGATTACGAGGACCGACCCGACCATGAGGGCGCCCAATATCCCCATCATCAAGAGGGCCCCAATTATTTTATTCTTCCATCCAGAGCTGCCGCGGGTTGTGGGAGGAAGCGAACTGATTTCCCTCTCCATTATTCGAGACGCTTGGGCGGTTAACTCGGGAAATGTTTTTCCCGATCCCAGGTCTAAACCCAAGAGGATTCTTGCCGCGTACCGCGCGTTCACTTCGAGAAGGAGGCCTCCACCATTTTCGGTGCGGAGCCCTCGCGCTTTGGCCTTCTCCAGGAAGGCATTGGTCGGAGGTCGGTAATTCAAATCAACCGCCACCGCTCCTTTTTTGAGAATCTGGTGGACTCGCTCCGATAGAGGGGTTCGATTAGGATCGTCCTTTCCGACACCCGTGGCGTTTATGATCACATCCGCGTCCTGCGCCAGACGAAGGATTTCATCTTCACTTTGAACAGGGACAAAGTTAATAGGAATTTGATGGGCTCTTCCTTTCAACCGTTCTTCGAGGGCCCGCCCCCTCCTTCCGTCCAATCCGGTAAAAGACAGGGCAGCGATTCCTTGATTGATTAAGGCTTCAGCAATAGAATTACCGGTAACTCCTTCTCCACCCAGGATCATGACCTTTTTCCCTTCCAAGGCGGCGACATCACGCGTGTACCATCCTACCCAGGCTTCTCCCAGTTCGTTTCCACCGAAGATGGTTCCGTCATTCCCTTTGTGAACGAAATCACACCCACTCCCGGGGGCTCCGGCATCTCGCTGAAAGTCAAGTTGTTTTTCCACAAGATCTTTATAAGGAGCGCCTGTATCGAATCCGATGAATCGCGGATCGTTTCGGTACCACTCAAGAACCCGATCAAGTTGGGCTTCATCAGCCACCTCATAAGGGAGATAAACCATATTCACGCCCAATTCTCGGAAGACGGCATTGAAAAGCTCGTGCGTTCTTGATCCATGAGGCTCTCCAATTCGCAATCCTTTCCCGATATGCAGGAGGAACAACGTGTCGGGTTTGATGAGAGCCTCCAGGCCAACCGCCTGCGCGATGGATTGCACGTCTGATTTTGGCATTGGCCTGTTGCGCGACCAGCGAATTGACAGCTCCCTCAACAATACAATCCACCGTTTCATAAGTTCTAATTTACGTTCTATGTTTCGTTTGTCGGCTGCCAAGCCTTCATCTGCTGATTCTTTCTCGATGTCTTCCAACCATCCCTCATACATCCTAATGAAGCCATTGGGGCCGAGAACCTTATGTATGGTGTCAATCCAGCCGTATGATTTACTCTTGTTCAATACATCGCTTACGTTATCCAAATAGGCCTTTAATTTTTCACTCCCGGAAAATCGACCGTAGTATTCTTTTAGCTGTGTGTTCTGAACCGGAGCTTTTATATATCCGCCGTTATTCTCAATCAAATATGAGAATTCCTTGGCGAGTTCCTCCAAGCTCATAATTGAAGATCTTTCAATAATAGGCGCGTACTCTTCAGGCAACTTATGATTCCTGAGGTCATATAAGGAATCGACATTGTCGGCATTGGGCGTTCCGGAAATTTCCTCCCGCAGGATTTCCAAATAATCATCAAATGTAAAACCATCACTTGTAATAATTTCTCCCGTTCGGGAATGCGCATACACCTTAGGGCCTTTTTGCCGACGCACCTCTGTCAAATAAATCGTTTTCTGAAAAGACCGTCGAAAGGAAGTGAAATAAAGTGAATCCGTCAAAAATACTCCAAAAGTGGTGGCGGGATCAGCGGGTCGTTCCGTTCCGATGACGACGGCTTGGACTTGACACTTTCGGTTTCTGAAAAAAGTCCTGAAAATTTCCGAAGTTTTGTAGTGTTCCGAAGCCAAAATGATTCTTCCATCCGGCCGCAGTTTTTTAAGAAGCGTGGGGAGCATTCCCTTCCAGAATTCGATGGTTTCTTTCTTGTTTTGTTTATCCATTGGACAGGGGAATAACAGGAGGAATTCAGAGACTTCCCAGTCCTTAAAGGCCTCAAGCGCTTCTCGTGCGGTGTGCAAGATCAAACGAACATTGTTTGTGGGTGACAGAAAATCTTCGACAATCGAAACCAATGTTTCTTTATCGACTTCGCCGCCGTCTTCTTTAGGAAATTCAATTCCAACGAAATTCTTTTCCGGGTGGCGTTGCGCTTCAGCAGTGAGGAAACTACTGTTTCCAAATCCAATATCAACCACGATGGGTTGATCGTTACCGAATACCTGGGGCCAATCGACCGACTGCCCCGTGTATGGGATGACCAGGAAATTGGTACGGGTTCCCAAGGGGGCATGTTTTCGGATTATGGGCCGCATAAGGTGGAGGTCGTTGACAAGTTGCACGAGGCGCGGCAGCCAAAGGAGGAAGGGCAAATAAGCGGGAGGAGAGAGATAAATCGTCAGAGGATATAAGACGATGACCAATCCAATGCGGAGGGCATCGACGAACCCGACGTGCACAAACGGGGGAGCGCGGGGAATTATTTTCGCGATCCAGCCGGGAAGGATGTGAAGGAGGAAAAATCCGAATAAAATCCCGACGGCGGCCTGTGGCGTGAAGGCGTTCCACATTTGAGGAATTCCCCACATCTCCCCCGCCATTCCGATGAGCCCCAGCCACACGTTGCCGGAGAGGATGAAAAGGAGGGAGGCCGTCCCGCTGTTTTGCTCCGGCGGTTCTTGTTCTTTTTCTTTGGCAGGCCAAACGAAAACGCCGTCATGATTGGAGAGAACATTAATTGAATCCCCGCTGACAATGCGTTTAGAAACAGCCTCGCCTTCCCCGCGATCGAATCCGAAACGTTCCCGCAGGGAATGAGCAGATTCCTTATTCCATATCATGACTCCCGTTTGGCTGTCGGCAGTACGGAAATCGCCATGTCCTATATTTTGTGAAACTTTTTTACCACGAATGACAACACTTGCTTTTTTAATGAGACCGTTTAGGAAAGAAAGTTCCGGTTCCATTGTTGAAGGGTTTAAGATGATATGGTCAGCGTCAATAATGAGGAGGGCATATTGACTGTACCGGCCTTGCATTTCCAAAAGAGCCTTTCTGAGATCATAAAATTTATTTCTGGAGTGCCGGAGGCTTGTTGTTTTGTCGGTTCGATCGATCACGATGATTGGAATATTTGGGAAGTATCCGAAACCAACCGCATGAGCATCGTGAAATAATGTCTGATATGCTTCAAATCGATGAAGGTTGGCTGGTACTTTCAGTTTGATGTCTCGTGATTGAAGAACGTAGACCTGGTCTCCGGCAAAGGCCAGCTCCACTTGTTGAACGCCAAAAACCTCTTCAATCTTTGTTGCTGTTTCACCAAACAGGATCAACGCGCGTCGGGTCCGATCCTCTTTGACATCATCTTCTAATTGATGGGTTCGCTTGTTGTATTTCACGATCCCACCGCGGAAAAAGCGGTGGTGCTTTTCCTTCGATTTTCGATGTTCGTAATGGATGTGCATGATGTCGGGATTCGTTTGGTCGGACGTGATGAACATGCCGAATAATTCAATGTCCAATTGCTCCATGACAATGAGGTTCATCTGATTGGGATCAAACTTTGTAATTCCGTGATCCTTCAGGTATTCAGCCACGCTCGGGTCCTCTTTTGCCGCTCGAACCATCAGATGATAAGCCGCTTGTAATCCTTCCGGTTCAATCGTGTCAAATGTCCATTTGGGTAAGACGAATTTTTTCTCAAGTTTGGCGAAGACCTGCTCAGGGGCTTCCTCCATTCTCTTGATATTGGGATAGCTGATGAAAACTCCTGAAAAAGGATATTCTCGGCCTTCATCGCGGTGAGCGCTTCGAGCGATATCGGGTTTTTTAAGTTGGTCGAAGGCCGTTTGAAGTTCCTCGTTCAGTTCGAGTGTCCCGTCCCCTTTTGTCTTCACCACGAAAAAGGGAGGAACATTGAAACCCTTCCCGGCGAGGACGAGCAGTTTGTAGGGTTTTTCACCCAGCACATCTCGCGGCGGAATTTCGGGAGAATTCACGTAAATGATTTTTTGTCGGTCGGATTGACCGCCTTGATCTCCCAGGGACAGCTCAGCGCGGCCGAGGCGGGCGAAGAAGAGGACACGGAAAAGGGTTTGCGGGAGGCGCAGCCAGGCCGGCGCCCAAACTTTTTCCGCGCCCGGGGGAGCTCGGTCCGGATGGATCTCCTTCCATTGGAAGAGCCAGTCGTTCACGTAATGCGCGAGGACCGCGAGAATCCCGGCGATCAAAAGCGGCGCCCAGGGACTCCATCCGAGAAGGAGCCCCGGCGCCCCCGCGAGAAGGAATGAGCCGAAGAAGACTTTCCTTAATTGATCAACGGCCATTGCGCGTCTCGCTGAAATCTCTTTAAGGGCTTCCGGTTTAAGCCTCTTCCGTTCCCCCCGCGTGACGGTATGAAGCCGGACAAATAAGGGTTTATTTATCCAGAGACCTGTGATGAAAAGAAACACCGTGTTGGCTGCTGCAAACCAGGAAAGCGCTGTTTGATTGTAATACCCAAAGTAGATTGCGCTCCATGCAAACAATCCTATGAGTGGCATGGAAAGCAAAAGGAACCGAATATATATTGAATGCTCTTTTCGGTCGTGGGAACTCGAAAAGCCCGGCAGCAAAAGGCGCTGCCGGGTACCCAATCGAGTTAAACGAAATTCTTCCGGCCCCGCCTGGGCGGAAATCCAACAGTTGGCAGGGCCCGGTGAAGGAAATATCTGAAATATGCCTCGATCGCTCGCAACGGCGATTCCATTCTTATACCAGTGAACAGCGTGGAGGTATTTACCTTCGGCCAAGGCCATATAAGAAGGAGAATCAGTTGGGCTGTTCAAGTCCCATGAAACAAGAGCGCCATCCGGATGCGCTACAACGCCGGCCACCAGCTGTCTGCCATCGGGACTGAAGGAGAGGGACCAAATCCCCGCTTGCCTTCGGTCAAGGCCCATGAGGAGGGCGAGGTTGATCCCCGTGTTCAACGTTTTTACCAACTTCAAAGAAGCGCCTTGGATTTCGAATATACCGACGGTGCCATCAAGCGTTCCCGCGGCAAGGAACTTCTCGTCGCTGGTCAGGGCCAGATCCATGACGACAAACGGAAACCCCCGAACAATCCCTTCGTTTGAGATATTTTTCAGGTCCCAGAAACGAATCGTTTTGTCCCGGCTTCCGGTAATCAAAAGATCGCTCCGCGTGATCACCGTCGGCCCAACTTTGTCCGTGTGGCCAGGGAAGCTCCTTAGAAGTCTTCCGGAACTCACATCCCATAGTTGACCATCGCCATATCGATTTCCTCCGGCCACCCATTTTCCGTCGGGGCTTAACGTCGGCTTGATAAGACGTTCAGGCTGCACATCGATGCTCCCGACGGGTTGCCTATTCTGTAAATCGTAAACCCTAACTTTCCCATCATTGTTGCTGGCACCGATCAGGTGGCTGTTTTGATCCACGAAAGGATAAATATCAGGGCGCCTGGTTTCGTGGATTGAGACAGACAAATCAGCCTGCGGATCGTAGACGGCTAGGGACGGTCGCTGTCGCCTGCCATTTCTCCAATCAGTGACATAGGCCACCTGAAGTTGCCCGTCCGCTTCAAAGATAAACGCATTATCAACCAGATCAGGTGAGAATTTAATCGTCATTGGCTCAGTCGTTTCGGTTTTACCCTGCCTCTTTTTCGTCGGCACCGGAGGACGTCGCCTGAGGTGAAAGATGGCGGCGAGCAGCACGCCGACATTGATAGTCATAAGCAGCAGGATAACGGATGGATGGATTGTCCCGTGGGCAACGAGGAAGGCTAAAAATGCGCTGAGAGGAACTCCGACGGGAACCACCCCGAAAACGATGGTTTCTAGACCAGCGAGATGGCGTCGATAAAATTCGTTCTTCAAAAGGGATAATTCGGAATCCGCATCTTTTCCTTTTTCGTCTGATGTCCCCGCATCGAAGTGGGAAACATCAGACGTTTTGACCATACGGCCATCCGAATCATTTAGCGTTACCGCAAATGCTTTCTGACTGTCATCCCATTTCAGCCGGCCCTGATACCGGTTTTGACCATCTTGCTCTTGTTTTAATAAAAGCGCTCTTTTGAGTATTTGAATTAGCTCCTCAGGCCTCGAAGGATCAAGGGAAGAGGACTTATAAAAATCCATTAGATTCAAGCTCTCAAATTTTTGCTCCAGCATTCTGTGAAGGATATCTATCATTTCCGGCTGCTTGAGGAGGAAAAGTGGCACGTTCAAGTATGTTTTGTCCGGATGTCTATAAGGGGGGCGCGGGAGCCGATTGACCAATAGACTTAGAGGCCCTTCGAATTCTCCCGTATCTTCCAGTTCAATGTCGGGCGTGTAGGAAATAATTCTTAATTGAGGAGTATAGGGAGGCCAAGATGAGCGATCGTACTTGTGTAAAACATCTGGGGGATCATAAATACTGTTCAAATCTCTTAAAGTGACGTTGTCAGCGCCTATGACCTGAACAGCCATAGCCGGCTCCCTGAAATCATCTCGTGTTCCTATGGCCCGGAGGAATTTTTTACTCAAAACTATGATTTCAAACCCCTCTTCCCCAAGCCTCTTTGTCCCTGTGAGCCCAATCGGGAATTCGTAGTCGACCTCTAAGGTTCCGCCACCGACATCAACCGATGCCGTGGTCTCAACCACCTTGTCTTCGATCCAATATTCAACCCACGTTTTATCCCCCTTTAGGTACTCTTTTCCGAGGTAGTCCCATTCATGCCCTTCTCGGCCATAAGAAAAGAGGCAACCTTCTCTCAGGCAGAAGAAATAATCATCATAACCATAGCGTGCGATCCTTTCTTCCAACTCTTCAACTTTCTTTAACGTTCCCTTGAGAACTGAGTAGGCCCATTCATTTGCATCCCTCAGGCTTCTTTTCTCCCTTAATGTTCTATGTTCGGGGTCATGTCTATAGGGCGAAATATAATCCATCACGATAGGCTCTATATCCAGGACACGAACATGGTGTCGTGCCGCTTCATAAATAGCTTCTTGAACGCGCCTCTGAGTAATCATTGGAAACGGCGCCCTAAAGACGACGCCGTCATACTCCCTCGTTTCAACAAGGACCCTGCCGAGATACAGAGCGTCAGAGGCGGCTCCAGGCGATGGATGTTGGGAAGCATCATTCGCGATGATTACAACATTTGGCAAATCCTTGAATTCCTCAACGAGATCATACGAGTCCATTAGTTTATCGCTGAAAGAACCAAGTCCGACCTCAAACGGTGATTCTTTAAGCTTGTCAGTGTCCAGGAGCTGAACTTCAAAACGCTCACCAATCGCCACAAGCGGCAAGAAGGTGTTGAGGAACTTTATGAGTTCGTCTCCATAGGCGCTGAGTTCGCCGCCGTTGAAAAAAGCTTCCGGCATAGAGAGGGAGTAATGGACTTCACGTTCGCCTTCCAAATATGAGTATTCGCGCGTTTGGACGGCCCACGGATCGGTGGCGCCAAAAGCCGTCCTGAGGGCCAGTGACGCTTCATTCGCCCCGTGGTAAAGGCTTGGCATCGCAAGCGCTTTGAGCCAATCCTGCACTGGAAAATCAGAAATAAGTTTTGCGATGGTTTGCATAACACCGTCATGTGCGGAAGCAATTAAAACCAAAGCCGTGTCTAACAGGGTTTTCTCATCTCCGCCTTGTTGGGCTGCTTCAATTCGCTCCGTGAAATGTCCCAGTGTTTCGTCGGTGACGCCGCGACGCCTGAGCCCTTCATACATCTCTGCCCATCGCTTCGTTTCCTGTTCAGATATCAGGAAGGATGGAATGATAGAGGACCTCTCCTCTTGAGTTTGCTTGTCGGTTGTAAGGACTTGCCGCCCTCGTTCTATTTCCGAAACGTCAATGGGCACGCCAAATCTGTCTCCAACATAGACGAGGAGTTGGGCAAAGCGCAGGCTGACCTTTTCGGTTATCTCTATATAATCGCTTCTTCCGGCATCAATCGTTTCCTGCAACCGTTTGGCATAAGCATCCAGAGAGCCGATGGAAATCTTATCGTAGCCCGGGAACTGCCCTGAAGCGATATCGACCCCGAGGGGTTCGTCCATCCCTTCCAAACCGGATACGGCGACGATTTTGTGAGCCCAGCCTCCTATAGGGAATGCCTGACAAGAGAGAGGCCTTTTCCAGGAGATCTCAGCGAACGCCTCTATAAAAGCCAAAACAGAGTCTTCGCACGCGCCGCAGTCCGGAGAGAAATGCGCATTTAAACGGGCAAAGAACCGGGCCTGCGCTTTAAATTGATTGACGTCTCTGATGTGTTTTATTGCCACCAGGACATGATAGGTGCTTCTGGCCGATCGATAACGGCTTTGGATGTCGGCAATTTCTTGTTCGCGATGCCTAAACTCCAATTCAAATAGTTCGGAGGTTAGAGGGCCTTGGTTGATGTTCTCGAAGATACTCTTGAGCAGAGCTTTCAAGGATTCCAGTTCTTGGTAAACCCTTTTCTTCGCCGTATTAACGGCCTCAGGCAGCGGCTGATCGAAGTTGATTTCCTTAAGAATCGGATCCTCCAATTCTTTTTGATGCTCAAGGGCTAACGGCGGGGGCTGGCTGGCTCCGTTGTTTAGAAGCAGGCGCAGGGCCCAATCGTTGACTCTCCGGGATTGATCCGCCGGAAGTTGCTGCGCCTGATCCAAAATCGCGGTAATAATCATGGCCGTTCTCTGTTCTGTTGAGAGTCGGCGTAAATCGCCTCGCTGCAGGTCGATCCATTGAACAGTTTGAAAAAGTTTTTCGAACAAATCCTCATCCGAAATGTCGGGCCGCAAAAACAGGGTCTTCAAAATGAGTCCGATATGCCATTCTGTTGTCATTCCGGTCGCATTCTCCTCCATCATGAGAACATTTTGAAAGAGAGCTTCGCGATCGGGGGCTTGTTCCCTGGCGAATTCGAGAGTCGCACCGAATAAAGTTTCCAGCGCCTCATTATTAAAGGCGAACTCCCTTCCAATCGCCGCCAAGGCTTCCCCCACCAACCGTTCAGTTGGAAGATGGGCAATCCGCCTTCTGTCTTCTTCTCGATCGTAAAGACGATTTCCACCCGTTCTCAAAAACGAGGCAACCTGCCCCTCCTCGTCAAAGCGGATGTCTTTTGCGACCATGTTGACGGTGTAAAGTGGATGCGGATTGCGCCAGACGATGAATTCCAGGATCGGCCTCATATACCGGGGGACGATAATCGGAAGCCGGGCCAGCCGGGCCAGGGCGGGAGCGGCCGCCGGGTGATAGAGTAAGTCAAAAACCGTCTTAAAAAACATTTGTTGATGCCTCTCGTCCAATCGGGAGTAAACCTCGATGGCGCGGTCAAGGGCGTCGTCGCCGATAAAATAGTTCCGATGTTTCCAGAGGAGGCCAATGAGCCCCCAACTGGGCCGATGGAAAGCCATCCTTATGGAGTCGGTCACGTCGCGCCACCGGAAGTCGGCCCAATCCCCCGGCGAGAGGGAGAAAATCAGATTGATCATGGAGAGAGGAACGGTTATCGGAGCGGAAGAGGGGTCTATCAAAAGCCATATAAGCGAAGCCGCCGTGAGGCCTGAGCTGGCCGCGATCCCGGGCCACCCGTCCCACCAGGGGTTGCAGATCCTCCCCTGGAAAAAGTGAGGGCGGGCCCACCACTGAAATCCGACGAGGGCCCAGTGCGCGCCGGCATGAACGGCCAGGGACACGAGAAGAATGGCAGCCAAGACATCAGCCCTCTGTGTTGCCCAGGGCGTCGGCCAGCCGATGATTCCTAAAATTATTAAGGTTAGGACAATCGCACCCGCACCGATTAAATTGATGGTATTGAGAGCAGGCGTCCCGCCTTCGTTTTTGGAAGGGTCGAGGTCGGCCGGGGTAATTCCTGGTATTATTCGTGGTAAATAATCCTTGGCTCCCTCGCTCAACTGCGGCCAGACGGATTGGACGCGTTCCCTCGGAATTTCTCTGAAGAGTTCGCGTACCTTATCGGCGTACGGCTTCCGAACATCTTGCACATCTAGGCCAAAGAGAAGAAAGAACACCATGGCATTAACGAGCGTGACGAAGTTTTCATCGTTTTCACCCGAGAGTTGGCGTAGAATCCGGTGGCTGAATTCTTTCTCAAAATAGCCCATGAGGGCCCCGAAATTCCCGGTATAAACATCATATCGAGGATCAAACTCTCCTCCGGGAAATGGGATCAAGGATTGTTGTCTATATAGCTCCAATCCCCGGTTAAACAGGGCCGCCACCATCTCAACATCAATGAAACCTCCCTCTTGCAGGGTCCAACTCCATTCCATATGCCGGTTACTTCTTACGCTGACCAATAAGGATGCGGCTATGTCCGGAAATTCGAGGGCAAGAGCTTTAAAAACACGGGGTCGATTTGCGCTTTCCCCAATGATATCCATGTATATCCGGCCGGCCCCGGATAAGTCACCCGACCGTCGTTTTTCCATGACGTAACTAATAAATGCCCGCGCTTTATCCCTGTCCTCTTCGGTGGGTTGCCAGCTAGCGGCTGACAAAGGTGTCGTGGCTTGGATTTGGTCGGCAGGGGAGACTCCCTCTGTGCTCGGTGTCTCTTTTGCTTCAGCGATGAGTTGAGTGATGCCCAAATAGAATTGTTCGGTTTTTTGCCTGAAAACTTTTACGTATTCCAAAAATTCCTGTGTATTCTCTCCGGCCAGAAGGCATATCCATTGTTGCCGTCGAGTCAAATCACGGTCTAATTTCCTCAATCTCTCGGCTTCTTCGTTCAGCCACACCCAGTACTCGGCCGAGGCTTCTGGCAACGGCGTCACGTCGACAATCTCTCTCAGATCTTCTAACCTGGATCTCAATACCTGCTCAATTTCCGCATCCCTCCCTCCGATCTCCATGCTTGCCTCGAAGACATCCAAAATATTTTTACCAATCCCTTGGAAAAAGTGCCCCCAAGCATTGACCCTTTTCTTAAGCTGATATTGATCGTTAGATATTGTGAACTGATCCATCCACTTAAATTGCAGGTCCCACCCCTTTCTCGAGAATTCGTCGATTTCCTTCTGGCTTGGAAGAGGAGCCGAAGGCCGACCATAACCGACATCGAGATAGAAAGGAAACATGCTTGTTGCGCCAGCCCGGTTCAATTCGGCCCGGACCTTTGCCTTGTCAATGATCCTGTTTATGAAGGAACGGTCATGCGATGGGGCCTCTAGAAGTTGAGGGTTCCCATCAATTGACTCAACAAAGATATCAATTATCTCCGCAGTGTAATCTCTTCGATATGTTAGCCTTACTCGCCAGGGTTCTTCCTCCCCGAAATAATGTTCCATCCGTGTAAGCCGCCTCGGTGGAATCACTCCAGCCAGATAATCTTTCAACGTGTCTAACTTCGGATCTCCCTTCTCTTCAATAAATTTGGCGAGATCGTGCCGTAATTCCGTGGTTTGGGAAAGGATTTTTAAAATTCTCTTGTTATCATTGCCGTAGGATTGAAACCGCATTTGCTTGAGCGATTTGGATAATTCCACCAGCTTCCCCCGAATCTCGCTTTTGAAAATGGCGATGGGATCGGTTCCTGTCGCCGGTTTCTCTTCCAACGTTAGGGGCGCGAATCGGAAGACGAGGTTGTACAGCATGTGCCCGAAGACGTTCGGGAGATAGACGGAGAAGAGGAGCGCCTTTTGCCACCAACGCAGTTGGAGCCAGGGGTTGGCGAGGGCCAGGCCAAAGGCCACCCCGATGGCGAAATATCCCAGGGTGTAGATCAGTATCTCGGCGGTGCTCCCCGTGAATAAGAGCCCCGTTCCCCAGGTGGTCAGGAGGGGAACACTGAAGACAAAGGTTTGGATGAGAGAAAACCCCACTGCGCGGAGGATGTGTTTCCACAATGGCCCGGGGTGATCGGGAAGAAGGACGTCGGGCCGGAAGGTGGCGATGAATTCGTAATCGGGAGCGAAGAGCACTTCCGTCCGGAATCCGTACGGGTTTAACCCGCGCCGCTCCGCCTGCCCCCGAGTGCGGTTGGCGATTAATCCAAAGGAGGCGAAGGGGTCAGGTCTGGTCACGACAAGACCTGACCCCTTCGCCTCTGATCCCTTCGCCAGGGCTTTTTTCCAGGTCAGAACCGTGGCGAGGCGGGCCTCAAGTTCATCTTTCCGGTTCATCAATCGTTCGCCATCATTCAGGAGTTTCCTTTCGTTTTTGTTCGAGGTGAAATAGCCCTCTGGCCGAAAGACTTTTCTGAGCACGTCGTCGTACCCCGCTCGCTTTATTTCAGCCAGATCTCTTTTGACCCGTTTAATTTCGTTTTGAAGATGACGTTCGAGGTAATCGATGGCGGTCATCGGTTGGCCGTGAGATGTGGGTGGGCGGATTGAAAAACGTTCAGAAGAGGGAATAGCCTTGGACCAGTTCTGAGCTTCTTCAGGGGACAAAGATATTAGGAGCGCTTTAATAGAGGTATTTAGCTCGTCCCATCTTATCCAGACTCTTTTTAAAGCCTCCATCCCACTTCCCGTTCCTGTGGAATGAAATCCTCCGGCAATCAGTCCGTCCACAATCGAAACAAGTTCCCACCCCGCCCTTCGATCCGGATGGTAGGGATAGCGACTCATGTCGAAGAATACGCTTTGAGCCCGAGAGGATTGGGATACATAGCTTATGTAGACATCCTGCATCCACACTTGGGCCAATGTCCTCCAACCGTAGGGTCTCTGGGGATCAGGTTCTTTCGGTTCCCCCTTAAATGATTCCACATCGGTTATTTTTTTGGCTAGAGTCCAAAGATCAACAACGGTTGAATTGTTTCCCGTGACCCATGCATGCAGCTCTTTCTCAAAGGAACGGCCCAGGGGGCCCCATACGGACTCAAAAAGTTTTGTTTTCACGGGGTCATTGGTGATTTCTATCGGAACAAAAGGATGGTACGCCAGCCCGCTGAGTTCGCCCGCAATCTTCCATCTTTCGTCTCCCCGAGAAACAACAAACCGGGGATCGCTCGAGGGTCTGGAAATTATTTGCCTCCTGGCAAAGGCGGATTGGATGATTTGAACGAGCATCGGCCGGATGTGCTCGACAATTTTTTTTCGGTTTTCCTCCCCGCTAATCCATTTTTCAATTAGAGGCGATGCCGAATTGACAGGCGCGCCGCCCGCTCTGCCCATCATAGCGACGATTTCCATGAACAATCGACGCGTCATCCCTCCCTTTCTTGATTCGGGGTTCCGGCCGGCCGCTTCCAGAATTTGCTGGAGGAAGGGCGAAGAATCCCGCCTCGCGGATGAAGTCACGAGAGGAAGGCCCTTACCGGTTGCCGCCAATAAGGATCCCAGGACGCACCGCACCAACTCCATTTGTTGAGGACGGACGGTGGCATGAATCTTGCTCCAAAAGCTTCGGGCTATTTCTTCATCCGTTAACGGCAGGGCGCTATTTTGGGCGCTAATAATTTCCGGCACCACTTTTTCTGCCGCCTTCGTGATTAATTGCGCCACTTCCAGGTCTTCTCTGGTTTTGGAATCCGGATCTAATCCTCGAGGTTCTTCCGCTGTGAGTGGTGCCAGACGAAAGATAAGGTTGTAGAGGCCGTGCCCCAGGACGTTGGGAAGGTAAACGGAAAAGAGAAGCGCCTTCTGCCACCAGCGCAGTTGAAGCCACGGGTTGATGAGGGCCATCCCTAAGGTCACCCCAATGGCGGAATACCCCAGCGCATAAATCAGAATCTCGGCGAAGCTATGGGTAAATAGGAGTCCCGATCCCCAGGTGATGAGGACGGGCACGCTAAGGACAAAAGCGTGAATAGCGGAAAGGCCCACGGTACGCAGGGCATGTTTCCACCACGGCCCGGGGTGATCGGGAAGAAAGACGTCGGGCCGGAAGCTGGTGACGAATTCGTAGTCCGGAGCGAAGAGAACCTCGGTCCAGAATCTATTTGTCCACCCCCGCCTTGCCGCTACGGCACGTGTGCGGTTGGCCACAAGAGTTGAGCCTGACCCCATTGCCTTTCCTTCCTCCCAATATCCAATCGGGTCGGCGAGGAAACGATTGACTTCAGCATCAATCAAATCGACTTTTTCGCAGCGGAATGCATCGAAATCAACTCGGGTAAGAAGGTAATTGCGCCAAAAACTGCAAGCTCCGTCTTTCCCCAAAGCTTTACGAACGCCCAAAACGAGAGCTTTTGGATCCAACGAATATTCAAATTGATGCGATGGAGGCAGGTCGTCGAGGTTCATATTGCCGATGAGGCGGAATATCAACCTTTTTGGTTCAAAACGCTCGATCGCATCGTTTATAAATTCTCTGATACGCCCCTCATTGGCGAGCCCGTTGTAATCGTCGATCAGCGTTTCTTCGCTTTTTTCCAATGCTATGGCGAGTTCGGACTCGCCCCGAGGCACCAGAACGAGATTGTCGATTCCGGGGTTTCCCGTTGAGGAGAGTCCACCCTTGTCAATGAGCCAAACCCGAATATTGGGGCTCTTGCCATCGGTGATCTTCACGACGAATTGAGATGGATTGGGGTCCGAAATAAAATGCCCCCCCAACTTCATCCATGTTTCCACGCAGACTCGGACGATTTCGGTTTGAATAGCGAAGAGCTGGCCTGAAGTGGTATGCAGACGATTTCGGCCCGAATAATGATCGATCAAAATCTCCTGAAAATTCGGTCCTGTAAATAAGGGCCCGGTGACGACGACCCTGCCGTCCGGCAATACCCCGATAAAATCATTGGGATTTCCCAGAAGAAATTTTGCAAGACGCGCTTGAGTTTGATGAATGATCTCGGATTCACCGTTCCGCAAACTCGCTTTCATAATGAGGTTCATCGGTGGAAATGAGGGATTCCGAAAGGTGACGTGCCAGGCGTAAGCGACCCGGTTACTTCCCGAGTGATAATAAGCGATGCTGACCTTTTTGATGGCCAAGGCTCGAGCGTGTTGACCGTAGAGGCGTCTAAGAGTTTTTTCGACGACGCGTGTGTCCCGAATGAACTGGGTAAAAATCGCTTCATTATAAGGCCCAAGGACGGGAGAGGGTTCAAATTCCAATTCGAATTGGCCCGGACGGGATCTGGCGGTTCGGACGTAATCCACGAATTGTTCCAACAATTTACCAGCGGCATGAAGTGATTCCAATGCGGATTTATTTGTGTCGGTTAAATGATGATTGGATTCCACATCCATGATCAGCCGCTCCAGCCCGGCCTGAATTTGATAAACAGTGTCGAAATTGCGCTCGATATTGCGAGCGGGCACTTCCCGGTGGTCGCTCAATTCGATTTTACTGATGTCTAACAGCGATAATATTTGACTGCGAGAGCCTTCGATTTTTTTCACCACCCCGGACCAGCGGGAATCCTCTCCCAGGATTCGCCCTCCTTCCTTTAGATGGAACATGCACTCCTGCAGCCAACCTAAAGGATTTTCAGAAACGGGATAGGCGTTCTGCAGCTGGTGGGCCGGCAATTGGTGCGTGATCCTCTTTCGAAACGCGAGAAGGGTTCCGCTTGGAACAGGAGCCGATGTCCAAGGGACCTCTTCGGGATCCCCTTTCTTCCAAAAATAAGCTTGCGGGACGGCTTCGCATCGATCGACGGTTAACAAGCCCATATCGTCTGCTCGGGAAAATATTTCATAAAGGCCGACGCCTTTCCCCTGAGCGAGGTTTCGAAATGAAACACCATGTTTGACAGCTTCATGGATGGGAACGTGCAAGCCATCCTCCGATACAAACCCGGCTCCGCGATCAAGCAGGATGAAAGTGAAAGTTGCGTGTTTTTCATCCATAAACTTTAAACGCATCAAAAAGGCGCCCTTCCCTTCTCCATGCTTGAGAAGATTATCGAGGGCGTTATGCGCCATACGCTGAGAAGTCTCCAGTTCGGAAGCGTTCATCAACGCTCTTATTTTTTCAAAGGCTTCGTTCGCCCGCTTTTCCAATTCGTTGAATGTCCCGGCGGCGATGGATTGGAAATCGCGGTTGAAACCCCGGTGAGTGAAGAATAGCTCCTGTAACCGAGCCATGTTCTTGCGGCAGGAAAGTTCGAGCCGCCCTTCGGCCGTCCAGCTCAAACCGGACCAGAGAGATTGCAAAGCCTCCTGGTCAGACTTCGGTAGTCCTGTCCAGGCCAGCGGTCCTTCATATGCTTCTGATCCAGGCCGATCTCTGAACCATTTTCGTGCGGCCGCGACGATATACTGGAAACATTTTTTGAAATAACGGTAATGCCTTTCCTTTTCCTTGTGACGCGGCGGGGCCGCGCAGATCGATTCGATGGTCTCATCGACATCAAAAATTGTTGATACGCCCCGGATGAATACCCGGGGGAGCCCATCCTTATCGGAGGGTTCGCCCAATCCCAAATCAACAGCCAAGACGTCCGTCTCCATTCCTTCCCGATTGACCAGCGCATCAGCCGCTTCAATGGCGAGCGACCGCAGCTTCATCTGAAACCGTTTCCGTTCTTCCGCGGTTAGAGGGCGGAGGGGGGCGACACGCAGGGCCATTAAATAATCATCCAGAAATAGACGAGCCCGCAACGGGGGGTCATCCGCCCGCATCAAAGGCACCGATGCAATTTCGGATTGAATCGATAAAGATGAGGATGATTTCGATCCAAACTTTTTCACGACGATAAGGCGGATTTCGTGTGCGTTTTGAAATTCCGGACTGTCAATTTTTATGGGTTGTTCAACGAAATAAGGGACCTTCGCTCCGTTTAAATCTACGGTCGGAGGCTTAAGCTCCCCGCCCGCCGGCAAACCGTACGCTGACAAGAGTTGCATTTGCCGTTGGCGGTCCCGGCTCATATCAAGTGTTTTTCTTGAAGGAACGATTAGCGTGTCCGTCTTTTCGATTTGAAGGCGCAGGAAGTCGGACGGCTCCACGATGGCGTGCAAAAACAGCGGCCTTTCGAACACATCAAGAAACAATTTTCCCCCTTGAATCGCGAGGGCCCGCTTTAAAACGGTGTGTTTCTCACCGTCTGAACTTTCCATTAACTCCAAATCACCTTCATTGACTAAATAGAAGCGAACGCTTTGGTTGATGCTGCGAAACTGGCTGTTTACATGTTCAAAAAAGACGGCGTTGCCCTGCACGCGGGCAGGGTCGTTGAATAAGGCGATATGAATATCTTCGTTGGGGACGACGGAGACTTTGCATTCGCCGTTAAAAGGAACCCCCCGTTCGCCCAAGGCCTCGATCGCTTGAATGCGATTTTCGTCGAAATCGTCGGAAACCGCCAATCCTCCAGAGACGCCTGGAACCTGATGAAAAACAAGGTGGCAACCTTGAAACACTTTCCCGCCGATCTCAAGATCCCGGCGTTTTCGTCCGATCGAAGGATTGATCCAAATGCTTTGGCCGTGTTGGAGCGGAAGATAATCCAGAACCTGCTGGTCGCCGAATACGACGCTCGCGCTCATCGCGATATCATAACGGGGCACGATGTCTTCGGGATATATATTGGGTGTGATAGCTTCTAAAGTTGCGGGTCGTTTAATTCCAGCCAAACGAATTAAAAGTTCGTTGGCGCGGTCATCGGCTCGAACGAGGATTTTCGCGTCGAAGTCATCGGTCCGGAAGGATGTCTCTCGACAGATATTAAAAACGCGGGGGCCTTCGACAAAAATAAAATCTTCGTTACAAGAGTCGATCTCGTATCGGATTTTTTCCGCCGTTTCGCTCCAGGGGGCCCTCCCCGAATATTCAGGGTTTTCCTGCAGGGTGATCATGGGCTGAGGTCCGTGGATGACAAACGCCCTGTGCTGTGGGGTCAATTTTTCAACCAACGCCTCAATGAAAAAGGAATTGAACGAAGGTCGATCTCCATCCACCGCAATGAGAAGCGGTCCGTGCTTTCGTAATTTCTTTTCGACGAGATACTCAACGATCCCTTCAATTTCCCGTTCCTGTGCTTGGGATTTCCGTCCTGGAATTCCCGATGTCCGTTCGACAATGGATTTCGCCCGCTGTTTGGAGGAATGTTCCGTGGAATTCCCGCCGTGTCTCTCGACATCGGCACTGTCTCTTAACCCCCTGATTTCCTCACTCGTCAGCGGCGCCGGGTGGATAAAGAAGTTGTAGATCCCATGCCCGAGGACGTTGGGGAGATAAACCGAAAAGAGCAGCGCCTTCTGCCATCCGCGCAGTTGAAGCCAGGGATTGATGAGGGCCAGGCCAAAGGCCACCCCGATCGCGAAATAACCGATGGCGTAAATCAAAATCTCCGTGATGTTTCCGGTGAATAAGAGCCCCGTTCCCCAAGTGATGAGGATGGGGACGCTGAGGACAAAAATTTGGATGGCGGAAAGCCCGACGATGCGCAGCGCGTGTTTCCGCCACGGCCCGGGGTGATCGGGAATAAGCACATCGGGCCGGAAGGTGGTTAGGAATTCGTAATCAGGAGCGAAGAGAACTTCCGTCCAAAATTTATTTGTCCATCCACGCCGTTTCGCCTCCGCCCGTGTGCGGTTGGCGACAAGCATGGAGGAGGGATCACTCTCTTCGGTGAGTGCCCCATTCTCCGCTGGCGTTTGCACCTGCTTCTTAACCCTGTCCCCTAGAGAACCGGTACCGCTTCTTTCTCCCCCTTCGGTGTCAATCCCTCGGGAGGCCAGGATGCGTTTGAAGGCCCTGTCGATATCGCCGCCCGGGAAGGGATACTGGTCCCGGTGCTGGGAGAGCGCATGAAGAAATGATTCGATCCGCTCCGAAAGTTTTGTCTCCCGTAGCATTTTTAATAATTGGGGGTCGCCCTTTAACAATAGATCAACCCACAACCTGATTTCCTTGAGGCCTACGTCGTCATCTAAATATCGAGCTATGGCATTTATGGGTTCGATACTGACCCGGCGATTTTCATGCGACCGCGCGCGGGCGGACCCTAATTGGCTGTCCAGGGCTAGGAGAATAGATTTAGCGTTGGCAATTTCCAGCCCCAAATTTTTGGGGATTTGATCAGATTCAGCAGCTAATTTTTTCACCCTAAACGTTTGGCTCCCGAGTCGACTCATACAGTCGGATAAACTTCCGATGAGTTCAGAGGGGCGGGATGCCACAAAATCGATGATGCGCTCAAGTATGGGCATGAGCTCTTCGGCAACTTCAATGAAGGTTGGCGAAACGCTGTGGAGGTAGCGGAGAATGGCGCCGACATCCTGGCCTTTGTCACGGTATTGGAGGACCCTATCCATGAGAATCCATCCATAATTTGTAAAATCAAATGTTCTCGGTTTTTTCAATGCCATCAGCTTTTCATCGTATCGATCGGCCGGCGGCAAATCGGACATCGCCTGGGCGAGAGAACGGAAAGATTCAAGCATCCGCGCGCACACAAGCAAAACATCGTCGCCTAAAAAACGGTGGTAAAGCGGATCGTACTTAAATCCCGAAAAGGTAACCGCGGAATCTCTAAATGCGTAAATGCATAAGTGTCGCATGTCATGAATGAATTCCTCCACGTTTCCAGGAATGTTTCCATACCAGAGGCCGGGAAGAATGACTTCAACCAACGTCCGCCCCCGTTCCCAGTCTTCATTGGTGAACTCGCGGTCTCCAGCTTTGAGTTCTGGAGAAACAACCCGCGCCGAAGATGACGCGGGTTTCCTTCTCCCCCAAATGAGATTCCATAACCAGTTGACGAATAAAAATACCATGAAGACTGGTGCCCCGGAAGAAGAGGTGGCCCCTTGAGAACCGGTACCGATTTTTTTCTTGAGGCGGTTGATTTTGATGCGGATGTCAGCGATGGCGTTGGAAACATCCATGTCCGAAAGACGGGGACCCAACTCCCGAGATAGCTGCTGATATTCTCCGTCATGGGAATCGGTGAAGAAGTTGATTAAAACGTCGGCGGCCAGGGTTTGCTGGCGGTAATTGGCGCTGAAGGATCCGTAAACAATGGGGTCTTCAATCGTGTCCATCATGTGGATTAAGATTGTTTTCCACTCTTCGGGCGTCAAGGCTTGATAGAGGGATTTTCGTTCGTCTCCCACGAGTTGGAAAAAGTATTCGAAGAAAACGGCGTTTCGATAGAGGGCCGGGTTTTTGTTTTCCAAAGCGCGGAAGATCTCCCCTTTGTGTGCTTTAAGCCACACCGGCGTCACCGCCCGCCGGAGGGCGAGGCTGCTATGGAGGGTGAGTTTCTCGGAGTGCGTTTGATGTTTGGAGGAGACCTGGGACGGAATGATGATGGGGTATCCGGAATGGGGATCGGCGATGACCTCCAGGCCTTTAAAGGGCGAGCCCAAAAGCCGATCCCGAAGGACGGCCACCTGCCCGCCGGATAATTTTTCTTGAAATTCTTTTATCTGGAGCTCGAGCGCCCGCGCTTCTTCAGGAGCCAATTCCTTCGACGCCTCCTTTTTCATTTCCGATAACGTTTCGTCCAAGGCGGCTTTTAGGAGGGGCGTTTGTGTCCAGAGTTCGGCCTGCCGCCAAAGGGAGACCGCGGCCCATTCGTTGTGCCGTGTGACGGCGGCGGAGTGAAAGGGGTTTTGCTTAAGAACGTAACGCACTCCCAGGGGGAAGGCGACCGTCAAGATAAGTAGAAGGGAGGCCCAGGCCGCAAAAGTATTCCGGATTTTTCGGGGAGTCACTTCCCTGAATGCCACCTTGATGAATTTTTCAAATGTCCAGTAAAACCATGAATAGGGAAGACCGATCATCACCGCTGTGATTCCGACGTACATAATGGGATTAAAAGGGATGCCCAGGCTTTGGATGACGACGATGACCGTTCTTAAATCCAGGAAGGGGTAAGAGATGAGTCCGAGAATGGCGATCAAACAGGCAAGTCCTGTGAGATGGAGAAATCCATACAATAGAATGAATAGCGGGATCCAGAAGAACCGGGTCCAATGGAAAACACATCGGATCCCGTCTGACACCTTTTCAATCCAAGCTTCATTAACGGGAACGTCCCTGACAAGATAGAGAGCTCTCGTGGACAAGGCATAGACACTGACAAACGGAGCGGCAGCGATATTGGAGGCGTTTTGGATCAGGAACTTACCAATGCGGGCTTTGTAAACCAGATAACCGTACAGCAGGCCCCAAAGGAAAAGAAATGTGGGAATAATATATTGATAAAAGAGCGGGATAAACGTTTGCACGAAAAAGATTCGTATCGGCGCCAGAAAAGCCCATATCCAAACGAAGAATTCCTTCAGATGATGCAGTGGAATGGCCATGATATAATGCAACCCCTCATAAGCCCATTGACAAACGCCCCAGACCAGATTCACCAAATCTCCCAAATAGAGAAAATTGACAAAGCTCAACACCTCTTTGAACCAGATCGCCCACGCATTTAAGAAGCTGAGGTCCAGGTGAAGAACCAGGCCGGCGAAGATGGCAATGAAGAAACTGGCGAAGGCGATGGCCAGTCCAAGATGGGACAAAACGGGCCGAAGCAGTCCCCACAGGATCACCACCCGGCTGTGGGAACGAGGTTTAAGGCCCCCGATCTCTTTTTGATTGGTCCTCCCGATAAAACCGTTAAATATCCAATTGAGAATAAGATAAAGGGCGACCATGAAGTTTTCCCGCGCCTTGACGAAAGGATAGAGTGTCGGCGGGGGGCGATACGAGTAAAGGACGCCGGGTTTTTGGGGAGACGAATACACGCGCCCCCACAGCGTGTGAGGAAACACGGAGATTAAATAGAGAAGACCTAAGATGGGTTCGCGGTCTTTGAACGAATCCTCAGCACGGGAGGCTTTTTTATTTCCCCCCCAAAAACTTTGAATGAAAGTTACAGCTTCGGCCCAGCGTTTTTTAATGAGGGTTCGGTAGGTCGCCCAGATAAAAGGAAATATTCGGGGTTCAGCCAGATGCAGGTTTTGTTTTTCTCCCCGGATAACCTCGTGCCGGAAAGCGAGTGAGAGAAGCTTCAGCGCCGCCAGGAGGTTTAGATCGTCAGGCATTCGTGAGCTGAGCAGAAGCGTGTTGTTTTCGAGATCGAACTCATACCGCCCATCAGGAAGGGGGGCGATTTGCCGCCAATGGATCAAACGCATTTGCCAAGGCAGCCAGCTTTTGTCGATAAAGGGTTCCAGTTTAACGGTGACGCGCACGCGGAGGAATTCAATGAGGGGCTTAAGCCCCGGCTGGTTAAGCTGCTCAAGTTGATTTATAAGAACCCCTTTGCCGAATTCATTTTCTGAAGGGTCTCGGAAGGGGGGCCTTTGGGTCATCTCGCGCGAGTCCACCCGTTGCGAAGGATGGGTTTTGGCGGCAAATCCCAGGAGGGTCCCCCATTTGTTGTTCAATGCAAATAATAGGCGATCGCACAAGTCAAGCCCGAACCATCGGCACAAAGCTCGAAGAACACTCGTGGGGATGCTGACGACACAGCGGAGGGTGAACAAGGGCGCCCGGCGTAGAGAGTCGGCGAGGATCTGTAAAAAAATTGACATGGGGCCTTTGCTTTGAACCTGGAGCCTCATTTGCTGAGGATTCATGGACCATCTTGAGGGGCGCCGCCGAGGCAGCTCGAGAGCTCTTAGGAGAAAGCGAATCTCGGGTTGGGATAAATCCCAGCCGAGGTCGCGAGCGGTTTTCATGAGGGAATCCCAGGTTTCTCTCCGTGTGGAACGCGCCGCGCGGCTGGCCACTTCCGTTTTGAGGGCGGTGACCAGAGCGACCAAATCCTCTTGGCCGGGGATTTTCCTCAGCACCTTTTCCAAGAGGATCAGCCGGAACCATGGGTTCTTCCTCTCTTCTTTGAAGCTGAGGGAGATCAACTCATCGTACGCCCTCTGGATTTCAGCCCAATTGGTTTGGGGAAGAGTTTTATTCAAGCCGTAGGGAAGCGGGCTCAAAGGAATAATCCCCTTTTCTCCCTGGATGGATCCTTTCAAATTTGCCAGGAGACCTTTATAAACGGGATCAACCAGATACCGAATGAGGAGGAAACAGAGAACCGCCCCGGTCGGTCCCCACGCCAAAAGCCCCATAACAAGCCAGAATCCATAGGAGAAGATGAACCTCGTCGTGTCAAAGCTGAGGACCCCGTAAATCACTTTTTTGATTAGTGGAGTTCGGTCAAAAATGATTTCCCTCCCAGGGTGGGGAGGGGAAAGGGGAGGGGTTAGGACGGAAGCCCCCCTCCTGTCTCGCCACGGCGAGTCGCCTGTGGCGACCTCCCCCCTTGAGCGGGGAGGAACTGTGGAGTTACTGGAAGGCAAGTGGGCGGAGAACCGCGCATGGAAACTACGGCTATAGTCTTCGAGAAGATTTTGGATGGGCTCCTTGAAAATGTCTCGCCAACTTTTCAGGCGAGCGATCCCCAGCTCTTGTTGAAAGAGATCGAGGAAATCCGCCGTCGCTTTTTTAATCGAGATCTCTCCTGACAAGAGGGTGACAATCAAACGGTCAATTTTCCCTTTCGTGGTTGGAGCGATGGATTTGCGCTCTCTTCTCTTTTGCTCACCCTTCACGAGCAGACCGGCTAAAATGAGGAACAGCCTTAAATCGGCTGCGGATCGGATTCGGAAGTCACGAATGTCACTTTTAAGATCCGCGGTTGGTCGATTCGCCAGACCTTGATTCTTCAATAAGTGCGTCTTTTGAAATCCGCGAGACACCAAGGATTTTAAGATTTCTTTCTCAGCGCGAAGATTCCAAGCGTTGAGAGAACTATCCGCCAGGGAAGGAATCCAGGAAAAGAAGTTCACGAACATGTCACGCTCCAGGTCGGGTCGGCCTGGTTGACGTGTCTTAGTAAGAATCCATTTAAGGAGAAATAGAAGAAGGGTGTATCCCACCACAAAGAGGAGGAGACGGCCCTCTCCCACGTTGATGAATTTTTGATTTGGAAGAATATGAATGTTTATAAGGATGCCCGCCGCCAGTAAACCGATGATGAGTGCGAGACCGACGATTGTTGTTAATCGGCTCTCAAACCGGCGTTGTTGCGCTCTCTTCTGGCGACCCGTCAATTCAGTGGCGGCGGTTTCGCTGATGCCCAGCGATTTCGTGATGTCCTTGATAGAAAGGCTGGCGGATAAGGCATTGAAGCTTAAGAGAACGCCCCAAGGGACATACCAGGGTATACCGGCGTTATAAGTCAAGGCGATGGCTGTAAAGAGTATCAGCAGCTCCAATCCGTAAGCTGCCAATTCCGATTTGAACCCCTTTATCTTATGAATCAATTCATGATGGAAGGAGAAAACGAGCCCTGCCAAAGTGAAAAGATAGCCCACGGCAGCCAACCCAACTCCCCATATTCGCTCTCTTCCGCCGCTTCTTATTAACCGCGCCAGGGTGAGATTAAAGATCTTAAAATTGAAGTGGATTTGGTTTGATTTGGTGTCGACATAGAGTAATCCCGGTTCTTTCGATAGCACGGGGAAAATCTTCCCGTGCAGAATCAATTCCGCGATGTGCCATGAAAAGGCGCGGATACAAAGGGAAAAGGTGATGACCGCGAAAGCCAGAAGGAGAGAGAGGGAAGTGTGAATCCCCTGCGCGGCAATGAAAACGCTGAGAAATGCAACTACAAAGGTTTGGCTGGCTTTGCTCGAAGGGGCTGGCCGAGCGGACACCGTTGGCGGGGACTCCTCCGGCTCCAGCAGGTTGTCGGTCTGCACCTGGCGGATTTTTCCATCGGCCGACTTTTGGAATTGGACGTAGAAGATGGCC
Source organism: Candidatus Obscuribacterium magneticum (assembly GCA_020523905.1). Classification (GTDB taxonomy): domain Bacteria; phylum Elusimicrobiota; class Elusimicrobia; order F11; family F11; genus Obscuribacterium; species Obscuribacterium magneticum. Next base: position 72,379 of record JAJAPZ010000001.1, read on the forward strand.
GAGGGATGTCGCGTGAATCCTTTTTTCGGCACCCGGATGACGACGTGGACGTTGAGGAAAACATCATAGGGCATGGCGGTGTCGGCGGACCGGGGATCCGGCGGCAGGTAGCGGGACGACGGGGATTTGGGCCGTTGAATGGCGGGGCTCCATTCGTCGACAAGAATATGGATAATTTTTCCCTCCCAGACCGGTAGCACTGGAAGGGTGAGGTGTTGACCGATCGTGAGAAGGATCTCGGTTTTTTGGACGAAGGTGACGAAGGGCTCCGGTTCCACCGGTTTTTGGCTCCATAACCCTTCTATGAATTTGTCCCAGGCCCTTCCCGCCTTGGCTTTCGACGCCGCCATCACCGCGTGGGTGAACTTGGGCATGACGGTCTTGTTGAATCTCATTTCCACCCCTTGACAACTCAGGGCCGTTCCAGCGGGATTTTCAAAAGCGAGGATGGTGGCGATGTCGTCGTATTCGAGCTCAAACCCCCGGTAAAAGGGGTCCAATCCGAACCTCAGTTGCACGATCCGTCTTTCCACGGGATCCAAAATGTCGGCCATTTGATCCAATACGCGCGCCTGAACTTCGGGTTCCTGTGAAAAGAACATTTCAAGAGAGGCCTTGGACTGCGGATCGGCGAAGGCTTTCCCAAAAAGGAGATCCGAGTCCTTCGCATTCTCCATGGGCGCATCCAGAGACTTCACACGTCTTTCCATGGTGCGTTTCTGGCCCCGGTGTTGTTTCCAGAGCGTTTTGATTTGCGTGTCGAGGTATCTCGCAAACAGGGACGTCAATTTTGCGGATCGGTAATCCTTTGCAATCTTTTCCGCTGTTTTGATGATCTCCGCTGCCCGGGCGACGTCCCCTTTTCGGTAATTCCCTATGATTTCAAGAAGGGCTCGATTATATCCCTGTTCCTGTCGGCGAATGGTCGACCCTTTCGCGAGACCGGCAAGCTCAAATTGAAGGCGTTTTTGTTGGAAGGGGTCACTCGCCGCGGCGAGTGACCCCATTCCGAGGATTTCGAGTTGGGCTTTCGTTTCCTCCGACTTGGCGGCCAGGATTTCAATTTCGCTCTCAAGCGTTTTTTGTCTTTCTTCCAACGTGGCGGCGATACGTTCTCCTTCTGTCTTGTCTTTCAGGGATTCAAAAGGTATCCGCATCGACTCCGGCGGATCAAAGTTGTAACCCAACTTGAGAAGGGCATCACGGGCGGCATCCATCAAGTTCTCCATGGGGATCCCGTACGGGCGCCGGTCGCTTTGGAGATATTCAGCGTAGCGTTTGGCGATATGATGCATCACCTTTTCTTCGGGCCACAGGCCGGGTTGCGATTCGCTTCCCAGAAATTCAAGGACGATCCCATCCCGCTGGGCAAGACGCCGGAAATGCTCATCCTGGAGCCGCCGGGCTTTTAAAATGTCGAACCGTTCTGCCGTATCGAGGGCAGGCATCTTACGGCCGATCAATCGACGGGATTCCTTTTTTGCCAGCAACCGGATGGGGGCGTAGACCCGCTTCAACATGTTGTTATAAAGGGTGGAAAGGAGCGGCTGCCCGATCTCAGCCTGCGTGGCTTGAGCCAGACTCTTCATCAAAGCATCCGTCGTGTGGGGTTCGCATCGGATCATCGTTTCGAAGAGAAAGTCCGCCGTGTCTTCTGTCGACATGAGTCCGGGCAGGTAAGTGGCAAGTCTAAAAATAGGGATGAGGATGTTGGAAAGAGTGGCCTCGTCTCGATCGTAGGATCGAAGACCTTCGATAAAAACCCGGACGATCGCCGGTGAACTTAGGTTCGTTGTCGGACTTTCCATGGCGGTGTGAAGCGCTCGTTCATACGTGAGAGAGATCTTCTCGGCCGCCGGCTGGGTCGACGCGAGGCGAAGGGCCAACGTCAGTATCGTGGCTGCCGTGCTGCGAGGTTTTCCAAGATCTTTAATTCGTTCGGCGACATTTCTGTCGCCTGAAGAGTCGTCCCTGATCGCTTGAGCTTCCGTTTCAAAGGGGCGGATGAGGAAAAATAGCTGCCCCAGTCGGCTTGAATCATCCAAAACTGTTTTTAGGTGTTCGACCACCCCCGGATAGCCTTCCATCCACAGTTGAACCGTTTTTCTCGATGCAAGCAACTTTTCGGCTTCCGGTGACAAATCGCGAGCCGTGTTTGACATTTCGTCAAAAGAAACCCCCGTCAGGTAATCCGCCAGGAGCCTTTGGAGGGTGGCGAGGGGAAGGAGGCCGTCGCCCCAGCGTGGAATGTTCCTTGAATTAAACAGGAAAAGGCGGGAGATGACCTGGATGTCAAAGGATTCGAATATTTGCCGGCGCCGCGCCCATCGGAAAAAAGCCGGCGTGAGGGCCTTCTCGTCCCATCCGGCTTTTTGAAGCATCGCCTGCCACCGGCTCGCCAGAGGGGCGTTGTCGCGGATGGTTTTTCTGATCTTTGAATAGGCCCCGTGCGTCTTATTATTTTTATAGCGGAAGAGCACCTCTTTGATTTTTTCGGCGCCGTATTCTCCGTTGGTGGTTTGGCTGACCTGACTGTAATCCGGCTGGAGGGAGGACGCCAAAGCCAGGGCGACCGCTTTTTCATCGGGGGTGAGAATGTCTGTTTGGTGAGTGGCGTCCCCGAGAAGTTGCCGGGCCTCATCCCGTTGGGCGGGATCGGCGAGAAGAGATTCCATGAGATAGGAAAACATGAATCGATCAAGGAGACCGGTCAGGACTTGAGATCTTTTACGGGTTTCTTTGTAGGCCTCTTCAAGCCCGAGTTTACGATTGGCCGTTTGCGAAAGATATTCGAGGACATTCATGGGACGCCCTTCCGGGGACACCGCGGGGAGGCCCCAGAGAACGTCGCGGATCGGTTTTAAGGAGTCGTCGGCCCACGGTTGTTGGGTTTGTGAACTGAAGGGGACGGCGTCTTTCCGGACCGCTTGGATGAGGATGATGGCCAAGCGGACGGGGATGATCCTGAGGAACAAAAGAGCCAGCGTCGTCGAAATCCATTTTTTCTTTTCGGCCGGAGATGTCGGCATATGGGCCCGATACCAATCTTCCAAGGTCGGTTTCTCTTTCCCCCCCTCGTTTCCTTGGAGGTATATGGCTGTTAAAAATGGTGTTGAGGCCAGGGCCATCGTCGGGTCGATGATGAGGGCAAAAATCAGAAAGACCGCGGCGATGAAAAAGGCGAAGAGACCTTGGGCTTTGCGCATGTGGATCCAGGCCCGAGAGAATTTCCTGTTCCACTGCCGGGCAAATTCGATAAATGCCTTGGGGTCGGGATCCCCTTTCCACCGGATTATTTGGCGGGTGTCATAAAGCAGGTGGATTGCGAGCGCGAAATAGAGTGGGATTTGGAAAGGAATGATCTGGGCCAGGTTGATAACGGGAACGAGAAGGTAGACCGAGAACACAAGGGCGTGGGTCAAGGCGTTCGGGAGCGGCGAGCCGCGGATGCGGTTGTCAGGGTGGTTTTCTTCGAGTTTGAGATGGAACCAGGTTAATATGGTCAACCAAGAACCGGCCAACGCGTAGCTGACAATTCCAGTAGACCCCAAGTCGAACGGAATTCCTTGCGAGAAAATAAAAGTCGCAAGGGTTCCGAAATGGAGAAGCCCAATGGCCAATCCGCCTTCGGCGAGAGCCGAGGCCAGTCCAATCATCAGTGTCCAGAATGGATGAGCGTTGACCCAGGCACGGCGGTATTTGGTGAGCCAGAGAAAACCGAGCGAGTTTGGAAAACGGAATTCATCGGCCACCGCCGAAGCTTCGATAACGCTCAAACCGCCCGCCCCCTGGATTTTTTGAACGGTGTATTCGGGCTTAGATGTTGAGGCCCGGAGTGTTTCCACTATTGTATTGAGTGACTCTAATTTCCCTTCCAGTTCACCGCGCTCGTTGAGGAGTTTGCGCTGGCCATCAGAAATCTTCATGGTATAGCCTTCGGACGTCCAAATCCTTCGATCGATGGGATCCGTTTGGAATTTATTCTCGCTAAGCGCTGTTTGAATCCGTGTTCGTTCCTCCTCAAAAGTACTTGCCATGATTTCACTTGGCGAATTTAGTGGTTGCCGAATCAGTTTTTGGTGCAGTTGATAAGCTTCATCAAAATTCAAAGACAAGGCATATCGTTTCACGCCTCTCATGAATTGCGCCCATTTGTTACCAATCGACCAAAGTTCAGCCAGAGAGGGGTTTGCCCCCGGTTTACTCCCCAGGCTGTTGACCAGAGAGTAGTTCATACCCAACCATCCTTGTTCAGCCTTATAAGATTTTAGAAGCTCATCGGGAGTTTGTAACGTTGGATCCACGCCGAGGTAACGGATGGGTTTTAATGCGAGCTCAATGAGCGTGCCTGGATTGCGGTTACCCCACCGTTTGAAGTCTTTTACAAATTCCCGAGATTCGACCGTTTTGTAGAGGACATAAGCAATGATTCGTCGTTGGGTCAGGAGGTAGGAATCTCCAAAGGTTACATCTAGCCCCTGTCCCCATATTAACTCGAAGTGTATTTTGGCGTAATAGATCAGTTCATTTTTCAAGGCTTCGATGACTATTTGAAGTTCCGATTCCATTTGTTTCACTTGAGCTATTTTTTTGGCCGGTGAAGCCGTGGCGACGGAAGGCAGCGCCGCCGAGGCCGTCAGATAGGCAAGAAGTTTAAGGAGTTCGCGGCGGGTGGGGCCGTGCCTTCTTCGCTCGATGTGCTGGGCGCCGAAGGCGATGACTCGTTGAACGAGGTGTTCGACCGGTGAGGGATGAGCCGCGACCAAATCCGGGACTTGTTGTTCATTCAGCCGATATAGCTGAACAAGCACACGGAATAATTCCGATCTATTTTCAGAGGAAGCAGTGGACTGGGATTCAAGCCGGCGGACGAATTTTTGGCCGATTTCGAACGGAAGAACCAGGCGGCCGCGCCTTCTTTCCTGGAGGACTTCCGAGGCGACAATTTCCGCCTGCCTTCGGATGAAAGCGATCATTTCCAGCTCATTCCTTTGTTCAGCAAGGGAGAAAGGGGGGTGGGTGATGTCGCCTTGTCCCGTGTGGATCGGCGTTGGTATGGAAGGTTTCTCTTGAGTTTTCCTTTGACGCCCTCTACTTATGGTTTTTGCAGGTAACGCGGATTCCCTTCGCCCCCAGATGCGATTCCATAACCAGGTGACGAAGAAAAATACCATGAAAACCGGCGCTCCGGTGCCGGGTGAAGCGAAGGTGTCCTCTTTTACGTCTACATAGAGGAAAGATCCCCATTTGGATAAGAGAGTCATGAGGTCGTTTTGCGGTAATGTGATCTTTTGGGTGCGGATCCAGGAAAGGCGGACTCCCTTTTGGCCTTTCACTTTGGCTTCTCCCTTGAGAACATCCCTTTGTGATCGATTTATCGTTATTGTTCCGGGTTTCTTTGCCGGATCTATTTCGGGTGACGGTTTTTCTGTCACTGAAGCCGGATGGGCAAATTTCCACTCTCTGACATGGCCTCGGGGGCGTAGTCCATGGATTCTCGCGAGTACCAATACGACATATTCAGTAACCCCAAACCGTTTGCCCATTTCTTTCAAAGAAGCCTCCAAAACAGGGAGCCGCTTAATTTTTTCACACATTTTTTTAAATTGTTTAAGATATTCGCTGAGTTCTCTCTCGGCTTTTGTAAGTGGTCTTTTGGGCAGGGACCTGTGGGAGCGGCGTTTGTTAATAGCGTCAAGGTCTAATTCTTCTCCGTGCGATTCACTATCGGAGATGTCCGTCTCTCCGTTTGTTTCGTCGGAGGACTGCCCCCCGTGGTCAGGTTCACCGTCAATTGAAAGGAAGGCGTCCGGGAGGCTGGGCCAAATGGCGTGTAGAAGAAAAATAAAAACATTTAGTCCGGTGTGAATGAGAACGTTCATGCCGTAGGAATTAAGAATGAGATAAGTGAGGGTGAGAACGGAGGTGCCCAGGGCCTGGATGAAGAGACGAAGGAAGATCTCCCTGCTTACGTGCGATGGGAGGAGGTGTTGGCTTGGCGAGAGAGCTAAGTCTGGCGGCCCGCGGGCCGCGCGCTCGCGTGCCACTTGAAGAGATTTCGCGATGGTGCCGGGTAGGTGCAACGCGAAGAACAGCAAGGCGACAACCCAAGAGTTTGATTCCCAGACACCCATCATCAGCGATCGGAACACGGCTTCTTCCCAGAGAGGTGAGATGACAAAGGCCGTCCCGTAAATCACCAGGCCGGCGGCCCAGCCAGTCAATTTGAAATGCTTCACTACCCATTCCGCCGCCTGCTGAAAAATGGACAAAGTTGGTTGATGAATTGGACTGTCGATTTTGTTTCCTTCGTCGTTGAATCGGAACTCGCGTGCTACGGCATCGGCTTCAGCCGGGGTGAGCCCGCCTTGACGGAAAACGTCGATCATTTGAGCGCGGGGGCCGTGCTGATAGCGCCAGGCATCGAATGTCGTGTTGACGGCAAAGGCGGAAGCTCTTCTCATGTCTAAGCCCGCCCGCCAAAACGCCACGGCCAGGACTTCCTGAAAATAAGCGAATCGAGGATCCAGGAGAACCCGGTTTCCGGATGTGAAATCATCGTCATAAACGAAGGAGAAAGCCTGCGGCTTAACGTGGAGCTTCCGACTCGCCGCGTCTTCGAATGAGGCGCGCCCCTCTTGAATTTCCCAGTCCAAAGCGTATTGAAGCAGAAAGGAGATGGGGTCCGAGAGTTGTCTTTCTTGAAGGACTCGCGCCACCAGGTGGTGATCGAACAAATCTTTTTGGATGCCGGCAACAAGCTCTTTTTCCATCGCCGCCGGACGGGACGCGTGATGAAAGCTGGTGCGGACATGCCGCAGGTGCCTTTTTAAAGGTTCTTCACAGGCGTTCATGACATTGTCGTATTCCCGGGTCGTCCAGCCTTGAGATTGGAGATAGCGAAACATTTCCGCATAACCGACGCTTTCCGCGAGGAAGTGGATGGCGATAATGGAGCGCACAAGATCGGGGGTGGTGCCAGAAAACTGGGGAGCCTCTTTCAGTTCCCGGATGGATCGCATGATGAGGCGAATGGGTTGGGGGTCTCGGACGTGAACATTTTCCTTGACCAGAAGGCCTCGGAGATAGTCCCGGGTGCGTCGAGCGAGCGGGGATTGGGAGGCCTTGTATTTGTTCATCAGCGTGATGAAGGAATGAATGAGTTCCATATTGAAGACCAAATACGGCTGACCGTTCTCATCGACCCCGGTGCCGGCCGTTCCCCCGACGTCGGAAACGGCGGAGGCCGGATGGGTGGCCAAATTTGCTTTAAATTTTCCAACCATAGCTTCAACGGAGGCGGCGTATTCATAACCTCCGCTCTTTATTTCACCCACCAGTTCTTCCATGACAGCGGCGACTTCGAGCCAGTGCGGAGGGAAAGGTTCGGAAGGCGAGGCTTCGTGCTTCTGAGCCATAAGAATGAGGCCATTCTCAAGAATCCCCGAAGGGGTCGCTCCCCCTCCCTTCACCAAAGCATGAGCAAGGCGGGAAGGCATGGTTATCCATGGCCAGAATTTGGTGTTAAAAAGAATGAGGAGTGAAACCAGGAGGAGAATCCAGGGGAAGGGCCCGATGTTTATGTTTTTATTCAAGAGATCGCCGATGATGGCGCCCGATGAAAGGGCCGCCGTGATGAGGGATCCTTTCACCAGAACCACATCCTTAAATGTGAAATCGGGGTTGTAGAGAACGTCCACGTGGGCTTCGCGGCCCAGGAACCGGAGGGCGTATTTTCCGGCCCACTTGAACCTGTCCCGCGCCCACGTCCACGCCGGGCTCACGCGCGGGAAGCCGATTCCCAAACGAAAGTCCTCGGCGCCGAATAAAATTTTGGCCCGGCCCTCAGCTTCATTAGAAAGGGGTTCATTGGCTAGGAACAGCTTTTCGCCTTCGAACAATTTATCGAGCGGCGTTTTTTCCTGGGTGAAAACGCTGAGGGTGGCGGAGCCCGCCTTCGCTGAAGCTCCGCCCGCCACGGCGGGCGAGGCGGGCGAGCCGCTTTCGGACTCAATTTTGGTGATCTTGGGAGCGAAGGTGATGGTAGTAAGCCCCGCGTCTTGAAGGAGGCGGTTCATCCCCTGAGAGTGAAAGCCTCCCGTGACAAGGACGGCCACGTTTGCGTTTTTTTCTGATATGGCTTTGAGAAGGTTCTCGGTCATAGCGCGGTCCCGCGCTTCGGCTTCTTTGTAGAAGGATTCGAAAGTCGTCATCCCTGCGAAAGCAGGGATCCAGGTATTAAACCTGTTTCTGGATTCCGGCGTTCGCCGGAATGACGATTTGTATTCTGCCCATTCCTCCGGCGTCAGGGCGAAATCGATGAGTTTGGTGGTGAGGTAAAGATGCCGGGACTCTTGGATGAGAGATTTTTCTTCCTCTGTTCGGGCCAATCGGGCGTAGGCCGCCTCTTCCATCTTCTTGAGGTCAGCCAACAGTTTGTCCCCATCAATACTGTCGGCCAGAAGGACGTATTGAAGATAGGAGGACATCGCTTTGTATTTCGACATGCCGATGCCGGATTTCTCGCACAGCTCTTTTAGGGCTTGGTAAAAGTCGGCGTGGTTCATCTGCCCCAGGCGAAAAGAAGCGGTTAATTCCGTTAAGGATTGAATTTGGGCTTCGGACAATTTTGAGACCAGTTCCTTAATGAGGAAGCTCCGCTCGGCCTCGACCCGGGTGAAGTCAAGGGACGACTCGAGGGACAACGCCTCCATAAACAATTGCGCATTAATCCATGTCAAGCTTTCGCCGGAATGACGTGTGGCCAAGATTTTTACGTACTCACCTAGACTCAGTGAACCCTTGCGATAGGCCTGGATTTTCGAATCAAAATCAGCCAGTGATTTGTTGAAGGCGTTCGCCTTCTTTTTGTCCAAGGCCTTATCTATTTCTTCCAATTGTCCTTTAAGTCCCTTTCGCATTCGCCATGATTCTTGGACGGCTTTGACGTTGGCGGTGTAATGGGGCCGATCGTCCACGCCAACGAACGGCGTAAAGGAGTTCTCATGGGTGAAGGCGGTGTGGATGGGGCCTGAGATTTCGTTTTCTTTCAAGAGATAGTCGGCGACTTTCCGGATCGTCTCTTTGTCCGGGAATGCGCGGAAGGCGGAGAGGTCGATGGGATTAAAGGCGCCTTCCAACGCCACGAGATCGATGCGTCCCCGATCTATGAGCTCCCGAAGCGTGTTGCCGATGTTCGTTTGCGCTTCTTCGTTCATGTGGACGTCTTGAATGTGGAGGAGAATGCGGCTTGGGCCCGTTGAAGCGTTGGAGGAAGGCCGTGTCACTTTGCGGATGTTTCCATAGGTTTGAGGTAGGATGGCCAAAAGATCTTTCAGGTTTCTTGGGGCGTCATTCGAAATCCATTTTTCAGTCCTTCTCTGAGTTATCGCCGACATTGCTTTCCCCGTCATGTCGGGGGTCAATCGGTTGAGGAGGGAAGCGGGCGAAGGGGTGTTTAAGACCGCCGGCATTTGGGCCAGTTGGAGGGAGCGGCCATTTTGATCGGATGAGTGCTCGAGCGCCTTTCGCCGCTCGGTCCAGATGGAGACCTGGGGTTTATGGGCCCACGCGCAATTGGTGCAGAAAAATGTGATGAGAAGAAAAAGGGAGAGTCCCTTTTTGATTGTTTTAGGGGCGTCCATTCCGGCTCCAATAATGTTGTGGAAACATTGGAGCCAGTATAAATATACGGGATTAAAATCCTATTAAGATTTGGTAACGGAGATGTAAATTTTTAGGAAGGGAGTTAGGATGAAAATAGTTGACGACCAACAGTTTGTTTAAAGGCGTGTGATTCGCTGTGTTCCTTTTAATGAAATTGTGTTTCCGGCCGCTGCCATGGGGATTTCCATTTTCTCGCAGAGTTCTTTGAGGTCGCCCTCCGGATTGGTCAGGGTCGCGGAGATTGTTCCGGCGACCTCGGTCGGAAGGCCGTCGGTGTAGAGAAGATACGCTGTTCCCTTGTACTGGCCGGAGACGGTGAGAGGGGCCATCAGGCTTTGTACGGCGGGGTCGATCGCCTGAAGCGTGAAAGTCAGGGGTGTTTCCCATTCGATCACGGAGCAGAAGCCGGCCGGCGTCCGTTCGAATCGGGCGAGTCGGAATGTGACGTTCGGATTGGAGGCGATTTTGAATATCCAGAGAGGAAGGGAGAAAGAAAGCGGTTGCGTCCACTGGGCGCCGGGTCGCACCCGGTCCTTGGGGAATCGGAAATAAAGGCCGACGTCGCCGATGGAGACATCCATTTCGGAAAGCGAATTTAAGAATTGTTCGGCCGGGTCAACCCGCGCCGGTTCGGGTTCCGGCGGTTCTTCACCGCCGGGTCCCCAATATCCCTGCTGGTATTTCTGGGCCTTTTCCGCCTGCTCCTGGCGAAGGCGGGCTTGATGCTTTGCCGTGTTGGCCATGTGCTCGTAATCGTCCAAGGAGAGACCTCCCGATACCTGTCCGCCCGAGGAATTCAGTTGCGTGGAACGAGTCCACTCGGCCAATTTGGCGGCCGGTGTCTCAAGGGGCGCGGGCAACCCCGGCAAGCCACTAAAGAGCAGTTGGGAATAGCTCTTCACAAAAGAGGTGTTTCCGCCTGAATCCCTGTCTTTGGCGACAATGGAACTTTGGAATTGGCTGCTCACGATCTTTGCTCCGAGGGCGCCGGCGGCGTCTGCCCCCTCGGGCAGGACCGTTGAAAGCTGTAAGTTGAGGATTCCCTGCGTGCGGATTTCTTCTCCTTTTCGTACGTTGTATTTCAGCTTCCCCCCCAGCAGCCTTGTGCTGAGGTCTGGAATGAGGACAACGCTGAGAGGGACGCCGACAAGAAGAAGGAGAGAGAGTGTGATACCCAAGGGCAGCCCCGAGTGCGACTCCTGGGCCAGTTGGGTCAGTTTGATCTCGGCCTGCTTTTGGGCCGGGTCCTTCCATTTTTCAAAAATGACGCCGCATTGCTGGCATTGCGGAACTTCGACAGGATGAACAAAATGACATGCGGGGCATTCCTTTTTTAAAGGCGAAGGTTTCGGGGGCGGTGACGTATCAGGGGCTGGCTTTTTCTCCATCAACTAGAGAATAGGATTATCAGTTGTTTTCATCAACGGTTTTAACCAGGATCGCCGGTTAAGATTTCAATTCTTTGGGGAGCCGCTCGATTTTCGACGCGAGAATGAAATCGTTTTGCAACGATGGAGCGCCGCCCTCGCACGGCCGGCGTTTGCTTTTGGAGAGTTCCTCTAATCCGACGGTCGTGCTCATTCCGGACCTCACGCGAGAGCCGGGTGCAGGAGGGAGCTCCAATCCTGTTTTTTCGCCCATTTTTCGAAGGTGTGCCATCCCACCACATGATAAGCGCTCCGGAGCTTTCGGATATTAACCGAATAGCCGACGCGGTTGAACCACTCGTACATCTTGGCGAAATCCTCATTGGTGGCCCGCACCTGCTCGAGCGGCGTTTCGACGTAGGTGATCGTCCTTCCCGTGACATCGGAAAGGATCTGGGCCACCCGGGATCCGCTCGGCTCATCCGATGCGATCTCGATGCGCTGGCCTATAAATCTCGCCGGGTGCTCAATGATGTGAGCGGCGAAGCGGCCAATATCGGCCACGGCGATATGTTGGAGTTTTCGATCCGGCGGCAAAGCCATCGCCAGCTTGCCCGCCTGGAGCCCGGGCAGCCACCAGGGGCTCGTGTAGTTTTCCATAAAAAAGACGGGAGCGATGATGGTGAAGGGGATCCCGGAGGCCCGCAGGTATTCTTCAATCCTCGTTTTGCTGTCAAAGTGAGGGATACCGGTCATTTTGTCGGCCCCTGCGACCGACGTAAATAATAGATGTTTTATGCCGGCCCTTTTTAGGGCGTCAATGACAGCTATTCCCTGGTGAACCTCCGCCTCAGTGCCCTTTTCGTAGGGGGTCGTCATGACGAAGGCGGATTCGACGCCCGTCGCCGCTCGTTCCACGGACGAGGGGTCGTCGAAACTGCCGATGGCGATCTCGGCTCCCAACGATCTCAATTCCAGAGTGGCCGGCCCTTCTTTGCGCGAAAAAGACCGAACGGGATAGCCTTTCTTTAAAAAAGCGTGAGCCACCGCCCCGCCCTGTTTTCCCGAAGCGCCTGTGACCAAAACCTTCTTCAATTGTGTTTTCATACGACCCTCCTCCGCTTGTCAATTTTGTTTCTTTAACTTTTTAAACGCAGAGGTGATCCAGGAAGTTCCCATCTCCCAAAGCGGAGTTGAGGTTGGGAAATATTCTTAGGCAGGAGGGAAAATCAAAGAGGAGTAAAGAAAGGTTTATTTTGTTGTTGCTTTGCGGTGGGGCCGGTAGGAAATTTTTGAAGCTGGGATTCGTTGGACATGGCCATCTTTCAATACGAAGATCGGTTGACCAAGCTGTTTGTGCTCTTTGAGAACTTTCCGGACAGCTCTTTTCATGGCATCTAGGGCCTGTTGAGCCAGATGAGATATGGCGGTTCGTGTCATTTTTTTTCCTTTGAAAAAGCCTCTTGTCTTAACTTCTTAAAAGTATCCGGATCAATTTCCTGAAACTGCTCAGAATTGCCCGATGCAATCAGCTTCGGAGTGGAACCCGAATTCTCTACTATTGTAACTGAATCGGCCAACGGTTGGTAGAGGGAAAATAGGTTTATAAGTCCCGCTTTATAACGTCGTCGAACATCCTTTTCTGGCACATTATGGCCGCCGCTCTTCACCCGTTCCTCAATCCGTTTCAAGGCCAACTCAACACTCGAGACCCACAAAAAATAAATATGTATCTCGTACCCTTGCTCTTTGAGTTTTCGAAGCAGGTGGCTGTACGTTTTTCCAGCCAGGGTCGTCTCGAAAGCAAACGTGCGACGTTGCAAGGCAAATTCACGGATTTGAGTTAGCTGCAGCCGTCCTGCTTTCATGTTGGCGGAGACCGGAGAAAGCGGCGAGAGCCCTTGCGCAATCAAATCAGCGTTTACAAAGAGGTCGCACTTAGCTACGGAGGGTAAGAATTCCTTTGCGAACGTCGTTTTCCCAGATCCGTTGGGACCGGCAATGATGTGAAGTTTCGGTGATGACATTAAATCCTCCTATGTTTCTTCATAGGATTGCTTCAAGATAGGGTCTCATGATTTTTTCTACCCGGCAGATTCGGGCGTATTTAAGGAGTGTATCCGCGGTGAACCCTCTTCTCTCCCGGCAGAACTTGAGAGCTTCGATGGCGACATTAAGGCCGACTTTGTTTCGAAACTTAAAGCAGTCGGCCGCGGTTTTTTCCAGCGAATAAACCTTGATGGGAACACCATCCACTTGGTGCGTTTCGATCCCGCTTGAAAAGGCGGGTTTGGGCGGCGGTAAAGTCGTGTTCAGCCTTTCTTATCCATTCCTTAACGATCCGGCTGCTCATACAGGACGCGTCCTTTTTCCATGATGTCCTCGAGAAAGAAATCCCCCTCACGAATCCGCCAAGGAATGTCGTCAGCGGACCGCACCACAATATCCACAGGGAAGGGCCTGGGCACTAAAGCGCTGGAGGCTTTCATGGATGCTTCGTGTCTTTGTTTTCGGGAACGGTCATTGACAACAAGCAGGAAATCAACGTCGCTGTCGGCGTTGTGACGCCCATGAGCATAAGAACCAAAGAGAATGATCTTCTCAGGACGAACCGCCTCGGCCATTTTCAGGGCCGCCTGTCTGATTTGCTGATACTTGATTTTCCGAGATTTTGACATGGTGGCTAATTCTACCTATTGCGACCGCTTGTTTAGAAATAAAATTAGCGGAGGCGAAGGGTCAATTCGCCCCCCTTCCTTCGGTCAGATTTTCAATCGCTCGTACCGGGCTTTAACCAACGTGACCCAATCGTTCTTGAGGTAAGCGCTGAGGTCGGAACCTTGGATCATGGAGATTATCGTTGGCCTTATTTCTTTAAGCTTTTCGAAAATATTTTCCACGCTTTTCTCTTCTAATTCAAGATTTTGAGCCAACTTGTCGAAATCAAGACGGGTCAACTTATTTTTCTTTCCATTGATCGCAAGAGCCGATTCGTCCTCTCGAGGAATGAACAACCTTGAGGAGACAAAGTCGTAGCAAGGGGCGAGCTTTATGTCGTTCCCTTTCTCGACAAGAGCCCAATTTTTTAAATGCATGTCCCCGTTTCCAATAAGAAAGTTAAAAATAATCCTCTCGTAGAAGTTGATGAGTTCGAGGAAGACGTTCGTGGCATGCGCTCGTATCGCTTTTCCCACCTTTTCTAAGGAGCCGTTATATTTTTCGTCCGTCGCAACTTGTAAGAGTTGAGCCATGTCTTCTTTATGGAGTCTCTCCCCCTTTGGCAGACTGTCAAAGCGATTTATGAGATAGGCCGGCGTCCCGTCCGCCATGGGAAGAACAGCGTGGGGTGGCACATCCATTTCCATCTTTTCGGCCATATCCATGCAGAGGTTTTCAACCAGGGTAATTTGTGGATATTCCACGATGTCTGGTTTCAAAATATGTGTTCCCTTCCCCTGGGCAATTTCTATTTGCCTTGTTTTCTTGTTTAAAACGACGGACGCCTTTTTTTGGACCCCCGAAAGGGACATTTTCCCAACGGCACGGCGAACGTGTTCGGGAAGGTCTTCCATTCCGAAGGGGATTTGAGGGACCCAGGGGACATTAAAGAGTTTTCGGATCCTTCTGTGTAATTCTTCCGATGCCGCCGCGGATGTTTTTGATTTCATAATGTCAATCCTCGGGGAGAACCGTGACGGCGCCGACGGTGTCCGACCCCGTATGGAGCAGCAGGTCGAACTTATCATCCGGGTCAAGCTTAAGCGTCTGTAACGTCAACTCCAGAAGCCAGCCTTCAGGCAAAAGCCCTTCAAAGAACGGGAATAGCGTTTTGGAGCGGTATTTTTCCTTCTGTAGAGGCATCGCGAGGCTGATCGGACTGGCTCCCGGTTTCTGGAGATAACCTGAGTCGTATTCGAATTCAAAACCGCTGCCGGGCCCCTCCGGATCTTTAGAAATCCGTCCCGCCAGATCCTTCCCGTAAAAGACGAGGGCGGACTGTTTAGTATTATTTTTTGTCATCGCTGGCCCTTGGCAGATCGACCGGCCCCAGGCATTTTCCGAAGAGGCGCAGGATTTTGTTCACGGCGTCCGTTCGGAAGGAGCGTTTCGTCCCTTGCTCGAGGTCCCTGATCAATCGCAAACCAACTCCAGCTTTTTTCGCCAACCGGATTTGCGTTAATCCGGCGCTCTTTCTTTTTTCGCGAATGGTATCGGCTAACTTCATCCTTTCCTCTTGTTATACCGCTAAAGGTATAAAACTTCGTTTTTAGTATTCGACTATTTGCGCTAATTTATGGGTTATTTCGATTATTTTATACCCTATTAGGTATAAAAACAAGCGGAATTTCAAACAAACCGGGGAGTTAAAATTATACCTAAAAGGGTATAGATTGGATCAATGAGTTTCAGTCATCCGCCATTTCAGAAAAATTATTGGCTGTTGTTTTATCTGGTTTGGATCGAACATAGGTGCTTCCATTGGCCCGAACAGCAACCGCATTGATGACCCGCTCAGCTCGCACCAACTGAATTACTTCCAATTTCCCGACCCAGCCTTCCCCCTCCAGTAGGTATTTTTCAAGGGAGCCTTTTTTCCCGCGTTCCGTATCAATGACCTTTGTTCGATTCTCGTCATAGTAGATTGTGGTTTTCCCTTTTCCTTTTTCCGCCCGTATAAACATAACGTGCACCCCCCTTAATAGGATTTATTCTTTCTCAGAGAATATTTTATCAACAGAAAGCAACACGTCTGTAAAGTGATGCGCTGTGTGAGCCACAAATAAGCTCCCTCGTGCCTTAACGCTCATACCAGCTCTCTTCTTGTATTGTTTATATTGCTCTGGTGAAACAACGAGCTGGACTTGAGTGATGCCACTCGCTCCGGCAAAACCGAGTTCATCTCTTCCAGGTTCGACGCATATGGGCTTTTGCAGGTCTAACACCCAATAAGATTGTGGTCTGTTCCAAGGTGGAGCCAGGTCCGGATTGATTGACGTTTCTCTTTTTAATACACCCTCCAACTCAACGATGGCTGGTTCATAAGGGATGCAAGGTGTTGGGCCATTTGAATTGGCCAAGATCAAATGAGGGATCAACAAAATTATGAAAGTTTGAATAAATAGAGACATAATGGCCCCGTTATTCGTTATAGATTGATTTGAAGGCCCATCGATTCCTTCATGGCCAAAAGCGCTTCGGCGTTTCCCTTTGCGTCATCGACCGGATTGTGCGTGTGTTTTGTTTTTCTGAGGCGCTTAAAGTTCGCGTGGACATCTTTAACAAGTCCCTTGTATAGAGAGCCGAGATTCGTGGAGCTGTACCCGAAAGGATTCTCCCCAACGAAATGGTGGAAGTACCAGTTGATAAATTGCCAATCGTAGCCGTTGTTATCAGAGATAAACCTGGGGGTGTCCTTGGCATTCTCCTTAATCCAGTTCCTGAATTTCCCCATCACCTTGGCGGGATCGTCAAATTTAAGGGTTTCTTCTCGAGAAAACCCGCTGACCGCCAAAGCCTCGGGGATCCATTTGTCTGATAGGGGCTTTAATTGCCCATAGAAGGTCCGTTTTAGTTCCGGTTCCACGATGACAGCCCCAAAGCAGATCATGGAATGATCGCCGGGGATGGGGCCGTCGGATTCCACATCGACCATGATGTATGTCATTTTGTTTTCACCTGTATCCAGGGCCCCGGCGCTTTCCATTGGAGCAAGTTCGATTTATCTTCTTTGGCGGCATTAATAATCGGGATTAGAAAGGATTTTACTTGTTCCATGACGACCTTCAATTCGCCAGGAGCGTCGATAAGACGCGATTTTTTAATAAAGGTTTTCCAATGATTATTTTTCTCTGGTGAATCGATGAAGACGTTTGAAAAAGCGGTTAGGTCCGCCGACAATGTTGTTCCCCTCGAAGAAAAAGTTTTGATGATCGCCTGGCCGAGAATGCCGCCATCAAAATCAAATAGGTCCGCCAGAAGGGCGATATCATAAAAGTCCTTCATCCGGGTATTGAGAAGCCCATGCTTTGCTATGGCGTGGAGTTTTTCCGCCATCACCGTTTCGCGCGGATACCCCTTAAGATGGGGCGCTGGGAATCCAAGAATGCTTGGATAGTCGATTTCGATTGGTTTCGGAAAAATGGAATCTCCAAAGCCGATGTCGATTTGCATCGGAGCTCTTGCCTTCGCAAGGAAGCCGGTCAGTTTCAGGCGAATACCCAAATATTCACCTCCTGCCATAATGGAGTCTCCCTTGACGCTTTTTGGGTCAAACATCATCCCGTCCGGATCCACCGGTGTTTCGCAGACATCTTTGGCCACTTGAACCATCTTTTCTACGGAATTTTCCAGTTGACCAAGTAGATCAATATCTCTCGTTGCGCGAGAACGCGGCGCTTTCCAAACCACGAACATAAGCGCCCCTTTTAGGATTACTTTATCGCGATGCTTTGATATTCCCAGTCGGTAAAGGAAGCGTTCTATCGCGTAGTAATGAAAGAGGTCTTCAAAGGGACGGCCTGTTTCTTTCGCATGGTTCTGAAGGCGCTGCCTCACGGAGGCAGGGATATTTGTCGGTGGCTTCTTCATAGAATTGCCTGGAGGTAGGGAGTCATGATTTTTTCAACCCGGCAGATGCGGGCATATTTTAGAAGTGGGTCCGCGGTAAACCCCTTCTTCTCTCGGCAATCCTTGAGGGCTTCAATGGCCACATCAAGGCCCACTTTATTACGGAACTTAAAGCAGTCAGCCACGGTTTTTTCCAGCGAATAAACTTTGATGGGAACACCATCCACTCGGTGCGTTTCGATCCCGCTTGAAAAGGCGGGTTCAGAAAGCCAGACAAACTGGCATGGCGGATATTTGATGCGCGGTTTTCTGGCCCCCGATTTAAGCGCGATGTCAACCGCATGTGGGATTTGCGTGGTTATATTGTGGAATGAGAGGGCGGAGATGAGGCAGAGAACACCTTGAGGGATCTTAAGTGCCACGGTCGTCAGGTCCGGTTGGGAGAGCTGCTCGGCTTCCGACAGACGATAAAGCCCCCGCTCCATGGGCTCCACCACCCCCTTCTCCCTCATTGCGTACAGGGTGCGGGGATGGATTCCCATATAGATAGCCTTGGAGGTTTGTAGCATCCCCCCATTCTTTTTGAATAGCTCCGTTTCTTTTTTGAATTCTTTTTGTTTTTTCATGGTGGTTATATGTGCCTATACTTATATATATCTATAGACATTATTATCCATTTCCCATCTTAAGTCAAGGGGCAAGGTGATCGGGGAATTGCTGAATACCGATAAATTGCCATCTTCTTGTGGTTCGGAGCCAGGTGGGCTTGGTCGCCACGGCGACCTTGCCCGCCGCGGCGGGCGGGGCGTTGGGTCATCTTGATGTCGGCGTGGCAAAGAATGGGTGAAAGGTGTCCCTTGGAGAACCGGTACCGATCCATGGAGGTTATGAATTAGGCGTGGAGCATCTACTTCAAATGCTGACTGATGAATTTTAGAGCTTCTTCTGCGGCCTTAAGGGCATTCTTGGCTTCATTTCGGCTTGGCTCTTCTCCGGGGATATCGGGTGGTGGCAGCATAATCCGTTAATGGTTCGATAATGTCTCGAATAAGCTCCATCGAACCATCAATTTTTGACGCTTGCGTGAGAAGTTCTCCCAAATCATGAGACTTGGGAAACCGGTGTTTTTTAGAGGTCAAAAAGGCCTTCAGAAGTTTTTCAACGGTCTGTTGGCAATGAAAACAGACAACATCGCTGAGCGATTTGCGGCGGTTGCGCAGGAGGGTTTGGGCGGCGGTAAAGTCGTGTCAGCCTTTTTTATCCATTCCTTAACGATCCGGCTGCTCATAAAGGACTCGTCCTTTTTCAATGATGTCTTCGAGAAAAAAATCCCCCTCACGAATCCGCCAAGGAATGTCGTCAGCGGATCGAACGACAATATCCACGGGGAAGGGCCTGGGAACCAACGTGCGGGAGGCTTTCATGGATGTTTCGTGTCTCTGCTTCCGGGATCGGTCCTTAACAACGAGCAAAAAATCCACATCGCTGTCAGCGTTGGGACGCCCATTAGCATAAGAACCAAAGAGGATGATCTTCTCAGGACGAACAGCCTCGGCCATTTTGGCCGCCGCTCGCTTTATTTGAGGGTACGGAATCCTTTTGAACTTCGACATGCGTACAATTCTACTTATTGCGATTGCTTATTGAGAGGAAATTTGAGGCGACCATTCGTGAAGTTAAAGATGGGTCGTTTGGGTCTGGATGGGTCAAGATGAAGTATTTTAAAATAGCAGGCGATATGTATTACCCTTGTTATCTTTGCAGGCTCCATACCCCCCACCTTTAAAAGAGTCGAGAATAAACTCACAATCCACAACTGTACCCTTTTCACTCTTTGAAATTGCTGTTCCATTAGCCTGTCTATTACGAGTGGTTCCAAAAACCGAACTAGAACCAGAATGGTTTGAGTTGGAGTCTACCGATGAGAAAATTTGCCCCCAATGTTCACTACCCCCGTAAACAACTTTATAATACCCATAAGCCACCTCATCTTTAGAAAGAAATACGTGGAAAGGGCCGCCCGTATTACTTTTCACCCAATATTCAACTTTGATTAAATCACCATTATTCACGTTTACTAGTGAGCCCGTGCTGACAGGAATCTTTTCTGTTTGGCGTAATGCAGAAGGTTTCCCATAACATGCGAAAATGAGAAGGCATGGAGTAAAAAATAAGAGGTAGGTTATTTTACCAAGCATACATGTATTACCTAACATATCTTATGGGTAATTCCTTTTTCTCTTGAGGGACTTATCGGTTTGGTCCATAGACTATAGTCCATGGTCTATGGACTATAATTTTTCTTCGCAAAATTATTTCGGAGCGGGGGGAATTGAACCCCCGACCTCACCCACCCCAAGGGTGCGCGCTACCACTACGCTACGCTCCGATTTGGTGCCTGTGCTGACAACTGACTCGCCGCGGCGAGTCAGTTGTCAGCACAGGCACCAAATCGGAGCGTAGCGTAGTGGTAGCGCGCACCCTTGGGGTGGGTGAGGTCGGGGGTTCAATTCCCCCCGCTCCGAAATAATTTTGCGAAGAAAAATTATAGTCCATAGACCATGGACTATAGTCTATGGACCAAACCGATAAGTCCCTCAAGAGAAAAAGGAATTACCCATAAGATATGTTAGGTAATACATGTATGCTTGGTAAAATAACCTACCTCTTATTTTTTACTCCATGCCTTCTCATTTTCGCATGTTATGGGAAACCTTCTGCATTACGCCAAACAGAAAAGATTCCTGTCAGCACGGGCTCACTAGTAAACGTGAATAATGGTGATTTAATCAAAGTTGAATATTGGGTGAAAAGTAATACGGGCGGCCCTTTCCACGTATTTCTTTCTAAAGATGAGGTGGCTTATGGGTATTATAAAGTTGTTTACGGGGGTAGTGAACATTGGGGGCAAATTTTCTCATCGGTAGACTCCAACTCAAACCATTCTGGTTCTAGTTCGGTTTTTGGAACCACTCGTAATAGACAGGCTAATGGAACAGCAATTTCAAAGAGTGAAAAGGGTACAGTTGTGGATTGTGAGTTTATTCTCGACTCTTTTAAAGGTGGGGGGTATGGAGCCTGCAAAGATAACAAGGGTAATACATATCGCCTGCTATTTTAAAATACTTCATCTTGACCCATCCAGACCCAAACGACCCATCTTTAACTTCACGAATGGTCGCCTCAAATTTCCTCTCAATAAGCAATCGCAATAAGTAGAATTGTACGCATGTCGAAGTTCAAAAGGATTCCGTACCCTCAAATAAAGCGAGCGGCGGCCAAAATGGCCGAGGCTGTTCGTCCTGAGAAGATCATCCTCTTTGGTTCTTATGCTAATGGGCGTCCCAACGCTGACAGCGATGTGGATTTTTTGCTCGTTGTTAAGGACCGATCCCGGAAGCAGAGACACGAAACATCCATGAAAGCCTCCCGCACGTTGGTTCCCAGGCCCTTCCCCGTGGATATTGTCGTTCGATCCGCTGACGACATTCCTTGGCGGATTCGTGAGGGGGATTTTTTTCTCGAAGACATCATTGAAAAAGGACGAGTCCTTTATGAGCAGCCGGATCGTTAAGGAATGGATAAAAAAGGCTGACACGACTTTACCGCCGCCCAAACCCTCCTGCGCAACCGCCGCAAATCGCTCAGCGATGTTGTCTGTTTTCATTGCCAACAGACCGTTGAAAAACTTCTGAAGGCCTTTTTGACCTCTAAAAAACACCGGTTTCCCAAGTCTCATGATTTGGGAGAACTTCTCACGCAAGCGTCAAAAATTGATGGTTCGATGGAGCTTATTCGAGACATTATCGAACCATTAACGGATTATGCTGCCACCACCCGATATCCCCGGAGAAGAGCCAAGCCGAAATGAAGCCAAGAATGCCCTTAAGGCCGCAGAAGAAGCTCTAAAATTCATCAGTCAGCATTTGAAGTAGATGCTCCACGCCTAATTCATAACCTCCATGGATCGGTACCGGTTCTCCAAGGGACACCTTTCACCCATTCTTTGCCACGCCGACATCAAGATGACCCAACGCCCCGCCCGCCGCGGCGGGCAAGGTCGCCGTGGCGACCAAGCCCACCTGGCTCCGAACCACAAGAAGATGGCAATTTATCGGTATTCAGCAATTCCCCGATCACCTTGCCCCTTGACTTAAGATGGGAAATGGATAATAATGTCTATAGATATATATAAGTATAGGCACATATAACCACCATGAAAAAACAAAAAGAATTCAAAAAAGAAACGGAGCTATTCAAAAAGAATGGGGGGATGCTACAAACCTCCAAGGCTATCTATATGGGAATCCATCCCCGCACCCTGTACGCAATGAGGGAGAAGGGGGTGGTGGAGCCCATGGAGCGGGGGCTTTATCGTCTGTCGGAAGCCGAGCAGCTCTCCCAACCGGACCTGACGACCGTGGCACTTAAGATCCCTCAAGGTGTTCTCTGCCTCATCTCCGCCCTCTCATTCCACAATATAACCACGCAAATCCCACATGCGGTTGACATCGCGCTTAAATCGGGGGCCAGAAAACCGCGCATCAAATATCCGCCATGCCAGTTTGTCTGGCTTTCTGAACCCGCCTTTTCAAGCGGGATCGAAACGCACCGAGTGGATGGTGTTCCCATCAAAGTTTATTCGCTGGAAAAAACCGTGGCTGACTGCTTTAAGTTCCGTAATAAAGTGGGCCTTGATGTGGCCATTGAAGCCCTCAAGGATTGCCGAGAGAAGAAGGGGTTTACCGCGGACCCACTTCTAAAATATGCCCGCATCTGCCGGGTTGAAAAAATCATGACTCCCTACCTCCAGGCAATTCTATGAAGAAGCCACCGACAAATATCCCTGCCTCCGTGAGGCAGCGCCTTCAGAACCATGCGAAAGAAACAGGCCGTCCCTTTGAAGACCTCTTTCATTACTACGCGATAGAACGCTTCCTTTACCGACTGGGAATATCAAAGCATCGCGATAAAGTAATCCTAAAAGGGGCGCTTATGTTCGTGGTTTGGAAAGCGCCGCGTTCTCGCGCAACGAGAGATATTGATCTACTTGGTCAACTGGAAAATTCCGTAGAAAAGATGGTTCAAGTGGCCAAAGATGTCTGCGAAACACCGGTGGATCCGGACGGGATGATGTTTGACCCAAAAAGCGTCAAGGGAGACTCCATTATGGCAGGAGGTGAATATTTGGGTATTCGCCTGAAACTGACCGGCTTCCTTGCGAAGGCAAGAGCTCCGATGCAAATCGACATCGGCTTTGGAGATTCCATTTTTCCGAAACCAATCGAAATCGACTATCCAAGCATTCTTGGATTCCCAGCGCCCCATCTTAAGGGGTATCCGCGCGAAACGGTGATGGCGGAAAAACTCCACGCCATAGCAAAGCATGGGCTTCTCAATACCCGGATGAAGGACTTTTATGATATCGCCCTTCTGGCGGACCTATTTGATTTTGATGGCGGCATTCTCGGCCAGGCGATCATCAAAACTTTTTCTTCGAGGGGAACAACATTGTCGGCGGACCTAACCGCTTTTTCAAACGTCTTCATCGATTCACCAGAGAAAAATAATCATTGGAAAACCTTTATTAAAAAATCGCGTCTTATCGACGCTCCTGGCGAATTGAAGGTCGTCATGGAACAAGTAAAATCCTTTCTAATCCCGATTATTAATGCCGCCAAAGAAGATAAATCGAACTTGCTCCAATGGAAAGCGCCGGGGCCCTGGATACAGGTGAAAACAAAATGACATACAT
The DNA here is from genome assembly GCA_020523905.1 of Candidatus Obscuribacterium magneticum. GTDB lineage: Bacteria > Elusimicrobiota > Elusimicrobia > F11 > F11 > Obscuribacterium > Obscuribacterium magneticum. The sequence continues at coordinate 95,734 of JAJAPZ010000001.1, forward strand.
CATGGTCGATGTGGAATCCGACGGCCCCATCCCCGGCGATCATTCCATGATCTGCTTTGGGGCTGTCATCGTGGAACCGGAACTAAAACGGACCTTCTATGGGCAATTAAAGCCCCTATCAGACAAATGGATCCCCGAGGCTTTGGCGGTCAGCGGGTTTTCTCGAGAAGAAACCCTTAAATTTGACGATCCCGCCAAGGTGATGGGGAAATTCAGGAACTGGATTAAGGAGAATGCCAAGGACACCCCCAGGTTTATCTCTGATAACAACGGCTACGATTGGCAATTTATCAACTGGTACTTCCACCATTTCGTTGGGGAGAATCCTTTCGGGTACAGCTCCACGAATCTCGGCTCTCTATACAAGGGACTTGTTAAAGATGTCCACGCGAACTTTAAGCGCCTCAGAAAAACAAAACACACGCACAATCCGGTCGATGACGCAAAGGGAAACGCCGAAGCGCTTTTGGCCATGAAGGAATCGATGGGCCTTCAAATCAATCTATAACGAATAACGGGGCCATTATGTCTCTATTTATTCAAACTTTCATAATTTTGTTGATCCCTCATTTGATCTTGGCCAATTCAAATGGCCCAACACCTTGCATCCCTTATGAACCAGCCATCGTTGAGTTGGAGGGTGTATTAAAAAGAGAAACGTCAATCAATCCGGACCTGGCTCCACCTTGGAACAGACCACAATCTTATTGGGTGTTAGACCTGCAAAAGCCCATATGCGTCGAACCTGGAAGAGATGAACTCGGTTTTGCCGGAGCGAGTGGCATCACTCAAGTCCAGCTCGTTGTTTCACCAGAGCAATATAAACAATACAAGAAGAGAGCTGGTATGAGCGTTAAGGCACGAGGGAGCTTATTTGTGGCTCACACAGCGCATCACTTTACAGACGTGTTGCTTTCTGTTGATAAAATATTCTCTGAGAAAGAATAAATCCTATTAAGGGGGGTGCACGTTATGTTTATACGGGCGGAAAAAGGAAAAGGGAAAACCACAATCTACTATGACGAGAATCGAACAAAGGTCATTGATACGGAACGCGGGAAAAAAGGCTCCCTTGAAAAATACCTACTGGAGGGGGAAGGCTGGGTCGGGAAATTGGAAGTAATTCAGTTGGTGCGAGCTGAGCGGGTCATCAATGCGGTTGCTGTTCGGGCCAATGGAAGCACCTATGTTCGATCCAAACCAGATAAAACAACAGCCAATAATTTTTCTGAAATGGCGGATGACTGAAACTCATTGATCCAATCTATACCCTTTTAGGTATAATTTTAACTCCCCGGTTTGTTTGAAATTCCGCTTGTTTTTATACCTAATAGGGTATAAAATAATCGAAATAACCCATAAATTAGCGCAAATAGTCGAATACTAAAAACGAAGTTTTATACCTTTAGCGGTATAACAAGAGGAAAGGATGAAGTTAGCCGATACCATTCGCGAAAAAAGAAAGAGCGCCGGATTAACGCAAATCCGGTTGGCGAAAAAAGCTGGAGTTGGTTTGCGATTGATCAGGGACCTCGAGCAAGGGACGAAACGCTCCTTCCGAACGGACGCCGTGAACAAAATCCTGCGCCTCTTCGGAAAATGCCTGGGGCCGGTCGATCTGCCAAGGGCCAGCGATGACAAAAAATAATACTAAACAGTCCGCCCTCGTCTTTTACGGGAAGGATCTGGCGGGACGGATTTCTAAAGATCCGGAGGGGCCCGGCAGCGGTTTTGAATTCGAATACGACTCAGGTTATCTCCAGAAACCGGGAGCCAGTCCGATCAGCCTCGCGATGCCTCTACAGAAGGAAAAATACCGCTCCAAAACGCTATTCCCGTTCTTTGAAGGGCTTTTGCCTGAAGGCTGGCTTCTGGAGTTGACGTTACAGACGCTTAAGCTTGACCCGGATGATAAGTTCGACCTGCTGCTCCATACGGGGTCGGACACCGTCGGCGCCGTCACGGTTCTCCCCGAGGATTGACATTATGAAATCAAAAACATCCGCGGCGGCATCGGAAGAATTACACAGAAGGATCCGAAAACTCTTTAATGTCCCCTGGGTCCCTCAAATCCCCTTCGGAATGGAAGACCTTCCCGAACACGTTCGCCGTGCCGTTGGGAAAATGTCCCTTTCGGGGGTCCAAAAAAAGGCGTCCGTCGTTTTAAACAAGAAAACAAGGCAAATAGAAATTGCCCAGGGGAAGGGAACACATATTTTGAAACCAGACATCGTGGAATATCCACAAATTACCCTGGTTGAAAACCTCTGCATGGATATGGCCGAAAAGATGGAAATGGATGTGCCACCCCACGCTGTTCTTCCCATGGCGGACGGGACGCCGGCCTATCTCATAAATCGCTTTGACAGTCTGCCAAAGGGGGAGAGACTCCATAAAGAAGACATGGCTCAACTCTTACAAGTTGCGACGGACGAAAAATATAACGGCTCCTTAGAAAAGGTGGGAAAAGCGATACGAGCGCATGCCACGAACGTCTTCCTCGAACTCATCAACTTCTACGAGAGGATTATTTTTAACTTTCTTATTGGAAACGGGGACATGCATTTAAAAAATTGGGCTCTTGTCGAGAAAGGGAACGACATAAAGCTCGCCCCTTGCTACGACTTTGTCTCCTCAAGGTTGTTCATTCCTCGAGAGGACGAATCGGCTCTTGCGATCAATGGAAAGAAAAATAAGTTGACCCGTCTTGATTTCGACAAGTTGGCTCAAAATCTTGAATTAGAAGAGAAAAGCGTGGAAAATATTTTCGAAAAGCTTAAAGAAATAAGGCCAACGATAATCTCCATGATCCAAGGTTCCGACCTCAGCGCTTACCTCAAGAACGATTGGGTCACGTTGGTTAAAGCCCGGTACGAGCGATTGAAAATCTGACCGAAGGAAGGGGGGCGAATTGACCCTTCGCCTCCGCTAATTTTATTTCTAAACAAGCGGTCGCAATAGGTAGAATTAGCCACCATGTCAAAATCTCGGAAAATCAAGTATCAGCAAATCAGACAGGCGGCCCTGAAAATGGCCGAGGCGGTTCGTCCTGAGAAGATCATTCTCTTTGGTTCTTATGCTCATGGGCGTCACAACGCCGACAGCGACGTTGATTTCCTGCTTGTTGTCAATGACCGTTCCCGAAAACAAAGACACGAAGCATCCATGAAAGCCTCCAGCGCTTTAGTGCCCAGGCCCTTCCCTGTGGATATTGTGGTGCGGTCCGCTGACGACATTCCTTGGCGGATTCGTGAGGGGGATTTCTTTCTCGAGGACATCATGGAAAAAGGACGCGTCCTGTATGAGCAGCCGGATCGTTAAGGAATGGATAAGAAAGGCTGAACACGACTTTACCGCCGCCCAAACCCGCCTTTTCAAGCGGGATCGAAACGCACCAAGTGGATGGTGTTCCCATCAAGGTTTATTCGCTGGAAAAAACCGCGGCCGACTGCTTTAAGTTTCGAAACAAAGTCGGCCTTAATGTCGCCATCGAAGCTCTCAAGTTCTGCCGGGAGAGAAGAGGGTTCACCGCGGATACACTCCTTAAATACGCCCGAATCTGCCGGGTAGAAAAAATCATGAGACCCTATCTTGAAGCAATCCTATGAAGAAACATAGGAGGATTTAATGTCATCACCGAAACTTCACATCATTGCCGGTCCCAACGGATCTGGGAAAACGACGTTCGCAAAGGAATTCTTACCCTCCGTAGCTAAGTGCGACCTCTTTGTAAACGCTGATTTGATTGCGCAAGGGCTCTCGCCGCTTTCTCCGGTCTCCGCCAACATGAAAGCAGGACGGCTGCAGCTAACTCAAATCCGTGAATTTGCCTTGCAACGTCGCACGTTTGCTTTCGAGACGACCCTGGCTGGAAAAACGTACAGCCACCTGCTTCGAAAACTCAAAGAGCAAGGGTACGAGATACATATTTATTTTTTGTGGGTCTCGAGTGTTGAGTTGGCCTTGAAACGGATTGAGGAACGGGTGAAGAGCGGCGGCCATAATGTGCCAGAAAAGGATGTTCGACGACGTTATAAAGCGGGACTTATAAACCTATTTTCCCTCTACCAACCGTTGGCCGATTCAGTTACAATAGTAGAGAATTCGGGTTCCACTCCGAAGCTGATTGCATCGGGCAATTCTGAGCAGTTTCAGGAAATTGATCCGGATACTTTTAAGAAGTTAAGACAAGAGGCTTTTTCAAAGGAAAAAAAATGACACGAACCGCCATATCTCATCTGGCTCAACAGGCCCTAGATGCCATGAAAAGAGCTGTCCGGAAAGTTCTCAAAGAGCACAAACAGCTTGGTCAACCGATCTTCGTATTGAAAGATGGCCATGTCCAACGAATCCCAGCTTCAAAAATTTCCTACCGGCCCCACCGCAAAGCAACAACAAAATAAACCTTTCTTTACTCCTCTTTGATTTTCCCTCCTGCCTAAGAATATTTCCCAACCTCAACTCCGCTTTGGGAGATGGGAACTTCCTGGATCACCTCTGCGTTTAAAAAGTTAAAGAAACAAAATTGACAAGCGGAGGAGGGTCGTATGAAAACACAATTGAAGAAGGTTTTGGTCACAGGCGCTTCGGGAAAACAGGGCGGGGCGGTGGCTCACGCTTTTTTAAAGAAAGGCTATCCCGTTCGGTCTTTTTCGCGCAAAGAAGGGCCGGCCACTCTGGAATTGAGATCGTTGGGAGCCGAGATCGCCATCGGCAGTTTCGACGACCCCTCGTCCGTGGAACGAGCGGCGACGGGCGTCGAATCCGCCTTCGTCATGACGACCCCCTACGAAAAGGGCACTGAGGCGGAGGTTCACCAGGGAATAGCTGTCATTGACGCCCTAAAAAGGGCCGGCATAAAACATCTATTATTTACGTCGGTCGCAGGGGCCGACAAAATGACCGGTATCCCTCACTTTGACAGCAAAACGAGGATTGAAGAATACCTGCGGGCCTCCGGGATCCCCTTCACCATCATCGCTCCCGTCTTTTTTATGGAAAACTACACGAGCCCCTGGTGGCTGCCCGGGCTCCAGGCGGGCAAGCTGGCGATGGCTTTGCCGCCGGATCGAAAACTCCAACATATCGCCGTGGCCGATATTGGCCGCTTCGCCGCTCACATCATTGAGCACCCGGCGAGATTTATAGGCCAGCGCATCGAGATCGCATCGGATGAGCCGAGCGGATCCCGGGTGGCCCAGATCCTTTCCGATGTCACGGGAAGGACGATCACCTACGTCGAAACGCCGCTCGAGCAGGTGCGGGCCACCAATGAGGATTTCGCCAAGATGTACGAGTGGTTCAACCGCGTCGGCTATTCGGTTAATATCCGAAAGCTCCGGAGCGCTTATCATGTGGTGGGATGGCACACCTTCGAAAAATGGGCGAAAAAACAGGATTGGAGCTCCCTCCTGCACCCGGCTCTCGCGTGAGGTCCGGAATGAGCACGACCGTCGGATTAGAGGAACTCTCCAAAAGCAAACGCCGGCCGTGCGAGGGCGGCGCTCCATCGTTGCAAAACGATTTCATTCTCGCGTCGAAAATCGAGCGGCTCCCCAAAGAATTGAAATCTTAACCGGCGATCCTGGTTAAAACCGTTGATGAAAACAACTGATAATCCTATTCTCTAGTTGATGGAGAAAAAGCCAGCCCCTGATACGTCACCGCCCCCGAAACCTTCGCCTTTAAAAAAGGAATGCCCCGCATGTCATTTTGTTCATCCTGTCGAAGTTCCGCAATGCCAGCAATGCGGCGTCATTTTTGAAAAATGGAAGGACCCGGCCCAAAAGCAGGCCGAGATCAAACTGACCCAACTGGCCCAGGAGTCGCACTCGGGGCTGCCCTTGGGTATCACACTCTCTCTCCTTCTTCTTGTCGGCGTCCCTCTCAGCGTTGTCCTCATTCCAGACCTCAGCACAAGGCTGCTGGGGGGGAAGCTGAAATACAACGTACGAAAAGGAGAAGAAATCCGCACGCAGGGAATCCTCAACTTACAGCTTTCAACGGTCCTGCCCGAGGGGGCAGACGCCGCCGGCGCCCTCGGAGCAAAGATCGTGAGCAGCCAATTCCAAAGTTCCATTGTCGCCAAAGACAGGGATTCAGGCGGAAACACCTCTTTTGTGAAGAGCTATTCCCAACTGCTCTTTAGTGGCTTGCCGGGGTTGCCCGCGCCCCTTGAGACACCGGCCGCCAAATTGGCCGAGTGGACTCGTTCCACGCAACTGAATTCCTCGGGCGGACAGGTATCGGGAGGTCTCTCCTTGGACGATTACGAGCACATGGCCAACACGGCAAAGCATCAAGCCCGCCTTCGCCAGGAGCAGGCGGAAAAGGCCCAGAAATACCAGCAGGGATATTGGGGACCCGGCGGTGAAGAACCGCCGGAACCCGAACCGGCGCGGGTTGACCCGGCCGAACAATTCTTAAATTCGCTTTCCGAAATGGATGTCTCCATCGGCGACGTCGGCCTTTATTTCCGATTCCCCAAGGACCGGGTGCGACCCGGCGCCCAGTGGACGCAACCGCTTTCTTTCTCCCTTCCTCTCTGGATATTCAAAATCGCCTCCAATCCGAACGTCACATTCCGACTCGCCCGATTCGAACGGACGCCGGCCGGCTTCTGCTCCGTGATCGAATGGGAAACACCCCTGACTTTCACGCTTCAGGCGATCGACCCCGCCGTACAAAGCCTGATGGCCCCTCTCACCGTCTCCGGCCAGTACAAGGGAACAGCGTATCTTCTCTACACCGACGGCCTTCCGACCGAGGTCGCCGGAACAATCTCCGCGACCCTGACCAATCCGGAGGGCGACCTCAAAGAACTCTGCGAGAAAATGGAAATCCCCATGGCAGCGGCCGGAAACACAATTTCATTAAAAGGAACACAGCGAATCACACGCCTTTAAACAAACTGTTGGTCGTCAACTATTTTCATCCTAACTCCCTTCCTAAAAATTTACATCTCCGTTACCAAATCTTAATAGGATTTTAATCCCGTATATTTATACTGGCTCCAATGTTTCCACAACATTATTGGAGCCGGAATGGACGCCCCTAAAACAATCAAAAAGGGACTCTCCCTTTTTCTTCTCATCACATTTTTCTGCACCAATTGCGCGTGGGCCCATAAACCCCAGGTCTCCATCTGGACCGAGCGGCGAAAGGCGCTCGAGCACTCATCCGATCAAAATGGCCGCTCCCTCCAACTGGCCCAAATGCCGGCGGTCTTAAACACCCCTTCGCCCGCTTCCCTCCTCAACCGATTGACCCCCGACATGACGGGGAAAGCAATGTCGGCGATAACTCAGAGAAGGACTGAAAAATGGATTTCGAATGACGCCCCAAGAAACCTGAAAGATCTTTTGGCCATCCTACCTCAAACCTATGGAAACATCCGCAAAGTGACACGGCCTTCCTCCAACGCTTCAACGGGCCCAAGCCGCATTCTCCTCCACATTCAAGACGTCCACATGAACGAAGAAGCGCAAACGAACATCGGCAACACGCTTCGGGAGCTCATAGATCGGGGACGCATCGATCTCGTGGCGTTGGAAGGCGCCTTTAATCCCATCGACCTCTCCGCCTTCCGCGCATTCCCGGACAAAGAGACGATCCGGAAAGTCGCCGACTATCTCTTGAAAGAAAACGAAATCTCAGGCCCCATCCACACCGCCTTCACCCATGAGAACTCCTTTACGCCGTTCGTTGGCGTGGACGATCGGCCCCATTACACCGCCAACGTCAAAGCCGTCCAAGAATCATGGCGAATGCGAAAGGGACTTAAAGGACAATTGGAAGAAATAGATAAGGCCTTGGACAAAAAGAAGGCGAACGCCTTCAACAAATCACTGGCTGATTTTGATTCGAAAATCCAGGCCTATCGCAAGGGTTCACTGAGTCTAGGTGAGTACGTAAAAATCTTGGCCACACGTCATTCCGGCGAAAGCTTGACATGGATTAATGCGCAATTGTTTATGGAGGCGTTGTCCCTCGAGTCGTCCCTTGACTTCACCCGGGTCGAGGCCGAGCGGAGCTTCCTCATTAAGGAACTGGTCTCAAAATTGTCCGAAGCCCAAATTCAATCCTTAACGGAATTAACCGCTTCTTTTCGCCTGGGGCAGATGAACCACGCCGACTTTTACCAAGCCCTAAAAGAGCTGTGCGAGAAATCCGGCATCGGCATGTCGAAATACAAAGCGATGTCCTCCTATCTTCAATACGTCCTTCTGGCCGACAGTATTGATGGGGACAAACTGTTGGCTGACCTCAAGAAGATGGAAGAGGCGGCCTACGCCCGATTGGCCCGAACAGAGGAAGAAAAATCTCTCATCCAAGAGTCCCGGCATCTTTACCTCACCACCAAACTCATCGATTTCGCCCTGACGCCGGAGGAATGGGCAGAATACAAATCGTCATTCCGGCGAACGCCGGAATCCAGAAACAGGTTTAATACCTGGATCCCTGCTTTCGCAGGGATGACGACTTTCGAATCCTTCTACAAAGAAGCCGAAGCGCGGGACCGCGCTATGACCGAGAACCTTCTCAAAGCCATATCAGAAAAAAACGCAAACGTGGCCGTCCTTGTCACGGGAGGCTTTCACTCTCAGGGGATGAACCGCCTCCTTCAAGACGCGGGGCTTACTACCATCACCTTCGCTCCCAAGATCACCAAAATTGAGTCCGAAAGCGGCTCGCCCGCCTCGCCCGCCGTGGCGGGCGGAGCTTCAGCGAAGGCGGGCTCCGCCACCCTCAGCGTTTTCACCCAGGAAAAAACGCCGCTCGATAAATTGTTCGAAGGCGAAAAGCTGTTCCTAGCCAATGAACCCCTTTCTAATGAAGCTGAGGGCCGGGCCAAAATTTTATTCGGCGCCGAGGACTTTCGTTTGGGAATCGGCTTCCCGCGCGTGAGCCCGGCGTGGACGTGGGCGCGGGACAGGTTCAAGTGGGCCGGAAAATACGCCCTCCGGTTCCTGGGCCGCGAAGCCCACGTGGACGTTCTCTACAACCCCGATTTCACATTTAAGGATGTGGTTCTGGTGAAAGGATCCCTCATCACGGCGGCCCTTTCATCGGGCGCCATCATCGGCGATCTCTTGAATAAAAACATAAACATCGGGCCCTTCCCCTGGATTCTCCTCCTGGTTTCACTCCTCATTCTTTTTAACACCAAATTCTGGCCATGGATAACCATGCCTTCCCGCCTTGCTCATGCTTTGGTGAAGGGAGGGGGAGCGACCCCTTCGGGGATTCTTGAGAATGGCCTCATTCTTATGGCTCAGAAGCACGAAGCCTCGCCTTCCGAACCTTTCCCTCCGCACTGGCTCGAAGTCGCCGCTGTCATGGAAGAACTGGTGGGTGAAATAAAGAGCGGAGGTTATGAATACGCCGCCTCCGTTGAAGCTATGGTTGGAAAATTTAAAGCAAATTTGGCCACCCATCCGGCCTCCGCCGTTTCCGACGTCGGGGGAACGGCCGGCACCGGGGTCGATGAGAACGGTCAGCCGTATTTGGTCTTCAATATGGAACTCATTCATTCCTTCATCACGCTGATGAACAAATACAAGGCCTCCCAATCCCCGCTCGCTCGACGCACCCGGGACTATCTCCGAGGCCTTCTGGTCAAGGAAAATGTTCACGTCCGAGACCCCCAACCCATTCGCCTCATCATGCGATCCATCCGGGAACTGAAAGAGGCTCCCCAGTTTTCTGGCACCACCCCCGATCTTGTGCGCTCCATTATCGCCATCCACTTCCTCGCGGAAAGCGTCGGTTATGCGGAAATGTTTCGCTATCTCCAATCTCAAGGCTGGACGACCCGGGAATACGACAATGTCATGAACGCCTGTGAAGAACCTTTAAAAAGGCACCTGCGGCATGTCCGCACCAGCTTTCATCACGCGTCCCGTCCGGCGGCGATGGAAAAAGAGCTTGTTGCCGGCATCCAAAAAGATTTGTTCGATCACCACCTGGTGGCGCGAGTCCTTCAAGAAAGACAACTCTCGGACCCCATCTCCTTTCTGCTTCAATACGCTTTGGACTGGGAAATTCAAGAGGGGCGCGCCTCATTCGAAGACGCGGCGAGTCGGAAGCTCCACGTTAAGCCGCAGGCTTTCTCCTTCGTTTATGACGATGATTTCACATCCGGAAACCGGGTTCTCCTGGATCCTCGATTCGCTTATTTTCAGGAAGTCCTGGCCGTGGCGTTTTGGCGGGCGGGCTTAGACATGAGAAGAGCTTCCGCCTTTGCCGTCAACACGACATTCGATGCCTGGCGCTATCAGCACGGCCCCCGCGCTCAAATGATCGACGTTTTCCGTCAAGGCGGGCTCACCCCGGCTGAAGCCGATGCCGTAGCACGCGAGTTCCGATTCAACGACGAAGGAAACAAAATCGACAGTCCAATTCATCAACCAACTTTGTCCATTTTTCAGCAGGCGGCGGAATGGGTAGTGAAGCATTTCAAATTGACTGGCTGGGCCGCCGGCCTGGTGATTTACGGGACGGCCTTTGTCATCTCACCTCTCTGGGAAGAAGCCGTGTTCCGATCGCTGATGATGGGTGTCTGGGAATCAAACTCTTGGGTTGTCGCCTTGCTGTTCTTCGCGTTGCACCTACCCGGCACCATCGCGAAATCTCTTCAAGTGGCACGCGAGCGCGCGGCCCGCGGGCCGCCAGACTTAGCTCTCTCGCCAAGCCAACACCTCCTCCCATCGCACGTAAGCAGGGAGATCTTCCTTCGTCTCTTCATCCAGGCCCTGGGCACCTCCGTTCTCACCCTCACTTATCTCATTCTTAATTCCTACGGCATGAACGTTCTCATTCACACCGGACTAAATGTTTTTATTTTTCTTCTACACGCCATTTGGCCCAGCCTCCCGGACGCCTTCCTTTCAATTGACGGTGAACCTGACCACGGGGGGCAGTCCTCCGACGAAACAAACGGAGAGACGGACATCTCCGATAGTGAATCGCACGGAGAAGAATTAGACCTTGACGCTATTAACAAACGCCGCTCCCACAGGTCCCTGCCCAAAAGACCACTTACAAAAGCCGAGAGAGAACTCAGCGAATATCTTAAACAATTTAAAAAAATGTGTGAAAAAATTAAGCGGCTCCCTGTTTTGGAGGCTTCTTTGAAAGAAATGGGCAAACGGTTTGGGGTTACTGAATATGTCGTATTGGTACTCGCGAGAATCCATGGACTACGCCCCCGAGGCCATGTCAGAGAGTGGAAATTTGCCCATCCGGCTTCAGTGACAGAAAAACCGTCACCCGAAATAGATCCGGCAAAGAAACCCGGAACAATAACGATAAATCGATCACAAAGGGATGTTCTCAAGGGAGAAGCCAAAGTGAAAGGCCAAAAGGGAGTCCGCCTTTCCTGGATCCGCACCCAAAAGATCACATTACCGCAAAACGACCTCATGACTCTCTTATCCAAATGGGGATCTTTCCTCTATGTAGACGTAAAAGAGGACACCTTCGCTTCACCCGGCACCGGAGCGCCGGTTTTCATGGTATTTTTCTTCGTCACCTGGTTATGGAATCGCATCTGGGGGCGAAGGGAATCCGCGTTACCTGCAAAAACCATAAGTAGAGGGCGTCAAAGGAAAACTCAAGAGAAACCTTCCATACCAACGCCGATCCACACGGGACAAGGCGACATCACCCACCCCCCTTTCTCCCTTGCTGAACAAAGGAATGAGCTGGAAATGATCGCTTTCATCCGAAGGCAGGCGGAAATTGTCGCCTCGGAAGTCCTCCAGGAAAGAAGGCGCGGCCGCCTGGTTCTTCCGTTCGAAATCGGCCAAAAATTCGTCCGCCGGCTTGAATCCCAGTCCACTGCTTCCTCTGAAAATAGATCGGAATTATTCCGTGTGCTTGTTCAGCTATATCGGCTGAATGAACAACAAGTCCCGGATTTGGTCGCGGCTCATCCCTCACCGGTCGAACACCTCGTTCAACGAGTCATCGCCTTCGGCGCCCAGCACATCGAGCGAAGAAGGCACGGCCCCACCCGCCGCGAACTCCTTAAACTTCTTGCCTATCTGACGGCCTCGGCGGCGCTGCCTTCCGTCGCCACGGCTTCACCGGCCAAAAAAATAGCTCAAGTGAAACAAATGGAATCGGAACTTCAAATAGTCATCGAAGCCTTGAAAAATGAACTGATCTATTACGCCAAAATACACTTCGAGTTAATATGGGGACAGGGGCTAGATGTAACCTTTGGAGATTCCTACCTCCTGACCCAACGACGAATCATTGCTTATGTCCTCTACAAAACGGTCGAATCTCGGGAATTTGTAAAAGACTTCAAACGGTGGGGTAACCGCAATCCAGGCACGCTCATTGAGCTCGCATTAAAACCCATCCGTTACCTCGGCGTGGATCCAACGTTACAAACTCCCGATGAGCTTCTAAAATCTTATAAGGCTGAACAAGGATGGTTGGGTATGAACTACTCTCTGGTCAACAGCCTGGGGAGTAAACCGGGGGCAAACCCCTCTCTGGCTGAACTTTGGTCGATTGGTAACAAATGGGCGCAATTCATGAGAGGCGTGAAACGATATGCCTTGTCTTTGAATTTTGATGAAGCTTATCAACTGCACCAAAAACTGATTCGGCAACCACTAAATTCGCCAAGTGAAATCATGGCAAGTACTTTTGAGGAGGAACGAACACGGATTCAAACAGCGCTTAGCGAGAATAAATTCCAAACGGATCCCATCGATCGAAGGATTTGGACGTCCGAAGGCTATACCATGAAGATTTCTGATGGCCAGCGCAAACTCCTCAACGAGCGCGGTGAACTGGAAGGGAAATTAGAGTCACTCAATACAATAGTGGAAACACTCCGGGCCTCAACATCTAAGCCCGAATACACCGTTCAAAAAATCCAGGGGGCGGGCGGTTTGAGCGTTATCGAAGCTTCGGCGGTGGCCGATGAATTCCGTTTTCCAAACTCGCTCGGTTTTCTCTGGCTCACCAAATACCGCCGTGCCTGGGTCAACGCTCATCCATTCTGGACACTGATGATTGGACTGGCCTCGGCTCTCGCCGAAGGCGGATTGGCCATTGGGCTTCTCCATTTCGGAACCCTTGCGACTTTTATTTTCTCGCAAGGAATTCCGTTCGACTTGGGGTCTACTGGAATTGTCAGCTACGCGTTGGCCGGTTCTTGGTTGACCATATTAACCTGGTTCCATCTCAAACTCGAAGAAAACCACCCTGACAACCGCATCCGCGGCTCGCCGCTCCCGAACGCCTTGACCCACGCCCTTGTGTTCTCGGTCTACCTTCTCGTTCCCGTTATCAACCTGGCCCAGATCATTCCTTTCCAAATCCCACTCTATTTCGCGCTCGCAATCCACCTGCTTTATGACACCCGCCAAATAATCCGGTGGAAAGGGGATCCCGACCCCAAGGCATTTATCGAATTTGCCCGGCAGTGGAACAGGAAATTCTCTCGGGCCTGGATCCACATGCGCAAAGCCCAAGGTCTCTTCGCCTTTTTCATCGCCGCGGTCTTTCTGATTTTTGCCCTCATCATCGACCCGACGATGGCCCTGGCCTCAACACCATTTTTAACAGCCATATACCTCCAAGGAAACGAGGGGGGGAAAGAGAAACCGACCTTGGAAGATTGGTATCGGGCCCATATGCCGACATCTCCGGCCGAAAAGAAAAAATGGATTTCGACGACGCTGGCTCTTTTGTTCCTCAGGATCATCCCCGTCCGCTTGGCCATCATCCTCATCCAAGCGGTCCGGAAAGACGCCGTCCCCTTCAGTTCACAAACCCAACAACCGTGGGCCGACGACTCCTTAAAACCGATCCGCGACGTTCTCTGGGGCCTCCCCGCGGTGTCCCCGGAAGGGCGTCCCATGAATGTCCTCGAATATCTTTCGCAAACGGCCAATCGTAAACTCGGGCTTGAAGAGGCCTACAAAGAAACCCGTAAAAGATCTCAAGTCCTGACCGGTCTCCTTGATCGATTCATGTTTTCCTATCTCATGGAATCTCTTCTCGCCGATCCCGCCCAACGGGATGAGGCCCGGCAACTTCTCGGGGACGCCACTCACCAAACAGACATTCTCACCCCCGATGAAAAAGCGGTCGCCCTGGCTTTGGCGTCCTCCCTCCAGCCGGATTACAGTCAGGTCAGCCAAACCACCAACGGAGAATACGGCGCCGAAAAAATCAAAGAGGTGCTCTTCCGCTATAAAAATAATAAGACGCACGGGGCCTATTCAAAGATCAGAAAAACCATCCGCGACAACGCCCCTCTGGCGAGCCGGTGGCAGGCGATGCTTCAAAAAGCCGGATGGGACGAGAAGGCCCTCACGCCGGCTTTTTTCCGATGGGCGCGGCGCCGGCAAATATTCGAATCCTTTGACATCCAGGTCATCTCCCGCCTTTTCCTGTTTAATTCAAGGAACATTCCACGCTGGGGCGACGGCCTCCTTCCCCTCGCCACCCTCCAAAGGCTCCTGGCGGATTACCTGACGGGGGTTTCTTTTGACGAAATGTCAAACACGGCTCGCGATTTGTCACCGGAAGCCGAAAAGTTGCTTGCATCGAGAAAAACGGTTCAACTGTGGATGGAAGGCTATCCGGGGGTGGTCGAACACCTAAAAACAGTTTTGGATGATTCAAGCCGACTGGGGCAGCTATTTTTCCTCATCCGCCCCTTTGAAACGGAAGCTCAAGCGATCAGGGACGACTCTTCAGGCGACAGAAATGTCGCCGAACGAATTAAAGATCTTGGAAAACCTCGCAGCACGGCAGCCACGATACTGACGTTGGCCCTTCGCCTCGCGTCGACCCAGCCGGCGGCCGAGAAGATCTCTCTCACGTATGAACGAGCGCTTCACACCGCCATGGAAAGTCCGACAACGAACCTAAGTTCACCGGCGATCGTCCGGGTTTTTATCGAAGGTCTTCGATCCTACGATCGAGACGAGGCCACTCTTTCCAACATCCTCATCCCTATTTTTAGACTTGCCACTTACCTGCCCGGACTCATGTCGACAGAAGACACGGCGGACTTTCTCTTCGAAACGATGATCCGATGCGAACCCCACACGACGGATGCTTTGATGAAGAGTCTGGCTCAAGCCACGCAGGCTGAGATCGGGCAGCCGCTCCTTTCCACCCTTTATAACAACATGTTGAAGCGGGTCTACGCCCCCATCCGGTTGCTGGCAAAAAAGGAATCCCGTCGATTGATCGGCCGTAAGATGCCTGCCCTCGATACGGCAGAACGGTTCGACATTTTAAAAGCCCGGCGGCTCCAGGATGAGCATTTCCGGCGTCTTGCCCAGCGGGATGGGATCGTCCTTGAATTTCTGGGAAGCGAATCGCAACCCGGCCTGTGGCCCGAAGAAAAGGTGATGCATCATATCGCCAAACGCTACGCTGAATATCTCCAAAGCGACCGGCGCCCGTACGGGATCCCCATGGAGAACTTGATGGATGCCGCCCGTGATGCCCTTCTCAAGTTGGGTTACAACTTTGATCCGCCGGAGTCGATGCGGATACCTTTTGAATCCCTGAAAGACAAGACAGAAGGAGAACGTATCGCCGCCACGTTGGAAGAAAGACAAAAAACGCTTGAGAGCGAAATTGAAATCCTGGCCGCCAAGTCGGAGGAAACGAAAGCCCAACTCGAAATCCTCGGAATGGGGTCACTCGCCGCGGCGAGTGACCCCTTCCAACAAAAACGCCTTCAATTTGAGCTTGCCGGTCTCGCGAAAGGGTCGACCATTCGCCGACAGGAACAGGGATATAATCGAGCCCTTCTTGAAATCATAGGGAATTACCGAAAAGGGGACGTCGCCCGGGCAGCGGAGATCATCAAAACAGCGGAAAAGATTGCAAAGGATTACCGATCCGCAAAATTGACGTCCCTGTTTGCGAGATACCTCGACACGCAAATCAAAACGCTCTGGAAACAACACCGGGGCCAGAAACGCACCATGGAAAGACGTGTGAAGTCTCTGGATGCGCCCATGGAGAATGCGAAGGACTCGGATCTCCTTTTTGGGAAAGCCTTCGCCGATCCGCAGTCCAAGGCCTCTCTTGAAATGTTCTTTTCACAGGAACCCGAAGTTCAGGCGCGCGTATTGGATCAAATGGCCGACATTTTGGATCCCGTGGAAAGACGGATCGTGCAACTGAGGTTCGGATTGGACCCCTTTTACCGGGGGTTTGAGCTCGAATACGACGACATCGCCACCATCCTCGCTTTTGAAAATCCCGCTGGAACGGCCCTGAGTTGTCAAGGGGTGGAAATGAGATTCAACAAGACCGTCATGCCCAAGTTCACCCACGCGGTGATGGCGGCGTCGAAAGCCAAGGCGGGAAGGGCCTGGGACAAATTCATAGAAGGGTTATGGAGCCAAAAACCGGTGGAACCGGAGCCCTTCGTCACCTTCGTCCAAAAAACCGAGATCCTTCTCACGATCGGTCAACACCTCACCCTTCCAGTGCTACCGGTCTGGGAGGGAAAAATTATCCATATTCTTGTCGACGAATGGAGCCCCGCCATTCAACGGCCCAAATCCCCGTCGTCCCGCTACCTGCCGCCGGATCCCCGGTCCGCCGACACCGCCATGCCCTATGATGTTTTCCTCAACGTCCACGTCGTCATCCGGGTGCCGAAAAAAGGATTCACGCGACATCCCTCGGCCATCTTCTACGTCCAATTCCAAAAGTCGGCCGATGGAAAAATCCGCCAGGTGCAGACCGACAACCTGCTGGAGCCGGAGGAGTCCCCGCCAACGGTGTCCGCTCGGCCAGCCCCTTCGAGCAAAGCCAGCCAAACCTTTGTAGTTGCATTTCTCAGCGTTTTCATTGCCGCGCAGGGGATTCACACTTCCCTCTCTCTCCTTCTGGCTTTCGCGGTCATCACCTTTTCCCTTTGTATCCGCGCCTTTTCATGGCACATCGCGGAATTGATTCTGCACGGGAAGATTTTCCCCGTGCTATCGAAAGAACCGGGATTACTCTATGTCGACACCAAATCAAACCAAATCCACTTCAATTTTAAGATCTTTAATCTCACCCTGGCGCGGTTAATAAGAAGCGGCGGAAGAGAGCGAATATGGGGAGTTGGGTTGGCTGCCGTGGGCTATCTTTTCACTTTGGCAGGGCTCGTTTTCTCCTTCCATCATGAATTGATTCATAAGATAAAGGGGTTCAAATCGGAATTGGCAGCTTACGGATTGGAGCTGCTGATACTCTTTACAGCCATCGCCTTGACTTATAACGCCGGTATACCCTGGTATGTCCCTTGGGGCGTTCTCTTAAGCTTCAATGCCTTATCCGCCAGCCTTTCTATCAAGGACATCACGAAATCGCTGGGCATCAGCGAAACCGCCGCCACTGAATTGACGGGTCGCCAGAAGAGAGCGCAACAACGCCGGTTTGAGAGCCGATTAACAACAATCGTCGGTCTCGCACTCATCATCGGTTTACTGGCGGCGGGCATCCTTATAAACATTCATATTCTTCCAAATCAAAAATTCATCAACGTGGGAGAGGGCCGTCTCCTCCTCTTTGTGGTGGGATACACCCTTCTTCTATTTCTCCTTAAATGGATTCTTACTAAGACACGTCAACCAGGCCGACCCGACCTGGAGCGTGACATGTTCGTGAACTTCTTTTCCTGGATTCCTTCCCTGGCGGATAGTTCTCTCAACGCTTGGAATCTTCGCGCTGAGAAAGAAATCTTAAAATCCTTGGTGTCTCGCGGATTTCAAAAGACGCACTTATTGAAGAATCAAGGTCTGGCGAATCGACCAACCGCGGATCTTAAAAGTGACATTCGTGACTTCCGAATCCGATCCGCAGCCGATTTAAGGCTGTTCCTCATTTTAGCCGGTCTGCTCGTGAAGGGTGAGCAAAAGAGAAGAGAGCGCAAATCCATCGCTCCAACCACGAAAGGGAAAATTGACCGTTTGATTGTCACCCTCTTGTCAGGAGAGATCTCGATTAAAAAAGCGACGGCGGATTTCCTCGATCTCTTTCAACAAGAGCTGGGGATCGCTCGCCTGAAAAGTTGGCGAGACATTTTCAAGGAGCCCATCCAAAATCTTCTCGAAGACTATAGCCGTAGTTTCCATGCGCGGTTCTCCGCCCACTTGCCTTCCAGTAACTCCACAGTTCCTCCCCGCTCAAGGGGGGAGGTCGCCACAGGCGACTCGCCGTGGCGAGACAGGAGGGGGGCTTCCGTCCTAACCCCTCCCCTTTCCCCTCCCCACCCTGGGAGGGAAATCATTTTTGACCGAACTCCACTAATCAAAAAAGTGATTTACGGGGTCCTCAGCTTTGACACGACGAGGTTCATCTTCTCCTATGGATTCTGGCTTGTTATGGGGCTTTTGGCGTGGGGACCGACCGGGGCGGTTCTCTGTTTCCTCCTCATTCGGTATCTGGTTGATCCCGTTTATAAAGGTCTCCTGGCAAATTTGAAAGGATCCATCCAGGGAGAAAAGGGGATTATTCCTTTGAGCCCGCTTCCCTACGGCTTGAATAAAACTCTTCCCCAAACCAATTGGGCTGAAATCCAGAGGGCGTACGATGAGTTGATCTCCCTCAGCTTCAAAGAAGAGAGGAAGAACCCATGGTTCCGGCTGATCCTCTTGGAAAAGGTGCTGAGGAAAATCCCCGGCCAAGAGGATTTGGTCGCTCTGGTCACCGCCCTCAAAACGGAAGTGGCCAGCCGCGCGGCGCGTTCCACACGGAGAGAAACCTGGGATTCCCTCATGAAAACCGCTCGCGACCTCGGCTGGGATTTATCCCAACCCGAGATTCGCTTTCTCCTAAGAGCTCTCGAGCTGCCTCGGCGGCGCCCCTCAAGATGGTCCATGAATCCTCAGCAAATGAGGCTCCAGGTTCAAAGCAAAGGCCCCATGTCAATTTTTTTACAGATCCTCGCCGACTCTCTACGCCGGGCGCCCTTGTTCACCCTCCGCTGTGTCGTCAGCATCCCCACGAGTGTTCTTCGAGCTTTGTGCCGATGGTTCGGGCTTGACTTGTGCGATCGCCTATTATTTGCATTGAACAACAAATGGGGGACCCTCCTGGGATTTGCCGCCAAAACCCATCCTTCGCAACGGGTGGACTCGCGCGAGATGACCCAAAGGCCCCCCTTCCGAGACCCTTCAGAAAATGAATTCGGCAAAGGGGTTCTTATAAATCAACTTGAGCAGCTTAACCAGCCGGGGCTTAAGCCCCTCATTGAATTCCTCCGCGTGCGCGTCACCGTTAAACTGGAACCCTTTATCGACAAAAGCTGGCTGCCTTGGCAAATGCGTTTGATCCATTGGCGGCAAATCGCCCCCCTTCCTGATGGGCGGTATGAGTTCGATCTCGAAAACAACACGCTTCTGCTCAGCTCACGAATGCCTGACGATCTAAACCTCCTGGCGGCGCTGAAGCTTCTCTCACTCGCTTTCCGGCACGAGGTTATCCGGGGAGAAAAACAAAACCTGCATCTGGCTGAACCCCGAATATTTCCTTTTATCTGGGCGACCTACCGAACCCTCATTAAAAAACGCTGGGCCGAAGCTGTAACTTTCATTCAAAGTTTTTGGGGGGGAAATAAAAAAGCCTCCCGTGCTGAGGATTCGTTCAAAGACCGCGAACCCATCTTAGGTCTTCTCTATTTAATCTCCGTGTTTCCTCACACGCTGTGGGGGCGCGTGTATTCGTCTCCCCAAAAACCCGGCGTCCTTTACTCGTATCGCCCCCCGCCGACACTCTATCCTTTCGTCAAGGCGCGGGAAAACTTCATGGTCGCCCTTTATCTTATTCTCAATTGGATATTTAACGGTTTTATCGGGAGGACCAATCAAAAAGAGATCGGGGGCCTTAAACCTCGTTCCCACAGCCGGGTGGTGATCCTGTGGGGACTGCTTCGGCCCGTTTTGTCCCATCTTGGACTGGCCATCGCCTTCGCCAGTTTCTTCATTGCCATCTTCGCCGGCCTGGTTCTTCACCTGGACCTCAGCTTCTTAAATGCGTGGGCGATCTGGTTCAAAGAGGTGTTGAGCTTTGTCAATTTTCTCTATTTGGGAGATTTGGTGAATCTGGTCTGGGGCGTTTGTCAATGGGCTTATGAGGGGTTGCATTATATCATGGCCATTCCACTGCATCATCTGAAGGAATTCTTCGTTTGGATATGGGCTTTTCTGGCGCCGATACGAATCTTTTTCGTGCAAACGTTTATCCCGCTCTTTTATCAATATATTATTCCCACATTTCTTTTCCTTTGGGGCCTGCTGTACGGTTATCTGGTTTACAAAGCCCGCATTGGTAAGTTCCTGATCCAAAACGCCTCCAATATCGCTGCCGCTCCGTTTGTCAGTGTCTATGCCTTGTCCACGAGAGCTCTCTATCTTGTCAGGGACGTTCCCGTTAATGAAGCTTGGATTGAAAAGGTGTCAGACGGGATCCGATGTGTTTTCCATTGGACCCGGTTCTTCTGGATCCCGCTATTCATTCTATTGTATGGATTTCTCCATCTCACAGGACTTGCCTGTTTGATCGCCATTCTCGGACTCATCTCTTACCCCTTCCTGGATTTAAGAACGGTCATCGTCGTCATCCAAAGCCTGGGCATCCCTTTTAATCCCATTATGTACGTCGGAATCACAGCGGTGATGATCGGTCTTCCCTATTCATGGTTTTACTGGACATTTGAAAAATTCATCAAGGTGGCATTCAGGGAAGTGACTCCCCGAAAAATCCGGAATACTTTTGCGGCCTGGGCCTCCCTTCTACTTATCTTGACGGTCGCCTTCCCCCTGGGAGTGCGTTACGTTCTTAAGCAAAACCCCTTTCACTCCGCCGCCGTCACACGGCACAACGAATGGGCCGCGGTCTCCCTTTGGCGGCAGGCCGAACTCTGGACACAAACGCCCCTCCTAAAAGCCGCCTTGGACGAAACGTTATCGGAAATGAAAAAGGAGGCGTCGAAGGAATTGGCTCCTGAAGAAGCGCGGGCGCTCGAGCTCCAGATAAAAGAATTTCAAGAAAAATTATCCGGCGGGCAGGTGGCCGTCCTTCGGGATCGGCTTTTGGGCTCGCCCTTTAAAGGCCTGGAGGTCATCGCCGATCCCCATTCCGGATACCCCATCATCATTCCGTCCCAGGTCTCCTCCAAACATCAAACGCACTCCGAGAAACTCACCCTCCATAGCAGCCTCGCCCTCCGGCGGGCGGTGACGCCGGTGTGGCTTAAAGCACACAAAGGGGAGATCTTCCGCGCTTTGGAAAACAAAAACCCGGCCCTCTATCGAAACGCCGTTTTCTTCGAATACTTTTTCCAACTCGTGGGAGACGAACGAAAATCCCTCTATCAAGCCTTGACGCCCGAAGAGTGGAAAACAATCTTAATCCACATGATGGACACGATTGAAGACCCCATTGTTTACGGATCCTTCAGCGCCAATTACCGCCAGCAAACCCTGGCCGCCGACGTTTTAATCAACTTCTTCACCGATTCCCATGACGGAGAATATCAGCAGCTATCTCGGGAGTTGGGTCCCCGTCTTTCGGACATGGATGTTTCCAACGCCATCGCTGACATCCGCATCAAAATCAACCGCCTCAAGAAAAAAATCGGTACCGGTTCTCAAGGGGCCACCTCTTCTTCCGGGGCACCAGTCTTCATGGTATTTTTATTCGTCAACTGGTTATGGAATCTCATTTGGGGGAGAAGGAAACCCGCGTCATCTTCGGCGCGGGTTGTTTCTCCAGAACTCAAAGCTGGAGACCGCGAGTTCACCAATGAAGACTGGGAACGGGGGCGGACGTTGGTTGAAGTCATTCTTCCCGGCCTCTGGTATGGAAACATTCCTGGAAACGTGGAGGAATTCATTCATGACATGCGACACTTATGCATTTACGCATTTAGAGATTCCGCGGTTACCTTTTCGGGATTTAAGTACGATCCGCTTTACCACCGTTTTTTAGGCGACGATGTTTTGCTTGTGTGCGCGCGGATGCTTGAATCTTTCCGTTCTCTCGCCCAGGCGATGTCCGATTTGCCGCCGGCCGATCGATACGATGAAAAGCTGATGGCATTGAAAAAACCGAGAACATTTGATTTTACAAATTATGGATGGATTCTCATGGATAGGGTCCTCCAATACCGTGACAAAGGCCAGGATGTCGGCGCCATTCTCCGCTACCTCCACAGCGTTTCGCCAACCTTCATTGAAGTTGCCGAAGAGCTCATGCCCATACTTGAGCGCATCATCGATTTTGTGGCATCCCGCCCCTCTGAACTCATCGGAAGTTTATCCGACTGTATGAGTCGACTCGGGAGCCAAACGTTTAGGGTGAAAAAATTAGCTGCTGAATCTGATCAAATCCCCAAAAATTTGGGGCTGGAAATTGCCAACGCTAAATCTATTCTCCTAGCCCTGGACAGCCAATTAGGGTCCGCCCGCGCGCGGTCGCATGAAAATCGCCGGGTCAGTATCGAACCCATAAATGCCATAGCTCGATATTTAGATGACGACGTAGGCCTCAAGGAAATCAGGTTGTGGGTTGATCTATTGTTAAAGGGCGACCCCCAATTATTAAAAATGCTACGGGAGACAAAACTTTCGGAGCGGATCGAATCATTTCTTCATGCGCTCTCCCAGCACCGGGACCAGTATCCCTTCCCGGGCGGCGATATCGACAGGGCCTTCAAACGCATCCTGGCCTCCCGAGGGATTGACACCGAAGGGGGAGAAAGAAGCGGTACCGGTTCTCTAGGGGACAGGGTTAAGAAGCAGGTGCAAACGCCAGCGGAGAATGGGGCACTCACCGAAGAGAGTGATCCCTCCTCCATGCTTGTCGCCAACCGCACACGGGCGGAGGCGAAACGGCGTGGATGGACAAATAAATTTTGGACGGAAGTTCTCTTCGCTCCTGATTACGAATTCCTAACCACCTTCCGGCCCGATGTGCTTATTCCCGATCACCCCGGGCCGTGGCGGAAACACGCGCTGCGCATCGTCGGGCTTTCCGCCATCCAAATTTTTGTCCTCAGCGTCCCCATCCTCATCACTTGGGGAACGGGGCTCTTATTCACCGGAAACATCACGGAGATTTTGATTTACGCCATCGGTTATTTCGCGATCGGGGTGGCCTTTGGCCTGGCCCTCATCAATCCCTGGCTTCAACTGCGCGGATGGCAGAAGGCGCTGCTCTTTTCGGTTTATCTCCCCAACGTCCTCGGGCATGGGATCTACAACTTCTTTATCCACCCGGCGCCGCTGACGAGTGAGGAAATCAGGGGGTTAAGAGACAGTGCCGATGTCGAGAGACACGGCGGGAATTCCACGGAACATTCCTCCAAACAGCGGGCGAAATCCATTGTCGAACGGACATCGGGAATTCCAGGACGGAAATCCCAAGCACAGGAACGGGAAATTGAAGGGATCGTTGAGTATCTCGTCGAAAAGAAATTACGAAAGCACGGACCGCTTCTCATTGCGGTGGATGGAGATCGACCTTCGTTCAATTCCTTTTTCATTGAGGCGTTGGTTGAAAAATTGACCCCACAGCACAGGGCGTTTGTCATCCACGGACCTCAGCCCATGATCACCCTGCAGGAAAACCCTGAATATTCGGGGAGGGCCCCCTGGAGCGAAACGGCGGAAAAAATCCGATACGAGATCGACTCTTGTAACGAAGATTTTATTTTTGTCGAAGGCCCCCGCGTTTTTAATATCTGTCGAGAGACATCCTTCCGGACCGATGACTTCGACGCGAAAATCCTCGTTCGAGCCGATGACCGCGCCAACGAACTTTTAATTCGTTTGGCTGGAATTAAACGACCCGCAACTTTAGAAGCTATCACACCCAATATATATCCCGAAGACATCGTGCCCCGTTATGATATCGCGATGAGCGCGAGCGTCGTATTCGGCGACCAGCAGGTTCTGGATTATCTTCCGCTCCAACACGGCCAAAGCATTTGGATCAATCCTTCGATCGGACGAAAACGCCGGGATCTTGAGATCGGCGGGAAAGTGTTTCAAGGTTGCCACCTTGTTTTTCATCAGGTTCCAGGCGTCTCTGGAGGATTGGCGGTTTCCGACGATTTCGACGAAAATCGCATTCAAGCGATCGAGGCCTTGGGCGAACGGGGGGTTCCTTTTAACGGCGAATGCAAAGTCTCCGTCGTCCCCAACGAAGATATTCATATCGCCTTATTCAACGACCCTGCCCGCGTGCAGGGCAACGCCGTCTTTTTTGAACATGTAAACAGCCAGTTTCGCAGCATCAACCAAAGCGTTCGCTTCTATTTAGTCAATGAAGGTGATTTGGAGTTAATGGAAAGTTCAGACGGTGAGAAACACACCGTTTTAAAGCGGGCCCTCGCGATTCAAGGGGGAAAATTGTTTCTTGATGTGTTCGAAAGGCCGCTGTTTTTGCACGCCATCGTGGAGCCGTCCGACTTCCTGCGCCTTCAAATCGAAAAGACGGACACGCTAATCGTTCCTTCAAGAAAAACACTTGATATGAGCCGGGACCGCCAACGGCAAATGCAACTCTTGTCAGCGTACGGTTTGCCGGCGGGCGGGGAGCTTAAGCCTCCGACCGTAGATTTAAACGGAGCGAAGGTCCCTTATTTCGTTGAACAACCCATAAAAATTGACAGTCCGGAATTTCAAAACGCACACGAAATCCGCCTTATCGTCGTGAAAAAGTTTGGATCGAAATCATCCTCATCTTTATCGATTCAATCCGAAATTGCATCGGTGCCTTTGATGCGGGCGGATGACCCCCCGTTGCGGGCTCGTCTATTTCTGGATGATTATTTAATGGCCCTGCGTGTCGCCCCCCTCCGCCCTCTAACCGCGGAAGAA
Organism: Candidatus Obscuribacterium magneticum; assembly: GCA_020523905.1. Lineage (GTDB taxonomy): Bacteria > Elusimicrobiota > Elusimicrobia > F11 > F11 > Obscuribacterium > Obscuribacterium magneticum. The sequence goes on from JAJAPZ010000001.1 coordinate 120,609, forward strand.
CGGAAACGGTTTCAGATGAAGCTGCGGTCGCTCGCCATTGAAGCGGCTGATGCGCTGGTCAATCGGGAAGGAATGGAGACGGACGTCTTGGCTGTTGATTTGGGATTGGGCGAACCCTCCGATAAGGATGGGCTCCCCCGGGTATTCATCCGGGGCGTATCAACAATTTTTGATGTCGATGAGACCATCGAATCGATCTGCGCGGCCCCGCCGCGTCACAAGGAAAAGGAAAGGCATTACCGTTATTTCAAAAAATGTTTCCAGTATATCGTCGCGGCCGCACGAAAATGGTTCAGAGATCGGCCTGGATCAGAAGCATATGAAGGACCGCTGGCCTGGACAGGACTACCGAAGTCTGACCAGGAGGCTTTGCAATCTCTCTGGTCCGGTTTGAGCTGGACGGCCGAAGGGCGGCTCGAACTTTCCTGCCGCAAGAACATGGCTCGGTTACAGGAGCTATTCTTCACTCACCGGGGTTTCAACCGCGATTTCCAATCCATCGCCGCCGGGACATTCAACGAATTGGAAAAGCGGGCGAACGAAGCCTTTGAAAAAATAAGAGCGTTGATGAACGCTTCCGAACTGGAGACTTCTCAGCGTATGGCGCATAACGCCCTCGATAATCTTCTCAAGCATGGAGAAGGGAAGGGCGCCTTTTTGATGCGTTTAAAGTTTATGGATGAAAAACACGCAACTTTCACTTTCATCCTGCTTGATCGCGGAGCCGGGTTTGTATCGGAGGATGGCTTGCACGTTCCCATCCATGAAGCTGTCAAACATGGTGTTTCATTTCGAAACCTCGCTCAGGGGAAAGGCGTCGGCCTTTATGAAATATTTTCCCGAGCAGACGATATGGGCTTGTTAACCGTCGATCGATGCGAAGCCGTCCCGCAAGCTTATTTTTGGAAGAAAGGGGATCCCGAAGAGGTCCCTTGGACATCGGCTCCTGTTCCAAGCGGAACCCTTCTCGCGTTTCGAAAGAGGATCACGCACCAATTGCCGGCCCACCAGCTGCAGAACGCCTATCCCGTTTCTGAAAATCCTTTAGGTTGGCTGCAGGAGTGCATGTTCCATCTAAAGGAAGGAGGGCGAATCCTGGGAGAGGATTCCCGCTGGTCCGGGGTGGTGAAAAAAATCGAAGGCTCTCGCAGTCAAATATTATCGCTGTTAGACATCAGTAAAATCGAATTGAGCGACCACCGGGAAGTGCCCGCTCGCAATATCGAGCGCAATTTCGACACTGTTTATCAAATTCAGGCCGGGCTGGAGCGGCTGATCATGGATGTGGAATCCAATCATCATTTAACCGACACAAATAAATCCGCATTGGAATCACTTCATGCCGCTGGTAAATTGTTGGAACAATTCGTGGATTACGTCCGAACCGCCAGATCCCGTCCGGGCCAATTCGAATTGGAATTTGAACCCTCTCCCGTCCTTGGGCCTTATAATGAAGCGATTTTTACCCAGTTCATTCGGGACACACGCGTCGTCGAAAAAACTCTTAGACGCCTCTACGGTCAACACGCTCGAGCCTTGGCCATCAAAAAGGTCAGCATCGCTTATTATCACTCGGGAAGTAACCGGGTCGCTTACGCCTGGCACGTCACCTTTCGGAATCCCTCATTTCCACCGATGAACCTCATTATGAAAGCGAGTTTGCGGAACGGTGAATCCGAGATCATTCATCAAACTCAAGCGCGTCTTGCAAAATTTCTTCTGGGAAATCCCAATGATTTTATCGGGGTATTGCCGGACGGCAGGGTCGTCGTCACCGGGCCCTTATTTACAGGACCGAATTTTCAGGAGATTTTGATCGATCATTATTCGGGCCGAAATCGTCTGCATACCACTTCAGGCCAGCTCTTCGCTATTCAAACCGAAATCGTCCGAGTCTGCGTGGAAACATGGATGAAGTTGGGGGGGCATTTTATTTCGGACCCCAATCCATCTCAATTCGTCGTGAAGATCACCGATGGCAAGAGCCCCAATATTCGGGTTTGGCTCATTGACAAGGGTGGACTCTCCTCAACGGGAAACCCCGGAATCGACAATCTCGTTCTGGTGCCTCGGGGCGAGTCCGAACTCGCCATAGCATTGGAAAAAAGCGAAGAAACGCTGATCGACGATTACAACGGGCTCGCCAATGAGGGGCGTATCAGAGAATTTATAAACGATGCGATCGAGCGTTTTGAACCAAAAAGGTTGATATTCCGCCTCATCGGCAATATGAACCTCGACGACCTGCCTCCATCGCATCAATTTGAATATTCGTTGGATCCAAAAGCTCTCGTTTTGGGCGTTCGTAAAGCTTTGGGGAAAGACGGAGCTTGCAGTTTTTGGCGCAATTACCTTCTTACCCGAGTTGATTTCGATGCATTCCGCTGCGAAAAAGTCGATTTGATTGATGCTGAAGTCAATCGTTTCCTCGCCGACCCGATTGGATATTGGGAGGAAGGAAAGGCAATGGGGTCAGGCTCAACTCTTGTGGCCAACCGCACACGTGCCGTAGCGGCAAGGCGGGGGTGGACAAATAGATTCTGGACCGAGGTTCTCTTCGCTCCGGACTACGAATTCGTCACCAGCTTCCGGCCCGACGTCTTTCTTCCCGATCACCCCGGGCCGTGGTGGAAACATGCCCTGCGTACCGTGGGCCTTTCCGCTATTCACGCTTTTGTCCTTAGCGTGCCCGTCCTCATCACCTGGGGATCGGGACTCCTATTTACCCATAGCTTCGCCGAGATTCTGATTTATGCGCTGGGGTATTCCGCCATTGGGGTGACCTTAGGGATGGCCCTCATCAACCCGTGGCTTCAACTGCGCTGGTGGCAGAAGGCGCTTCTCTTTTCCGTTTACCTTCCCAACGTCCTGGGGCACGGCCTCTACAACCTTATCTTTCGTCTGGCACCACTCACAGCGGAAGAACCTCGAGGATTAGATCCGGATTCCAAAACCAGAGAAGACCTGGAAGTGGCGCAATTAATCACGAAGGCGGCAGAAAAAGTGGTGCCGGAAATTATTAGCGCCCAAAATAGCGCCCTGCCGTTAACGGATGAAGAAATAGCCCGAAGCTTTTGGAGCAAGATTCATGCCACCGTCCGTCCTCAACAAATGGAGTTGGTGCGGTGCGTCCTGGGATCCTTATTGGCGGCAACCGGTAAGGGCCTTCCTCTCGTGACTTCATCCGCGAGGCGGGATTCTTCGCCCTTCCTCCAGCAAATTCTGGAAGCGGCCGGCCGGAACCCCGAATCAAGAAAGGGAGGGATGACGCGTCGATTGTTCATGGAAATCGTCGCTATGATGGGCAGAGCGGGCGGCGCGCCTGTCAATTCGGCATCGCCTCTAATTGAAAAATGGATTAGCGGGGAGGAAAACCGAAAAAAAATTGTCGAGCACATCCGGCCGATGCTCGTTCAAATCATCCAATCCGCCTTTGCCAGGAGGCAAATAATTTCCAGACCCTCGAGCGATCCCCGGTTTGTTGTTTCTCGGGGAGACGAAAGATGGAAGATTGCGGGCGAACTCAGCGGGCTGGCGTACCATCCTTTTGTTCCGATAGAAATCACCAATGACCCCGTGAAAACAAAACTTTTTGAGTCCGTATGGGGCCCCCTGGGCCGTTCCTTTGAGAAAGAGCTGCATGCATGGGTCACGGGAAACAATTCAACCGTTGTTGATCTTTGGACTCTAGCCAAAAAAATAACCGATGTGGAATCATTTAAGGGGGAACCGAAAGAACCTGATCCCCAGAGACCCTACGGTTGGAGGACATTGGCCCAAGTGTGGATGCAGGATGTCTACATAAGCTATGTATCCCAATCCTCTCGGGCTCAAAGCGTATTCTTCGACATGAGTCGCTATCCCTACCATCCGGATCGAAGGGCGGGGTGGGAACTTGTTTCGATTGTGGACGGACTGATTGCCGGAGGATTTCATTCCACAGGAACGGGAAGTGGGATGGAGGCTTTAAAAAGAGTCTGGATAAGATGGGACGAGCTAAATACCTCTATTAAAGCGCTCCTAATATCTTTGTCCCCTGAAGAAGCTCAGAACTGGTCCAAGGCTATTCCCTCTTCTGAACGTTTTTCAATCCGCCCACCCACATCTCACGGCCAACCGATGACCGCCATCGATTACCTCGAACGTCATCTTCAAAACGAAATTAAACGGGTCAAAAGAGATCTGGCTGAAATAAAGCGAGCGGGGTACGACGACGTGCTCAGAAAAGTCTTTCGGCCAGAGGGCTATTTCACCTCGAACAAAAACGAAAGGAAACTCCTGAATGATGGCGAACGATTGATGAACCGGAAAGATGAACTTGAGGCCCGCCTCGCCACGGTTCTGACCTGGAAAAAAGCCCTGGCGAAGGGATCAGAGGCGAAGGGGTCAGGTCTTGTCGTGACCAGACCTGACCCCTTCGCCTCCTTTGGATTAATCGCCAACCGCACTCGGGGGCAGGCGGAGCGGCGCGGGTTAAACCCGTACGGATTCCGGACGGAAGTGCTCTTCGCTCCCGATTACGAATTCATCGCCACCTTCCGGCCCGACGTCCTTCTTCCCGATCACCCCGGGCCATTGTGGAAACACATCCTCCGCGCAGTGGGGTTTTCTCTCATCCAAACCTTTGTCTTCAGTGTTCCCCTCCTGACCACCTGGGGAACGGGGCTCTTATTCACGGGGAGCACCGCCGAGATACTGATCTACACCCTGGGATATTTCGCCATCGGGGTGGCCTTTGGCCTGGCCCTCGCCAACCCCTGGCTCCAACTGCGTTGGTGGCAAAAGGCGCTCCTCTTCTCCGTCTATCTCCCGAACGTCTTCGGGCACATGCTGTACAACCTCGTCTTCCGATTCGCGCCCCTAACGTTGGAAGAGAAACCGGCGACAGGAACCGATCCCATCGCCATTTTCAAAAGCGAGATTCGGGGGAAGCTGGTGGAATTATCCAAATCGCTCAAGCAAATGCGGTTTCAATCCTACGGCAATGATAACAAGAGAATTTTAAAAATCCTTTCCCAAACCACGGAATTACGGCACGATCTCGCCAAATTTATTGAAGAGAAGGGAGATCCGAAGTTAGACACGTTGAAAGATTATCTGGCTGGAGTGATTCCACCGAGGCGGCTTACACGGATGGAACATTATTTCGGGGAGGAAGAACCCTGGCGAGTAAGGCTAACATATCGAAGAGATTACACTGCGGAGATAATTGATATCTTTGTTGAGTCAATTGATGGGAACCCTCAACTTCTAGAGGCCCCATCGCATGACCGTTCCTTCATAAACAGGATCATTGACAAGGCAAAGGTCCGGGCCGAATTGAACCGGGCTGGCGCAACAAGCATGTTTCCTTTCTATCTCGATGTCGGTTATGGTCGGCCTTCGGCTCCTCTTCCAAGCCAGAAGGAAATCGACGAATTCTCGAGAAAGGGGTGGGACCTGCAATTTAAGTGGATGGATCAGTTCACAATATCTAACGATCAATATCAGCTTAAGAAAAGGGTCAATGCTTGGGGGCACTTTTTCCAAGGGATTGGTAAAAATATTTTGGATGTCTTCGAGGCAAGCATGGAGATCGGAGGGAGGGATGCGGAAATTGAGCAGGTATTGAGATCCAGGTTAGAAGATCTGAGAGAGATTGTCGACGTGACGCCGTTGCCAGAAGCCTCGGCCGAGTACTGGGTGTGGCTGAACGAAGAAGCCGAGAGATTGAGGAAATTAGACCGTGATTTGACTCGACGGCAACAATGGATATGCCTTCTGGCCGGAGAGAATACACAGGAATTTTTGGAATACGTAAAAGTTTTCAGGCAAAAAACCGAACAATTCTATTTGGGCATCACTCAACTCATCGCTGAAGCAAAAGAGACACCGAGCACAGAGGGAGTCTCCCCTGCCGACCAAATCCAAGCCACGACACCTTTGTCAGCCGCTAGCTGGCAACCCACCGAAGAGGACAGGGATAAAGCGCGGGCATTTATTAGTTACGTCATGGAAAAACGACGGTCGGGTGACTTATCCGGGGCCGGCCGGATATACATGGATATCATTGGGGAAAGCGCAAATCGACCCCGTGTTTTTAAAGCTCTTGCCCTCGAATTTCCGGACATAGCCGCATCCTTATTGGTCAGCGTAAGAAGTAACCGGCATATGGAATGGAGTTGGACCCTGCAAGAGGGAGGTTTCATTGATGTTGAGATGGTGGCGGCCCTGTTTAACCGGGGATTGGAGCTATATAGACAACAATCCTTGATCCCATTTCCCGGAGGAGAGTTTGATCCTCGATATGATGTTTATACCGGGAATTTCGGGGCCCTCATGGGCTATTTTGAGAAAGAATTCAGCCACCGGATTCTACGCCAACTCTCGGGTGAAAACGATGAAAACTTCGTCACGCTCGTTAATGCCATGGTGTTCTTTCTTCTCTTTGGCCTAGATGTGCAAGATGTTCGGAAGCCGTACGCCGATAAGGTACGCGAACTCTTCAGAGAAATTCCGAGGGAACGCGTCCAATCCGTCTGGCCGCAGTTGAGCGAGGGAGCCAAGGATTATTTACCACGAATAATACCAGGAATTACCCCGGCCGACCTCGACCCTTCCAAAAACGAAGGCGGGACGCCTGCTCTCAATACCATCAATTTAATCGGTGCGGGTGCGATTGTCCTAACCTTAATAATTTTAGGAATCATCGGCTGGCCGACGCCCTGGGCAACACAGAGGGCTGATGTCTTGGCTGCCATTCTTCTCGTGTCCCTGGCCGTTCATGCCGGCGCGCACTGGGCCCTCGTCGGATTTCAGTGGTGGGCCCGCCCTCACTTTTTCCAGGGGAGGATCTGCAACCCCTGGTGGGACGGGTGGCCCGGGATCGCGGCCAGCTCAGGCCTCACGGCGGCTTCGCTTATATGGCTTTTGATAGACCCCTCTTCCGCTCCGATAACCGTTCCTCTCTCCATGATCAATCTGATTTTCTCCCTCTCGCCGGGGGATTGGGCCGACTTCCGGTGGCGCGACGTGACCGACTCCATAAGGATGGCTTTCCATCGGCCCAGTTGGGGGCTCATTGGCCTCCTCTGGAAACATCGGAACTATTTTATCGGCGACGACGCCCTTGACCGCGCCATCGAGGTTTACTCCCGATTGGACGAGAGGCATCAACAAATGTTTTTTAAGACGGTTTTTGACTTACTCTATCACCCGGCGGCCGCTCCCGCCCTGGCCCGGCTGGCCCGGCTTCCGATTATCGTCCCCCGGTATATGAGGCCGATCCTGGAATTCATCGTCTGGCGCAATCCGCATCCACTTTACACCGTCAACATGGTCGCAAAAGACATCCGCTTTGACGAGGAGGGGCAGGTTGCCTCGTTTTTGAGAACGGGTGGAAATCGTCTTTACGATCGAGAAGAAGACAGAAGGCGGATTGCCCATCTTCCAACTGAACGGTTGGTGGGGGAAGCCTTGGCGGCGATTGGAAGGGAGTTCGCCTTTAATAATGAGGCGCTGGAAACTTTATTCGGTGCGACTCTCGAATTCGCCAGGGAACAAGCCCCCGATCGCGAAGCTCTCTTTCAAAATGTTCTCATGATGGAGGAGAATGCGACCGGAATGACAACAGAATGGCATATCGGACTCATTTTGAAGACCCTGTTTTTGCGGCCCGACATTTCGGATGAGGATTTGTTCGAAAAACTTTTTCAAACTGTTCAATGGATCGACCTGCAGCGAGGCGATTTACGCCGACTCTCAACAGAACAGAGAACGGCCATGATTATTACCGCGATTTTGGATCAGGCGCAGCAACTTCCGGCGGATCAATCCCGGAGAGTCAACGATTGGGCCCTGCGCCTGCTTCTAAACAACGGAGCCAGCCAGCCCCCGCCGTTAGCCCTTGAGCATCAAAAAGAATTGGAGGATCCGATTCTTAAGGAAATCAACTTCGATCAGCCGCTGCCTGAGGCCGTTAATACGGCGAAGAAAAGGGTTTACCAAGAACTGGAATCCTTGAAAGCTCTGCTCAAGAGTATCTTCGAGAACATCAACCAAGGCCCTCTAACCTCCGAACTATTTGAATTGGAGTTTAGGCATCGCGAACAAGAAATTGCCGACATCCAAAGCCGTTATCGATCGGCCAGAAGCACCTATCATGTCCTGGTGGCAATAAAACACATCAGAGACGTCAATCAATTTAAAGCGCAGGCCCGGTTCTTTGCCCGTTTAAATGCGCATTTCTCTCCGGACTGCGGCGCGTGCGAAGACTCTGTTTTGGCTTTTATAGAGGCGTTCGCTGAGATCTCCTGGAAAAGGCCTCTCTCTTGTCAGGCATTCCCTATAGGAGGCTGGGCTCACAAAATCGTCGCCGTATCCGGTTTGGAAGGGATGGACGAACCCCTCGGGGTCGATATCGCTTCAGGGCAGTTCCCGGGCTACGATAAGATTTCCATCGGCTCTCTGGATGCTTATGCCAAACGGTTGCAGGAAACGATTGATGCCGGAAGAAGCGATTATATAGAGATAACCGAAAAGGTCAGCCTGCGCTTTGCCCAACTCCTCGTCTATGTTGGAGACAGATTTGGCGTGCCCATTGACGTTTCGGAAATAGAACGAGGGCGGCAAGTCCTTACAACCGACAAGCAAACTCAAGAGGAGAGGTCCTCTATCATTCCATCCTTCCTGATATCTGAACAGGAAACGAAGCGATGGGCAGAGATGTATGAAGGGCTCAGGCGTCGCGGCGTCACCGACGAAACACTGGGACATTTCACGGAGCGAATTGAAGCAGCCCAACAAGGCGGAGATGAGAAAACCCTGTTAGACACGGCTTTGGTTTTAATTGCTTCCGCACATGACGGTGTTATGCAAACCATCGCAAAACTTATTTCTGATTTTCCAGTGCAGGATTGGCTCAAAGCGCTTGCGATGCCAAGCCTTTACCACGGGGCGAATGAAGCGTCACTGGCCCTCAGGACGGCTTTTGGCGCCACCGATCCGTGGGCCGTCCAAACGCGCGAATACTCATATTTGGAAGGCGAACGTGAAGTCCATTACTCCCTCTCTATGCCGGAAGCTTTTTTCAACGGCGGCGAACTCAGCGCCTATGGAGACGAACTCATAAAGTTCCTCAACACCTTCTTGCCGCTTGTGGCGATTGGTGAGCGTTTTGAAGTTCAGCTCCTGGACACTGACAAGCTTAAAGAATCACCGTTTGAGGTCGGACTTGGTTCTTTCAGCGATAAACTAATGGACTCGTATGATCTCGTTGAGGAATTCAAGGATTTGCCAAATGTTGTAATCATCGCGAATGATGCTTCCCAACATCCATCGCCTGGAGCCGCCTCTGACGCTCTGTATCTCGGCAGGGTCCTTGTTGAAACGAGGGAGTATGACGGCGTCGTCTTTAGGGCGCCGTTTCCAATGATTACTCAGAGGCGCGTTCAAGAAGCTATTTATGAAGCGGCACGACACCATGTTCGTGTCCTGGATATAGAGCCTATCGTGATGGATTATATTTCGCCCTATAGACATGACCCCGAACATAGAACATTAAGGGAGAAAAGAAGCCTGAGGGATGCAAATGAATGGGCCTACTCAGTTCTCAAGGGAACGTTAAAGAAAGTTGAAGAGTTGGAAGAAAGGATCGCACGCTATGGTTATGATGATTATTTCTTCTGCCTGAGAGAAGGTTGCCTCTTTTCTTATGGCCGAGAAGGGCATGAATGGGACTACCTCGGAAAAGAGTACCTAAAGGGGGATAAAACGTGGGTTGAATATTGGATCGAAGACAAGGTGGTTGAGACCACGGCATCGGTTGATGTCGGTGGCGGAACCTTAGAGGTCGACTACGAATTCCCGATTGGGCTCACAGGGACAAAGAGGCTTGGGGAAGAGGGGTTTGAAATCATAGTTTTGAGTAAAAAATTCCTCCGGGCCATAGGAACACGAGATGATTTCAGGGAGCCGGCTATGGCTGTTCAGGTCATAGGCGCTGACAACGTCACTTTAAGAGATTTGAACAGTATTTATGATCCCCCAGATGTTTTACACAAGTACGATCGCTCATCTTGGCCTCCCTATACTCCTCAATTAAGAATTATTTCCTACACGCCCGACATTGAACTGGAAGATACGGGAGAATTCGAAGGGCCTCTAAGTCTATTGGTCAATCGGCTCCCGCGCCCCCCTTATAGACATCCGGACAAAACATACTTGAACGTGCCACTTTTCCTCCTCAAGCAGCCGGAAATGATAGATATCCTTCACAGAATGCTGGAGCAAAAATTTGAGAGCTTGAATCTAATGGATTTTTATAAGTCCTCTTCCCTTGATCCTTCGAGGCCTGAGGAGCTAATTCAAATACTCAAAAGAGCGCTTTTATTAAAACAAGAGCAAGATGGTCAAAACCGGTATCAGGGCCGGCTGAAATGGGATGACAGTCAGAAAGCATTTGCGGTAACGCTAAATGATTCGGATGGCCGTATGGTCAAAACGTCTGATGTTTCCCACTTCGATGCGGGGACATCAGACGAAAAAGGAAAAGATGCGGATTCCGAATTATCCCTTTTGAAGAACGAATTTTATCGACGCCATCTCGCTGGTCTAGAAACCATCGTTTTCGGGGTGGTTCCCGTCGGAGTTCCTCTCAGCGCATTTTTAGCCTTCCTCGTTGCCCACGGGACAATCCATCCATCCGTTATCCTGCTGCTTATGACTATCAATGTCGGCGTGCTGCTCGCCGCCATCTTTCACCTCAGGCGACGTCCTCCGGTGCCGACGAAAAAGAGGCAGGGTAAAACCGAAACGACTGAGCCAATGACGATTAAATTCTCACCTGATCTGGTTGATAATGCGTTTATCTTTGAAGCGGACGGGCAACTTCAGGTGGCCTATGTCACTGATTGGAGAAATGGCAGGCGACAGCGACCGTCCCTAGCCGTCTACGATCCGCAGGCTGATTTGTCTGTCTCAATCCACGAAACCAGGCGCCCTGATATTTATCCTTTCGTGGATCAAAACAGCCACCTGATCGGTGCCAGCAACAATGATGGGAAAGTTAGGGTTTACGATTTACAGAATAGGCAACCCGTCGGGAGCATCGATGTGCAGCCTGAACGTCTTATCAAGCCGACGTTAAGCCCCGACGGAAAATGGGTGGCCGGAGGAAATCGATATGGCGATGGTCAACTATGGGATGTGAGTTCCGGAAGACTTCTAAGGAGCTTCCCTGGCCACACGGACAAAGTTGGGCCGACGGTGATCACGCGGAGCGATCTTTTGATTACCGGAAGCCGGGACAAAACGATTCGTTTCTGGGACCTGAAAAATATCTCAAACGAAGGGATTGTTCGGGGGTTTCCGTTTGTCGTCATGGATCTGGCCCTGACCAGCGACGAGAAGTTCCTTGCCGCGGGAACGCTTGATGGCACCGTCGGTATATTCGAAATCCAAGGCGCTTCTTTGAAGTTGGTAAAAACGTTGAACACGGGGATCAACCTCGCCCTCCTCATGGGCCTTGACCGAAGGCAAGCGGGGATTTGGTCCCTCTCCTTCAGTCCCGATGGCAGACAGCTGGTGGCCGGCGTTGTAGCGCATCCGGATGGCGCTCTTGTTTCATGGGACTTGAACAGCCCAACTGATTCTCCTTCTTATATGGCCTTGGCCGAAGGTAAATACCTCCACGCTGTTCACTGGTATAAGAATGGAATCGCCGTTGCGAGCGATCGAGGCATATTTCAGATATTTCCTTCACCGGGCCCTGCCAACTGTTGGATTTCCGCCCAGGCGGGGCCGGAAGAATTTCGTTTAACTCGATTGGGTACCCGGCAGCGCCTTTTGCTGCCGGGCTTTTCGAGTTCCCACGACCGAAAAGAGCATTCAATATATATTCGGTTCCTTTTGCTTTCCATGCCACTCATAGGATTGTTTGCATGGAGCGCAATCTACTTTGGGTATTACAATCAAACAGCGCTTTCCTGGTTTGCAGCAGCCAACACGGTGTTTCTTTTCATCACAGGTCTCTGGATAAATAAACCCTTATTTGTCCGGCTTCATACCGTCACGCGGGGGGAACGGAAGAGGCTTAAACCGGAAGCCCTTAAAGAGATTTCAGCGAGACGCGCAATGGCCGTTGATCAATTAAGGAAAGTCTTCTTCGGCTCATTCCTTCTCGCGGGGGCGCCGGGGCTCCTTCTCGGATGGAGTCCCTGGGCGCCGCTTTTGATCGCCGGGATTCTCGCGGTCCTCGCGCATTACGTGAACGACTGGCTCTTCCAATGGAAGGAGATCCATCCGGACCGAGCTCCCCCGGGCGCGGAAAAAGTTTGGGCGCCGGCCTGGCTGCGCCTCCCGCAAACCCTTTTCCGTGTCCTCTTCTTCGCCCGCCTCGGCCGCGCTGAGCTGTCCCTGGGAGATCAAGGCGGTCAATCCGACCGACAAAAAATCATTTACGTGAATTCTCCCGAAATTCCGCCGCGAGATGTGCTGGGTGAAAAACCCTACAAACTGCTCGTCCTCGCCGGGAAGGGTTTCAATGTTCCTCCCTTTTTCGTGGTGAAGACAAAAGGGGACGGGACACTCGAACTGAACGAGGAACTTCAAACGGCCTTCGACCAACTTAAAAAACCCGATATCGCTCGAAGCGCTCACCGCGATGAAGGCCGAGAATATCCTTTTTCAGGAGTTTTCATCAGCTATCCCAATATCAAGAGAATGGAGGAAGCCCCTGAGCAGGTCTTCGCCAAACTTGAGAAAAAATTCGTCTTACCCAAATGGACATTTGACACGATTGAACCGGAAGGATTACAAGCGGCTTATCATCTGATGGTTCGAGCGGCAAAAGAGGACCCGAGCGTGGCTGAATACCTGAAGGATCACGGAATTACAAAGTTTGATCCCAATCAGATGAACCTCATTGTCATGGAGCAATTGGACATTGAATTATTCGGCATGTTCATCACGTCCGACCAAACGAATCCCGACATCATGCACATCCATTACGAACATCGAAAATCGAAGGAAAAGCACCACCGCTTTTTCCGCGGTGGGATCGTGAAATACAACAAGCGAACCCATCAATTAGAAGATGATGTCAAAGAGGATCGGACCCGACGCGCGTTGATCCTGTTTGGTGAAACAGCAACAAAGATTGAAGAGGTTTTTGGCGTTCAACAAGTGGAGCTGGCCTTTGCCGGAGACCAGGTCTACGTTCTTCAATCACGAGACATCAAACTGAAAGTACCAGCCAACCTTCATCGATTTGAAGCATATCAGACATTATTTCACGATGCTCATGCGGTTGGTTTCGGATACTTCCCAAATATTCCAATCATCGTGATCGATCGAACCGACAAAACAACAAGCCTCCGGCACTCCAGAAATAAATTTTATGATCTCAGAAAGGCTCTTTTGGAAATGCAAGGCCGGTACAGTCAATATGCCCTCCTCATTATTGACGCTGACCATATCATCTTAAACCCTTCAACAATGGAACCGGAACTTTCTTTCCTAAACGGTCTCATTAAAAAAGCAAGTGTTGTCATTCGTGGTAAAAAAGTTTCACAAAATATAGGACATGGCGATTTCCGTACTGCCGACAGCCAAACGGGAGTCATGATATGGAATAAGGAATCTGCTCATTCCCTGCGGGAACGTTTCGGATTCGATCGCGGGGAAGGCGAGGCTGTTTCTAAACGCATTGTCAGCGGGGATTCAATTAATGTTCTCTCCAATCATGACGGCGTTTTCGTTTGGCCTGCCAAAGAAAAAGAACAAGAACCGCCGGAGCAAAACAGCGGGACGGCCTCCCTCCTTTTCATCCTCTCCGGCAACGTGTGGCTGGGGCTCATCGGAATGGCGGGGGAGATGTGGGGAATTCCTCAAATGTGGAACGCCTTCACGCCACAGGCCGCCGTCGGGATTTTATTCGGATTTTTCCTCCTTCACATCCTTCCCGGCTGGATCGCGAAAATAATTCCCCGCGCTCCCCCGTTTGTGCACGTCGGGTTCGTCGATGCCCTCCGCATTGGATTGGTCATCGTCTTATATCCTCTGACGATTTATCTCTCTCCTCCCGCTTATTTGCCCTTCCTCCTTTGGCTGCCGCGCCTCGTGCAACTTGTCAACGACCTCCACCTTATGCGGCCCATAATCCGAAAACATGCCCCCTTGGGAACCCGTACCAATTTCCTGGTCATCCCATACACGGGGCAGTCGGTCGATTGGCCCCAGGTATTCGGTAACGATCAACCCATCGTGGTTGATATTGGATTTGGAAACAGTAGTTTCCTCACTGCTGAAGCGCAACGCCACCCGGAAAAGAATTTCGTTGGAATTGAATTTCCTAAAGAAGACGGCGGCGAAGTCGATAAAGAAACATTGGTTTCGATTGTCGAAGATTTTCTGTCACCCACAAACAATGTTCGTTTGATCTTGCACACCGCACGAGAAGCGCTTGAGGCCTTTAAGGACTGGGAAGTCTCTGAATTCCTCCTGTTATTCCCCTGTCCAATGGATAAACAAAACAAGAAAGAAACCATCGAATTCTGGAAGGGAATGCTCCCCACGCTTCTTAAAAAACTGCGGCCGGATGGAAGAATCATTTTGGCTTCGGAACACTACAAAACTTCGGAAATTTTCAGGACTTTTTTCAGAAACCGAAAGTGTCAAGTCCAAGCCGTCGTCATCGGAACGGAACGACCCGCTGATCCCGCCACCACTTTTGGAGTATTTTTGACGGATTCACTTTATTTCACTTCCTTTCGACGGTCTTTTCAGAAAACGATTTATTTGACAGAGGTGCGTCGGCAAAAAGGCCCTAAGGTGTATGCGCATTCCCGAACGGGAGAAATTATTACAAGTGATGGTTTTACATTTGATGATTATTTGGAAATCCTGCGGGAGGAAATTTCCGGAACGCCCAATGCCGACAATGTCGATTCCTTATATGACCTCAGGAATCATAAGTTGCCTGAAGAGTACGCGCCTATTATTGAAAGATCTTCAATTATGAGCTTGGAGGAACTCGCCAAGGAATTCTCATATTTGATTGAGAATAACGGCGGATATATAAAAGCTCCGGTTCAGAACACACAGCTAAAAGAATACTACGGTCGATTTTCCGGGAGTGAAAAATTAAAGGCCTATTTGGATAACGTAAGCGATGTATTGAACAAGAGTAAATCATACGGCTGGATTGACACCATACATAAGGTTCTCGGCCCCAATGGCTTCATTAGGATGTATGAGGGATGGTTGGAAGACATCGAGAAAGAATCAGCAGATGAAGGCTTGGCAGCCGACAAACGAAACATAGAACGTAAATTAGAACTTATGAAACGGTGGATTGTATTGTTGAGGGAGCTGTCAATTCGCTGGTCGCGCAACAGGCCAATGCCAAAATCAGACGTGCAATCCATCGCGCAGGCGGTTGGCCTGGAGGCTCTCATCAAACCCGACACGTTGTTCCTCCTGCATATCGGGAAAGGATTGCGAATTGGAGAGCCTCATGGATCAAGAACGCACGAGCTTTTCAATGCCGTCTTCCGAGAATTGGGCGTGAATATGGTTTATCTCCCTTATGAGGTGGCTGATGAAGCCCAACTTGATCGGGTTCTTGAGTGGTACCGAAACGATCCGCGATTCATCGGATTCGATACAGGCGCTCCTTATAAAGATCTTGTGGAAAAACAACTTGACTTTCAGCGAGATGCCGGAGCCCCCGGGAGTGGGTGTGATTTCGTTCACAAAGGGAATGACGGAACCATCTTCGGTGGAAACGAACTGGGAGAAGCCTGGGTAGGATGGTACACGCGTGATGTCGCCGCCTTGGAAGGGAAAAAGGTCATGATCCTGGGTGGAGAAGGAGTTACCGGTAATTCTATTGCTGAAGCCTTAATCAATCAAGGAATCGCTGCCCTGTCTTTTACCGGATTGGACGGAAGGAGGGGGCGGGCCCTCGAAGAACGGTTGAAAGGAAGAGCCCATCAAATTCCTATTAACTTTGTCCCTGTTCAAAGTGAAGATGAAATCCTTCGTCTGGCGCAGGACGCGGATGTGATCATAAACGCCACGGGTGTCGGAAAGGACGATCCTAATCGAACCCCTCTATCGGAGCGAGTCCACCAGATTCTCAAAAAAGGAGCGGTGGCGGTTGATTTGAATTACCGACCTCCGACCAATGCCTTCCTGGAGAAGGCCAAAGCGCGAGGGCTCCGCACCGAAAATGGTGGAGGCCTCCTTCTCGAAGTGAACGCGCGGTACGCGGCAAGAATCCTCTTGGGTTTAGACCTGGGATCGGGAAAAACATTTCCCGAGTTAACCGCCCAAGCGTCTCGAATAATGGAGAGGGAAATCAGTTCGCTTCCTCCCACAACCCGCGGCAGCTCTGGATGGAAGAATAAAATAATTGGGGCCCTCTTGATGATGGGGATATTGGGCGCCCTCATGGTCGGGTCGGTCCTCGTAATCATGCCCATCGTCAGGACGCTCTCCGATATCTTTTCACGGCTTCCAACTTCTTCCTATACGCTGACCCTGGCTCTTTTGGGGGGTGTGCTAACAGGAAACCAGTTGGTGAATAGAATCAGAAGCATGCGGCTCAGCGATCCATCGTTCAGAAAACAACTGGATGAACTCCAACAAGCCTGGGCTGTCCATCCGGAATCGATAGAGAAAGCCAGAGACGAGGTGGCAGAGAAACTCAATGAATTAATCACGACGGGACGAATTAAAAACGATGAAAAAGCTGTCAACTGGGTCGTCACGATTCTGTCGGCCGACCCCCGCGACGCAGCGACCCGGGACCTATTGAAAAAAATAATTCTCTTTCTCGTTCGCGAGTTTGGAATTTACGTCGGAGGGCTAATAGACCCGAAGGAAGTTCAAGCTCAGGAGGCCCGAAGAATCGCTCGGGGTCTCGCCGGGGGCACGGGCTTTGAAGGCGAATTGGAATCTTTAATCCTGGAAATTAATAAATACAAGAAAGACAAACTGTTGTTCGAACGAATTGAACAAGAGACCGGCTATAGTTTCCCCGAGCTGGCCGCGGAGCTGAACTTCACAAAGATGAGAATGCCCCCGAACTTTAAAAATCCGCGCGGCCTCATCCAATCCCTAATGCATAAGGCGAGCAAGCCCAAATTGGTTCGGGTCTTTGGATCGGTCGGAGAAGCCTTCTCACGGCTGCTGGAGACCATAAACAAGTCGCCCGAATTTGTTGAGAAGCTAATTGTGTTCCAAGCCATATTCGAGTCGCTCCGGCTCAAAAAACTTGCAAGGGGCAACCCTGAAATTGCTCCTTTGCCCTTTCAATCGGATTCAGAAAATCCGAAAAATGACAAGGCCCCCTTTGTGGACATCGGGAGTTGTCAGGTGGCCATCTTCTCTTTCCCCGATCTTGTGGATTCCCATCGAAAAGTCACTTTCATCAATCCCGACATCAAATGGGGGGGATTTCTGAAAAAAGCCAGCCACGTCTTCGGCTTAGAAAATCAGGTTCAAATCCTCGAATCAAAACTCAATAAAGTTGGAGAACATTTCACCAAGGAAAGTATTGGAATCCTGCATTTGGGAATCGAGAACTTTAGCTGGACTGAGGCCACACCGGCGTGGGTGCGCCAAACGGCGGAGTTGGTACAGCCCGGCGGTCGGATCGTCATCCCAACGGATCTTCCGCTTCAAAACCGTGACATGGATGCCGACGCCATTCTTCGGGGCATTGGGAGGCCGGATATTCAAAATCTCATTCGCCTGCATCAAATGGAGCTCATTGACCGCGGGCAAGGGTGGAAGGTCCAGATCGGGCATATCGGAAAGGATGGCCGCTTCGTTCCTCGCGTCACCTTGCAAAACAAGGAAGAGGATGCCACAATCCTATTTGTTTTCACGAAAGGGAAAGCGCAAAACGGGACATCTCAATCTCAAATCCGATCCGCCGCCATTGTTGAGGCTTTATTGAAAGAAACGCCGTTGAACCTCGGTGTGGGTTCATCGGGACAAACAAAGGCGGACTTCGTCATTGTCGATTCGTCCTTGGAAAGTCAACTGCCGCTGTTGGCCGCGCGCCTCAATCCGAATAGAGTGACCACACTGGTTTGTGAAACGGAAGACATCACAGGGCAACTCACGGGACTGGCGGCCGGAAATCCGAACGCGATCGTCATTGACGGCACCCCATCAAAAGCTTTCACATCGGAGGGAATCTATCTTCACAACCTGGAGCGATTCCTCCTCGGTTCATACCGGGTGCCGCCCGACTTGAGAGAATTCTTCCGGAAGAAAGTCCCCATGAAGATATTCTCATCCAAGGATGCCGTGCCGCGCTTCAATTTCGACGGGTTGGAGGCGGGGTCGGTCTTCCTTGAAAACAATTCCATCTATGTTCTGCTGGATGAATTCCTGAACATCTTCCGGGCGCTGTATGCGCCGAGACTGAAAATCCTTATCGACAGCGCCACGGCCGCCGCCAAAGCGGCTTAAGAGATAGGTTATAATGCCAGTATGAATCCACATATAAAGAACGGGAAACATCGACGCCGATGGCCGGGGCTCTTCTTGACCGGCCTCATCGGGCTCGCCTTGGCCCTCTTTCTGGCTGAATCGATCAGCCGGTTTGTGTTTAAAAAAAACGTCGAGGCTTTGGCGATGTCGGATTCCGACCTTTATTACTACTACGACAAAGACGGGGTCCGGCACCACATCCCGAACAAAGTCGGCTACGAGCGGATGTGGAATGGCGACGGCAAGGCCGAATTCCGCATCAACTCGCTCGGCTTCCGCGGGGGGGAGATATCCATCCCCAAACCGCCGGGGACAACCCGGATTTTATTTCTCGGCGATTCCATCACCCTGGGAGGGCGTCTCCCGCAGGAGGTCATCTTTGTCGAACGGGTCGCTCAGAAGCTGAAGGCCAAATTGAAAAACTTTATTGAGGTGATCAATGCCGGCACCGGAGATGTCGGGCTACTTGAAGAAGAGGAGACGCTCAAAACCAAGGGACTGAACTTGTCACCCGATGTGGTCATTCTCTGCTGGTACTTAAACGATGGCCGTCCGCCGGTGGGATTCCCGGAGGAAACGATTTATAAAAATCCCGCCATTCGTTGGTTCAATGAACAAGGGATCCTCAAGAAGAGTTATCTTTTCGGCTTTTTGTACGACGCCATGCGGCGTTTTCTCGTCAAAAGGCAAATTGGATTGATGGATTCGAAAAATAGGCGCTTTGACTGGGCGGAGCCGTACATGAAAGGGGAGTGGGTCAACGATCCGAAAGCGTTCGAAGAGCTGATCCGCTTGGCCCGTTATGACTGGGGCGATGCGTGGAATGAAAAGAGCCAAATCATGATGTTTCAGAAAATTAAAAGCCTACGCGACATGACGGTCGCTCGAAACGCCCGCTTTGGCGTGGTGGCCCTTCCGCTTCACGCTCAAATCTACGCGGCGTTTGAGGCCCCTCTTGTGGACGCTCCTCAAACGAAACTTATCGAATTTTGCCGTCAAGAAAACATCCCCTGCCTCAATCTCCTGCCGGCTTTAAGAAAACACAAGGCGGAGGCGCTTTTTTACGATAACTGCCATTACACCCCGCGCGGCAACGAAATTGTCGCGGAAGAAATTTTCCACCAAGCCGCCACTCTTTTGTCGACGGAAAAAGGGGTTTTTTAGTAACGTAACGTCCGATGAGACCTAAAAACGTGATTCTTTTCCTCTATATGGTGGCCAAGACCGGCCACCAAAAGGCCGCCGAAGCCATCATGGAGGCGGTGTCGTGCATGGATCCGCGCGTGGACTGCGTGAGCCTGGATGCGGTCAATCACGCCTACCCCCTGATCGGGAACGTCTTCTATCGGATGTACATTCAAATGCTCAAACGCGCCCCTGTCATCTGGGATTATCTTTACGACAACCCCGATGTCGAGGAAGCAACCCGCGACGCCCGGGGGCTCCTCACTCTCATCAGCTCCTTCCGGACGCAAAAGATATTGCGCGAGTACCATCCGCTGGCGGTCGTCTGCACACAAGCCGTCCCCGCCATTGCCATGGCTTCGGAGAAAAAACGGGGGAAAACAAAAGTGCCCCTCATTTGTGTCATCACGGACTACGGGGTGCACAGCTACTGGATCCACCCTGAAATCGACCTTTATCTGGTCGCTCATGAAGACATCCGGAAAGACCTTGTCAATAAAGGAATCGATCCGAACCGGATCCGCGTGACGGGCATTCCCATCATGCCGCGGTTTGGGGAAACGACGAATCAGATCGAAGCGCGGACGAAGCTCCGCCTCAATCCCGCCAAAAAAACTCTCTTGGTGACGGGGGGAAGCCACGGCCTGGGATCCCTCGATAAGGTCGTGGACGCCCTCAAAACCATCCCCATGCACTTTCAAATGATGATTGCGTGCGGTTCCAACCACGGCATTCACAGAAAGATCCTCAAATTAACCCGCGGCATGGACAACGTCCATGTTTACGGCTACGTCAAAGACCTCACCCCCATGATGAGCGCGGCCGACATCCTCATCACCAAACCGGGGGGATTGACGTGTTCGGAGGCCCTGGCCCTCCAGCTGCCCTTGATTGTGACCAATCCGATACCAGGACAGGAAGAGCGGAACGTCAATTTTCTTCTGCGCCATCACGTGGCGGCCCTGGCGCGCACATCGGACGAGCTGATTCATGCGGTGAGCGATCTCCTCCGGCATCCCAAAAAAATCATGCAGCTGCGCGCCCGGGCGCGGCTGGTGTCCAAGCCCTATTCCGCGTGGGAGTCGGCCCGCCTCATTTTTGATCTCATCAATCGTCGGGGCACCTTCAGCCAAAAAAATGGCGAGTGACATGACGATCGCCCTCAACGACTGCATCACCACGATAAAAGCCTGGGCCTTGCAGGGGCTGATTCTCACCCTGGGAAACCTGCCTTTGCGCTGGCGTTTTCACATCGCCCGCTTCCTTGGAAAATCGCTCGGACGGTTCTCCTGGAAAAAAAGAAAGATCATCGAAACCAATTTGCAAGAGCTGCTCGGCCTTCAAGGGAGTGGCCTTCGCCAAACCGCCGCCGACATCCTTGCGAATTTTGCCGTCACCATGAGCGACTTTTTTGTTTCCCGCGGCATCCAAATAGACATCCCCGACAAACACAAGCTCGACGCCCTTCGCCGCGAGAACGGGGCGTTCATGCTGTTGACGTTTCATCTGGGGGCCTGGGAAATCGGCGCCCGGGTCCTGCGTCAATGGGGATGGGCCGTCACGGCGGTATACCAACCTTACACCAACAAAAAATTCAAGCAGCTGATTGAAAGCCATCGCGTCCCCGGCGTGAATTACATCCCCGTCGGCCAAGGGGCGGCGGGCGGCGTCAGGGAGGCGCTCCGTCGGGGGGATGTGGTCGCCATGCTGGGCGATCACCCCTTTGGTGAAGAAGGGATTCCCGTCAACCTTCTGGGGCGAACGGTTCTTTGGCCCCGCGGCCCCGTTCTCCTGGCTGTGCGCGAAAAAGTGCCGCTCGTTGTGGCGGC
This sequence comes from Candidatus Obscuribacterium magneticum, assembly GCA_020523905.1. Lineage (GTDB taxonomy): Bacteria > Elusimicrobiota > Elusimicrobia > F11 > F11 > Obscuribacterium > Obscuribacterium magneticum. Next base: position 142,109 of record JAJAPZ010000001.1, read on the forward strand.
CCTTATCCGAAAGGCCCCGGGCCATTACCGCGCCTTTATGGAAGATCCTCTTTATCCGCGGGACCGGTCGTTGACGGAAGTGAACCGTCTGACGCAACGGGTGGCCCAGCACTTCGGCTTGTATCTCCGCTTGCATGCCAACCAATGGTACCGGTTCATACCGCTGGAGTTCGCGGGCGAAATAAGCGAAACTCGAGAACACGTCAAGGCGACGGCTTGCCGGCCATAGCAAACGGCAGAACGAAAGTTTCCCTTGTCACGTCCCCCTTCGCTAAAGCTACGGGGGACGGCCGTCGCAAACGGCTACAAAGCAGCCGTTTGCGACGGCCGGGGCGTAGCTCAGTTGGCTAGAGCGCTTGGTTCGGGACCAAGAGGCCGCTGGTTCAAGTCCAGTCGCCCCGAAATTTTTCGTCGTTTGGACTTCTCTCAATTGTTTTCTACAATCCGGTCTATGATAAGGATGGGTTATGAAAGATAGTTTGGATCCCGTCACCCTATACTTTCAAGGGATCAAGAGCTTCCCGGCGATTTCCCAGGACGAATTTGAACCTTTGTGGAAGCGCGCCGGCAAAAACGACAAGGTCGCGAAGAAACGGCTCATTGAGGGAAACTTAAGACTCGTCATCCCCATCGCCAAAAAGTATTTCCGGCCGGGCGTCGACTTTCTGGATCTCATTGAAGAAGGGAATCTCGGCCTCATGCACGCCGTCGAAAAATTCGACTACACACGGGGCTTCCGTTTTTCCACCTACGCCGCCTACTGGATTGAACAGGCGGTGCGCCGCGCCATCGACGAACAATCGAAAACGATCCGGATTCCGCCCCATGCGTGGGAGGCCCTGCGCAAATGGCTGAGGGAATGGGATTCCATGCACGGCACCTTCGGCCGGGACCCGACGCTGTCTGAAATGGCGAAGAAACTTCACCTGTCCGCCCGACAAATCAGGGGCGTCCTGGATGCCGCGGAAGCCGCGCGCGGCATTGAAAGTTTGGAAACCCCCCTGGATGACGACGAGGATCTTTTCGTCAAGGACATTGTGGCCGAGAACAAGGACTACGGGCCGGACAACATCCTCCAGGAGTTGCGCATGCGCGACGAGCTGGAGAAAGCCATGGGGAAAGTCGGCGAGCGGGAGCGTCGAATCCTCGAGATGCGCTTCGGCCTGAACGGCCAGGAGCGGATGACCTTGGAAGAGGTGGGCCGGAAACTGCGCCTCTCTCGGGAGCGCGTCCGGCAACTGGAGGAGCGGGGCCTTCAACGCCTGCGGCGGGCGGCCCAGCGCATGGGTCTTATCTAAATGGAAGATTTGAAAAAATACATTCGAAACATCCCTGATTTCCCGAAACCGGGGATTCTATTCCGTGACATCACCACCCTTCTCTCCAATGACAAGGCGTTCAAACAAGCGATCGATGGGCTGGCCCATCATTACAAAGGGAAGGGCATTCATAAGGTGGTCGGGATTGAGTCCCGCGGATTTTTGACCGCGGCCCCGGTGGCTTATCTCCTTGGAGCGGGACTCGTCCCCGTCCGGAAAAAGGGGAAACTCCCCTACAAAACCGCCTCCGTCTCCTACGAATTGGAATACGGCGAGGACACGCTGGAGATGCACCTGGACGCCGTCGTCAAGGGAGAAAAAACCATCATCATCGACGATCTCCTCGCCACCGGCGGCACCGCCAAGGCCACCTGCGACCTCGTTCAAAAAAATGGGGGGGATGTCGTCGGACTCGGATTCCTCATCGAACTCGCCGACTTGAAAGGGCGCGAGAAGCTCAAAGGTTACGACGTTTTTTCGCTGATATCATTCTAGTAACGAGCGCCCCCGTAGCTCAACTGGAAGAGCGGCTCCGTCCTAAGGAGAAGGTTACAAGTTCGAGTCTTGTCGGGGGCGAATTTCGGTTGTCCTCCTTCGCCAACCATCAGGTTGGCTTGCCGGCCGTAGCCGTCTTTTGGCGAAGGCCGGTGGTTCGATTCCGCCCGGGGGCGTTTTCCGTTGCAAATTGTAAATTGCAAATTGCAGAGTTCGTTTCTTTTCCTTATTATCAGGCCTGGTTGAAATAAACATGAGCGTCAAAGCGGAACTGAAAGAAAACATACTGGCGACGAAAGTGGAAGGCGTGGTGAAGTGGGGGATCGACCACCGGCCGCTGGTCCTGATGGCGGCGGTGGCCTTATTGGCGTCGGTTCTGATCTCGAGCGTCTTCATCCTCCGGGCCAAGGAGCGGCGCGATCTCAACTGGACGCGCCTGGCGCAGGCGCAGTCGTACCTCGCGCAAAAACAATTTGCCACGGCGCAATCCATTTTGGAGGAAATTCAAAAAACGGCGCCGAACACAACGGAAGCCCTCCACGCCGCCTACACGCTGGGCCTGGTGTCCTTGGAGACCAAAAATGACGCCGCCGCCATTAACGCTTTTTCCACTGTGGCCAACCTTCCTGGGAATCACCCCTTAAGGCCCCTCGCTCTGTCCAACTTGGGGTATGCCTATGAACAAAAAAAAGATCACCGGCTGGCGGCCCAGACTCTTCAGCGCTTCATTGACCAGTATGCCGATCATTTTCTCGCCGCCCGCACGCAGCTTTCCGTCGGGCGGAACTGGGCGCTGGCGGGGGACAAGGAGGCCGCCACCAAGGCCCTCACCCAGCTCATCGACCTTTACCCCACTTCCGAGTGGGCAAAAAATGCACGAGTAATTATGGACAAGATTAAAACTCGGTGATACAATCATTGCCAATTTAAGCAGCAAATTGCTGTCAGTGCCTGGCTCCAAAGGGGCCGGCCGCAATTAAAAATAAATCCTTAAGGGGGATAACACATGAGAAAACTCATGGCCTTAGCAGTAGGGCTGATTCTCGCCGGCGCTTCCACGCTTTACGCAATGGAAGGCCTTGGAGCCATCAAACTCGATGGATCCTTGGAAGTCAGCGGGGACGCAGCCGATAACGAAGTGGATTACAATGATGCCCAAATCGATCACCGTGGCAACACCGCCACGCGTACTCGTCTAGGCATTAATGTCGAACTCACCGAGGATGCTCTCGGCCGCGTCGAACTGGTCCGGACACCCGCCACCGCCGGAACAGACGCCATGTACGGAGGACAGAACAAACCTTCTTCCGTCGCCGATGAGGAAGGGTATTTCCTCATCCACAACGCCTATGTTGAGTTGAGTAACCTCTGGGGCTTGAAAGCCCGCCTGGGCCGTCAGTATTACGGCAATCCGGATGACCTGGTTTTATACTATGGTCCTCTCAACGATGACAGCCTCACCGTCAACTCCATCGACGGTCTGCTCCTTCAGAGCCGTCATTGGGATAAACTCGATGTTGACTTGTTCGTCGGGAAGATTCAAGAAAACGGCGGCGTCGCGAACACCGATGCAACCGCGGGCAATGGCGACGTCAACCTGAACGACCTCGAAGCGACCCTCAAGCTGATACCCGAACTCAACGTCCGTGCGGGTTATATCCTCGCCGACCAGAAAAACACCAACGCCACCAACGACAACAATACGCTCATTATCTACCGCGTGGGTGCCAACGGCAGCTTGTTGGAGAACCTCGTGACGTACCGGGCGGAATACCTGCAGAACGCGGGGGAAAACGGTCGCGATGCGAATAAAATCAAGTACAAGGGAAACGCCATCGACCTCGGTGTCGGTTACAACTCACCGGATCTGGGCGTCGGGAAAGTCGGCGCGTGGATCAACTATGCCAAGGGATCCGGCGATAAGAACTCGACGGACAACAAAGACAAATCATTCAGGGATCTTTCTCCCGGCCGTATGTATGGGGAAATCTTCGGCAAGAGCCCCGTCATCTTAGGAGGCGATCCTGGTCTAGGTCTTGATCCGAGCACCGGAACAATGCGTTTAGGGCTTCAAGTCTTCAACATTGGGGCGAAATTCGTTCCCACCTCGCTGGAGAAACTGTCAGTCAAACTGGACTATTTTCTCCTCAGCCGAGCGGAAGAGAAACTGAATGGTGTTAAAATGGGTGACAAGTTTGGCTCCGAAGTCGACCTGACTTTGGGCTGGGCTCAAACCAACAACATCGGCCTGGAAGCGGGCTATGCCATGCTTTCACCCGATGATGCGCTCACCGGCATGGGAGCCGTCAATGATGATGCCGTCACCAAGCTCTTCGGCCGCGTAAACGTGAAGTGGGGAGGAGAAGAAGAGAAATAAGTTCTCTTCGTTCTTAACCTGACAAGTTCTTTATTAAAAACCCCTCCGTCCGCCACAGCGGACGGGGGGGTTTCTTTTGGCTCGTCACCCCGGCGAAAGCCGGGGTCCAGGCTTTAAACCATTCGTTCAAAGATAGGATTGCGGACTGGATTCCGGCTTTCGCCGGAATGACGATTTAGAAATTTACAGAGCGCCAACTCTCTGTTACAATGGGCTGCGTTCATCGTCATGCAAACCCAACGATATTTCATCCTGTCTGCCCTCTTATTCATCGCCGGCGCCTTATCCCGCCGTGCGGAGGCCACCACCCTTTCCATCGGAGCGGATTATTTTCTCCGCAGCGTTTCCATCGCAGAACGCGACAAAACCATTAAAGGCAATGAGTATTACGACCAGCGGGCGATCGGCTACCTCACCACGGATTTGAGCAAAGACGTCGAAGCCACTCTCCGCGTCCAATCCATCACGCCCTGGGGTCTCGAAAATTCGACAATGCCTCTGGCCACCCGCTATCCCGAAGCCAACGGCAACCTCTGGCTCCAGAACGCCTTCGTCCGGATGCCCAACATCTGGAAGGGACGCATCATCGTCACCGCGGGCCGCCAGCCGCTCCAATGGGGGGACGGCGAAATTCTGGCGGACGACAGTCTCGGATTTGACGCCCTCCGCGCGCAAATTAAATCACCGTGGCGACGGATCCCCTTGGATCTCGAGGGCTTCACCGCCAAGATTAACGAAGGCTTGCGGGAACCGACGGACACCGATCTTCACGGAGTTCTTTTGGGCATCGACCGGGACAACGTCCGCTGGGAATTGATGGGCCTTTGGGAAAATGCCAAGGGAAATCAGGAATTTGAGATGGGGGGATCCACCAGTCCCATCGGCATTTCAAAACTGCAACGCCAAATTTATGGCGTGCGCTTCAAGGTGAATCTGAAAGATGCCTATTTCAAAGGCGCCTATTATCAGCAAAAAGGCAACGTGCGCTATCAAGAACCCGGCTTCAAGGACATCACGTTAAGCGGAGAAGCCTATTCCTTTGGGCTGGGCGGGCGCTCCAGCACGAAGAAAATCGTGGGCCGCTTCGGCGCCTTCCTTGAGTACGCCTTGGGCAGCGGAGACGACGTCAACACGCCGAACGAAGACGAGGCCTTCAGGCCCACCTATGCCAGCCGATGGGATGGCCTGGAGAGAAAAGGCTACGGCCGCTATTTCGCATCCACCTTTTCAGACGCCTATTCACCGACCGATTCCTTTGCGTCGGCCTCCAGCCTCAACGACGGCCTTCCAGAAGGGACCTCCGGCATCCAATCCATTCGCTTTGGCGTTGATTCAACCCCGCTGGCTCCATTGACTCTTACATTTGACTATTACCAGTTCAAAGCCCAGAAAAATATCGTGGGTAAAAAAGAACTCGGCGTGGAGTTTGATTACGGCCTTCTTTATCGCTATTCCGGCTTGGTTACGCTCAAAGCCGCCACCTGCCGCTTCAAACCCGGGGAAGCCTTTCCTGAGGATTTTCGCAAAACCGCTGAATTCACCAGCCTGGAACTTGAAATCAAGTTTTAACCTTATTTAGCCTCCACCATTTCGAAAACCTTCTCCTAACCTTAATTTCAAACACTTTTTCTTCTTTTTTTGGGGGGGAAACCTTATTTCAGGAGACCCAAAGGACGCCTCCGTTCATCCCATCATTTGTATTCTGAATCGATATCATCCAAGTTATTCAAAATAGCCCCAGCGGCATGTCCACTCGGCCTTCTTCAAAGTAAAATTAATTTAGAATGGCACCTCTATCCAGATCAATTTTTTCTGTGCCGAATTGAGTAATTTACAGCCTTTCATTCGTGAATAGCACCCAAATTTACCCTGAATTTACCCAGAATCTTCCCAAATAAAGGACTTCTGATAATACTTATTATGTTCTGCTATCTCTTACATCCGATTGACCGAATATATTGTTATCTCAGATAATGAAATCCATACTAATCATTGATAATCAGTTATTTAACTTACGATTCCAGATCGGCTTGAAACAATTTAATCTTATCACTCGCAAAAAAGTGAAAATTCTTAACAATTCCGCCGCTGTGATCGTAAAGGTAAAAACTCACCCAAAAATGGATGGAAGGGCCACCAAGTCATCGGACCAATAAAATACCTTCAAAAACACCATGAGTAAAAGTTGGGGAAGGGTAGGGAAAGGTTCCGGAGAAATCGTGGCCATTTGGGGACCATTCAAAATACCATGAGAGACCCCCCATTCAAAAATCAAAATTTGGGGTATGCCGGATACCCCCCAAACGGATTTTTGAAATCCAAAACGGGGGCACTGAAAACACCATGAGGCAGGCGCCCAAAAACAAACCGGAAAACGGGGACGACAAAAGACAACAAAAGAGAACATCGGAAAAACCCAAGAAAGGACGATTTTTAAAAATCGATTGGGAGGGTATCCAGACACCCTAAAAAAGGAAATTTCAAAAAAGGGGTCGATGACCCCCAAGTGACAAGGAGAGTTCAAAAAGACCTTAAAAACCGGTGGGAAGACCCCGCTAGACCATGACCTAATTAGTTATTGGGGTGTTCGGATGGGTCACGGGCGAGAATGCCGAAGCCGATGATCGTGTAACCCAGAATGATGAGAATGGGACTCAACGTGCTGGCCATATTCTGCCCGCGAGGATCCGTGAAGGATAGAACAAAAAATCCGACGATGACGGTAAAAATTCCGCTGCCGATAATCTTCCATCCTCGTCGGGAAATGATTCGAGGTGACGTTTCCGTCGATGAATCGACGGCGTCCGACGGAAACCTGCTTTTCTTCTTATCTTTTTTGCTCATGACACATTCGTTTTACAGGAACGCCCGTTTATTTTAGCTCATAAAGGGGGTTTTCTCGAATGATATTCGAATGTCCCGGCTTCCGGGAGGCTTTTTCTCCCTCTGTCGTGTAATTTCTCCCCGTACGGAGTCCCGATGCGACGCGTGTAGCCCGGCCCGACGGACATGATCCCCCGAATGTGCCCAAAAGAGAGGCTCAATAAGACGCCCAGAAGCGCGTGCGCGAGGGCGATGGGGATGAGGTGTCGCCGTCGGAAAAAGACCTCTGTAAACACCGCGCCGAAGAGAAACGTCGCCGCCATTAACAAGGGATTGGGCCAATGAACAAAGGAAAAAAGAAATCCGTTGATCCACGGGATTAAGCTTTTTCTCTCGTTAAACACGTTTTCCAGGCGATTGGCGACAAATCCGAGCAGGGCATAGTCCTGGGCGAACGCCCAGACGGGATAGCCGACGAAACGAAACCAGAGGTTCCACTCCGCCGGCCCCCGGCGAAGGATGGCCAAAACGGAAAAAGGAATGAGAAACGGCAAGGAAACAAACGTCACAAGTTTAAAATTCGGCCAAAAGTTTTTCTTCGAGAGTCCCACTCTCTCCAGAGAATCCCCATGGATCCAATTCGACAGGACACAGAGGCCGAGCATGACGAGGGCCATGAGGAGGATTGTCGGGCGCCCCTTCTCCCCCCTCCATATCACGCTCAAAATGAGAGCGTAAAAAGCGGCCACCTCAATCGAGGAAATCCATCGCAGGTATCGCCCTCTCATTGCATCCACACACCTAAGAGCCGGCATGCATAACCGCCAAAAGCACCCACATAAGTTCCCAGAACCACTCCTACAATGGCCATTAAAACGCCAAAATGGGCCATTCCAGGCCTGTAAACACCGGCCACAATGGGTGCTGATATGGCGCCCCCCACATTGGCCTGGCTGGCCGTGGCGAGTAGAAACAATGGCATCTTCAACAAACGGCCCAGATAAAGAAGCAACACGCCATGAATGGTGAGAACGCCGATCCCAAATAAAATATATAGTGGCGCTTCCCGGGCCGCACTCAAATTGGTCTTCGCCCCAATCGTGATGAGAACGAAATACAAAGCCAGTTGTCCGTAAGAAGAAGCGCCTTTCTCTTCCAATCTCTTTAGAGGCGTGGAGGCAAAAAATAGAGCCAGCGTCGTTGATAAAAGAATGGCCCAGCCGCTGGCGGTTAATATTGAAAACAGGGAGCCAACAAGTTTCCCCCCTCGGATCATCATCTCGCCAAAAAGAAATCCGGCGCCGAGGACCACGGCGCTTGAGAGGATCCGATCCTTCCAAGGCGGCCTTTTCCCCCCCTCGTCCCTGGGGGCAGCGGCTTTCTCTTCAAGTCCCTCCTCGAACTCACTTTTTCCCGCCGCATCGAAAAATTTTTGATACGCCGCTCCGAAGATCAAAACCGCCATCCAGCTATACGAGAGAACAGTGTCCACAATGATCAGTGGAGCGAATCCGGCATCGCTCAACCGGAGGATTTCTTTGACGGCCAGCATGTTGGCGCTGCCGCCGGTCCAGGTGGCGAGCAAGGCGCCGCCCGCCTTCCACCCTTCCTCCGGCAGAAACCGCCCGATCAAAAGAAATGAGATCCAGGTGGCCAGCGTCATGGTCCCCACGCCCAACATCATGGCGCCCAGGGCCTTTGGGCCCATCCGTAAAACGGACCGAAGCGGCGTTCCCACCAGCATCAAGACGAGCGCCGCGCACAAAACATGCAGACTCACCCAGTCATAGAGCGCCGCTTTCGACGGCAGCCACCCAAGCGTGTTCATGACGATGGGAAGAAAATAAATCCAAAACGGGGTGGGCAAAAAACGCTCGATTTTTTTCCCGAGGCGGGTCCGGAAGAAGGACAGAACAAAGACAAGAAGGCAAAAAAGTTTCAGAAAGAGAAGCACGCTAAGAACCGAACCCAGAGACGCTTCAACGTCTCTTCCAGGGTGTCATGATGACGTTTCCAGAAATAATACACGGGTATTCCGACGACAAAAAGTCCGAGACCGACGGGGCCATACCAGCCCCGCCTCATCACCGTGGCCACCAGAGCCCAGACGGAGATAAAGGCGTAAACCGCCGGAATCCAGGGATATCCCCAGCACCGGTAAGGCCGGGGATGATGCGGGTGGGTTTTCCGGAACACATAAATGGAGAGAATCGTCATCGTCGACACGACGACCAAGGGCACCGACAAAATCATCAATATCTTTTCAAAATCGCCGATCAAAATTAAAAAGCATCCCCAAAATCCCTGAAATAGAATGGCGCCATAGGGCGTCTTGTAGACCGGATGAACACGGCCCGCAAATTTAAAAAAGAGACCGTCCCGCCCCATCGCAAAGGCCGTCCGCGGATTGGCCAAAAAGGACGCGCTCAGGCAGCCGAAAACCGACGTCGCCACCAGGGCCGTAATGAGATAGTGAGCCTTGGATCCAAAGAGATGGCTGGCCGCCACATGGGCGATCCGAACCTCCCCGACCAACTGATTTAAAGGAACGGCATAGAGATAAACCGCGTTCATCAACATGTAGATGAACGTGGTCGCGAGCGTTCCGAAGATAAGGGACAAAGGAATCATCCGGTCGGGGTCTTTGACTTCTTCCGTTACAAAGGTGGTTGCATTCCACCCGGAGTAGGTAAACGCCATGGGCACCAAGGACGCTCCAATGGCGACGACGACGCCGCCCGTCGGCCCTAAAAAGAGGGGGTGAAACGCGTCGGGTTGGCCTTGCCCAATGAAAAATCCAAAGGTCACCAAAAGGAGCATCGCCAATATTTTGGTCAGGGTGACACTGTTCATCACCCAAGCGCCAATCTTGACGTCACGGGAATTGATCAGCATAAGAATCAGAACAACCGCGATGGAAAACAATTTCGACGTCCACGTCCCCGTATGCAATCCCAGGTACTCGGAAAAGCCGATGGCCATGAGGGCGATGCCGCCTGTCCCGGTAATCACGGTATAAGACCAACCATAGAGGAAAGCCACCATCGGTCCATAGGCTTCCTTTATGAAAACATAACTCCCGCCGGCTTTCGGGAATAGGGTCCCCAATTCGGCATAAATGAGGGCGCCCGTCATCGCCAAGAAACCGCCGATCAGCCACGCCAAAAGCACCCAGCCCGCCGACGGAAGTCCAACGGCCACCTCCCCCGGTGTTGTAAAAATCCCCACACCGATGATGTTCCCGATCACAAGCAACGTGCAGGTGAAAAGCCCCAATTCCCGCTTTAGTTCTGACACGCGCATCTCTCCTTTCTATTGGCTATTCGGCCTTCGGAAAAAGGGAACCAAAATAAATGACCCGGTCGCCGAGCGTCTGCCCGTCTTTCAGCTCGAAGAGCTTCCTCCCGAAACGATCCTTAAAGGTGATAATCCGCACCTTCTCTTGCGACTGCGGGGCCTCCAGGAGTTCCTCCCCCCCCGCATAGAAAGCGACGTGAACCATTTTCTTTGGCTTGTCTTTGTCCGCCAAAAAAATGAGATCGGCGGGTTTCAATTCCGGCGGAGCCACGGGCCTTGACCGCATGTACTGCTCCTGAGCATCGCGCGGAACGAACCATCCCCCCTGCCGGAACGACCAATTGATCAATCCCGAACAATCGACGCCGGTCTTCACGTCCTTGTTTGCCGGGTCGTGCAGGGATCGCCCTCCCCACAAGTAAGGGGACCCCAAATGTTTCTTGGCCATCGATAAAATTTTCTCCCGGAGTTCCCTCTCCGGCAAATCCAATTTCTTCAACCGGTGGTGCCGGCGGACGTCGCCCGTCAAGGCAATCCATCGGACCCACCCGGGATAGCCTTCCCACCGCTCGTTGTGGGTAAATTCCAACTGTTCCGGGCATTCGATCCGCGCCCAGGCTCCCTTCTTTTCCAAAACAAGAACCGGTTCCCCCTCCAACACTTGTGTTTCCTGAAGAGGATCGTATTCGTAACGATCATTGGGAGGAAGGGCTTCGGCCCGGACGTCAGCCACCGTGGCCGCCACCACCATCGGCCGCGGTGTGGGATTCCCTAGGACCGACACAACAAGGAAGAAGAGGAGGGTCAGAAAAAAGAAGACGGCTCTCACGGCTTCGTCTCACTCATGAATTCATAGATGGCGGAAGCGATGGTTTGGGCGACCATGGCCTGGTGCTGCGGTTGCAAAAACATCTCCTCGTATTCGGGCAGAATCAAAAATCCCTGCTCGAAAAGAATGGACGGCATCTGTGTCGCCCGGCACACAGCCAGGTTGGAGCGCCACACACCCTGATCCCGGATTTTCGTTTTCCCCCCATAAATCCGATGGATGAGCTCGGCCAGCCGGTGGCTCTGCGGATGGTAATAATGGACGCTGTAGCCGTCGACGTCCCGGGGGTTTTGCCCTTCCGAACAAGCGTCGGAATGGAGGCTGATATAAAAATGAGCTTTCTCCTGTCCGGCGAGACTCACCCGGTCCTGCAGGGAAATTTCCTTGGTGCCATCCTGTATCATCACAACCTGAGCCCCGCGCCGTTCCAATTCATTCTTCACCTCTTTGGCCACCATCATATTCACCGAGAACTCCGTGTTCCCCAAGGGCCCGATGGTCCCGTAACTTTGACGCGAATGACCGGCGTCGACGGCGACTTTCAGCCCCTTCAAGGAACCGCGAGTGGCGGCAGCGCGTGGCCGGTGCCGAATCTCCACGATGAGCTTCGTCCCTTCGTAACGAACGTCATAGCCCCAGGGTTCCTTTTGCGAGGTCCGAATGTCCAGGGTATAAGCCTGCGGCTCCATCTGCCGCCACGTCAGCTCCCGAACGACTGTTCCCGTTGATATATAGTGAATGCGGTCGGTGTCGGCCACGACGCCGTAGAGCGTCAAGAAAAGCCGGTGGGGATCCGCCAATTGATCGACGCGAAAGGGATGCCGATACTGAAGTTGTAATTCGAGGACCGAGCTGACGTCTGTGGCATCCACCCGTATTCCCCCCGCGACGCTTTTGGCCTCCGCCGTGCCCCGCGGCAGCTCCATGGCAGAAGCCGCCTTGATCCAACCCTCGCTCACCTCCGACAGCTGGACCCTCACAAAATCGCCCCACTCTCCCGTGACTTCAAACCGCATCCCTTTCAACAAAATCAAGGAATAACCGAAGTCCGTCGCCGGACCCGTCAATAGGATCGAGTCCTCCCGCAGTTCCACAAAGCGGGGGACCCGTCGCCTTTGAACCGTGATAGAAGCCCCGGCGCGTTCGGTCAACTTTTTGCCGTCTTTCCGGCGAAAAAGAAAGGCGATATCGTCTTCTTCAAAGGAATCGCTCGATTGGATTTTATAGATGCCCTTATAAATTCCTTTGACGTCGCCCGGTTGCTCCAACATCGGATAAAATTCACCGCCTCCGACTCGAAAAAGGGCCTTGCCGTTGGGCGCGGCGTGGCAGGTCACCGTCACCATATCGTCGGGCCGCAACACCACGCGCCCCCGCGGGCTCATGGGCTCGATCAGGCGATAATCCTCCGGATACGTTTCCAATCCTTCCGCCACCATCACCGTCCGCGTCACGGTCGCGGTGCTCAGCCCGTCCGTCGAAAACGCCTCGATCTTAAACTTGCCCTTCTGAAAGGGAATCATGGTGAGGAAGCCCCCGTTGGTATAAAGCGTCACCGTGGTCCCATTGATGGTAACGGCGGCCGAGGCCGGCGAGACCGATCCAAAAACGAAGGAGGATTTCAGCGGTGGGAGACTGTCATTTTCAAACGGCTGGACGATTTTCAGGACGACCTGGGCCTCCGCCAAAGCACGCAGCCCAAAGGTCACGAGGACGAAGAAAATAAAAACTTTTCTCATAGGGGAATTGCGATCATAACTAAAAGGCGCGCGTCCTGGCGAGCGTTCATTAAAACAACGGCCCCAAGGTGATGTACCAAATGGTCGAGCCATCGGTTGTGCGCTTGACCCACTGCACCGTGAAATTGATTTGGAATGATTGCATGATGAAGGTGGGAAGCATGATCCCCACCCCGACGGAATTCATCCCCTTTTTCACTTCATACTGCTCCCTCTCCAGCTGATTGTCCCACCCATAGCCATAGTCATCAAAGAAGATCAGGTAAGCGGCTCGTGTGAAAAAATCGGGAATCAAATGCCGCGTTCGCCAATGCACATACTTGAGCCGCACCCGCGCTTCGGCGCTCGCCACCACGGCATTGGTTTTTTTATTTTGCAGAGAATTGCTAAAGCCTCGGAGCCGGTCGATTCCCCCTAAGCGGAACACCTGCGGTTCCGGCCCCGTGCTTCGGCCGTAAAAGAGCCGCCCCACCAATGTACTTTCCCGAGGCACGGGAATGTACTGCACGGCTTCAAAAGCTCCCGAATTATATTCCCGGTGACCGCCGTAACGGGGCGTGGCCTGGCGGACCATGAGGCCCACGCTTGTGCCCTCCGTCGCCACCAGGTAGCGGCCGGTGACGGTATCGTAAAGATAGCCGGCGGTCCAGTAACGCTCGACCTGATCTTCATTGGGTAGGGCATCATCCAAATATAATTCCCTCCGCTCGTAGGCTCCGACGCCCGCCTGGATCGAATTCACACGGTCGAGAGGATAGGTCACAAGTCCGACGGCGTCCGTGTCTCTTCTCTGGTGGGTTTGGTCGATGTCGTGGTAATACCGGAGGTCCCGATATCCCAAGGTGAACTCGGGACGGAACCGGGCATAGGTATAAAATAACGCCAAATCCAAATAATCGTTTCCCGAGGCGTATTGCATTTGCTGTTGAACAACATGATTGCCCAACAATTCCGAAAACTGCCAGATGTCGGCAAACACAAATCCGTCCAACGTGGAATAGTAAAGAAAAGGAAGAAAAAGATCGGTGGATGCCTGAAACCGGTACGGACGCGGCAAGCCCAGAAAAAGAGGCGATTCAAATCCCGGCAGACCTTCAGCCAACGCTTTCCGTCGTGCCGCGGCCTTGGCGGGATCGGTGGGGGGTTCCCACCCCTCTTCATCCCCCGGGCTCGGTTTCCCCGGAGATGGGACCCCCGACTCCACGGCCTCGAAAGGTTGAATATACCGACGGTCGAAGTCCGGTATGGCAGTGATGTGCTTCTCGCCATCGTCATAGGCCGAGAAATAAAGAGACCGGTTGGCGGGGCTGTAAAAGGGAGAAAAGGCCCCTCCCACCAACTGGGTGAGGCGTGTCGGCACCGACGATCCTCGCAAAAGATAAAGATCAAATCCATACGCCCCCGCGTCATCACGGTCGCGCACGAACAGAATGGAACCGTCGGGCAAATAAGACGGCTCTTCCGAATAACCGACCAGAGGCGCCAGAAGACGGGCCGAGGCGGGATCATCCATTGTCATCTCATAAAGGTCGCGGCCACGAGGTTCCGTTCCCGTCTCATTCATGACCTCCCCCGAAAAGACAATCCGGCGTCCATCGGGCGAAAAGCCGGGATCCCGCTCGTCTTGAGGGTTTTCCGTCAAGCGTTTCAAGACCTTGCCCTTTCGGTTAATGAGATAGAGGTCGTTGACCCCCTGCGTCATGCCGACACACACCATCTCATCTTTGACCGGAGAGAAAACGGGGGAGCGAATCTCGTCAAAAGGAATTTTGACCCTTTTCATTTTTCGGTTGTTTAAATTCAGCAAGTAAAGATAATCCCGCTGCTTCTTTTCCCCGGCAAAGGCGAGCCACTGGTCGTCGGGAGAAAGGGAGAGGGAGCGACCTTTTTTATGAATATTTTCCAGCTTGGACCACGGCACGTCCACCAAGATCTCGAGGCGCGTCGAATGAATGTCGTATTCGTAAATCCGCGACAGGCCTTGTCGATCACTCAGGAAATACATTTTTCGTCCGTCTCTCGAGACCACGGGAGAGAGGTTGAATTGAGGAAGGCGGTCCGGAAATGTCAACGGCAGGCCGTAATCTTTCGGATGTTTTGCGGTCTTAAAGAGGGCGGCGTATTGATCGCGAAGCCATTCCTGAAAACGGAAATCAAACCGGTCCAGATCCAATCCCAACATCTCCTCCAGCGCCATCGACACATCAAAATGATCTTTCATGAGGACAAGCAGTTTTCCGATTTTGTCCGGGCCATACTCATCGGCCAAAAAGTCCATGGCCGCTTCCCCGGTTTTATACGCGAGGGTCACCTGATCCGGTTTCAAATGAGAAAAGCCGTGCAATTCGGGCAGGGGCAGGATTTTATTGTTGGCGACGGAATCGCGGACGACCATGTCCATCGTCGCTTCATCCAGATCCCCCCCGCCATACTCCGCCATCCCTTCCATCATCCACAAGGCGTAAAAAGGGGACTTCAAGAGGCGGATGGATTTCCAAAATCCGCCGTACAAAATGTTGAATTGAACAACGTGGGTAAATTCGTGGGGAATAACATGACTGAGCCATGTTTGCGATCCATCGTTGTAGACGAGAAAACGGTTCTTAAAGGCCTCGGTCACGCCGCCGGTTCCCTCGCCGATGGGAACAATGTTGGTCTGTTCAAACTGGTTGTGATTGGTGTAGAAAAAGAAGGGCGTCCGGCCGGGGACGAAATAGCCGAACCTCTCGCCGACGTTTTTCCACGCCTTTTCCAGGGTTCGCGCTACAACCGGAATCAGATGATACGTCGCCGAATCGTAATAGATGTCAAAATGGTCCGTCTGAACGTGTTGCCAGCGATACTGGTCGACCCGGACATTGTTGTAACTAACGGCCCATACCGTCAGGGGAAGAAACAGCAGAAGGAGAACCGTTGAGAGACGAGAACGAAAAAGGGATTTTAACGACATATCAGGCTAAGTTTAACAGCCCTTCGGATCGAAGGAAAGATGAGAAATAATTTAAGGTTGGTTTTCGCCGTCCCCCCAGCCGGTGGTCTCGGCGAGGGTTCGGGTGTCGCGAGTGCCGCTGTATTTTTTCAAAAGCTCTTTTTCTTGATCGCGGTCGTATCTCTTGATGGAAAGCTCGATCTTCCGTTCCTTCTTGTTGATTTTGATGACGGTGGCGGCGATCTCTTCCCCTTCTTTAAACTTGTCGGGGGTGTCTTTCAGCACGTGTTCTTCCTGAGGATCATAAAATTTTGAGCTTTGATGGGTGAGTTCGGCGATCCGAACCAATCCGTCCAGACCGGAATCCAACTTAACGAAAATACCAAAATCCACGATATTGGTGACTTTTCCCTTGACCCCGTGGCCGACTTTGAGAACCGTCATCGGATCCGGCGTCAACTGTTTGAGCCCCAACGCCATTTTTTCCTTCCCGACATCCATCTCGAGCACCCGGGCCTTCAGTTTGTCGCCGGCCTTAAACATCTTTGAGGGGGATGCCATTTCCGTCCAAGAAAGATCCTGGCTCTTCAGGAGCGCTTCCACCCCGGGCCGGATCCGAACGAAAACGCCAAAGGCCGCCACGTGAGTGACCTCCCCCTCCACAACGGTTCCTACGGGAAACGTCCGGGCGGCTTCTTCCCATGGATTTAAACCCACGCGTTTCAAACTTAACGACACTTTTTCCTTGGCCCGATCAACGGCCAATAAACGGACGTCGATCATCTGGCCGACTTTAAGAACGTCTTTGGGGTGCTGGATCTTCTCGGTCCACGACAACTCCGAAAGATGAATCAAGCCTTCCACCCCGGGCTCAATTTCCACAAAGGCGCCAAAGGCCGAGAGCCCCGTGACTTTTCCTTTGACAACGGTGCCCAAGGGAATCCGTTTGTCCAGGCCATCCAAGGGATGCGGCAGGAGCTGTTTGCGGCCCAGTGAGATGCGGTGCGTGGCGGGATCGTACTTGAGGACTTTGACGTCCACCTCCTGGCCAACGGAAAGAACTTTTTTTGGATTGGTGACGCGGATCCAATCCATGTCGGAAATATGAAGAAGCCCCTCGATCCCGCCGACATCGATGAAGGCCCCGAAATTCGTGAGCCCCGTCACTTTCCCCTGCATCACGAGGCCCTCTTTTAAATTTCCAAGGGTCACCGCCCGTTTAATCGCCCGTTCCTGCTCCAGGAGACGCCGGCGCGACACCAGGACGTTCCCTTTCGAACGATCCATTTCAAGGACAAGAACGCGAACCTCCCGTCCCACCCAGGCGTCAATATCCGCCACGGGTTTCTCGTCAATTTGCGAAGCGGGCATGAAGGCATCCACCCCGACATCCGCCAAGACCCCCCCCTTAATTCTCTTGACCACCTTCCCCTCAATCGGTTCATTCTTTTCATGGGCGGCGGTGAGGCGGTCCCAATGGAGCTTCTCTCTGGCCTGGCGCCAGGAAACGAGGGATCGTCCCTCAGGACCGCGCATCCGGAGAATGAGGACAGGGAGTTTGCTGCCGGTGAAAGGGATGTCTCCGCTGAACTCTTTCAACGGGAGGGCGGCCTCTTGTTTGAGACCGACATCGACGAGAAGATAACTGTCGCTCAAGCTCACGACCGTGCTTTCAATGACAGCGCCGGTTTCGGCCCCGGGACTTTGGGCCAGGATTTCCTCCATCCCCAGGTCTTCGGTCATAATCTCATTCTCCATATCGATCCTGCATGGGGAATAAAAACAAGTCGTTTTCTCCTGCTCCTGTTTGTTCGTGACACGGGACAAACTCGGAAAGATTTAAGTGGCAAGTCAAGAAAAGAATATCATATTTTCGAAGGAAGAAACGGCTAATTTACCTAGGGGAACCTGAGCAAATTGTCATTGAAAAAGATCCAATAGATAAATGTCATTCCCGCGAAAGCGGGAAGCCAGGACGTGAACACCGGACTGGATTCCCGCTTTCGCGGGAATGACGACATTAAGATTGCTTCACCCGCCCGCCGCGGCGGGCAAGTTCGCAATGATAATTCGGAAACCGGTTTAAAACCGGGCATGGAAGGCATAACGGAAGGTGTTGCCCAGATCCCCAAACGGAACCCAGGCAAAATCGATGTCAAATTGTTTGTAGCCGACTCCGGCGCCCAACGACATCCCCGTGGCGTCGGGGTCGGTCGTCGCGGAATTATAACCGCCGCGAAGGGCAAACCGGAGGTTTTCTCCCGCCGGCTGCATCCACTCCAAGCCGGTCCCGACCTGCGAATCGTTATCCCGCGCCTTTTTCACATCAAATCCGAGTTTCATTCTCTCCCTAAAGAGGTTGGCCCCCACGCCGACGTCGAGAGTCAGAGGCAAGGGATCCGATTCCGAGCGGAACTTGACCGACTCCCCCAAATGCTTCACCGCCACACCGACCTTGATGGGCCGTGACCCCAGACGCTGCAGGAGTCCGACATCTCCGCTCCAGGTTCTCGCTGAATAGATATCAATTTTCTGCTCAATATAACGGCCTGTCAACCCCAGGGACGTGAGCGGGCCGAAGGTCCTTGAATAGGATAAGGTATAGGCCGCATCCATGGCATCAAAGGAGCCCTGAAGCGACTCATCCGTGCCCCGCTTTTCTAGATTGTCCGTTCTCAAGGTGGCCGCGGAGAAGGCAAACGCCCCCATGTCGGTGGGATAGGCAAAAGCGCCGAAATCGTAATTCATCCCTTGGAACCACTCCATGTGCATGGCGGTGATTTCGGGCTGGCTCACCGAGGCCAAGCCGGCTGGGTTGTAATAAACCGCGTTGACATCATCGGCAATGCCCACAAAGGCCTCGCCCATGGCGGTCGGCCGGGCGCCCGCGCCGATCTTCAGGAATTGGGCACCGCTTGTGCCCACTTTGTCATTGGCCGCCTGGGCACACAGAACGCTCCCCAGTCCGATCACAAACGCGAGATAATAAATTCTTATCTTCATTTGACGACCGCCATCTTGAAGAATTTCTCGTGCGAACCGCCGATGGTGAACCGGCCGATGTAGATCCCGGAGGCTACCTTCGCCCCGCTGTCATTGGCCCCGTCCCACCCGATGTAGAAATGGGATCCCCCGGTGGCCACCGTTGTTCGCAAGGTTCTCACCTTCTCCCCGGCCACGTTGAAGATTTGAATCTCCACCTCCCCCGCGACGTCGACCGGCACACTGAACTTAATCATGGTTCCATCGATCGTCTGATTGGCCGGGCCGGCGTTTGTATTCTGGAGAGTGACAATCTTGGCATTGAGGTCAAAAGGATTGGGGAAGTTGAAGATCTCGACTTCCCCGTTGTAGCTGCTCCCCTGAATAATCGGTACGCTGGATTCCAAAACGGTAAACACCGACGCATGGTTGATCTCAACGGTGATGGTTCGCGACTCCCGATCGATGCGCCGGTTCTGGTTCTCGAGGGTATACACGTTCTGCGATTCGTTGTAGTAATAGACGTTGATCTGATCGGGATCCGCTCCTTCATCATAAACCATGGTGATCGTGGGCGAGGTGTTAAATCGACGGCTGACGCCCTGGGGCAGGAAAATATCGTAGAACGAACTGAAAGGATTGACACTGGGCGCATCCGACAAGGCGCGAATGGCCTTGTACAGGTTCGGCGGATAGAATGCGGGCCCCAATTTTTCTGCCAATTTTACGGCGGCCTTTCCGCTGGCGTGGCCGCCGGCGACAACCGAAGACAAATCATCCGCCTTTCTAAACTTCACCAACTGGCCCTCTGAGGAATTATTATCGGCCAATGGATGAATCCCTTGAGGTGTCCTATTGTTTAGCCAATTGGGCGGGATGCTCAAAGACGAACCTCCGGGGAGAACAAAATCCGCCCCCAAATCGGTCACATAATCCTCCTGCGAAGACGACACGCCAAAAGGATACGTGAACGTCCCGGCAACGTCGAAGTTGGAACCGGTGGCCGGGTTGGTTTCCTTCGTCTTGAAGTCGGCCGCGACGATCAGGGAGCTGATGGTCGAGCCGTCTCCCCCGCCCATGGTGTAAAGATAATTGGCGCTCAAACGGTCCGCGCTCACCGATGTAAAAGCCATGGTCCCTTGTCCCTGGGTCACATCGATAAAATCAGCAAACTCACTATCATCGGAGGTCCCATCGTTGTCCGCGTCCTCCGGATTGTCCCGAAAAGCCTGGTTGCAACTGAAAATGGTTTCCACTCCGTCCGGAAGCTTCTGCATAAAGGAGGCCACCAGCTTGGGTTCGCTGACGGTAAAGGTGAGATCCAACGTGCTGTCCTCATCCGGCAAGGTGAAGCTCTCTTCGAGAACGCGCGGCCGGCCCAATTTATCCACGGCCATGATGGTGTAGTCACCGGGGCCCAGGCCATAGAAGGCATAGGCATCCACGGAGTCGGTGACGGTTTCTTTCGTCAAGGTGGCACGGGCGAGAGCCTTCACCGCATCGAAAGCTAAAATTTGACTGACCTGATCGCTGGACGGCAGGGACCCGTCCTGATTGCGAACCGTGCCGCTCAAGGTGACGGCCCGCTCCAGGTTGATGGTCCCCAACTCCACCGTATTATTGGCCACGGACACGTTCGATTTTTTAGAGGGCCTATGACTCTTGGCCAGAATCTCGATGTCGTACAAACCATTGGTCAAACGCAGGTTGAAGGTTCCGTTCGTCTCGGAGACGAATTCCAGGATGCGCCGATCGCCGCGCTTGGTCACCAAGAGGCTGACGCCGGGCCGGCCTTCATATTGCCCATAGGCCGCCACCAGCGACTGGTCGGCCGCCGGCACAACCGTGCCGGTCACCGACCCCGTCACGGCATTGAGGACGATGGCCAAAGACCCCTGCAACTTCGTGAGATCCGACATGACCTTCGATCCCACCGACCAATGGGTCTGAGAATCCAAATTCCCCAGCGGATTGGCGACAAAATCATAGAACCGAATGCGGGTGTCCAATCCTTCAAACGTAAAGGATCCGGTCGGATCGGTGACGACCTTCAAGGGCGGCAGGTCGCGCGCCAGAGACTGATAGGCAAAAACAGGAATATTGGCGATGGGAGTTCCGTTTTCATCCGTCACGGACCCGGTGACCGTCATCCCGCTTTCCAAAAGGAAAATTCCCCAGTTATAGACTTGCCCGAGCGCCAATTTCACAACCTTCGTGATGGGAAGGAAACTCTTTCCTGTGGATCCTCCCGTATTTTGCGCCGGCGGCCGAATATCCAGCGTGTAATCGGTCTCCGGCAAAATGTTGGCGGTGAAGGTTCCATCGGCGCTGGGCCCGGTGGCGTCAGCGATATGGCCCTTGCTATAGAGTTTAATCTTAAAGCCGTCCGGTAAATTGGCGGCCGCATTGTCCGACGTAATGAGAACACCGGATTTATTCGCCAACTTCCCTTGTACGATGGCTCCGCGCGTAAGAGCGATGCTGAGAGAGCGAATCTCAGAAGCGGATTGAATGGTGACAAACACGGGTTTCGCCGTGTATTTTGGCGGCGTCTGCGTGTCCACCACCTGAACGAGATAGGAACCGATCCGCAAATTGTTAAAGTTGACGGTGGCCTCGGTGCCGACAATAGCCACATTCACCGTCCCCACCACTTGCTTGAGAATGGTATCCATTAAATTGATTGTCAACGGATAGCCGCTTTCCGTATAGGAGGCCGGCAACGTCAATGTCCCTGTGAGTTTGGCCCCATCGCGAAGCGTGAAATCCACCCCCGTCTGATCGGCGATGAGGGTGAGAATTCTCTCTTCTAGGGCCGCCTCGGGAATACCATCATTGTTAAAGTCGGTGTTTAAATGAAGGCGATACGTCACGCCCTCTTTTAAATTCGAAATCTGATAAAGCCCACTGGCTGGATTGATTTCGGCAAATTTAATTTTCGCGGGGTCCCAAATTCGGCCCGCCGTCGTCGGTAGTGAATCGATCGTGCTATCGGGATTGATCATATAAGCTTCAATACGGAGGGCCGATATATTTTGCAGCCCGCTTTTCGTGTAGATGGTCAGTGGCGTTGAGTTATCAATAATGGAGGACCCGGTATGATAAGGGGGAGCCGCCTGGAACCGGACCGTGCCGCTCAAGGCATAGTAACGCCCGCCGCTCAAATCCACCGACACCGAACTCATCGGGCTATTGGTCACCCAAACACTCTTCAGGTCGGATGCTCCGACCAATTGATCATAAGCGGATAACGTATATTGTCCCGACTCCAAGTTGGAAAATTGGAATTGATTGTTCCCCAAGGCCGCAGGATTACTAAGAAAAATCGCTCCCTTAGACAATTTCAACTGGATGTTGGCCGCTTCGCTGGTGGGCGCCAAGCTCGCCGTGACACGAAGGGATCCTGTATTTTGGATAAAGGCCAAGGTGGCGGATCCCACGCCCCCTTGAACGGTGACCGACTTCGCTCCAGGAGGATTGAGCTCAAAGCCCGTCAATTTATCACAATAAAGAATATAAGCCCCTTCCGGAATTCCCGTGAATGTCGCCGAACCAGGCGTTGACGTGGCATACGTGGCATGGGTATTCAAGCGCACAGCCTTTGATACCGTGTAGCCGTTGGCGAACACCAACCGCGGCATGACCACAAATTGGCCATCGGCCGGATCTCCGTTGGCGGTATCCAAACCGGTGGAATCGCCTGCGACGGTGATCGTCAACTGAACCTCGCCTGTTTTGGCCAGATAAAAGTCTCGCGTGATGTCGGTGTCGACAATATCGACGGTATCGGTGAGGGGGGTAAAACCGTCTGCTTTACCACTGACACGATAGTGACCGGGATTTAACCCGGGGAATGCATACGTGGTCTGATATTCGCCCGGCGGAATATACGCATAGGTAAACACCGTCGGTGTCCACACTCCGCCGGCGTCGACACCAGCCGACAAACTGAGCTGAATACCGGTGGCGTTCATAATGCCGGAGGTCAGGCGAATCTGCCCGGAAATGTTTTTCTTGGACGTCAAGCTGACGTTCCATGTATAGGTTTCGCCTTCGGAGAAGGTCCGCTGAAGAGGCGTCAGCGTATAGCCGGGAAGGTTGAGCTCCACGGTATAAGCCAGGCCCGGATTCAACATCATCTCCGGCTTGGCGGTGCTGTAACCATCATCCGCCACGTTCATCCCATTAGCCAGGCGAAGGGTTCCCGCGACCTCTCCGGTCGCCCGCGCCCGGATGGAGCCCCAAATCTCCGGCGAGTAATTAGACCGTGTCGCATTGACTATCAATCGGGCCATCGGTTTTAATCGAATCTGACCGAGATCCTGCGCCGACCCCGTCACCGTCAAGGACTGCTGATAGGGTGTATAGCCTCTCTTTCCGATGCTTAAGGTATAGGGATTGGGACTCGGCGGAATGCCCACCAAGGAAAAGTCACCATTGGCATCCGTTCGCGTATACCGGTTGAATTGTCCATACACATTCACATCCGCGTCGGAAATGGGATTCAATGAAACGTTGTCAATGGCTTTCCCACTCACACCGCTGGCCGAGACGATGATGCTCAGCGTTGAATCATCCGACATCCCGCCGACGGTCAGCCTCACACGATAGGTTCCGGCCCCTGCCAAATCGTTGTACGGATAAGCCCGCCGTCCGTCCCACGAAACACGGACGGGACTTCCCAAAATCCAGGCTTCCCAAATTCTCTCCATTCCCACCGTCAAGATCTCAACGCGTGTTGATAAATTTGGATCCCCCGTCACGCAGTTGATGAAAGCCCAATCATTTAAGCCGTCATTATTGGGGGTGATGGTCACTTGTGCGGCGGTTCCTTTCACGCCGGTATCGACCGACAGCCCGCTCAAACCCTGCCCCGTTGCCGGAACAATTCTCGTGATGTTTTCCGTTGTGTAACTGCCCGAATACATGTCGGTATAACGGATCCGGACATGGTCCCGATCGCGGTTGGCCGCCGACGTCAACCGGTAATACAAGGTGAGGCTGGATTGACCCGCCAAAAGAGTGACGGATCCGTTTTTGAAGGGACTAGAGAGGTCGCTCGACAGCGACAAATCGGCATAGGGATCATTCCCCCACTGGGCGGACACGTTATCCCACATCACGGCCGCCACATCGATCAATGTATTGGCCGATACGGCCGCCGTATTGCCGCACATATTATTGCCCCGAATGATGATTGATTTTATTTGATCGAGCGGCACGATCTTTTCATAGGTGTCAAATCCCAACCACTTCGCCGAGCCGGCGGTAATTGAAAGGGTGGGTTGAGACGCAATGGCGTTCGGTTGGCCGTAGGGGTTGGCCTGTGTCAATACGTTGAATATGACGTTCGCCAACACACCGCAGCCGGGAGTGGCCTGATAACTGATATACACTTTGTCTCCCGCACTGAGCGAGCCATTCTGGACGTTCACGCTCAGCATGGGCCCCACCGCTTCGAGCCCCAGTGTCACCATTTGGTTGGAGGCATAGGCCGACACATATCCGCTTGAAGCCGGATACATCGTTTGCGGATAAGACCACCCTCCATCCGGGATCTTGACTTGGATTTTTCCTCCTTGCGTGATGCCGGCGGCCCCCACCGTGAAGGTCAGCGTCAGGGTCGTGTTTGTCATCTCGGGAAGCTCCGTTGGAGAAATCGCCGCCGTTCCCTGTCCATCCCCCGCCCCCGCCACATAGCCGACAAAAGCCGTCGCCATCGGGTTGTTCGAAATGGGCCCGCGATTATACGCTTCATCCCGGGCTCGAACGGCAAAGTAATACGCCACCCCCGGCGATAAATTAAAGAGATTGATCGACTGGTACGACCCCGCCACCAAGGGAACAGGCGGCATGAGGTTAACGGGAGGCGAGGCAATATCATAGGCTGCCATCCAATCAGCCTCCGTTGTGATCGGCATCCCGGGGCGATATTTAATGATATATCCAGACGCTGTTCCGCCGGCCCCGTCATCCCCCGGCGCCGTCCATGAGAGCCGCACCGATCCCGCCGTGGCTCCGGTTTGAGCCATTAAATCCGTTATCATGGAAGGAGGGGTATAATCTGTTCCCCCGCCGCCTGTACTGTTATCAACATAGAATTCAACGGACTGCGGCATGGACATCAAATACATGTTGTCTTCGGCTTGAGCCGTGATCCGATAGCGGCCCGTCGCCCAATAAGGCATCTGGGAGAATGTCCATAGTCCCGCCGCCCATGTGGCATCAAACCAACGGTCGCCCGCCATCCACGTCCGCGTTGTAAAATCCCAATCCTGCAACAGATTCAAATCGGTCAAACGCAACTTGACTCTTGTCACCGACACGTCGTCGGCGGCCGATCCGGAGAGAATCGTTAAAGACGAAGGCACGTAGGTCAGGCCGGCCAGCGGAAAGGCAACCGATATGCTGGGGGCTATTCCCGCACCTCCACCGGCCGTCACGGTGAACATCACCGTCTCTGAGATCTGGTTTAACGCCGCATCCTTCACGCGCACCGTAACGGCATAAGAGCCGATGGACCACATGGCCATGGGCGCATAAAACTGCCAATTGTTCGTACTGTTCGCTACCATCCAGAAATCGCCGGCTCTCCATGTGGCCCCATCCCAAATCATGTTGTTATCCTGGTTTCGAATCAATAGCTCGACCATCGTTACGCCGACGTTGTCCGCCGCCGTCCCGCTCAAGGCGGCCAATTGGGAAGAGTTGTAAGACTGATTGTTTTGCGGGAATAACACCATCATAGTCGGCGCCGTATAATCACCCGCTCCCGCTCCCGCTCCATTCACGGTAAAGTTCCTCGTCAGATCGCTGGGATTGCCGCTCGGATCCGTCGCCCGGATACGGAGAACATAAGAACCATTGGTATAAAGATAGGAGTTCAAATTGAAACTCCAGGCGGCCCCCTGGGCATCGGGCGTCAGGCTATCGGGCGGTGTCTTCCAAAATTCGGTAGGGCTCGTGAAACCCTGGGCCCCGTTCCAATACATTCCCGTTCCCACTTGCCGCAGGCTCATCGCCACCTGGTTTACGCCGTAGGAGTCGTCGGCACGACCGTTAAAATTGGTGAACGAATAAGGGCCCTGATTGGCTCCCTCATTCGGATTGTAAATGGTTATGGAAGGCCCTGTGGTATCAACGGAACCGCCGCCCGCCAGGCCGGACACCGAAAAGCTGATTGACGAATAGGCCACGCTATTTGAAGAATCGCGCGCCCGAGCCCGCATGATGTAGTACCCGTTTTTCCAAGCGGCCGGCGGAACGTAGGCATACCACGACGTGGTGGCGCTCACCGTCATCGACGATTGATTCCAAAACTCCGCGGCCATGTTCCAGCCATTTCCATCCCAATACTTCTCGCCATCCAAGAGAGAATAATTCACCTCGCTAACTTGAATGTTGTCGCTGGCGGTTCCCTTTAAATTGGTGGGCAAGTTACCATTCGTATACGTCGCCCCATTGACCGGAGATGAAATCATGACAATGGGCGGCGTACTGTCCCCGCTGGTCGTCACACCGGAAACGGAAAAAGTCACGGTGCTCGTCTTTTGGTTGTTGGAGGTGTCTTTGGCCCGGGCAAAGAAAACATAGTTACCGTTTTGAAACGCAGACCCCGGAATGGTGAAAGTCCAATAGTTCAGGCCGTTGGGGGCAAAATAAACCGGCGTTGCGGATGAAAACGAGACGCCGTTGTAATAGAGTGCTGTATCGACATTTTTCAGCCATACCTCCACCAACTGGAGGGCCATGTTGTCACCGGCGTTCCCATCAAAGGTCGGCCATGTGGGAGACGCATAGTTGGTACCGGAAACGGGATGTTGAATTGTGACAAACGGCGGAATGGTATCGGCGGTACTTTCGTAAACATTAAAATCGGAGGACTGATACCCGTAATTGTTGTTCCCGTCGCGAGCTCGAACCATCAACCGGTACGAGCGCCCGTTCTGCCAAGCCGAAGAGGAAATCCACGTGAAGTTCCAGTTGTACTGCGCTGGCATATAAAACCAATTTTCCGCGTCACAGCTGAAGGCGTTGCCACACCAATACTTGCCGGTGCTGATGTCTTTGACCCATGCGGCCACCTCCATTAACGAAACGTTGTCGGACGCCGTCCCACTTAAGTTCACCAAAGCATGAGGCGGATGGGTGGAGCCGTGTTGGGGGTGGAGAATGGCCAGCTGCGGGGCGACGGAATCCCCACCGGCGCCGGAACTGAGGGACACGCGGAATGTGACGGTGGAAGAGGCCTGATTCGATGCCAAATCGAGTGCAATGGCGATCATCGTATAAGACGACTCCAATTCCTCCCAATTGGCCATGGCCATGTAAAACTGCCATTGTTCATACCCATAGGCTTCATTGATATATTGTCCAACTTTCCAGAGATTGGACATCTTGTCCCACTCTTTGCCGTCCTGAAGGCGAATGAGCCGCACGCTGACTTTGGCGATGTCTTCGTTGTCGCTGGCGGTCCCGGACAACGTGGAGAGCTGAGTCGAGGTGTAAGTGGATCCGTGGACCGGGTATTGAATCAGAACGTTGGGAGAAACCTGGTCCGTGGAAATGCCTACGACAAATGTCGATGTATCAGCGGCGCTGTTGAAATAATAGTCCTCAGCGATGGCAACGAATTCATAGGAAGTCCCAGTCGACCATTGAATATCTCCCCCTGGCATGGACCACGTCGAACTGGAACCCACAAAACAGTATTCGATCGTTTCGCCCCACCACCCGCCGGGGGTTCCATAATAAGGGTGCCAATAGCGCCCGTCGGACAATCGTTTTAAAGAGACCCGGGTTCCCATCAATGATTGATTGTCTTCCGCTGTTCCCGATAACGTGAGGAGAGTCGCCACGGTTTGCGTGCTGCCGGCAAGGGGATGGAAAATTTTCACCTGAGGCGGTGTCGTGTCCGGCGGAGCGCCGAATCCGGGAATCGGTTCCGAATCATCCCACAGAGGATCGCTCACTTCATAAGTAAGGGAACTGTTATAGCCGCGCCAGCCGTTCCGATGATTGGGGGCCCGATCGCCGACGATCTGGCTTGTCCCCCCCTCATTGAAATCCCAATACGCAAGCAGGTTGGGTTCGGATCCCGTCAAAGACTGGAAGCGGCTGGACCGGATTTCATTTTCTGTCCGGACGGTGCTCCACAAACGAACTTCGTCTATTCTTCCGCTGAATCCATTGGCGTAACTGTTTGAATTCCCGAACTTCAGAGAATAGCTGTTGGCCACCGGTGTCCCCGTATAATAGGAGGCTTCTATAAAACCGTCGAGATAGAGATAGGTGTACCCAGAATAATCCCGCGCCAGGGCGAAATGATGCCAATTCATATCGTTTATGGATTTGTAACTGGATATCCCGCCGCCTCCGCCATGGGGCTCGAAGCGGATCATCCCGCTCGGCTGAAGATACACGCCCCACCCGGACGAATTCGCCGGTGTCCCATAATCGCGATAGTCCTTCCCAACAAGAAACTCATCCGAACCCGACGAGGTGGTGGACCGCTTAAACCAGAATTCGATGGTGCGATAACCCTGAAAGTCGAAATCCGTGGAGTGAGGGACGTTGACGAATTGCTGATCGGTCCGATTAAATCGAAGGGCGTATTGGCCCGTGGCCGCCGGGCTCTGGGTCTTGGTTGAGATGGGCGTGTTGTAACTGGCATCCGTCTCCGAGGTTATTTTAACCTTAAAATAATAACTGGTGCTGCTTTGTAATCCGATCCCGGAGTAGTCGTGGAAGTTGTTGCCATAAATCTGCGATGAGGTCACGGTGGCAAAATCCGCCGCGCTAGAAAGGACCGCCAGATAGGAATTCCCGGGAACGTTCGTCCACTGGACATTAATGACGTCCATGCCAACAAAGGTAAAGTAAGGATTAAGCGGTGTTGGAACGCCGGGCCCCGTGCCCACGAGGGTTTTCGTCGAAATGGGCGTGTTGTAGCTGGTGTCGGGCTCGGTGGCCACCTTCACCTTAAAGTAATGAACCGTGTCGGAACTTAAACTGGTGAAATAACGATAGTTATAGGTGTCGGTATAAGAAGAAAGCATCGTTGAAAAGTTGCTGACGGTCGAAAGAGCCGCCGTATAATTGCAGCCGGAGGCGAAATTCCAGTTGATGTTCAGACTGGTAATGCCAATAGCACTAAAATAAGGGCTTAAGGCTGTTCCTGAGGTGGAACCGAACGTCCAGTTGATATTGTTTCCGCTGTTGATGCTGGTCCCATCCGCCGCCATGGTTTGTCCGCCACTCGCATCAGAATCCTTCACATTGACGTTGATAAGCGTGCGACTGGACCCGTAGAATTTAAAATTCCAGCGGGATCCATTATTCGTGGACATTAACATCACACCCTCGAAATCGAGCATGTTGTTGACGACAAAGGTGTCAGAATACTTGAAAAAGATCGTGTTTCCGGAAGCGACGGCTTTCAACGAATAGAATGTTGTGTTCCCCGAGAGGCGGTTCTCCGGAGAGGGGACCAAGGTCACAGTAGAATTCATGGCCCCGTAGGAACCTCCTATATGCTCCAGGACTCCCCCCATCACGACATTCGAATTCCCCCAGTTGACGACCCCCCCCATCTGACGGTAAGCCGATGAAATCGTTACAGCATAACTTCCCGTGTAGATGACCGATGGATAGTTTGAATTGACGACTAAGGTACTGACTGTCACACCGACGTCCAAATCCATGCTTCCCGTGCCCCCGCCATCAAATATCACGGTATGGGTGCTCAAGGGAACGCCGGCTCCGCCCTGGCCATCGCTGGTCAAACTCCAGTTGTTCGGGTTGTTCCAATACCCGAATGAGTCCGACACCCAATACCGCTCCCCCTTGTCAACCGACACCGATTTGGTGCAGGTCGATGGCAGATAAGAAAAGTTCGGGTAATACAACTGACTTAAGCTCGCCACTCCCACGTAATAAGTAGTGCCGGGATTTAAATTTACCACCATTAACGTCGTCGCATTCACATCATACGTCATGGAAGAAAAGATCACGCCTTTTCCAGCGGCGTCCGTTGTGGCTTGAATCAAATAACCATTGGATCCAAAACTGGGGATTCCCCATGACACTTTAATGGAATCCGGATAAACCGCCGTCACGCCGGGCGATACGAGCAAGTTTGCCCAGGTGGATGTTGAAAATGGCGATGTGTAGCTTGTCGTGTTGTCATTCCACAACGACCCGACCTTCAGATAATAAAGGCGGTTCGGATTGAGACTCGACACCGTGGCGGAAGACGCATTTCCATCCGACGTGGTTACCTTCTGAACATTGCTGATGAAATTGCTGTCCGTTGAGGCCAGGACCACATAGCCTTTTTCTGAACTGACCGGCACCCAATGAACTCTGATGCTGTTCACCGTCACCGTGGAAATGGTGGGTGAGCCCGGCGGCGACTGGCTGCCGGGGAAGCTCCAGTTGACATTGTTCCCCATGTTCGTCGATGTCCCCCCCGCCACCATCGTCGCTCCTGAAGACGCGTTCGAATCCCTCACGTTCACATCCACGATCGTCTGACTGGATCCCATGAACTTGACATACCAGGGGTTATTGTCCGTGCTGGAACGCAACGTGACCTTCTCAAAATGAACCATGTTGTTAATGGCGATGGTCTGGTAATTCTGGAAATAGAGGGTTGTGCCCGCCGTGACCGCCCGCAACGAATAAAACGTCGTGTCCCCTATCAACCGGCTCACCTGCCCCGGCTCAAAGGTGACCGTCGAATTCATGGCCCCAAAGGAACCGCCGGAGTGTTCAAAAATCCCCTTCATGGTGACGTTTGACGTGGAGCAATTGACGGTTCCAGCCATCTGTTTGAAATAGGAAGAGACAGTAACAGCAAATCCAGCTGTATAAATGGCGTTGGAATACCCACTGTTTATAATCCAGGTGCTCACCGTCACGTTCGTGTCCAGATCCATGCTCCCGCCGCCGGGATTAAAGATGACCGTGTGGGTGCTCAAGGGAACCCCGGCGCCTCCCGGCCCCCCGCTGGTGAAAGCCCAGTTATTGGGATCATTCCAATATCCAAAGCCGCTCGAAATCCAATGCCGCTCTCCAATATCATTGGGTTGGGACAATGTCTTTGTCGATGGAAGTGTGGTGAAATTCGGCACAAACAGGTGATTGAGGCTGGCGACCCGAATCCAGTAGGTGGTTCCGGATAGAAGGTCCGTCACCGTGAGGGTCGTCATATTCATGTCGAACGTCTCGGTAGAATGCAATATCCCGGTTCCGTCAAAATTGGTGGATGACATATTCAAAAGGTATCCTTCAGCTCCTGTCCCTGGGATGCCCCACGTCACGGCGACACTGGTCACGTTAACTTTGAAAACCGAAGGACTCGTCGGAAACCCTGCCAAGGTCGAGGTGGTCAGGGAAGACGCGTAATTCGTTGTCCCGTTGTTCCAGCGAGACCCGACGCGCACAAAGTAAGTGGTATTGCCCGTCAAACCCGTTGATATCGTATTTGAACTGGCTCCTCCATCTGTCGTAATGGCTCTACTAATGGTCCCCGTAAACCCCGCCACCGAAGAGGCTTCCAGCGTGTACCCCAGCTCGGAACTCACGGCGGCCCATTGGCCCTTGATGCTGTTGGTTGTCACCGTTGAGATAGTGAAGGATCCAGGAGCGGTGTGGGTGCTTCCAAACGTCCAATTTCGGTTATTGCCGCCGTCAATCGATGTGCTGTCCGCGTCCATGACAAAACCACTCAGGGCGTTTGAGTCCTTCACAAAAAGATGTTTGAGGGTCTGACTTGAACCCGAGAATTTGAAATACCAGGTTGAATTGTCGGTGGCCGACCGTAAAAACACATCTTCAAAATCCACCCCGTAGGTGACACACTGCTCCTTGTTTTGCGCAAAATATAACGTGGTTCCGGGAGTCACGGCTTTTAACGCATAAAAGGTGGTTGTATTGATAATCGAAGCGCTGGAAACAGAGATAAAGGTCACGGTGGAGTTCCCGGCGATAAATTGACCGAGCGTTCCCTTGTTCCAAATCCATTTAACATCAATCGATCCCAGGCCGCCGTTTAATGTCCCTGAACTCAGCATGACATTGCCGTTGACCGTCAGCTTGTTTGTCCCGGCAATGGTGACGGTCGCTGAGGACCCCGCGTTCATGCTGAAGTTGTTAACTGTCGTCGATATGTTGATTTGGCAGGCTTTGTTCGAAGTGGCGTCAAAAACAACATCGTCAGTTTCGAAAGGGATACCGTCTGGATTCCAGTTGCTGGGATCATCCCAATTTTGACTCGCTCCGCCTCCATCCCATGTTCTTACGGCCGCCACACCAAAAATGGGAAGAAAAATAAATAGAGTCAGAAGAGCAGCAATCTTCACCCTTTGTGTCAACTTTCCCACACGATCTCCTTGATTTAGGTTTCGGTCTATCAACCAGTAAATATTGATTTAAGTGTAGGGTTGAGTAATGAAATATTGATGACATTTTGGGGTAAAACTGACGAAAAGATCGGGGATTTAGATTAGAAAAGGGAAAGAGGCCTAGGAAAAATGAAGCGTATTTTATAGGGGAATTTAGGCTGCTTTTTTAAGGGAAGAAGAAGAACGATTTGATACGCTTTTCCGACCTGTTTTTTTACTGCTCGAAGGCTCGCTGGCCGCTGTTAAAAACTCATCTATTGACTGTAGAGTGATTTCTAGTCGTTCCCCGCTAAATTCCATCTCTACGTGATGACGAATGGGTTTTCGGCATAGATGGTAAAAAGAACAAATCGGCACGCACCAGGGTGTCGTATCCTGCTTAATCCGCCGGTCGCAAAATTCATTATCCGCGGCCATTTGGTTGATGTCCTGCACCATCCCCTTATCGAGTGCGATAAAACGAATGCCAAGAATATACCGTTCATCCCGAGTCCGGAAAGAGTGGGTGATGATCCCCCTGCATTCTTGCAGGGGCCGCCCCGGCAAACGGAAATGGATTTTTAAAGGCGACCCTCTTTGAAATACCCCTTGAGCGGACCATTTTTCAATGGCCAACCCGATGCCGCCGGCCGACAAGTTAATGATCGTGGCTTCCACAGGCTCGCCGATGAACGGCATGACAGGAAAGATATGGATTGGCACCTTGACCGAACGATCGATTTTAAACCGCTTGAATTTCCTTCTATTTGAGAAAGACATTTGGCTTCCTCCTTAAAACCTAAACGAAGCGGCGTAGCGGAATGTGTTCCCGAGATCGCCAAAGGGCACCCAGGCGAAATCAAGCTGCAAGCTCATAAAGCCGAGCCCCGCTCCCATCGCGATTCCCGACGCTCCGTCCGCATCAGTTCCTGATGTGTTGTATCCCGCTCTCACGGCCGTCCGGAATTCTTTTATGAGACGCTGTTTCCATTCCGCTCCCACACCGTATTGCAAATCGTTGTCCCTTGGTTTCTTGACATCAACGCCAACGGTCAGTTTCTTTCTGAATAAATAGCTTCCCACCCCGGCATCGACGGTGAGGGGTTGCGGATCGGATTCCTCCTGAAACTTGACCTCCTGGCCGAAATGCTTGACAGCCAATCCTATTGAGAGAGGCCACCGTTCAAACTTCTGGAAGAGTCCGACATCGCCTCCCCAGGTTGTCGCCAAAACATTGTCGATCTCCTGTCTCATATGGCGACCCGTCAGCCCGATGGAAAAATTTGAAAATAGGGTGCGCGCGTAAGACAACGTATAGGCCGCGTCCATGACTTCGAAATCGCCGATGTTTCCCTCATCGGCGCCCCGCTTCGGGATATCGTCCACTTTGAGAGTGGTCGCTGAAAGACCGAAGACCCCAATTTTTGTCGGGCAGGCAAAGGCACCATAGTCATAGCTTATATCCTGAATCCATTGGGTGTGCATTGCGGTCAGCTCCGGCCGCTCCAGCTGGGTGAGCCCGGCCGGATTAAAATAAACCGCGTTGACGTCGTCGGCAATGCCGACGAAGGCATCGCCCATGGCGGTGGTCCGGGCGCCGGCGCCAATTTTCAGAAATTGCGCGCCGCTGGTCCCGACGTTTTTGTTTGCGGCGAATGAAAAGATGGGAAGAAAAATGATTGTCATTGCGAGCGCAGCTGTCATTGCGAACGAAGTGAAGCAATCTGTTTTTATCCTGAAGGCATTGGTCAACAACTTACCGGAAAAACGGATTGCTTCGGTCGGTCGCCATGGCGACCTCCCTCGCAATGACAATCTCCGTCTCATTTCAGCACCGCCATCTTGAAAAATCGTTCGTTTTCTCCGCCGACGGTGAAGCGCGCAATATAGGCCCCCGAGGCGACCTTCTCGCCCCGCTCATTCGTCCCGTCCCATTCCATATAATAGTGGGCGCCGGTGCCGCTCGTGACATCGCCCCGAAGCGTTCTCACCTTCTCGCCGGCAACGTTAAAAATCTCAATCTCCACGGCCCCCGTGATCCCTGAGGGAATGCTGAACTTGATCATGGTCCCCTGGACAGTTTGCGTCTGGCTGGCGGTGCCGGGATTCTGGAGCGTGACGGATTTCGACTTTAAGTTAAAAGGATTGGGGAAGTTCATCACCGTCAACTCGCCCGTGTAGGCACCACCCGTAATAATGGAGGCGCTGGAAGCCAGGAGGGTAAAGACGGAAGCGTGGGAAATGCTGGCGCAAATCCGGTCGTTCTCCGTGTCGACAGACTTGTTCTCGTTTTCGATCAAGTACTCGCCGGTTTCTTCGTTGTAGTAATAAATATTAAGCGAGGTAGCTTCAACATCGGTCACTTCGGCCTCGTCATATTGGACGCAAATCTGCGCTTCTTTTCCGTCGGGGAAGGAACGCCGGACGCCGGCCGGAAGAAAGATCTCGTAAAAGGAGCTCATGGGATCGACATCCGCAATTTTCGCCCTGTTGATGGCGGCCGCCATCGCGTCGGGGTAGGCCTTCATGCCCAACTTATCGGCCACCGCCATATCCCGAGAGCGATAGGGCGAAGGGAAGGACGAGGGCGTCGTGCCGGGATCGGAAGCGCGGAAAACGACTTCAATCACATCATCGGTTTCATCGGCCGTATCGCCGAAGGTCCCCGCTTGAGACATAAATCGCGAGGTGTCGTTCTCCAGCTGCACCACGCCGCCATTGGAGTTGGCAATGCGTTTCGAATTCTGGTTCCGGATGCCAACGTAATAGGTAAATGTCTTCGATTTTGCGTAATGATCGCCGGTTTCGGGATCGACGGTCACAAAGGTCGCGTCGACCGTCAATCGAAAAGACGTTTCACCGGCCGGGTCATAGGTGACCGTCGCCCGCTTGCGGTCGGATGAAATGGTCACGGCGCCCAGAGAGCCGCCTCCAGAGGTGAGAGTCAGGATCTCATTATCATCCGGAATCCCATTGTTATCGGCATCGGCTTGTGAATTTCGAAGGGACCGTGTGAATTCAAACTGAATCAAAACATTGCCGTCGTCATCCTTAACGGCCTGTGTCATGATATCCGGTTGTTTTTCCTCCATCACAAAATCCCGCTCGGTATCGCTATTAACGACAACATTGGACGCCAAGGAGTAGCAATCCCCTTCCTGGGTGAATAAAAGAATGGAATAAGATTTATTCTCTTGAAAGCCGGTTATCGTGTAGCTCAAAATCGTCCCGGCGGCATCGGTTTCAAAACCGCCGAATATCAACTCTTCAAATCCGTTTCTGACCGCCAATATCACATCGATTTCCGACTCGTTGGGAGCACTTCCATCCCCTTTCGTTAACTTCCCCGACAGGTTGGCCCCAGCCAAGACCTCGATGGGCTCCTCAAGGGTCGTCACTCCATTGCCCACAAGAATATTCCGCTGAACGCCGCTTGAATAACCTTTCACCAGCACCCACATGTCATAGATGCCGGGAGCGAGTCCCTCGATTTGAAAGTCACCGTCGGGTTGGGTCCTGTCTTCAATATTTCCCAGAGGATTATCCTGTGGGATGTTCCCCCGTTTGTTCAGAATCAGTGCCGCACCCAATGTCATCTCACTGTCCTTCCACGGCAGCTCCAGCGTTCCCCCGGGGGGATTGGTGACCACCGCGCCGGCGATGGCGCCGTTGGCCGGCTCCAGGCGGAACTCCAGTGTATTGCCGGACTGCGTATCAAACTGATACTTCACCACTTCCCCATACCGTTGCCCCTGGTAGCCATAAAACCGCTCATCGTTAGGGCTGGGCCGGGGGGACACATAAACATCATAATAACGTCTGCCTTCGGTATCGGCACCATGAAGGGTAAATTGGCCGTTTTCATCTGTAATCCCATTTAATTCCTCACGCCAGCGCGACTCCCCTCCCGTGCAGGGCCGGGCCCGCACAATAATATTGGCCATAGGGTCATCATCAGCCGGGTCCGCGGTATTGGAATTCTTCAGGAAGACTCGCCCTTTAATCTCCCCTCCTTCGGTCAGATCAATGATTCCGAGGTCCTTCGTCTCCCCCGCCTCGACGGTGATTCCTCCGATGGTGAGAGGAGCAAGAGACTTCTTCCCTTGAGCGGCGTCCTGGGTGCCGAAGTCCCCTTGCGTCCTAAATATAATGTCGAAATTGCCGGGATTGGCACGGATGACAAAATAATCATCGTCATTCAGAAGAGGCCAATCGGAACTATGATAACCGCCCTCAAACCAGGGGTTGGCTTCCGCGTTGACGAAGAAATTGCTGGTCAAATATTGTGAATAGGTCTCTTTTGTCAACAAAACACCCGTGTTTTTAATGCGAAGTTTTCCTTGAATTTTGGCCGCCAAAAGAAGGGAGATTTCAACACCGGACACATCGGCGCTCACCACTTCGACGCCCAATGTTTTATCGGCATATTTTTTTGGGAATTGCTCATCCTCGACTTCAATCACATAAAAGCCGGGGGGGATCCGCTCGAGGCGAAACGCGACGGATGTTCCGCTCAAGTGCACATCTTCTTCGGCCAGCGGATCGTCATCGGCATTCTTAAGAATCACCCGAAGTTCCCGCCCGGTCTCGCTCTCACCGCTGGCCACCCGGATGGTGCCGGACACATCGTATCCATCAATCAAGTCAAAATTCTCATTGGTGAGGCCCGCGTTAACAATGTGAACAACCCTGGACACCTGAGCGATCTCCACTTCTGAATCATCGTTGTTGACCTCCCCGTTGTTGGAAAGAAGATAGGAACCGGCGGGAAGTTTGCTGATCGTATAATCACCGTTAGAACTATAAAATCCGAAAAACATGGTCTTGGGATCGTAGGTAATGACAGGGCATCCGGTTCCATAGCACTCACCAAAATCCCGGCGTTGCAGCTTTTGAGCGACGATGCGGTTGGCCACCACAACGGTGGACCCGTCTCGGGCATAGAGGGTCGTCGGCGTTGAATTATTGACCATATAGGAGACCGTATAGGGAGACCTGGCCGACGAGGTTACTCTCCCGGAAATGGAATACGTGTTCCCTCCCAAATCAATGTCCAAAGATCCGGCACGTCCGTTCACAATGGGCATGTTCCTTTCAAACGCCATGCCCGTTGTCGAATAATAAGCGCGGAGGGTGTAGTAACTGGTCCCGAGCTTTGCAAAGGAATATGTCCCGGCCTCGGTATCGATGGTCGCCTGAGGCGTATATTGGGAATACCCGTGCGATAGCAACTCAATACTCACATTTTCGTAATCCGCTCCCCCCCCCAAATCGATGGATCCGCTGAGCGTCCCTGAAAACTGATTCAACGTAATATCTTTCGTCCCCGATCCCCCATTCACAACGACTGTCTGGGGTCCTGGGGGCGATGTCTCAAAACCGGTGAGATAAAGCCACATATCGTAAGTCCCATCCATTAATCCGGTCAAGGAAAAGGGCACGATGGTCTGTGGACTTCCCGTGCTGATCGTCAATTGCGTCCAGGAACCGATGTACGTCGAGGGATTCCAGGCGGAAATATCCAGGGTAAAATCCCCGTCCTCATCCTCATCCAAAACACTGGTATCGCCATTGATCGTGATGTTTCCCGTGATGGTTCCGCCCGTTTCGAATTCCGGGAAATCTTGATTGACGGTATCTCCGACATTGTGGTCCACGACGACATTTTCAAGCGTCTGCGCCATGTAGCCTTGGGCTCGGGCGTTTAAACGGTAGGTGCCGTCAGGGACACCCCTTACGATGTAGGTTCCCGTAGTGAACCCCCCATTGATCCACGCCCCCCCCCCAATACCGGCTGTTTTGATCTGTAACAAGAATGGCCTCGACGTTAACCCACATCCCACTGGCCCCGACAGCGGTGGGTAAGGTGACGGTCCCTGTGATATTGGCTCGTCGCACCAAGGTTTTCTGAACGTCACTTACTGTTCCAGCGGCCAAGGTAATTGGGAATTCGTTGTCGGCCAAACCGTGGCTCTCAATCTCGACGCGAATAAGAAACTCCACACCGGGGGTCAAGGTCAAGGCGGTATAGGTGGTGAGAGTGGCGTTGTAAAAATCACCCGCATCGGATGTCGTTGAGTCGACGGCAAAATGAACGGAACCCCAGCGGTTCTGGCTCCAATTCTGAGTGTGCGCGGTGATATTCCCCCAAATTTCGGGCAATTCCGCCGCCGAGGGACGAATAAAAGAAAGTTTCAACACCGATCCACGGGAAAGATAAATGTGTTTGTCGACATCTCCGAGATTGACCAGGCCGTCGCCGTCCGCCAGATCGACGGAGATCTGTTCGTCGTCAAAACCGGTCTTCCGCATGTTCACTTCATAGTGGCCCGGTTGAAGACCATAAACCCGAAAATAGCCGGTGGCATCCGAACGCAACCATTGGCCCGAGGGACCCCACACATTGATTTCGGTATTGGGAAGATGTGCCACTCCACCGGTGGAATCGTGCCAGGCAATGACCCCCTCAATGCCTTCTGAATCGACGGTGATCGTCAGCGACTGGTTTATGATCGTCTGCCCGTAGATAATTTTCACGTAATAAAGGCCCGGCGGAACAACGGCCGGCGGCCCATATTGTGACCCTTCCGATCGGCCATCCCACGACAGGCGGACGTTGCTCTCCGATCCATAAAAGCGCCTCAAAACCGATGAAAAATCGCTTTCCGAGGAGATCTGCACTTCCCAGCCGTACTGATCGCCGATCGAAAAATTAATGTAGGCGAAGTCAGCCGTCCCGTTATTGTCCGGCGTTATCGTGACATGGGTTTCTCCACCAGAGACGCCGGTATCCACCGATACGCTTGTGATGCCGCCGGTCACGGGAGTGACACGCAACCACCTCTCTTCAGACCACTCCATGCCTGGCATTTGATAGCTCAATATCACGTAATACGGCTCGCAGGTGGATGAATGAACTTGATAGTAGGCGTGCGTGCCGTTTTCTCCCGATAAAATCGGCGCGATGAAACCCGCGGTCGGGGTGGAAAAACCGCTGTCATCGTCCAAGCCCGCGATGTCACCATTGGAAAAATATTCGTACGTGGAGGAGTCATATTGCATCGCCGTTAACTCCACGTCTTGGGATGCATAATCGAGATTCACGGGGTGCCAACAACCGTCCATAACGTTGATATCAAGTTCAGTGGTTGTGTCCAAAAGGGTCACAATGTCCCAGTAAGGAAAGCGTATCTGTGCCGGGGGGCCGACGTTCACATCCACCGTCGTCGTGCTGCCGGCATAGTCAATCTCGGAGAACTGGCCGGTAGTGGAATGCCGGGTCCAGGCTCGAACGATCACGTTGTCCTGGAGATCGCAGGTAGAAGCTTTATAATAAATGGTTATCGTATTACTCTCAACCAATCCCCCCTCTTCCACAGTAATAACAAACATCTGCCCTGACGTGGTCGGGGTCAACGTCGCCTCAATGCCGGAGGTGGTGGTGGATACATAACCCTCCCAATCCGGATATTCCATTTGTGGCGTCGCCCAAAAATCAGGAACTCTTACCACGATTTGCCCCCCCACCTCCATACCGGTAACCCCAACAGTGAAGGTCATTGTCGTCTGCGTCAAGACGCCGGTTTGAACAACTGTCGGGTCGACGCTCAAGGCCCCCTCTCCATCCCCTGTTTCAGCCGATGCGAACGGGACGATACCGCCACCAAGAAGGAGGGCGACAACAAGAACGCTTCCGTTCTTTAGGGACGTCAAACCTTTCAAGATCGAACGGAAGCGCAGACGGAAGGAAAAATTCCTGTTTTGTGCCTCAATAGTCATAGACAAAGCCGAATTGATAGTTGGCGTTGGAGTAATTATAGCGATAAAGGGTTTCGTATTCATTGTTGGACTTGCTGCGACCGAAATTCGAAATCGCGCGCAACCGGAAATTCTTCGATAAGGGATAGCTAAATCCCAAATTAAGATAGGTTTCGGTAATATAAACTTTGTCGGTCAAATAGGCCCCGTCAGCGTCCTGCTTCGGGCGATCAGAGTAATCCCGCCGGGAATAAATGTAGCCGGTTTCAAACGCCATCGGCCCCGCCTCGGAGCGCCCCACAGCCAGGGTCAACTGGAGCCCAACCTGATTTTGTGCGTAATTATAAAAATCCCCGATGAACATCGTCTGCCGGGCGTCATAATGATTTTGATTGGAACCCAGCTGGCTGTAGCCATATTGAAGGCTTCCAAAAAGGGTCGTGTTTTGGGACGTTCGGAAGGAGCGTTCGACGTCCAGAGTCCCTCCCAAAAACGTATCCTCCCGTTTCTCCGATCCCAATAATCCGGTCGCCTTGGCGACGTGTTGATCCGTGTAAGATCGGGGCGAGTAAATAAGCGAAATTCGATTTCGGACGCCCCAATAGAAAGGGGTCACCGAGCGGAGAGAAACCAGATGAATGTACTCATTTAATACATGATCGCCGGCATACTCCCGGGCCAGATCCCCGCTTTGATCCGATTCAAGAGAGGAATAATTCGGAAACTGTAGATATGAAAAGTCATACCCGCCGGCCAACGACAAATTCTTACTCCACTGGCGTTCCAGTTCCAACCCGCCGTTGTAGATCCGGTAATCGTAGAGGCCCTTGTTCCATTTCTCATCGCTTGTCTCACGAAACCACTTGGACTTAAAACCGACGTTTTCACGGAACTTCCACTCCCGGCTTAAGCCATGCACCCCTTTCAAGCTGACCCCGTTTTCCCAGGTGTCCTGAAAGAGCGTGCTTCCTCCGGCGAGCTCCTCGGCCGACCGGGTTCCCCGATAAAAGCTTTCAAAGGTGGGGATGAGACTGAACCGATTGGAATAGCGGAGGGCGGGAACAAAGGTGAGGCCGGCATTTCCTCCCAAGCCGCTTTTTTCGCCTTCAAAATAATACTGCCCGGTGTAGAACTGGCCGCTGATGACGGGAATATAGGTCGGTCCGGCAAA
Organism: Candidatus Obscuribacterium magneticum; assembly: GCA_020523905.1. Taxonomy (GTDB): domain Bacteria; phylum Elusimicrobiota; class Elusimicrobia; order F11; family F11; genus Obscuribacterium; species Obscuribacterium magneticum. Next base: position 183,213 of record JAJAPZ010000001.1, read on the forward strand.
CAAAGGCGCGAAAACTCCCAAACCAAGAAGAAGACCCGTCATACCGGCGAAAGCCGGTATCCATCCCTTCGTCATTCCCGCGAAAGCGGGAATCCAAAATTTAATGGATCCCCGATTAAGACATTCGGGGATGACGCCTTTGGCGTCACCTGGATACCGGCTTTCGCCGGTATGACGACATAGACGGTAACCAAGGTGGTTTGGGTTGGAACCGAGCGATTTGTACAGTTGTTGTTGCTTCATTCCCGAGCGTTTCCTTAAATTTACTGCATTAAACCGGACATAGTCCCGATGCGGGGATCCACCACCAGGTTGATCTCATCACTCATTTCGGTGGCCTTGATTTTTTGCTGATAATTCCACTTTAGAAGCTCCGTCTTATACGCCGCGCTGGTGGAAAGTCCGGAAAAGCTGCTTCGATCGCCAATGTTCCCGTCATCGTCAATGATATAGGTATCTATAATCGTGCGGGTCTCCACATCATTGACATCTTTGTAATAGAGATTCAACCGATTGTGAAGCTTGTCGGACCCCGAGGGCGTTGTTTGAATGGTTTGATACGGGGGATCCTGTCCCCACGCAATGTCAGACTGTGAATTGACGGTGAGTAAAGAGAGGACATTCGTCACGCTATTGGATTTGCTGTAGGATTCTTTCAGCGTCGTATTGATGTAATAGGTATAGCTGTTGAACCGGGTTTTCCAATAGGTGTCGCCGCTCTCCAGGTTCTTGTAATTGCCCGATACGGGATCCAAAACCGAGATCTTTTTCCCCTCGGTCAGCTGGGCGGCTGAAACATAACTGAAGGTGTCACGAAGCGGATTGTAAATCTTATAGGTTCCATCACCCTGGAGTTGGGCAACCTCGATGGTCTTCGTATTAGCCCCATCGGCATTGTCCGTCAGGGTGTAGTTCGTCCCATCGTAGGTGATCTTGACCAGATGGCCGCCGGTTCCGGTGTCCGTGATGTAGTCCCGCGTATTGGACATATACATTTCATAGCCGGTGAGATAGTAGGTCGGCGCGGTCAGGCTTAACTTGCCATTCACTTCCTGCAAGGCGAGGGACAGATCATCCGGCAGGTTCGTATTGAAGGTGCCCCTGTAGGTGAAATAATCAAACCGGCTCTCGCGGTGGTTGAGGACCACCAGCTTAAATTGATTGGCCGCTGGCCGCATGATGTATTCTTCGATCCGGACGCGCTTCCCATCGACATCCATCATGGTTTTCCCGACCTGGTAATCGGCATTCCGGGACTCTTCGGCCGCCTGGGCGATCACGCTTTCCTTGACCTTCGCAATTTGGACTTCATTGCGCACGTCAATGCGGTTCAAGGGGACGGCCCCAAACCGGATGGGATTGCCGATTTCACCTTCGATGCCAAATTTGATCCGCTCCCCGGAGTTGATAATGACTTCCTGGGCCTCCTCGCCCAACTTGGAAATCCCGACACTTCCTTTCAACACCTCCACGGACATTTCCTGGCCTTCCTCAATAAATTCAACCTCAAATTCGGTCCCGCGGACGCTGGCGACACCAATGGGGGTTTTCACTTTGAAGGCCCCGGGGCCCTGCAGCCTCTTCAC
>JAJAPZ010000020.1 GCA_020523905.1 Candidatus Obscuribacterium magneticum
AGAAACCGTGTTGTCCAAGACAAAGGGGATCCCGTGTTTGTGGGCAACCTTCGAGATGCCTTCCAGGTCAGCCACATCCAGCTTTGGATTTCCGATCGACTCGGCATAGACGGCTTTGGTTTTTGGCGTGATGGCCTTTTCGATTGAAGCCAGGTCGTTTGACTTAACAAAGTGGACCTTTAGCCCCAGTTTCGGGAAGGTGTAATGGAATAAGTTGTATGTCCCCCCGTAGAGGTTATCCGCAGAGACAATCTCATCCCCTGCCTTGGCAATGTTGAGAAGCGCCAGGGTGATCGCGGCTTGGCCGCTCGCTACGGCGAGAGCGCCCACACCCCCATCGAGTTGCGCGATGCGCTGCTCCAGCACATCGTTGGTGGGGTTCATGAGGCGCGTGTAGATGTTTCCAAACTCTTTGAGCCCAAAGAGGTTGGCGGCATGCTCGGTGCTTTTGAACTGATACGACGTTGTTTGGTAGATGGGAACCGCTCGCGCTCCGGTGGTGGGATCCGGTTTCTGTCCCCCATGAAGGGCGATCGTTTCCGGTTTCAGTGTCTTCGCAGATGTACTCATTTTTTCCTCCAATATTTTTGAGTCCACCCTGCGGCAGGTCACATTTGGTGGGTCTAAAATGCCCTTACCGCTTTAGCGCCCTGATCCCCTCCTTCGCCAAAAGACGGCTTCGGAGGGGTGGCCGGGGCAAGTTGGTGTTAAAGCCTCGCCATAAAATGAAAAGTCCCGTGCCGCCTTCCTCGCGGCCCGGGACATCCATAAACATCTAAATGTCTGTACCGCTTTAGCCCCCTGTTCACCCTCCGGGACATTTCGCCCATATGGATTCGGTCGGGGCAAGTTGGTGTTAAAGCCTCACCGAAAAAACCAATCTAAAGTTATTCATTCTGACGAACGTTGTCAAGGATTATTTTACGGCACCATCATTTCGGGGTGATTTTGATGGCGAGCGTCGGACAAACGCTTTCACACGCCATGCAGAAGATACACGCCTCTTCGCGGGCGGGATCGGCTTTTTTCTCCGATGCCTTGTGGCCGGGCGTTTCAAGCCATTCAAAAACGTTCACCGGACAGGCCTCAAAACAGGCGCCGTCTGCAATACACAAGTCAAAATCAACCGCCACCCATGTGCCGTGAATACCTAATTTCCCCGGTTTCTCTTCGGGGCCGAACACCGCATGTCCGAGGTGCTCGCCGACTTTGGGGCGATTTGTCTGAAAATCCGGATCAATGCCGGGCATAAGTCGCTCCTTTTCCTTTCGATGAACTTCCTTCTAATTATACAACAACAGATTCCTTTCAAAAGTTTCGCGCCGCTGATGGAATTCAGGGCGGCTGAGGTCGACTCGCCAAAGTCCGCGCACGGAATTCATCAGATAAACCGGTGTGCCTTTTTTTAGGTCTTTTAGGATTATCACTCTTTCTTTAATTCGTTTTGACCGCAGAAGGTGGGCCCGGAAGGTTCCAGGAAGAAGTCCGCAGGGGACCGGCGGGGTGAACATTTGTCCGTCCCTTTCAATAGCGACGTTGGCGTGACACGATTCCGTGATTTCCCCCCTCTCGTTCCAAAGGAGGACGTCGTCGCCCTCCGGCGCTTCTTTTCGGGCCTCATCGTAGATTTTCCGGCTTGTTGTTTTGTGGTAGAGAAAAGGATCGGCGCTCATGACCGGTCTTTTTGCCAATGTCACTTTTTTAAAAGGCGGTAAGGATGAGGGATTGAAGATTTCAGCGTGGATTTGCGTGTGCCCGTCGGAATATAGAAGAAGGCGAACCTTGTGGGGTTGGCGAGGCAACGCCAGCGCAAAAGCTCGGAGCTTGTGGTCGATGGCCTTTGTATCAAAGGGATAATCAAAGTATTTTGCTGAACGCTCCAGCCGTTTTAAATGGAGCCGGAGAAGAAAATATCCTTCACGGGGTGTCCAACGCATTGTTTCCAGCAAGGCGAATTCGGCCTGAGCCTGAACGAGAATTTTTGCCTTCGTTTTACATTCTTCATATTCCGCCTCTGCTTTTGAATCCCAGACAATCCCGCCTCCCACGCCGTATTCGGCCTGGCCTGTTTTTCTATTTATGGAAAGAGTCCGTATGGCGACGTTGAATTGTGCCTGTTGGTCCGGGGCCAGAAAACCGATGGCGCCCGTGTAAATGCCGCGGGGCGCGGTTTCCAGACCGGCGATGATGTGGGTCGCCCGGGGTTTCGGGGCTCCCGTGATGGAGGCGGCTGGGAAGAGCGCCTCCAAGACCCTTGAAAATCCGGCCTTTGTTTGCGCTTGAACGGTGGAGGTCATCTGCCACACGGTCGGGTATTTCTCGATGGTGAACAGATGGGGAACATGGATACTTCCTGTGGTTGCCACCTTTCCCAGGTCGTTTCGCATCATGTCGACAATCATGAGGTTTTCGGCCTGGTTTTTCCTCGAATGGCGGAGAGAGCGGGCGAGTTGAAGATCTTCCTCCAGTGTTCGGCCGCGGGGCGCCGTCCCTTTCATCGGGCGAGAGGTAAGTTCCGTTCCCTTCAACGCGAAAAATAGTTCCGGGGAGAACGAAAGGATGGCCGTCTCCCCTGTGTTGAGGAAGGCTGAATAGGGGGCCTTTTGTGCGGCGGCGAGGTAGGTAAACAGAAACCAGGGGTCATGGCGGAGAATGGACTTCAGGCGGAAGGTGTAGTTCACTTGATAGCAATCCCCGCGGGCGATAAGGATTTTTATATGGCTAATGGCTTTATGATAAGCCTCTTGATTGATCGAGGTCGTCCAGGAAGAAGGAAGGTCAAAGGAAACATCCGAAGAAGGAAGGGGTATTGTCGATACGGCGGGGTAAAGCCCGAACCACACCAGGGGAAGATCCTTTGCCGGGTGCGCCGCCAGGGCGCGGTCAAAGGCCGGCGCCGCTTCGTAATTGATGCAACCGGCGGCGAAAATCTTATCTTTTTTAACCCGCCGCTCCACCTCTTCCAACACCGGCCAAACGTCCTTCAATTGATAGGCCGTTAAGACAGCCCACGGATTCCGAAAACACATCCATTGCTGATGAAGTGCATCGTGGAGGATGACTTCGTCTTTTCCAGGCGGATTCATTGAGCCGATATTACCATGTTATTTTTTACCGGTTGGTGATAATGCCGCGGGGTACGAAATTTTTTCGTCGGTGTCGTGGCCAGATGGCTTTAGGAACGGTATGATTTGCTTCCTTATGGAAATCATTTCATTGTTGAAGGCAGCGGATTACCAAAAAAATTCCATTGTCAGCCGTCAGATCATTCAAAAACCGTCGGGAAGCGTGACCTTGTTCGCTTTTGATGAAGGACAGGAATTGAGCGAGCACACGGCGCCGTACGATGCGTTGGTGTGCGTGCTTGACGGGGATGTCGAAATCAAGATCGCGGGAGAACCCTTCCGGCTTAAAGCGGGTGACACGATTGTCATGCCGGCTCACAAACCCCATGCAGTGAGAGCCATCCGCAAGTTTAAAATGCTCCTCACGATGATCCGCTCATAAATTCACGTTGTTTACTGGAGGCCGAGCCATGAAGCATATCCGATCTGTTTCTTTGTTCGTTGGGATGACCGCTGCTCTGACATTGATCTTGGGGGTGGTTTGGACCCCCGTGTATGCTCATTGCGATACACTGGATGGGCCTGTTGTGATGGCGGCGAAAAAGGCATTGGACAAAGATGACGTCAGATTGGTGTTGATTTGGGTACAGCCGAAAGACGAAGCAGAAATAAAAGATGCTTATCAAAAAACCCTGGCGGTTCGAAAACTCAATCCAGACGCACGCGCCATGGCCGACCTGTATTTTTTTGAAACTCTCGTCCGCCTCCACCGCGCCGGTGAAGGGGCTCCTTACACGGGACTTAAATCAGCCAGACGGAATCTGGGGCCGGCGATTCCGGCCGCCGATGAGGCCGTTGAATCGGGATCCATCGATCGTGTCCGGGAATTGTTGGTTGATTCGTTGAATGACAGTCTTGAAGACAGATTCAAGGAAGTCATGGAAAAGAAAGAATATAAAACCCCAGACGTCACACGGGGGCGGGAATTTGTTAAAGCTTACGTGACGTTTATCCATTTTGTCGAAAAGCTATACCAGGATGCCAGTGAGCCAGCCGAGGCTCATTTGGCGGAGCATGAAGCGCCAGCTCATAACGAAAAGTAGCCCCTTTTGTTTGGCCGACGCGCCGAGGAGGACCTGTCAATGAAGAAATTATGGTGGATGTTTATTGTCATTTGTGTCGTCGGATTTGGAATTTTAGGGTGGGTGGGAAGGCGAATATATCAGGAAATGCCGCCGATCCCGGATGAAGTGGTCACATCAAAGGGCGTCGTATTGATGACCGGCGACGACGTCCGCGCCGGCCAGCATGTGTGGCAGGCCATGGGCGGGATGGATGTGGGTTCTGTTTGGGGACACGGTGGCTACGTCGCCCCGGACTGGACAGCCGATTGGTTGCACCGGGAAGCTGTGTTTTTGCTGGATTCATGGGCCCGAGCGAACCATAAAAAAGTCTATGCTGATCTCCCCTCCGAAACCCAGGCCCAGCTCCAGCGGCGACTGGAAAATGTCATGCGGGAAAATACGTATGACCCCGAGACACGAAAAATCGTCATCGATTCCCTCCGGGCCGATGCCTTCGAGGCCAACCTGGCGCACTATTCGGATGTTTTTACCAACGGAAACAAGGCTTATGCCATTCAAAAAGGGGCTGTCAAGAATCTGGCGAAATTGTATCAGCTGGCCAGCTTTTTCTTTTGGACCTCCTGGGCAGCCTCTACGAATCGGCCCTTGAAGGCCATTACCTATACAAGCAATTGGCCTTATGAGCCCCTGGTAGGCAACCAAATAACCGGGCAGGCCGTGGTTTGGACGGGCGTGAGTATCTTGATGCTTTTGGGTGGCATCGGTGTGATGGTGTGGTATTACGTCTCACGGCCCTATGATGGTCGTTTGGACTGGGTGCCTTCCAATGACCCGTTATTGGGGGCGACACTCACGCCATCACAGAAAGCGACGTTAAAGTATTTTTGGGTTGTCTCCGGCTTATTCCTCGTCCAGATTTTGGTGGGTGTTTTAACGGCCCATTACGGCGTCGAAGGCGAAGGGTTCTATGGGATTCCCCTCGCGCGGTGGCTTCCCTACAGCGTGACGCGCACCTGGCATCTCCAGCTCGGCATTTTGTGGATCGCCACGGCGTGGCTTGGGTCGGGCTTGTTCATCGGCCCGGTGGTGAGCGGGGTTGAGCTTAAATGGCAGAGACTGGGCGTCAACGTATTATTTGGAGCCCTCCTATTTATCGTGGTGGGGTCTCTGGCGGGGCAGTGGATGAGCATCATGCACAAAATGGAGGGCCCCGCCACTTTCTATTTCGGCCATCAGGGGTACGAATACCTCGAACTGGGGCGGGTATGGCAGGCGGGACTATTCGCCGGCCTATTGATTTGGCTGTTTCTTGTCATTCGAGGCGTTCGACCCATTTTCAAAAATCCGGGGGACCAAAAACCGCTATTGGGTCTATTTATCATGGCGACGACCGCCATCGCCCTCTTTTATGGGGCGGGCCTCATGTGGGGGCGGAACACCCATCTTTCGATTGTGGAATACTGGCGTTGGTGGGTTGTTCATCTCTGGGTGGAAGGGTTTTTTGAGGTTTTTGCGACGGTCGTGATTGCATTTCTATTCATGCGATTGGGTCTCATCAAAGGGCGGCTGGCCGCCGAAGCGTCGCTTCTTTCAGCCACCCTTTATTTGGCGGGTGGCATCATAGGCACCCTACACCACATGTATTTTTCCGGGACCCCCATGGTGGCCCTGGCGTGGGGATCGGTATTCAGCGCGCTCGAAGTCGTGCCCCTTGTATTGGTGGGATTTGCGGCTTGGGAGGATATTCGGAAGTCGCGGGCGGCGGCCTGGGTTGAAAATTACAAATGGCCCATCCGGTTTTTCCTCTCCGTCGCCTTTTGGAATATGGTGGGAGCCGGCCTCTTCGGATTTATGATCAATCCCCCCATTGCTCTTTATTATATGCAAGGGCTTAACACCACGCCGGTCCACGGACACGCCGCCCTTTTTGGGGTTTATGGGATGCTGGGGATCGGCCTCATGCTCTTTTGCCTCAAAGCGATGCGGCCGGATATCATTTGGAAAGACGGACTTCTCAAAATTTCTTTTTGGGGAATGAACATCGGGCTCCTGATGATGGTGACCTTGAGTCTGCTTCCCGTGGGGCTCCTGCAGACCTGGGCTTCCGTCGAACACGGTTATTGGTACGCCCGAAGCTCGGAATTTCTACAAACACCTCTGTTGCAAATCCTTCGCTGGATGAGGATGCCAGGGGATACTGTTTTTTCGTTGGGTGCGGTGGCCTTGGTCGCTTTTGTATTTTTGGCGACGCTGAAGCCGGGGCTTTTGAAAAGAGGTTCGGTCAGTTCGAAATAACTTTTCGGCAGGCGTCCAAGACGGTATCGGCCTTCAAATGGGTCATGCAGATATGACCGACCGGGCAGTTTAAAAGGTGACAACCGAGGCAGAAAACATCGGGTGCCTGAACGGCGATATCATGTACTTTCATGTCGTCATTCCCGCGAAAGCGGGAATCCAGGATTTGTTGATCTGAGGTGAAGTCTTCTGGATTCCCGCATTCGCGGGAATGACGGTTGTTCGCAATGACAGCATAAGACGGATTCCAATCGACGGGGCGTGAAGGGCCGTAAATTGTTACTGTCGGCGTTCCCACCGCCACTGCCACATGCATAAGACCGGAATCGTTGCACACTACCATGGCCGCCTTTTTAAAAACCGCTCCGGCGTGCCGTAAAGAAGTGAAAGGCAGGACGCCCAATTCCGATTCATGGCCCTTCTGAATCGGCCGGAGCCATTCTTCTTCTCCCGGGCCGCAGGCCAGATAAACTTTCAATCCGAGTTCCCGCCTCAAGCGAAGCCCCACTTCTTGAAATCCTACCGGCCGCCACCGGCGGATCGGGCGCCGATGAGCGGGTAGCAAGATGGCAACCCTTTTCTCCTGAAGATTTTCCGACCTCATCCATTGGGTGGCAAAAGCTTCGTCTTCTTTCGTTAGAAACAATTCGGGGCGGTAACGGTCGATGACAGGGGCCGATCCCCCTGATTTTTCCAGCCAGAATTTGACCAGTTTCTCTTTCCGAAGCGCGACATAATCGGGTTGTTCCGGGATCGGCATGATGATGTTGTAAATAAAATGCGAGGTGAAGGTTTTGTAGCCGACGCGCGACTTAGCTCCGCTGGCCAGGGTGAGATATCGCGACCGGGGATTGTTCATGAAATCAAAAACGACATCGTATCGTTTGGATCTCACACGTTTAAGTTCGCGGAGGGAATGAGATCGGTCGTAGGAAAGAATATTATGGAGATGAGGATTTGTTTCGAGGGTGGAAATTCCCGGGGCTTCGGCCAGGAAGTCGATTTTCGCCTCCGGCAGGGCTTTTTTCAAATAGGCGATCGCGGGTGTCGTCAAAAGAATATCCCCAATCCGCCGTAATTGAATAAAGAGAACGTTCATCAGTTGGCGAGATGAACGCCATTCCCGTCCCGCTCGATAATGAACCGATAATGCCGGGACGGTACCGGCATTATGAAATCCATAATCGAATCGGTACCGCGCAAGCGGGAAGCCAGTCCTTCGTCATTCCGGCGAAAGCCGGAATCCAGAATAATATTAAAATTCTGGATCCCGACTTTCGTCGGGATGACGCCTTTCGGCGTCACCTGGATTCCGGCTTTTGCCGGAATGACGGCCTTTGGAATGGGCTCCATTTGCGTTGACATTTTAATCAATGAGTCGGAATTGGATGCGGAACCGTTGTTCGTTGCGGGTCAGGCCGGCCGGCAATGGCGGCAGGGGGGCCGCGTTTCGCACCGCGCGCAGGGCGACCGTGTCATAGAAAGAGTCACCGGAGGATTTTTCGAGTTTGATGTCGATGACATCCCCGCTTTTTAAAATCGTCATGCCCACAATGCAGCGCTGGTTGCTGCCGTAAACTTGGGTCCATTCCGACCAGATCCGTTGTCGGATGATTCTCAGGTAGCTTCGAAAGCCGGGCGGCCCGAATCCGGATCCATCCCCCATCCCGACACCCACCCCGGGGCCGATGCCCGGCCCTTCGCCAAAGTCATAACTTCCTTCACCGGCTGTTTCACCTGTGCCGACACCCCGGCTGACGACATTGGATTGCTCCTTCTGGGTTTTTTCGCCGCGTTCTATAAATGTTTCGGGGGCGGGTTCTTTGGCGGGGGGCGCTTTCGTTTTTTCGCCTCTTAACCGCCACTCTTCCTCCCCCTTTGTGGCTTTCTGAATGGGGGCGGGCTTGGGAGGCAATGGTACTTTCACCGGCTGAGGAACAATCTGGCCCCGTTGCGTCTTGGTGAGGCCGCCACCTCCCCCCCCGCCAGCTCCGCCGCCGAAATAGTCGAAGCCGTCAATGAACAGGTAATTGTTGGCTCGGTTGAAAATCGGCAGAAAGAGGATGGCGCTGGCGAAAGCGATGTGGGCAGCGGCCGACGAAAGGAGATATTTCCTCATGGATTGACGACTTGGGGAATGACGGCCACTCCCAGTTTGTCGACGTTGAGCTGTTTGGCCACGTCCATCACAAACACCACCGTATCGAAGGCGACGTCCCGATCGGCCTGGATGAGAAGCGATGTCCGCGTGCCGGGTTGAATTTCCCGCGCCATGATGTTTTTGAGGTTGTTGCGGTGGACGATGCGTCCCCGGAAAGCGATGGACCCGTCGGCGGCAATTTCGACTTTTAAAGCGGTCTCTTCGGTTTTGGTGCTGCTGGTCACCTTGGGGAGGTTGACGCGCAATTGTGACTCCACCAGGATGGGTGAGATCACCATGAAAATGATGAGAAGAACGAGGGCGACGTCAATGAGCGGAATCATGTTGATATCCGCGAGGATATGGTAGCGGCCTGAGCCTTGTGACGTTCCCGCTTTCATGAATGATCCTTTTTACCCTTTCAACACCAAATCGATGATTTCCCCCCCGATGATTTCCCAGTCCTGAACCAGCCGGCGAATTTTGTTGGTGAAGTAGTTGTAGGTCACAAGCGCCGGGATGGCGACCACAAGGCCTCCCGCGGTCCCCACGAGGGCTTCCGCGATGCCCAAGGCCACAAGGCTGGCCCCTCCGGAGGCGGTCATGGAGACGGCGCGAAAAGCGCGGATAATCCCGATGACGGTCCCCAGAAGCCCCACAAACGGCGCCACGCCGGCGGTGGTCCCCAGAATGGGCAGGTACGTCTCCAGTTTTTGGACTTCCCGTTGAATGGAGCGCTGGAGTATGCGCTCTTTGTCGTCGCGGTGGGCGGGCGCTTTGATGATGTCGGCCGTGATGGCGGCCAGCGGCTGGTCCGACGTGGTGCAAAAAGAAAGGACTTTTTGCCAGTCGCTCGCTTTGCGGATGGATTCGATGAAGGGTTTGTTATTGGCATGAACGAGCTTGAATCGTTTCCATCGTTCAAAGACGACGGCAAAGGTGAGAATGGACATGAGAAATAAGACCGATAAGACCGGCCAGCCCGCGATAAAGATTTGTCGCCACGCTACGTGTTCCAAGGAAGAACCTCCTTCATCATTAGACGCCGAATGGGGACCCGTGTTCCGTCTTATTTCGGCTTAAGTAGTTTAAGGATGCTCGTCAAATCGTCGTTGCCGAAGCCCTCCACGGCGGCCTCTTCCATGAGGCCGCGCACCGCCCGGGTCACCGGCAGCCGGAGTTTTTTATTCTCCGCCGCCTGGTCCATAAACCGAACGTCTTTTAGCATATTATTCAACGAGAAGGCGGGGGCGAAGTGACCCTCCAGAAGGCCCTTTTGTTTGATTTTGTAATAGCCGCAGTTAAGGGCCGGACTTTGATCCAGAACCTCAAAAATTTTTCCCGGATCGAGCTCAAGTGCTTTCGCCAAGGCGACCGCTTCGCAAAGCGCGGTGGTCATCTGGGAGACGACGAGGTTCATGCACAGTTTCAAGGCTGTTCCCTGGCCGATGTCTCCGGCATGAACGATGTGTTTTCCCATGGTGAGGAGCAGTCTTTTCCACTTTTCGATGAGGCTGGCCTCTCCCCCCGCCAAGAAGATGAGCTGGGCTTCTTCGACCTGTTTTTTGCTGCCGGTCACGGGGGCGTCCAGAAAATCCATGCCTTTGTCCTTGGCGGCCTTGGCGAATTCCAAGGTCGATTTTTGATCAATGGTGCTGGTTTGGATGAGGGTCTTGCCGGACACAGGGGCTTCAAAAACGCCGTCTTTTCCCATCAGCACATTTCTGACAGCAGAGGGATCTGTCACCATGGTGAGGAGGACCTCTGATTTTTCTGCGAGTTCTTTTGGTGAGGCCGCCGTTTCGAGCCCCGCTTTTTTCGCTTCACTGAGGCGGGTTGGAGAGCGGTTGTAACTGAGGACACGGAAGCCCCCTTTTTTGGCGTTCAAGGCCATCGGAAGGCCCATAATGCCCATGCCGATAAAACCGATCGTTGGAGTTCCCATTTTACTGCCGGGTTTGAGGCCGTTCGGTGATGACTTTTTTGGGCAGGGCTTTGCGGATGGGAGTTAAGACGTCCAACACCTCTTTGTTCAAAGGCTTTAACTCCACGTTGTAATCCTGTGAAATTTTTTTCCAGGACTTTCCCGTCATGCGATCGTTGAAAATGCGGCCGGCTTCGACCTTGGCTTCCCGTGAGACGATGAGCGCCGGCACGATCTCTTCATAACCAAAATGAAGATCCCGGTAGTATTTCAATTGTTCCGGTTCCACGGCGTATCGGGCTGACAGGCTTTTTAAAACCGGCGTTTCGTCGATTTTCTGACTCCCTCGCGGAGGGAATGGTTTAAAGGGTGGAGAAGACGAGGCCGGTGCCGGTTTTGCCTCCCCCTTTTTAACAGGAACAGGTTTTCCTCCCCCCATCTTATAGCGGGCGTTAAGGGGCGAAACCGTGAAAGCAAAAAGGGAAACGGCGATGACAAGAAATCTCACGGTTGAACCTTTTTTGTTTTGCGGGTTCCTTTCAGGAGTTTTCTCAAAAGCAGTTTGTCGATGAAGCTTTGTCCGATGAATTGCAGCCCGTAGCGTTTCATCTGGCCCGGCCGGACCATCCGGACCACCTTGGCGTTAATGGAAAAAGGGATTTCAATGTGGCATTTGTAGGTGTCCTCGTGGGTGAGATCCGCCTCGGTGTCAACCGCGAGGCCGCCCAGGCTCACGTCCACCACCACACCGCGTCCTGAGGTGTCCCCATAGAGGGACTCAAATTCGATGAACATATTGGAGACAAACCGTTCCGTGGCGCGTCGTTCCTTCCCCATGAGATTCCTCCCTTCTAAGATGTTCGAATCGATTGGGTGATGCCTTCGAGGATATGAAAAAATAAAGGAGAGTTCACCCCCCGAGAGAGGTGTTTTTAATAGAGGTGCCGGTCCCCGTCGACCCGGAGGCATTCTCCATTTATGTTTTGAGGCGTTTTTGGCGCGCGGCTTCGAAGAGGCAGACCGCGGCCACCGATCCCACATTGAGGGACTCGACGTCCCCCTCCATCGGGATCCGAATTGATTCGTTGAAGAGGGCCTTTTCTTCCGCTGTGAAACCCGCCCCTTCGGAACCAAGGACCAAAGCGGTCGGTTGCGTCCAGTCGTATTGATCGTACGATGTGGTGCCGTTTTGATCCGCCATCACCCAACAAACGCCCTTCGTGGTCAGGGACTTTTTCGCCTCGATAATCGAATTATACGTTTGAACAGAAAGGCGGAACACACTTCCCATGGACCCGCGCAACACTTTTGGGCCAAAAGGGTCGACGGATGCTCCCGTCAACCAAACATGGCCCACCCCCGCCGCCTCCGCGGTTCGCAAGACGGCGCCGACATTTTGCGGCAATTGTAATTGGTGCAATATGAGGGTGAGAGAACGTCGATCCGTTTGTGCGGGGGTGGCCTCCCGTGTCATCGACGGCCGTTTGATGAGAGCAATCATACCTGGAGGCGTCGTGAGATCCGACAAGGTTCTCATCACTTTCTCCGTCACCATAAAAAAGGAGGGCGGATGTTGTTGCTGTTTCAGAAGAAGACGGCGGGCCTCGATTTCCGAAGCGGTTCGGCAGATCATTGTTTTGACGATCAGACGGGATTTAATGGCCTCTTCGATCAATTTGAGACCTTCGGCGAAAATGAATTCTCTGTTTTTGCCTTCGCGAATGTCCCGAACGCGTCGGATGAGTGGATTCGATGTGGAGGAAATGATTTGGCTCATTTTTTTCGGCGGGCCCGGAGGACGACGTGATGGTTCGTCAGGTTGAAGACGGGTTTTAATTCGTAGAGACGCAGGAACTGTAAAATGGCCCCGCGCTCGAGTTGGAATCGACCCTCAATGGATTGTTGAGTTTTGGGATCCAGGAGATCATCGGCCAAAAAGAGCCGATGTCCCGCCCGTTCTTTCTCCTGCAATCGCCGGGAAAGCGGGGCCAAACTCCTTTCGCGGGCGGCATAAAGCCGTCCTGCCAGAGGTCCCCCGTTGATTTGCGCAAAGAAATAGGGGCGAAGCACTTCGATATTCGGGACGACCTCGCCCGTTCCGCATATAAAATAGTCGCCCGGTTTAAGCTGGGTTTCGATTTGACGCAACAATTGGTACCCGGTGTTGTTTTGGATGAAAGAGGCGTGGTAAATGGGGCCGGTGAAATTGAAAAGAAAGACGACCGATCCCAACGTCCCCACGGCCCAGGGGAAACCTTTTAAACGCGCGAGTGAGAAAGCCGTGGCGACCATCCATGGAAAAATGACGTGGAGCCGGAAACCCTCTTGGCCGGGCGACCAAAATGACATGAAGAGGAGATTCAATCCCCCCCATCCCCAGAGGATGCCGACAAGAATTTTATGAGGGGACCTGTTTCTAAAAAAGGAGATGAAAGCAAACGCCATCATCCCCAGAATTCCTAATCCGATAAAGTTTGAAAAAAAAGACGCCCCTGCCCCTCCGGACGAATAAAGAAAAGCGTTGGTCCACCCTTGCCACAGCCCGAGCAATAATTGTTTGCCGGCCTGCACCCAGTAGGGGCTCATTGTTACCTGGTGAACGCCTCCATAGGCGGCATAACCGATGGCCCACGAGAGGAAGCTTTTCAGAGATGCCTGCGGGGTGATAAGAAAATAAATCAGAAGATAGGCCAGCCCGATCGTCGCGAGCGTTCCCGCCCCATACATCCATGGCCATTTGTATTTAGGGGTTTCTTTTTTATGACGGGTTCGAATCCAGAGCCCGGCCGACACCGCGGCGATGTGAAACAATCCCATGGCGTGGGAGAGAACATAAAGCGTTGAAAAAATGATGAGGGGGATGATTTTCCACCAGGGAGCGTTTTGGCGTTCAAAGAGATAAAGCAGATAAACGATTGTCAGGACATTGAAAAAAACGGATGCCCCGATGGCCCGGCCATCGACGGCGTAATGCCAGGTGGCGTAGCTGGTGCCAAGAAGAGCCACAACGAGGATCGACAGGATTTTTCCTATTCGATTCATTAGGGCGATAAACAATAGACCCAAAGCTGCCGCACACAGAAGCGAATTAAAGCGAGCCAGGGAATAAACGGCATATCCTTCGTAACCAAAGAATCGTTCGATTTTGAACCACAGAGCTCCCAGAAAAGGGTAGAGGAGGTGATTGCTGTGGAACCAGCTTGGGATGAGGTCGTTTTCACAAACGATCGCATTGGAAACCGCGTCAAAAGAGAATATTTGGTTGGCGGTCATTTTATAGAGGAGAAAGAAGGGAAGAAAAACGAGGAGGAAGAAGAGAAGACGCTGGGAAAGGCGGTTCATATCCATCAAGGAGGAGGTCTAAGGCTTGTGGATCGTATTGTACACCTCGTTTAAGAGGTGAACCATGGATTGCATCAAGTCCCTTTTCCGGACTTTTAAGGGAGGCAAACGGGCGCCGTTTTCCACCTGCTCCAGCCATTCCACGATGCGGCGGTAGGGGCCGATGATGTGTTTGCAGGTGAGGCCGGTCCCGATGACGGCCACGATGCCGATCAGGGCGAGCCGGACATAGATCGAGAGAAAAAAGGAGAGCAGGAAATCGGCGGAGCGATAAAGCTGGAATCGGTCAATGTGAGTGCCGAGAATGATCTGGTTGAATCGGTACCAATAAAGTCCTCCGATGAAAATGGATGCGATCAAAAATAAAAAGAAGATCATGCGGCTCTTTTTTTGGGAGAGAACGGGGTGAAGAGCAAAGCGGACGGTGATCATGGGTTTCTCTTAAATTTTTTGGCGTATTTGGCGAAGATGCGGGCGCTTGTTCTGACAATGGGCTCCAACTCGTCGCCTTTTCGGGTTTTAAGATAGGGAGGTTCGACCCCCAATAGATGCAGCTCCAGCCACGATTCAATTCGCTTCAAGGGGCCGATCAACCGGTAAGACAGATAAACGCCCAAGACAAAGAAGAAGAGAGGGAAGGTAATAATGTTCCATAAAAAGAATTGCCGAAAAGATTCCACCTGCTGTCGAAAAATAGGTTGATAGGCCGGGTCGACAAAGGAACTTTTACCGATCAGGTGAAGATTGAGAAGAGTGGACCCGCCGAGGACACCGATGATGACGAGCGCCCCCAGAAGAAAAAAGAAGGAGAAGGAAATCTGAAACCGCGGCCGCGGTAAATATTGCCGTCTCACAGGGGCAAGTATACGAGGTCAGGAAGGCGGTGACAATTAGAACTTGACGATGGCATCAATGAATAATCGGCTGATGGAGCCCTTTCGTGTGTTATTGATTCCGTTGCCAAAGGGAAGAGTGTTGTCGATATTTTTCGTCAACCAATATTTGGTACGAAAATACAGCCATCCGGTTGGACTGTAGGCGGCCCACAGGATATGGCCATAGCGATTGGTTCCCCCGTCCCCGAAGTCGGAATCGGCGACATCGGCGGGTGTGGCATCGCCCTCAAGCCACTTGTAGAAATAAGCGAATTCCCAGGAATGGGCTTCCTTGGCTTCACCCAGGATTACTCCCAGATGGTAGCCCATATTCCTTTTTTCACCCAAACTGTTCGCTTGGGCGCGCCTGTTCTTAATGAAGGTTCCCTGAAACGAAAGCGGGAGTTTTCCGATCCAACCGGAAAGTTCGCCTTGAAGTTCGCTGATGCCGAAGTCGTTGGCCAGCATCCCGGTTGTTGTATAGCTGTTTCCCTCTTGGAGGGTGGCTGGGGAAACGCTCATGGAGGAGAATTTGAGATTTTTCCAATCGTGGTAAGCATAGGCCACTTTGAAGTGGTTTCCAAATGGGAGGGGCACATCCACGCCGGCCTGCTCGGAAAATTCCCATTGATCGGGCCCTTGCCTATTTTCGTTGACGCTTATTTGCAGGGCATTCACGAACAGGTTCCCCCGGCTCCCGAGTGAGTAATTGAAATTTTCACCGGCCCCTTCGGGATTGTAATCCGGATCCCAGTTGAGGTCCGAGGCTGGAAGGATCCAGAGGGGATTTTCAATTTTTCCCGCCCCCGCCTTTAAATTTTTTCCTGGCTTCAAATAAACGTTGGCCAAATCAATCCAGATGTTTTTCTGGGAGTTGTTGCCGGTAAAGGTTTGGTTGGTGGAAATTTGCTCTCCGCTGCCGCTGGCCAGCCGGAACTTAGCGCCGACATTATATAGCAGAGACACGTCGGCTCCGATCCGCCATCGCATTCGAAAGCGCTCCCGGTATTTATCGCCCCTGAGTTGACCGCCGTCATTGTCGGCATCCCTGAAATTTTGATTGTCGTAACGCAGGCGGTAGTCTCCACCAATTTTCACTTCTTTAATCCAGTTGGAAAACGTGAGCTCCGTCCCGGCAAAAACCTTAGAGCCCGAGGCATTCATGCCCATGAGCCCGAGAGTAAATATCAATAACCACCGTATTTGATTTGATTTTGTCATGACAACCCAATCTTCGCAACTATAGCGGGATGAAGTCAACCTGATTTATTTGACGGATTTAACGTCCCTTTTCCGCCCTGTAGAGGTCGCATAAAAACCGGATTTATGCTAAATCTTTTTCCATGGGCATGTTTTGGAAACCATCGCGGGCGCGCCGGCGTTGGCGGACCTTTTTGGCGTTGAGCCTGACGGCTTTGGTCGTTGGGCTGGGCAGCGTCGTCTTGATCGCCGAACACAAGTTGTCCCGGCTGGTGTTGGGAGGCCTGGGAGAAGGCTTCTCCACCCGGGTCTACAGCGCCCCCTATTTCATACGAGATAAGCAATCTTATGACCTTTCCTCGCTTTTTCAGCGGTTGAAGAGGCTCGGCTACAAACCGGCCGGCCAGGCCGCATTGGCGCCGGGGGACTATGATTGGTCGGCGCCAACGCTGCGCATTTCTCTTCGTGGGTTTGAAGCGCCTCATGTTTCCCAGTCGGCGATGACCGTGCGGCTCCAGTTTCGTGGCGACCGCTCCATTCGCCTTGAAGATGAATCGAAACAGGAGATGGAGGACGTTGCTTTGGAGCCGGAGTTGGTTGAGGAGCTCTCCGGCCCTGTGAAAATTCGGCGGGAGCCGGCCCAATGGGAAGAATTCCCCGTGGAGCTCATCGATGCGGTTCTGACGGCCGAAGACCGCCGGTTCTTCCAGCATTGGGGCATTGATTGGCGGGCGGTTTTCCGGGCCGCCGGGGCCAATCTCATAAAGCGGGGATATCTCCAGGGGGGCAGCACCATCACCCAGCAGCTGGTCAAAAACATCTTTTTGACGCCCCGCCGGACGGTTCGCCGGAAAATCGCCGAAGCAGCGTTTGCCCTTTACATTGATTTCCGGCTGCCCAAGGAAAAAATACTGACTCTTTACCTTAATCATATTTACACGGGGCAGGACGGCATCACCAGCATCGCCGGTATGAAGGCCGCCGCACAATTTTATTTGGGAAAAAGTCTCAACGAATTGTCTCTATCGGATTGCGCCTTCCTGGCAGGCGTCATACGGTCGCCGCACGCCTATAATCCGTTTGAAAATTACCGGCGGGCCAAGGCGCGCCGTAATGCCGTTCTTAAGAACATGTGGAAAGGCGGCCTGGTGACCCAAACCGATTACCTAACGGCCAGCGCGGCCCCCCTCAATATTCGACTTCGGCCGCCGCATTTTGAACGCGCCAAGGAGGATGATTATTTTGTGGCGGAGGTTCTCCGCCAGATGATTCCCCAATACGGGGAGGACGTCCTTTTCCGTTACGGATTGAAGATCTATACGACGATGGATCCCTGGCTGCAGGAATCGGCTTATGAAGCCGTTCAAAAGACGCGTTTTCAGGTGGCTTTGGTGGCCCTGGATCCTTTTACGGGTCAGGTGCAGGCTCTGGTGGGTGGAAAAAATTATCGGGAGAGCCAGTTTAACCGGGCCACCCAGGCTCTTCGCCAGCCCGGCAGCGCTTTCAAGCCCTTCATATATGGGGCGGCGCTGGAGACAGGCTTCACCGTCTCCACCTTCCTTCACGACCAGAGGAAGAGATTTGCGGATCGAGCCGGCGCTGTATGGGAACCCAGAAATTATGACGGGATTTATCACGGGACCGTCACGATTCGGCAGGCCCTGGCAAACTCGATGAATTCAGCCACCTTGGATCTCTTAAGCCGGGTGGGACCGGAGGAGGTCATTCGGTTCGCGCGGAAAGTGGGCGTTAACAGTCCCCTGGAAAATAGTTTGGCCCTGGCCTTGGGAAGTTCCGAGGTTCAGCTTCTGGAGCTGGTGGCCGCTTATGCCCCCTTTGCCAATGGCGGATATTTGGTTCGTCCCCAACTGGTGGCGTCCGTGGTCGATGCGGAAGGGAAGGTGTTAGAAGTGAATCCCGTCGAGAAAGAGTCCGTTTTGGATCCGGCGCTGGCGTATGTGATGACCTCTTTAATGGCGTCGTGTGTGAAGGAAGGGACGGCCAAGCGCTTGTCCGAGTTGGGCTGGACATCTCCCGCCGCGGGCAAGACCGGCACCACCAACGGCGGCCGGGATGCGTGGTTTATCGGATATACCCCGGAACGGCTTGCCGGCGTCTGGGTGGGCGATGATGAGGCCAAATCCGTCAATCTCGCCGGATCCCGCCATGCCTTGCCGATCTGGGCCGATTTTATGATGAAAGGGAATCAGGGAGTGCCCGTAAAGGATTTTGTTAAGCCCGATGGTGTGGTGACAGGTACGATCGATCCTCAATCGGGGTTCCGGGCCCGCTCCGGGTGCCCCACCCGAAAGGAAGAGGTTTATATCAAGGGAACCGAACCCAAGCGGGATTGCCCCCTTCACCCCGGAGGCTTGAAAGGTTGGTTTCAGAAGTTGTTTAAAGGGGAATGAACCAATGGCTGCGGATATCCTTTACAACATTTATTCTTTTTTCACAGCGATTGCTTCTGCTCTTGGAATCAGCGCCCTCGTTGGCAAGTTGTCCAGCGGCGTGTTGTTTTTTATCAACCGGTTTACGGGTGGGTTGGGGACACTCTTTTTTCACCACAAGGGCCGTAAAACCGGGCGGCGACGGTATTATGTCGTTGCAATTTTTATTTATGTGTTATCCTGGGTTTTGATTTTTCTTGGATCGGCCCAACTTTGGCATTGG
The DNA here is from genome assembly GCA_020523905.1 of Candidatus Obscuribacterium magneticum. Classification (GTDB taxonomy): domain Bacteria; phylum Elusimicrobiota; class Elusimicrobia; order F11; family F11; genus Obscuribacterium; species Obscuribacterium magneticum. Next base: position 18,600 of record JAJAPZ010000020.1, read on the forward strand.
CTCTCAAAACTATTTCGAGAGTGATTTATTCCCTTCCGCATTTGACTTGAACGCCTTCCAGAGGACTCGGCTCCCCTCCATTGGTGACAGTTCGATCGAAAGCAAGGCCGCCAGCGTCGGCGCAATGTCGATGATGGACGCCTCCTCGATGATCCGGCCGGCGCGGATGGGAGGCCCCCAGAAGACAAGCGGCACATGGGTGTCTTCCTCATAGGGGCTGCCGTGGGTTCCGTCGTTTTTATACTGAGCCAAAAAGACGTTTTCCTCCAACCGGATGACGAGGTCTCCCGATCGGCCGGGATAAACAGAGCGTGCGTACACGTTATAGTACGGGGCGCTTTTGTCCATGCTTTCGGTGATGAAAATGTCGGCGATGCCGGGGATTTTCTTTAAGTTTAGAGCCGTCTGATGAAGAAAGGCCTCCCGACGTTCCGAATTCAGGGAGGCCGGCTGTTTCGTCAGATAAATCGCCGGCAGGACAATTTCGAATTGAGCGTTGATTCCCAATGACCCTGTTGTTTCATCCAGTGATTTGCCAACCTGTTTTTTAAATGACGCCTGGCTCATTATTTTCTTTTGAACACCTGCCTTTTCGTTCCAGGTTCCGCTGACCCCGTGATCCGCCGTCAGGACAATCACGACTTCTTTTTTATTCATCCAGTTTTGAAGAAGCGTGAGAAAGGCATCGAGGTTTGAATCGAGCTCCGTGAGGTACTTGTTTGTTTGCGGGCTGTGGGGGCCGTGTTTGTGTCCGATGTAATCCATGGCGGAAAAACTGACCGTCAGGATGTCGGGATGATCGTCTTTTCCCAATTGATATTCCTCAAGCACTTTGTTTGCCAGCTGGATAAGCAGTTGATCCGCTTCGGAAGAGGCCAGCATTTGGTTGGCGCGATCTATGAGAATACGGCCCCTCCAGCGGCCGAGATGAACATGTTCCTTGTTGAATGTTTTCAGCCAGCCGGGCGGCCGGCCATAAGCCGCGGAGGTGACGAATCCGGCCTCAAGAGCGTTGAACCAGAGGGCCGTATTGGCTTTATGGCCTCCCAGGAGTATGGCCCCGCGGTCTTTGATTGAAATCGAAACGACCTGGCAGAGGGGGTCTGTTTGCCTCAGGAGATCGCCCACTGTGGGGGCCATGAGCTGTAGCGGTCCGATGCCGTAGGTCGCATCGGTTAGGGCGGAAACAGTTTTTCTCTCCTTTTTATCCCACCATCGGTTTCCGACAATGCCGTTGAGGCAGGGCGTTTTTCCGGTTAAGATCGCGGCATGGCCGGGAGCGGTCTCTGTCGGAATGAAATTGACATGGGTTTGGGTGAAAACGGCTCCCTGGCGAAGGTGTTTTTTGAGGCGCCCCTCCGGGCGTTTTTCCAGCAAATCTAAGTATTCTGCCCGCATTTGATCGACCACAACCACCACGACCAGCTTGGGGGTTTCGAAGGCGAAACCGACGGTTTGAAAACACAATAAGAATAGGACCGCCTTCAACGTTTTCATGGCGTTACGAGAGAGCGATGTCGGCGATCAGAGGCAGGTGATCGGAGGCGGCGCGGGTGAGGGTGTTAAAAACGGTCGAAACGCGCAGGACCCTGCATTCCTTTGAAACGAAGATGTGGTCAATCCGGAACAGCGGGAAGGTGCTGGGCCAGGTGTTGAGAATGCGTTGATGGGGCTCAAGGGACTCGCGCTGGGCGTCATGAAGCCGTCTTTTAACTTGGTGGTAGACGGGAGAGAAGGTTGTCGAATTGAGATCGCCGCAGAAAATAAGGGGGCCTTTCATGTCGGGGTGGCCCAGCCAATTCTCTCCGAGAAGCTCCTTCGTTTGGAGAAGCCGTTCCGAAAGGCTGTGCTTGAAGTGGGTGCACACCACATTGACCGTGGTCTCCTTGCTTTTAATTTGGGCCCAAATCGCGGCGGTGGCTTCGGGACCGGATTTATGCGAAGGGAGGTCGGCCGCTTTCATGAGGTGCATGGGGAAGCGGCTGAAAAGGGCCAGCCCGTACTGTTCTTTTCCAAGGGTCAGGCGCGGATAGAAAAAATAATCCATTTGTAAGATTTTGGAGAGACTTTTTGGTTGATGGATGCGATGGGTTCGGGACCTTTGAACGTCCAATTCTTGGAGGGCGACCACGTCTGGCTTGACGGCGGAAATAATCTTCGCCGTACGCTCGGGGGCCGCCAGACCGTCCGTCCCCGTGCAACGGTGAGTGTTGTAGGTCATAAGACGAAGCGTCGTTTGATCGTCCATGATTAAAGGGTGTGTGAGTTTAAACACCGAAGAGCCATACTCGTCATGTGACAATAAGAATTTCCGTCTATTTTTGGAAGGCGTGAATAAAATAGTTTATCAACAGGAAGCCCGTTTCTTCGAGGTTTCGGCCGAAGCTGACAATGCCGTCCCGATGACCGCCCATTCCAAAAATCCCCTTTTTCCGGACTGTGGGATTCTTGAATAAACGCCGGACCTCAGCGGCCATCGCGGGTGTTCCATAGGCGGCCCTTCGGCGGGTCAATGGGATCTTCAGCTGTTTGGCCTTTTTCCAAATAACGGGACAGTGAACATGAAGGATAGTCCGAAGGCGGTTATCCAAAGCATAGAGCATTCCGTGGGTGAGGGCTTCGGCGGAAGGCGGAACGGGTCCTTCGGCCACGATGAGATTATTTTGAGGATCACTTTCGAGCACCACGGAATAATGGCGTTCGTTCAACGTCGCCAGGCGGCCGGTCTGTGTCCCGGTAATGGCGAAGCGGCGCCTATGAGGAAGGGCTTGGAAAGGAGGAAGCCGCTGGCTGAGGTTCCCGAAACCAATGCCGCGGTATCGCTTCGGGTCCTGGCCGATCATTTTCAACTGGTAGAGGATCCGTCTCCACGTGTTTAAGCCATGTAATTGTCGAAAGGGGAGGGGAGATGTCTTTTGATATCTCCGTATGAATTTCGTGACGCCTTCCGTGTCTCTTGTTTTTCTTTTCATCCCGGATGTCGTCATGCCGACGGAGGCTGACCTTCTTTGGGGGCGATGGGTTTTCGCCGGGGCGGCGGGATGATCATGTCGGTGCTGGGAAGGGGTTTGAGTCCGATGACGCTGGTCAGTACCGAAAGGCTGTCAATATTATCCACCTTTCGGACCTCTTTGACTTTCGACATGAAGCCGAGCACGCTCGCCATGCGCAGAAACCCGGAGATGATGAAAAGGGTATAGAAAGGGAATCCGAGGAAAGGCGGCAGGATTTTTATTGTTTGTCCCCCCAAAAAAGCCCCGATAAAAATGCAGAGGCCGTTAATCATATTGAATTTGGCCATTTCCCGCACCCGTTTGTGGGGAGCCACGGCGTCAAACAGGTACGTGTTGACGCAGAGGTTGTATCCGGACCAGGCGGCGCCGCTGGCCAGCTGGACAAAAACGATGTAGACGGGATGGCCGGAAAGGAGCCACAAGAAGGGGATGAGTTGAATAAAACGGGAACAGATCCGGATGATCTTGAGGTTCCCCACGCGATCCGCGTGGCGACCCCAGGGGGCCATCATGAAGTAGGTCGTCAAGTTGGCGGCGGCCACGACAATGGTGTAGGTCAGGTAGTTATAGCGGAGGCCGTCGATGAGATGCCATTGGATATAGGGGGCCGCAAAGTTGACGGAAAAACTGATCGCGCCCGTATAAAGAAAGAAGTGTTTTAAATTCTCGTCTTGCGCCGTCACGGCGGGAGGTTGTATTTTTTTGGAGGGCCATAGCGCATGTCCTTTGGGTTCATACATTTTCCCCAAGTAATGCCACGAGACGCTGCGAAAGACGGCGGCGGTCAGAAAAATAATGGCGAAGCCGGTAAAGGCGTTGTATCGAAAAGCCAGAAGCGTCACTCCGGCCAGAAGGCTGGCCACGGTGATGATGAGACCGTTGATCCGGAATCGCCATCCGAAATAAGCGGAGCGGTGCGAGGTGGGAAGATACTCGCACATGAGGCTGCCCCAGGGGGCCAGGGAGAGGCCGCCGAACGTCGTGTAAAAAGTGGCGAGGACAATGAAGGCGGGGACCTTCCAGCCGAGGGACAGGAAAAAGGAGGAGGGAATTAGATAGAGGGCCAGCGCCTGGACGAGCACGACCGCCAGAAGGACCTTTTTTCGGCTGCCCACGCGGGCTGTGATCTGGCCGATTTGGCTGTTGGCCAGAGCCGTGAAGAGATTCGGGAGGGAGGCCAACAGGCCAATCTGCGTGATGCCCGCTTTCATGAACAGAGCAAAGGGAATGAGATAGCTTTCGGTCATTCCCAGCATCCCCGACGCAAAGATACCGTCGAAGAAAGACGATCTTAAACTGCTCCGGACTCTGTTTCCTTTCATAGGGGACCCGTCGATGTAGAATCCCCCGTTGATGAGGGGCGCTCACCAACGGGGGAATTGTTGAGGACGTTTAACGATTTACTTTTTCGCCGGCGGTGTGGACTGCTGGCCCATCATGGGACAGGGTTGACTCATCATCATGTGACATGATTTTTTCCAGAGGCAGGAAACGCTCATCAGGTAACCGAGAACCCCTCCAACGAGGAGGAGGATCAGCACCACCAGGGCTTTCCCTCCCAAACAGGAGGAGCCGCAACAGCAGGAGCTTTCGCAGCTACAGGCCGATTCTTTTTCGTCTTTCGGTGTATCCATTTTTTTCTCCTTTTGATGACATGTTTTGTTAAATCCGCCTTCAGAAAAATATCCGTACCGAAACGGGAAGGGACTCAAAAAATTACGCCAGGGCGGGTTTCTAATTATAGAACCACGGGATGGCCCGTGGAGTTCCCTTTGATTTGCGCTTATGCTACAAATTTTTTGGGTTGAGATAGCTTTTTTGAAACGGGTGTCCGCCCCTTTATAAGATCCGCGAAAGTTAACGTGTTGATAAATAAGAGAAGAGCGGCATACACCAGAGCCATCCATTGGGGAGTGTAAGGAACCCAGAAGAAGTTGGGGAGGAGGTCCTGGACGTTGGTCCCGACCTTCCCCAGCCAGTGGGTGAGGAAAAGGTTGATCCCGTCTTCCTGATTCCACAGAAGCTTCGGAACCTGCCAGTAAAGCAGTGAGAGGAAAAACGTCCCTCCCAACATCAGGGGTACCGGCCACCGCCAGGATTTTTGATCGGCGGCGGCCCGAACAAACATCAAGACGCCTAGAGCCAAAAGAGGAACGATGGGGACCAATAAGCGCGGCGGCGGGCTCCATCCCCCCCACCATTGTTTGTAGCCGGCAAAGGTGATCGTATAACAAGCGATGATGATGACGATATGGCGGGCAAATTCCGGATTCCTTTTGTAAAGCAGCGCGTATCCACAAATAAAAAAGAGGTATAGGGGGGCAAAGACAAAAAGCCCTTGAGAGCGATCAAAGAAAAGGGCGGGCAGAGAGATCGGCAAGTAAGCCGGGTCAAAGGGTTTAAAAGGGATGCCTTTCCAAGCCGCGGTGGGAGAAAGCCCCCCCCATAGGTGGACATTGGCCAGCAAGATCCCTCCCCATAGAACGAACACGATGAGGGTGGGGACACGGCACAATCCGCCGAGCCTCTTAAAGAAATTTATTCGTTTCCCTTTGACTCCTTCCTGAATCCAAAAGATCAATAGAAATGCGATGGCAATGAGATAGTTGCGCGTGTGCAACCATGGGAGATAACCGATGAGAGCCGCATGGATGACGTTAAAAGGTTCCTTTTTGTAAAGCTTCCACATTAAGAACGTGATGAGGACCGCTGTGGGGAGTTCCGTGAAGAAGACGAGAGAGTAGGAAAGAAGTGGAGGCGCCAAGGAGAAGAGGAGGGCCATAATCCAGGCGAGTTTGGAGCGGCCGGTGACGTCCTGAAAAAAACGAAATAAAAGGATGGAGAAGAAAGCCCCGAGGAGCATCATTGAAAAGGAGAACATGTTTTTTGTGAAAATCCACCTTTTGTCTTTTGTGGTGGGACCGAAGAGTCGGGCGGTGAGATTAAGATAACCGTGAGCAAAAGCGTAGATGGGGATGCCGAGAATCGGCAGGCCGATCGAATGAAAGGGCCGTTCCCTGCCGTCGGGTGTTTTCACGGAGTGATGATCATTGGGATCAAAATCCTTCAGCCACGGCGATCGGTAGTTGTTGGACAGTTCGAGGTCCCGATCCAGCGTTAGGCTTTCCGCAATGACGATATAATGGGGTTCGTCCCCCTGCCCGATGTAGCTGCGGTGGGTTTTTAACGTGATGAAAAAAAGAAGGGTAATGACAAAAAGCGTGGTAGCTTCAATCCCTTTTGTTCCCATCGAAGACCTCCTAGAGATTAATCTTTCAGTTCAAAAAGGGCGCTTGGTAAGCAAAGGATAATAAAATGCGATACGCAATTGTGAGGGGGTTAAATAAATACGACAGGTTCAACTCCATGGGGCAGGGTGGCCCAAATCCTCACTTGCCTTTTCAGCGGCAGCAGCCGCGGTTTTTTTTGATGCCTTTTGGCTGTGTTGCCTGGCTGGGCCGAATCAAATCGGCAGCGGCGAGAAAGCCGGCCCGGATGATAAGATGGTTGGGGATTGCCTCAAAGGTTTCGTTCCCCACCGCGACTGTCCGGCAATGTTCGCTTCCACAGGCATCGCAGCATTCGCTTTTTCCCGTTTGCGCGTTCAACCAGTCTTCAAGAGGCCTCTCTGCCATCCAGATTCGGTTTGACTCCTGGGGCCTTGTCTTAAATTCACGCCGGCTCAATTCGGTCTTTTCCACACGGACTTTGATTCCCAAATGAGCGAGGGCGGCTTTAAGAATCTTGACGGCTTTGTCGATCTCCATGCCTGTGTCCCTGCATCGCTTGCAGGTCTTTCTTTCTTCATCGACGAGTCGCTGCCATTTAACTGTTAAGACTTTCCTATCCATATCGGCCTTATTGCCAGCCGAATTTAAAAGTGTGAACAACCAGGTAATAGAATCCGATCAATATCAACGCAACGCTTGTCAAGCGGCGCGCCCAGATTTCGATTTGCGAGACCTTGTTGAAAACGACGCCGATTGACTTTGCCGCAAAAGCGATGAAAACGGCAAACACGAGGACCGGCAGGGCTGTTCCTATCCCATAGACCGAGGGGTAAAGAACGCGGGATGTCTGGGTGATCGAAAGGGGAATGAGGCTTCCAAAAAAAAGTCCGGCGGACACGGGGCAAAAGGCAAGGGCGAATATGAATCCGAGGAAAAATGCCCCAAACATTCCCCATGATCCCGCTTTCGCCTGTAATTTATCGGTGAATTTCCATCCGATGAAGGGCAAAGGGATCCAGCCGAGAAGAAGGATTCCCATGGCAACAAGAAGGGGGCCGATAATCATATTCATGTACTTCTGGAGCCAGAAGGCCAAGCCCGGAACGGCAAGGGTTCCGGACACGATCAAGACGCCGAGGACGACGTAGGCGGCCGCCCGCCCCACGGTGTAGAGAAGTCCCGAAAGGAAAACAGCGCCGGTTTTTCCAACTTGGCGACCGATAAAAGAAATGGCGGCGATGTTGGTAGCGAGCGGACAGGGGCTCAAGGAGGTGAGAATTCCGAACCAACCGGCGGCGCCCAGACCCATAAGAAACGGATCCATCATTCACCTTTCTGATAGAAGCGGACTTCATCCCGAATATAGGTTTTGAAGGCCCCTTCGTCGGATAGGAGCGGCCAAACCTTGGCAAGATTCTTCCAGCGGATTTCTTTTCCTTTCAGGGTGTCCACCACCACAACCGATTTCGTGTAGAGCTGGTAATCCTGAACAAAATGCTCGTTTCCCTTTTCCTCCACATTGACGACGCGATATTCAACCTTGCCTTTTATAAGATCGTCGGCGAAAAAGGATTTCACCGACTCTTCCGTGGTGGCTTCGATCTTCCGGCAAGACAGGCAGCGGAATTTTCCATGGAAATAATAAACGATGATTTTTCGTTGCTCAGAAGCGGCCCCGTTCTTTGACTTTTTGTCTGTTTTCTCTTCTGATTGGACCGTTTTTCTTGGGGCTGATTTTTTGGTTTCGCTAAACGACAATTGAGTGGCTGCCAACAAGCCAGCCAGCAGTCCGATAAATAACAGAAGGGAACGTCGCTTAAATTGCATCACTTGCTCCTTTTCCCTGAGAACCACCCCTCAGACAAGCATTTGCTTGATTTCCTCAACGGATGGGATGCGGCCTGATACTTTCACCTGGCCGTCCACGACGAGGGCGGGGGTCAGCATCACCCCTGAGTCCATCATTCGGTTTATGTCCGTGACCTTTTCAATCTGGACCTCCATGTTCAATGCCTTCGCGGCCGCTTCCGCTTGTTCGGCCAGTTTCTTACATTTGAAGCATCCCGGTCCCAGGATTTGTATCTTCTTCATAACGGCCTCCTTAATGACTTTAGGGAACCCAATTTCCGTAGACCCAGCCAACGAGGGTTCCTAAAATCACGATGGTTGGGACATAAACAAGCGCCTTCTTGACGCCAAACACCCGGGCAATGGCAAGCCAGCTCGGTAAACTGAGGCCCGGGCCAGTCAAAAGAAGCGCCAGGGCAGGCCCTTTCCCCATGCCCAGCTTCATCAACATATCAACGAAAGGAGCTTCCGTCATCGTTGCGAAATAGGCGATGGCCCCGATCATCGTCGCCAAAAACGAAGCCATAAGGCCATTTCCACCCAACCATCGCTGAATCCAGGCCTCGGGCAGAAGTTTTCCGATGACACCGACCGCAAAGACACCCGCCAGAAGAAGCGGGACGATCAAGCGGACGAACCACCATGTCTCCCGCATCCACGCCCGAATTTTTTCTTTCGGGACGAACCGCCAGGCATAAAAGGCCATGGGGATGGTCACGGCGGTCCAAACCAGAACCCTCATCAAATATCGCCCTCCGCTCGGAACCAGATAGTTGGGCAAAAGCAGGGAAAGAAAGATGAGAACAATCAAGCCAAGGCTTCTTTCTTGAACAGTGGGCCCCTTGACCTCAACATTTGAAAACCCGCCACCTGGCCTGGGGGCTTCCTTGAAGACGGCGCTCATGACGAACCCGACGGCGTAGGCCATGGTGAGAGCGGCCACAATCCGTGCGATGACAATTTTCCCTCCCAAAATATTCCCCGTATAAACGAGGGCCAGGATGTTGGCCGCGGGGGCGACCCACAACACGATAAAAGAAGACCCAATGCCCGCCCCGCTGTAGTAAAGCCCGCCGGCCACTGGGATGACTGTGCAGGAGCAGGCCGCCAAAAGAAAGCTGGCGAGCCCCGCCAGAGAAAATGCCTTCCACCGGTTCTGCGCCTCATTCAGATACCGGAGGATCGCTTCGCGGCTGATGAAGGTCACCATGGCGCCCGCCAAGAGAAAAGCGGGAACGAGGCAGGTGAGAACATGAGTCGCTATATAGTCACGGAGAGCCCACATTCCCGCTTTCGTCAATTCAATTATCATGAACGGAAGGCCCCCCTTTCTTTTCTCCGGCTTCCGGAAAAGCAAACCAGTGGCGCGTCCGCATGCAAAACCGGCAAACGGTCAGCATCACCGGCACCTCCACCAGCACTCCAACGACCGTCGCGAGGGCCGCTCCGGAACCGGGGCCGTAGAGGGCGATGGCTGTGGCCACCGCCAGTTCAAAGAAATTCGAAGCACCAATAAGGGCACCTGGAGCGGCGACCGGATAAGGGACTTTGAGAAGTCGCATGAGGGCATAGGCAAGGCCGGAATTCAAGTAAACCTGGATGAGAATCGGGATGGCGATCAAGATGACATGAAAGGCGCGTGTGGTGATGTTCTCCGCTTGGAAGGCAAAGACGGCCACCAAGGTTGCCAGAAGCGCGATCACCGTAATCGGATGAAACAAAGGAATGAAGGAATTGTTGAACCAGTCCAGTCCTTTGTGTTTGATGAGGAACGAACGGCTCAAAGACCCCAAGACCAACGGAATCACGACAAAAATAATCACCGAATACAGAAGGACATGAAAGGGAACGTGGAGGCCGGAGGCGCCCGATACCAGAAACTTGACGATGGGCGCGAAGGCAAAGAGCATGATCAGGTCGTTCACGGAGACCTGGACGAGCGTGTAGGCCGGGTCGCCGTCCGACAGGTACGACCAAACGAAGACCATCGCCGTGCACGGGGCAGCGGCCAGGATAATCACCCCGGCAATGTACTGGTTGGCCAGTTCGGGGCCGATCCACGGCCTAAAGAGATGCTTGAAAAAGAGCCACCCGAAAAACGCCATCGAAAACGGTTTCACCAGCCAGTTTACAAACAAGGTGACGAAGAGACCTTTGGGTCGCTTGCCCACATTCTTGATGGAGCCGAAGTCGATCTTGAGCATCATCGGGTAAATCATGAGCCAGATGAGCACGGCGATGGGGATGTTGATCTGGCTTCCCTGACCGAATTCCATCCCTTGCAGGGATTTGACCGCTTGAGGAAACATCTTCCCCACCACCATGCCTAAAAACATGCAGGCAGCCACCCATACCGAAAGGTAGCGCTCAAACACGTTCATTCGCTTCCTCACTTTATTCCTCCAATCGCCTTGGCGAATCGAGTCGACATAAAAATATTACGGACGCCCCTTTTCCGAGGCGACCCTTTTTTCTCCGAGAATCTTTAAATCCTTCTTAAGAGTCGGCACATCGTCCAAGCAATAATCGATGCACTTAAGGAGACGTTCCTGGACTTTGGCTTGCGGCCTGGACAGAGAATAATGAACCCAGAGGCCATCTTTTCGCGCGTCCACCAGCCCCGCCCTTCGTAGATACGCCAGGTGACGCGACACTTTGGGCTGGCGCATGTTAAGGACACGCATGAGTTCGCACACGCACTGCTCCCCTTGTTTGAGGAGATTTAGAATCCTCAGGCGGTTCATGTCGGAGAAGGCTTTGAAGATGGAATCGACGAGGTGACTCTTCATAAGTATATTTGCTAATACGAATATACTAGCAAGTCATTATGAACTTCACAAGAAAGGGGGTTTGTTAAGGCCTTCGACGTGTGGATCAAGTCGTTTTTACGGCAACGGAGGATTCGGTCTTATAGCGTGGCACCCCCCTTAAGTCCTCGTGAAAAATCAGCGGGCCCTGGTCTCCGAAGCGCGCAGCGCGTAGGAGACCTCCCCGAGATGGACAATTCCCGAACCGAATTTAATGATTTTATCGACGAATTTCGGGCTTGGTTGATGAATGGTGATTCGGAGCTATTAACAATGACTTGCTCACAACCAAAAGCTGAAAATCTTTCAACCCGTTTATAGCCTAACGCCCTTGAGACTACCGATGCTTCCCGACAAAACCAGCATAAATCGCCGCTAAAATCCCCAGACCGGCCGCAATAACAGCGATAATGGCGATTGTGTTGGAGTACTTTACGTTTGGGCGCTCAATCTCCGGCACATCTTCCTTACTCTTGGTTTGGTAATTGTATTGAGAAAGGGTTTCCTTAAGATTTGCGAACCTGAACGGTGAGAACGTGATTGATTTTGGAAAACCACTTTTCGAGTGAATTATCCGAAGATGGGTAAACCCAAGGATTTTGTCCTCAACCAAGTGTTGAATATTCTCCCTTTCGATTCTGTACGTTAGCGGAAAAAGTTTGAATGTGATGGCTTCGTAATCGACTGTTAAAGAAGCGAGAGGCCAACTTCCACGATAACCAAAATATCTCGAAGGGCCGACAGAGCCGCCACCCCTGAAAGTCTCTGACATTTCCTATTGCATCCCCTTCAAGCGTTGCCCCATTTGCATCATTTGCGGCCAGAATTTAATTGTCATGACTGTCGTCAATGTTATGCCAATGATGCCTAAGATGACGCCAGCGATGGCCAATCCTTTACCCTGGAGGCCCGGTTGTCTTTTGATGCTTCTCATAGCCAAAATCCCAAATAGGACAGCGACGATTGCCTTTTCTAAATTCATGAGATGAACGAAAGATAGAACCCCCATGATTAAGCTAGCAATTGCAAATTCACTCTTATTTCCCGTGTTTTGCTCCATAAAACCTCCCTCTTCTATTTGATTGGTGACTGATTGTAATAATCTAAACGGAATTACTCTATGGATTTAGAACAATTCGGGGTGGGATTAAGAGCTACTCAAGTATGTTGAACTCCTCGGGCTGGACTCGAACCAGCAACCCTCCCGTTAACAGCGGGATGCTCCACCATTGAGCTACCGAGGAATAAGTGGTCCGTTCAGTTGGAGAATATGTTGTGGCGAGGGTGATCTTAGCACAACTTCATTTTGGGGACAATTTGCCTGTGAGATGAGAAGCAGGGTGTGATGGAGTGGGGCGCGTCAATCGTAACGCTCGTAATGGATCTGATTTTTGGGGACGCCGAGGGATAGGAGTTTGGCCTGGACGTCGTTGATCATCTTGACCAAACCGCAGATGAGGAAATCTTTGCTTTTGGGGTCGGGGACGAAATCCTCGATATGAGTTTGAACGTACCCTGTCGGCCCCGGCCATTGGGCCGTCGGGCGGCTCAAGGTGAAAAGCACTTTGAAGTTGCCGTGCTGCCGGGCGAGGTCATCCCATTCGCTTTTGTAGAGAATGTCGTCGTCATAGCGGTTACCGAATAAGAGGTCGAGAGTGCGATCCGTGTTTTGCTCGAATAGGTATTGGATCATGCTGCGAAAAGGGGCGATGCCGGATCCGGTGGCGATGAAAACGAGGTCTTTGTTCACGGGTTCCGGCAGGCGGAAAACGCCCAATGGGCCCATCACTTTGACGTTGTCGCCCGGTTTCAAATTGTGGAGGTAGTGGGAAGAAATTCCCCCGTCCACGAGCGTCACGCACAAATCAAAGCCGTCACTTTGGCGGGGCGAGGAGGCGATGGAATAGGCCGTGCGCCGGATTTGGGGGCCGTTCGGCACAAACACCTGGACGTACTGGCCGGCTTTAAAATTGAGAGTTTGGCCGGCCGGAAGCTGAAAGTGTAGGCCCTTATTGCGAGGTGAAAGGACGTCAATTTTTGTCACCTCGGTCTCGTAGGTACTGAAGGTACGCTTTTTTTCTTTGGTTAATACCTCTTCCATAAATTGCCCCTTTTCTTTATTTAAACATTTTCTCGGGCAGGAAAGTTCTCATTTAAAAGAATTGATAGTCAAGGTTTATTGGATTCAACGGGGGAAGAAGAAAGACAACGAGCCAAAAACCCGCGGGTCACCGAGGGTTTTTAATCTTGGCGGCGGGATGAGGACGTCGTGTTAGACTTTGGTGACGTTTGAGGCTTTTGGCCCTTTATCAGAATCAATGATTTCAAACTCCACCGTGTCGCCTTCATTGAGGGTTTTGTAGCCCTCTCCGGTGACCGCCGAATAGTGCACAAACACATCTCCGGATCCGTCGTCACGAGTGATGAAACCGTAGCCTTTCTGATTGTTGAACCACTTCACTTTTCCCTTCAAGGTATGTTACCGTCCTTTTTACTCATTTGGCATCTTCCCGTTGGACCGGCACGGCTTAGGTCGCCGGCGGATCCGCGAGAAGACGTTGCCAATGAAAAGTATGGGGGGCGTTTGGGTTCCTTTCAAGGGGTAATCTTTTTGAGCCGGACGCCTTCCATAATAAGGAGGTGCCTCTTGGTTTTGATCCCGCCGGGGCCGGAATAGCGCCCCAGTTGGCCGTTCTTCCGGATCACACGGTGGCAGGGGACGCGGGGAGCGAAAGGATTTTTGGCCAGAGCGGACCCGACGGCCCGCGCCGCCCCCGGATGGCCAATCCGTTTGGCGATCCAACCATAGGAACGAACCTGCCCTTTGGGGATGTCCAAGCAGGCCCGCCATACCTTTAGCTGGAAGGAGGTGTAGAGGCTGTTGCGAAAGCCGTCATTCCCGCGAAAGCGGGAATCCAGGCCGTATACCTTTCTTTGAAGCGTGTTTAAAACCTGGATTCCCGCTTTCGCGGGAATGACGAACTTCTGATGTTGTCTTCGAAAAATAGAAAGATAATGGTGTTTCATACTATGGGGTTCTCCCGGTGATGTTCTTCTCGATAACTTTCATGAAGGCGAGCTTGGAACGCCGCTTGCGGTGGAAGGTGACGGCGAAGCGGTGGGCCTCGTCGCGGACATGGCGTAGAAGGAGGAGCGCCGGCGAATCCGGGGGGAGTTGGATGGAATGGGAGTGGTCCGGCAGGAAAATCTCCTCCTCCTCTTTGGCGAGGGCGGCCACCGGGATTTTTTTCAGGTCTTTTAGATCCAGGGCTTTTAAGGCGGCCGACAGTTGGCCTCTCCCCCCATCGACCAGGATGAGATCCGGAAGGGGCTTCCCCTCTTTCAGAAGCCGTTGGGTGCGGCGGCGGATCACTTCTTCCATGGATTTTACGTCGTCAATTCCCCCAACGGTTCGGATGATGAATTTTCGGTATTGGGATTTATCCGGCCGGCCCCGATAGAAACTCACCAGAGAAGCGACTTTTTCCAGCCCCTGGACATGGGAAATATCGAAGGCCTCGATCCGCTCCGGGGGGTGGGGTAGATGGAGAGCTTTCATAAGGTCCTGTACGGCCCGGCTGGCCTGGAGGCGGGTTTCCAGCATGGGTTCGGTCATTTCCCGGAACGTGACGGGCTCCTGCATATGTTTGAGGGCGTCAATGCGGTCGCGGACCTTGGCGGCTTCTTCAAATTCTTGCCGTCGGGAGAGGCGTTTCATGACCTTTTCCCATTGTGCGATCATTTTGTCGTGGCGGCCTTCCAAAAACCACTTAACGCGATCAACCATCTTCTTGTAGTCCTTCAATGAGATTCGGCCTACGCAGGGGGCTGGGCACGCCCGTGTGTGAAGGTGGAGGCAGGATCGGACTTCTTTGTAAGTGGGAAGCCGGTCCTCCCTCTTCATGTCGATATCACACGGGCGCAGGGGCACAATTTTCTTTCGCCAGGCCCATTTCATGAGGTCCCGGACGCTTTTAACGCTGGGGTAGGGGCCGTAATAGAGGGCCCCGTCATTTTTCTTCTTGCGGGTGAAGATGAGCCGGGGGAAGTCCTCTTTGACCGTCAAGGCCAGATAGGGATACGATTTGTCGTCCCGCCACATGCTGTTGAACATGGGTAGATAGCGGCGGATGAGTTTTTGTTCGAGGACCAGGGCTTCCCGTTCGCTGGCCGTGGCCACATAATCGACGTGCCGGATGAGAGGGACCAGAGCGAGAAGTTTCCCCCCCCGTTCCCACTTGTTTTGTTGGGTGTCCAAAAAGTAGGAGGCCACCCTTTTTTTCAGGTCTTTGGCCTTCCCGATGTAGAGGATGTTTCCCTTGTTGTCCCGCATCAGGTAGACGCCCGGCGAATGAGGAAGGTGGGGAAGAAAAGAAAAAGTGGCCATGCCCGTCAGTTTTCAGGCATTGATTTTTCTCTTGAGCAAGGATTCCATAAAGAAGTCGAATTCTTTGATCTTGAAGATCTTGGACAAAAGAAGATACGTGACAATTCCCACCCCGATCGACGCGCTCACGCGAAGGGCGAGGAATGTGTGAGCGAAAAGCCACCCTGAAAAGAGATAGCAGACCAGCCCCATCAGAGTTCCGACGAGGCTTCCGGCGAGAAAACTTCGAAGCATGTCCCGCCCTCCCAGGAGGCCCACTTCTTTTCTTAGAAGAATGAAGAGGCCGATCGCCTGAAACCAGGCCGAGACGGCTGTCGCGAAGGCGAGGCCGGCCACCTTGAATTTCCACATGAGAGCCACGTTTAAAACGACGTTGAGCGTCATCGCCCAGATGGACACACGGACAGGGGTCTTTGTGTTTTTCCGCGCGTAGAATGCGGAGGCCAGGATTTTAACCGCGGAGTAGGCGGGCAATCCCAAAGCGTAGGGGACAAGAGCCGCATAGGTCATCGTCGAATTTTCGAGCGTGAATTTTCCGTGTTGGAAAAGAGCCTGGATGATGGGAAAACCGAGCACGGCAAGCCCCACAAACGAGGGGATCAATACGTAGTTGGCGATGCGCAAGGAGAGGTTGAGCAGGTCCTTGAATTCTTTCTGATTGTTTTGGCTGGCGGCTTTGGAAAGGGCGGGGAGCGCCACGCTGGCCACAGCGATCCCGAAAAGAGCCAGAGGCAGCTGCATGACGCGGTTTGAATTGTAAAGGGCCGTGATGGAGCCGTTTTCAAGAAAACTCGCGCAGAGTTGGTTCACAAAGGAGTTGATTTGATCGGCTCCCAAGCCGACGATGGTGGGAATCATCATGGCAAAGACGGTTTTGACCTCGGGATGAGAGAAGGGTTTCACGAGTTTGAGGTGGTAGCCGTCCTTGTAATAAGAAGGGAGCTGCCAGAGAAGGTGGATGGCGCCTCCCACAACGGCGCTCAAGGCCAGGCCGTGGACCGGCGAGTCCATGTGCATCGCGAAGACGAGGATGAAGGCGATTTCACCGATGGAAAGGCCCGAGGGAGCCACCGCCGGCACGAAGAAGCGGCCGCGCGAGTTCAAGACCGCCGTGATCAGTGCCGCGAATGAGACAACCACAATAAAGGGGAAGGTGAGGCGCACCAGATCCGTCGTCAAAGCGAATTTGGCGGGGTCTTGTTCAAATCCCCAGGCGACGATCCGCGTGACCTGGGGAGCGAAGAGGATGCCCAGGCCGGTGATGACGAGAAGAATGACCAAAAGCCCCGACACCAGGGCGTCAATGAACCGCTGGGCTTCCTCCCGGCCCTTTTTGCTTGAGACGTCGGTAAAGACGGGGATGAAAGCCGCTGTCATGGAGCCTTCGCCAAGGAAACGCCGGATGAGATTGGGAACTTTGAAAGCCGCGTAGAAGGCGTCCGTTTCGAGCCCCCCGCCAAAAAAGGTCGCGACCAAAGCGTCCCGGACATAACCCAGAACCCGGGAGATGAGCGTGGCGGAGGCGAAGGCGCTCAAGCGGCGCGAAAAATGGTGTTTCTCTGTTTCAGGCATATTGGTACAATCATCATCCAATTTTCATAAAGGAGTCTCCAACTTATGGCCAAAAAAGGCAAGTCGCAGCGGCACGCATCGGCCCTCAAAGCCGGCCGCCAGGCGGAGAAACGAAGGTTGTTAAATTATCAGGTCCGCAGCAAAGTGCGAACGCTGACCCACTCTTTTCTACAGGCCGTGACGGCCAAAAAGGCCGAGGCGGCAAAAACCCGCTTTATTGAAGCCCAGTCGGCCTGGCAAAAGGCCGCCAAAAGCGGGATTTTCAGCAAGAACGCCGCCGCCCGAAAGGTTTCCCGCATGGCGTCCCGCCTCTTGGCGTTAACGAAAGCTTAAACCTTCTTTTCCCAACAAGTTCATCGCCAGCAAAGAGAAAGCGATTTTTCCCGGCAGGGCGCCGGTTTTGATGTCGTAGTCCGCCTTGATGATCTTCCCCAACGAGTCGATGAGTTCCGGTGTCGTGTAGGATTTGAGGCCCCTCTCGAAGAGTGTCTGTTGAGTCCGTCCCCGAAATCCCAGAGCCTCCTGCGTGTCTTTCAGCGACCACTTTTTTTCCTTCAGATAATACCGCCCCAATAGAAGCAACCGAAAGATGCGCTCAAAGACAGGGAAGGTCGATTCCGTTTTCCCCCCCATGTCAAAGATCAGCCGGCCCTGTTTTAAGGCCAAACGCACGTCCCGCGTCCAGATGGCATTTTCGAGATCCTTAAAATCCGCCGCTTCCTCCGGCAGGCCGCATTGTCGAATGTCCTCCACCGTGATGTTTTTTTTCTTTCCTATAAAGAGGGCGAGTTTATCGAGTTCGTTGGAGATGTCCTCCAATCCGGCGCAGGCTTGGCAGAGAAGTTGGGCCGCTTGCCGGTCGAGAACTTTCCCTCGCTGGCGGGCTTCCTCCATGGCCCAGGGGGGTTTTTGTTCTTCAAAGGGCGTCCAAAAGGTCACAATCTCCCCATGGGAAATGACGTGGGCGGGAATCTCGTCGCGAAGCTCGGCCCGCGATTCGTAAATAAGAAGGAGGCAGGTGGACGGGGGCAGACCTGCCAGGCTTTCCGCCACAAGGCGCCGTTCGGAGGCGCTCCACCCGTCGGCCGCGCTCACGACAACCACGCGCCGTTGGGCGAGGAAGGGAAGGTTGTAGGCCGCGGAAATGACCTCCGCGGCCGGAGACGTCTCTCCATCGAAGCGGTTCAGGTTAAAATCTTTCGTTTCGGGCGTGAGGAGGCTGTCGATGATGCGCTCGGCGGCTCTTTTTTTAAGATAGCGGTCCGGCCCGTCAAAAAGATAGAGGGTGTGGATGGTGTTGGAACGAATGTGGAGATCAAGTTGGTCCGGTTTAATGGACGGCACGACTAGTAGGGGTTTGTCGTCGGGAGGGAGGGAGGCGGCGGCTCCGGGATCGGTTTTTGAGGGATCGACCGGGGTGAGACACTCATGACGGAACCAAAACCTTCGATGGTTCGCCGCACGATGTCCTGGGCGAAGCGGTCCCACAGTTCCGTTTTGGCGTCTTCTTTGGTCATGCCGCCGGGGGCGGTTTCGGTGAAATAGCGAAACTTCTGCTCCAGGCCCGGTTCCTCCCATAAATACTGGTTGTTGACCCGATCGAGGAATTTGAGGTCCATGATCACCCACAGCTGGTATTCGAGGGCGACCAGGTTGACGTCGTGGCTCAGTTCCGTTTCAACGAACTGCTTAAGGGTGCCGACAATGACCCCGTCTGCCTTGTTCTCATCATCGATGTATTGAATGCGGCCGTCGCGTATGAATTCCTGGGTGGTCGTCAGCCACAGCTTGTTTCCGACGTCCGGTTCCGAAGTCGTGTTGGCGAAGGGCCGCACGGCGATGGTTTTGATGTAGGGCGGAAGAATGATCTGTGGCGGGATGTATTCGGAAGAAAATCCCCCACAGCCTGTGATGACCAGAGTTCCCAGGGCCGAAAGCACCAAAAAGCCTCGAATGACACGCATCTGAATTAATTCCCCTTTTCCACGAAATTTAGCAATTTCTGGGGGATATAGATAACCCGCTCTCCCGTAATTTTCATTCCCCTTTTTTCGAGAGACTGGAGAGCGAGCGTCTTAATTTCCCTTTCGCTGGTGCTGGCCCCCACCCGGAGGCGGTCCCTGAGTTTCCCGTTCACTTGGATGACGATTTCGATTTGCTGGGCCGCCATCTTTTTCTCATCCGCCGCCGGCCAGGGGCGCTCGGCAAGAAGCGTTTTATGTCCCAGGGCTTGCCACAATTCTTCGGCCATATGAGGGGCAAAAGGGGAGAGGAGTTCCAGGACGACCCGGGTCGACTCCCGGGACAGGGTGTCTCCAAGAGCGGGATAGAGATAAAGGGCGTTCACCAATTCCATGATGGCCGAAAGGGCCGTGTTGAATCCAAAATCCTTTTCGATGTCGTCTGTCACCCGTTTGATGGTGAGGTGGGTGAGGCGCGTCAGTTCGTCGGCGGCGATGGCTTTTGTCCCCCCCTCCTCGGCGGCTCCGGCATCGACATTTCTTTTAAGCCCTTTGGCGTCCTCATCACTGACGAAGGATTGCGCCAGCCGCCAGACGCGGTTTAAGAACCGCCAGACCCCGCCCACTTGGGTGTCGGACCACTCCAACTGCTGGGTGGGTGGCGCCGCAAAGAGAATGAAAAGCCGGCAGGTGTCCGCCCCGTACTTCTCGATGACCTCTTCCGGATCGACGACATTCCCCCGGGATTTGGACATGGCGGAGCCCCCCAGGGTCACCATGCCCTGGGTGAGAAGGGAGGCAAAGGGTTCGTCGGATTTCACCAGCCCCATGTCCCGCATCACCTTGTGGAAGAATCGGGAATAAATGAGGTGCATGCAGGCATGTTCAATTCCGCCGATGTATTGAGTGACGGGAAGCCAGAGGGCGGCGAGGGAGGAATCGAAGGGCCGTTCGTCGTTTTTGGGATCGATGTAGCGGGCGTAGTACCAGGAGGAATCAACGAAGGTGTCCATCGTGTCCGTTTCCCGCCGCGCCTTCCCTTGGCATTTCGGGCAGCTGGTTTCCACCCATTCTTTCATGAGCGCCAGCGGGGAGTCCCCTGCTCCTGTGAATTTGACGTTTTCCGGAAGCCTCACCGGCAGATCCTTCAGGTGCACGGGGAGGATCCCGCATTGGGGGCAGTGAAGCATGGGGATGGGCGTGCCCCAATACCGTTGCCGGGAGAGCAGCCAATCGCGGAGCTTGTAGGTGATGGTCGGCTCTCCAAGTCCTTTCTTTTTTAAGTCGTCCGCAATTTTGTATTT
>JAJAPZ010000021.1 GCA_020523905.1 Candidatus Obscuribacterium magneticum
ATGGATTCCCGCTTTCGCGGGAATGACGTAAAGTTTTTCAGCGGGCTCGCAATGACAAATTCCTCGAGTTACCGGAAGTGGTCTCTTAATCGTACACGCCTCTCAAGTCGTTGAACCGGATTCTCAGGAGATCCACAAACATACGCAGCGAATCCCGGAAGAGGCGGACTTGCGTTTGGGGCGAGTCCCTCCAGACTACCGGCGCTTCTTTAATGCGGTAGCGGAAGCATTTCTTGGCAATAAATAAGATTTCCACGTCGAAGCCGAAGCCGTTGATGGTTTGTTTGAAGAAGATGTTGTCCGCGGCATTAGCGGTAAAAAATTTGAAGCCGCACTGGGTGTCGAGAAATCCATGGAGCGTGAGGAGCCGGACGAGCACGCTGAAAACCCGCCCCATGGCCTCACGGTAGAAGGGTTGCCTTTTTTTGAGCTGGGCTCCCCGCACGCGCCGCGAGCCGATGATGACATCATAAGCATGGGGAAAAAATTTACTGACCTCCTCGATCGGGGTGGAGAGGTCCGCATCCGAAAAAAGGCGGTAGGCGCCCTGGGCCGAGCGCATCCCCAACCGCACCGCAGCGCCTTTCCCGAGGTTTCTCTCATGTTGGAGGAGCCGGAAATGGCTTTTTCCATCGATAAACGTCCGGACCGTCCCCGCCGTGCCGTCTTTGGAGCCGTCGTCGACAATGAGGACCTCGATGGGGTAAGGCTGTGTTTTGACGAAGGCCTCGATCGTTTCCAACGTGGGGAGGATGCGGGCCGCCTCGTTATAAGCGGGGATGATGATGGAAAGGCGAGGGGGGGCGGCATCCATGAGTTATTTTTCCGAATGAAAGAAAGCCTTCGATAGAGGCGTGAACCCGCTGGCTTTTGGAGGGGCCCAGAGTATGTGAAAAATAGCTTCGCCGCCGATGTCAAAGTATTTGATTTGAATTTTGTGGAATCCCGCCGACAGAATGGCCGCGTGGGATTTGACGGTACTGATATGGGCGCCCCCGTTGTCGATGACGAGGGTGTCGTCAATAAAGAGCCAGGAGCCGTCGTCCGATTCCAGGGAAAATTGATAGGTCCCCGCCGCCGGGATTTTCAGATATCCGCTCCAGATCATGGAAAAGGGACCCTGGGCGGGTTTGTCCTCATCCGAACTCCAAAAGAAGGAGAGGTCCTGGCGGGTGGAGTCCGTCGGCGAACCCCAAAACTGAGACCCCTTGAAAAGTTCCTGTTTCAAGCCTGGAAGAAGGGGGCTTTTGGGCTGGAGACTCACGGAAAAATGGGGAATGCGCAGAATTTGCGATTCAAATCCTTTTGCATAGCGTTCGTTGATGAAAAGAACCAACGGCACGCCGGGGCGAAGGGTGTAGGATTTGGTGAGGTAGGTGTCTTTGAGCAATGGTTTTAATTCCACCTCTTGCCGGTTCAGGGAGATAATCATGGGCGCATCAACCGGCCCGATGTCCTTGATCCGTTCCCAAAACAGGGCTTTTGGATACTTTCTCAAATAGTAAGGCAACGGCCAGTCGATGGTGCTGACGATATTGATGCGGATTTCCTCTCGCTCGGGGGCCATCCGGGCGATGAACCCGATGTCGTCGATGAGCCGGTAAATGTCTCGGACCGTGTGGGCGTAAGCCTGGGCGTGCTTCTCGTTGTCGTATTCCCGGAAGACAATCCTCAGCGTTTGCGGCGTTTGCATGAAAAGGAGCAGGGAAAGGCCGACGGCAAGGGCCGTGAAGGAGGCTTTTTTATTTTGGATTGATTCATCGTCGGAGATTTTGTTGATCAGCGTTTGGACGCCGTAACCCGAAAGAAGAAACATGGGAAGGAGCAGGGTGATGACGAGCCATGGTGTTTTATAGGGGATGATCGAATGGACCAGGAGAAGACCCATCGTCCAATAGGCCAGAAAAAGCCCTTTTTTCTCGTTCAGAATGAAAGCCAAGAGGCCGCCAAAGAGAGACAGCACCGTCGGGGCGAATTCATATTTGATAAGAAGATTGTTCATGAAGTAGGAAAATTCCTTGTTGTGGGTGGATTCGGTGCCCGTCCTGCTCCAGATCAGGAAGGTTTTGAGAGAGTCGATCAGGCCCTGCGGATTTTTAAAAAAAGAGGAGTAAAGAAATGCCCAAATTCCCGCCGCCAAACCGAGGGATATAAGGAGATGTTGCTGAAAAGCGGGATCTTTCCAAAAGGGATTGGATGCCGGCGGCATCGTTTTTCCGTCGGAGGGGCTCATCAGCCAATGAGTCAGGGGGGTGAGGAAAGCCGATATCAGGAGAACCCCCATAATGAGGACCGAGGTTTCTTTCGTGCAATATAACAGGGACGCCGAAGCGGCCATCAGGTACAAGAATCCCGGTTTTCGCGTGTCGGCATAACGAGTCCCTCCCAGGTAAATGCCGAGGGTGAAGAGAACGACGAAAATTTCATGAATGAAGTAGCGGGAGAAATAAAGAAGGTCGCAGGAAAAACCGGCCAGAAGAAAAGCCGCGAGGGCGCCCCACCGACCGATTCGATGAGACGCCCAAAGGAGCCCCAATAAGACCAGGACTCCGGCCGTGGCAACGCCGGTGCGGATGGAAACGTCGGTGATGCCCTCCAAAAAATTTGTTTTTCCCAGGCTGTCCAACCATGTGGGAAGGAGTTGGATGTAATAAAGGGCCGGGCCGTGATAGTTGGCGGGATCGTATTTGAAGGTGCCGGTTTTTATAAGATTTTGAAAGAAGAACGCATTGACGCCTTCATCGTGATGCATGGGTTTCACTCCCAGTTGATGAAACCGGAGGAAAAAGAAAAGGAGGAAGAAGCCGGCGAGGACGTAGGTCAACGCGCGGGAAGGCTGATTTTGTTGCATGATTGAGATTTTAACGGTAAAGTCGTTTATAGCCAAGAAAATTTATTAGTTCTGGTAAATTCAAATTTTGACCTGTAAACTCAGTTTGTTATGACCATTGAATTGAATGCAACGAAGAAGATCATGGTGGTGGATGACGATGAGTCCGTCCGCTCCTTTTTGACGTTTTCGCTGAAAAGCGAAGGTTTTCAGGTCATTCCGGCCAAGGATGCCGAAGAAGCCCTGCGGATTTTGAATACGGAGACTCCCCATTTGATCCTCCTCGATATCATGCTCCCCAAGATGGACGGCTTTACCATGTGCAAGAAGTTGAAGGCCGAAGCGCGTTTTGCCAAGGTCCCGGTTTTATTTATCACCGCTTACGGTGATGAAAACAGTCTGAAAAACACCGCTGAGTCGGGGGCGCAGGGGATCATCGAAAAACCCATCATGTTTGACGAGCTTCTCCTTCAGGTTTTGGACGCCCTTGCCGGCCGATTTTCGCTTCCCACCCGTCTCAAGTTCTCCTCCAATCAATAGCCTGCACCTTTATTTCTCGACCCCATTATTCTAATGTCAGGCATCCATGAAACATTCCTTTACTCGTCATACCGGCGGAAGCCGGTATCCAGGCTTTATGGCTTTCGTAATAAATTGGTTTACAACCTGGATACCGGCTTCCGCCGGTATGACGTTGCCCTCTATTGGAAACTGGTTGGTTGCTTTATTTGTCTTGTTGGGCTTCCCTGTTTTTCTAGGCGCACGGCCGCTGGTGACTCGGGAGACGGAAACGATTGGGTACCATCACTTCGAAACCGGCTTCTTGAGTTCCGTTCGCCACGATACATTTAAATCACCGAAGACAACCTATCGGACGGTCGTTTTACCTGCTTATGCGAGACTGGGTTTGTTTTCCAAAGCCGACGTCGGAGTGACCTTCCGATATATTACGAACCGCTTGGAAAGAGGGGAGGCGAAATATACCGGAAGTGGCGTCGGCCAGATCTCGCCGGAAGTAAAAATTGCTTTCACAGAAAACTGGGGATTTTTGGGCATCTGGCACACCCGGTCGGGAGCCCAATCCGATGATATCCCGGTCGCTCGGGGCGTGGACGGGGAACTCGTGGGACTTTACCAGGCGCCCACGGCCTGGCCTCTCTATCTCAATCTCGGTTATGTTTTCCGGGGCCCTTACAACAGCAACATGGGCGTGGAGGAAGTCCCTGTCGTCCATGTCAATCCGGGGAGCATTTTTCAGTCGCGTGCGGCCCTGGAAATTCCCTTGTCGCATGGTTTCAGCGTTCTCACTGAGATGGCCTATTACCATGTCTATGAGCAAAAGGTGGCGGGAGAGGCCATCCCGGCCACAGAAGGGGATGCTCTGGATGCCTATCTGGATGTGACGTGGCTTTTTCGCGGCTGGAGCCTGGGATTGGGGCTTGGGGTGGGCTTGTTGGATGAAAGCCATACCAGTTTTGATTTCGAGCGAGGCGCGGGAGATACCGATATTCGGTTTTTACTGGCCTACCGTGTGAAGCCTCACAAACCGCAATGAACAGGTTGATGAGAGTCATCGCGCTGTTCATCCTGGCAGGTTTTGCGGCCTCCTGTAAAAGGGACTATGTCGCCGATAAAATTGTCGGCGATTTTCCCGTGAACAATGACACGGCCGTCGTTCCCGCCCGGGCCACCCAGAATTTCTTTCTCTTAAAGAGGGATTTACTCAACACACTGGTTCCTGTGATCAGTCGGCTGGTCCTGACGACGAGGTCATTCCCTGAGTTAACCGGACCTGATAACCTAAGTCGTTACACCTTCCAGCGGGGCGAAAGTCATTATGGATCAGCTACTTTTACAATTCAATTTCTCGATGCCACCAATGCCGTCATCGATCCTATTTCGGTTCAAAGTTCCACAACGACCTTAAGTAAGGTGAATGTTTCAGTGATAGGGACATCCAACCAGTATTCCTATTCAGAGAGCCTCGTACTGACCTTGGCCATTGCCGGCGATGTCGGTTCCGAAAAGCGGTTGACGGGAACATCCGTTTTGACCGATCAGAGCGGGGGCGGCTACAACGTCAGTTTTACCCTTCCCTCACCGGGGGCGATGGGTATTTTTGGCGGATTAACGGATGGAATAGCCTCTGGGACGGGGACCGATGTCGCAGGACGTCCCATTAGTATTTCTTTAACTTTTAACTCTCACCTTGAAGCCAACGGACCTCTCACGTGGGACGGAAAAGAAGGATCCATTCATTTTGCCGAGAGTGGAACCGGATTCGTCGTCACCACGCAAGCCCGCATCCTCGTTGACTGAACCCCTTCACTCGCCTCCGCTGGGGTGACGACTTGAGTTTGTGTGTAATGTGGATAACTCAGTGGATAGAGAAAAGAAGAAAATTGAAAGGAGAACAAATTGTGAATTTTGTGGATAACATTGTGGATAAATTGCTTGACGGAGGGGCCTGGGAGAGGTAAATAAGTGGCCTTGTTTTTATAAGGGATATTTAAAAAGCCATATTGAATTTTTGGCCGGTTCAGTGCATCCTCATACAGTGGGTTCGTGCATGGTACCTCATAATTCCCTACACAATGCCTTTTACTTGTTGATCCTGTTTTCCTCAGTGTTGAATTTGGTGCTGGGGGGCATGGTTCTAGCCGATAATCGCCGCAAGATCAATCGCCTGTTTTTTATCCTTTGCTTCGACCTTTGCCTGTGGGGAATTTCGTTCATCGGCCTCAACTTTTCAAGTGATCCCCCGGTGGCGTTGATGTGGTGTCGCTTGTATATCGGTTCGTTGTTATTTGTCCCGCCGCTTTTTTACCATTTCGTGTTGGGGGGCATCAGCCACCCTGCAAAAGGCCATGAAACCGTCGTATCGGGCTTTTTTGATCGGGCCAAGCAGTTGGGCTACGTGTTTAGCGGCGGCTGGCTGTTCCTGACGATGCTGGGGATGTTCCCCCATAAAGTCGTTCAGGGCCTACTTTTTTCATTCCCGTCGGTTGGTCAGCACTTTTATTTGGCGGCGATTGCCTATGCCCTGTTGACGGCCATTGGCCTCGTGATCCTTATCCGCCACGCAACGCTGGCGGAAGATCCCGCTCAAAAGAGCCGGCTTTTGGCCATGCTTCTGGTGGGAGCCGGATTTATTGTCATGGGGGGGATCTTCATCGTTTCTCTCTTTTATACGGCTCAATGGGTGTCTGGATGGACCGTGACGGGGGCCCATCTGGCGTCGACATTCTGCCTGATCCTTTTTGCCTACACGTTGACATCCAATCAGCTGTATCACTTGTCTGAGTTGTTGCGAAAGTCCGCTTCTTTTTTGGTGATGACATCCATTCTTTTGGCCGTCTTTTTAGTCACCCACTTGATTTCCAGGCGATGCCTGACCCCTTTCATCCCTCGAAGTGATTACCTGGCTCTGGGGATGGCCTCCATTGTCATGGCGCTCCTTTTCCACCCCCTGCGTTTCCGGGTTCAGAATGTTGTTGATAGCGTGTTTTTTACCAAGCGATTCGACCAAATGCAGCGCTTGCGGGGATTGTCGCGGCGCGTCCTGTCTTCGGCGGATCGGGACGAGCTGTTGAATGTATTGTTTTCCACGCTTAAAAGCGTGGGATTCGGCTCCATGTGCCTCTTGTTGAAAGATCCGCAAAGGCCCATCTTTACCGTCAAAAAAGCGGTGGGCGTGCCTGTTGTGCCAGACGATTTTCATCTTAAATCCGAATCTCTCCTCATCCAGTATCTTCGGGAGGAAAAAAGAGAGCTCGTCAGGGATGAGGTGATCCGGCGGGTCTTGGCGGATTGGGAACGCCAGGCCTTGGGGGAGGAAATGAATCGGCTTCAAGCCGACGTATGCTTTCCTCTTTTTTCAACGCGCCGCCGGGCCCTTTTCGGGGCGATCGTGGTGGGGAATTCCGATTTGGGCTATTCCTCCTATGTGGGCCGCAACATCTTCTGGCTGAAATCTGTTGTGGAAAACGCCGGCATCATGCTGGACAATTTCTACCACCACGATTTTGCCAATGCCCTGATCCCGTACGTGGGGCGCACATGGGCGGACGAGATGAGGCGCAATAAAGAGGGGTTTCGCGAGCGATTGGCGGGGCACCGGACGTGGGTGTCCATTCTCATGGTGGATATCCGGCACTTTACGACGATGTCGGCGCGGATGGATCCGCAGGATGTGGTGAGTCTTTTAAATGAGTTCCGCTCCCGGATCGCTCCCGTGGTGTACCGATACCAAGGCACCATTGATAAATTTATCGGGGATGCGATTATGATCGTGTTCGGTACGCCGATCCTCCCCGCCCTGGAAAATGCCGATCAGAATGCCGTCCAGTGTGCCGCTGCTATCATGAAGGAGATTTATTTCATGAACCAGAGCCGCATTCAGGCGGGCTTTAAAGAGGGGATTGCGATCGGGATTGGCGTGTCCTCGGGCGTGGTGATTGCCGGCAATGTTGACTCGGGCGACCGGGTGGAGTATACGGTGATCGGCGACGCCCCCAATATGGTGGCTCGCCTGGAGGATATGGCCGGCGACAATCAGATCCTTCTTTCTCCCGCCACGTTCAGCCGCGTGAAGGATCTCGTCGACGTGAAAGCGTGGGAGCCGCGTGTCCTCACCGGATTTAACGATCCGGTCACGGTTTATGAATTGTTAAGCGTGAAAGACGCCTTGGATGCCAAATCGTCGGACGATTACGGTTCTCTGGTCGCCAACCAATAGTTTTCCCCTTCCTTTATATAAATTTTTGTTACAACCTAATTTGTTACAATCTAACCGGCTTTTTATGAAATTTCCCCACGTGCTGTTTTAATGACAGTGATAACAGCGATAGAAACGGCTAAGCAGGTTTTGATTGTTTTTGTGAAGGCGCCCATTGCGGGCGATGTCAAGACCCGTCTTATTCCTTATCTGAGTAGCCTCGAGGCCGCCAATCTCTATAAATGTTTTGTTTCCGACGTCATTAAAAACGCCTCCCAGTTGTCAGGACTCTGCCGCATCCAGGTCGCCTACCAACCCCATCCCAAAGCCAGTGATTTATCGTGGCTGGGGCTGCGCCAGACGCCCGAGATTTTTCGGCAAGAGGGGCGGAGCCTGGGCGAGCGTTTGACGCATGCCTTCGGCGTCGCCTTCGGGAAGGGCGCCAAGCAGGTGGTCATCTTGGGCAGCGACGCCCCAACCCTGCCGGCCAGTTTTATCGAAAAAGCCTATGACGAGCTCCATTCCTCCGATGTCGTTTTGGGCCCCGCGACCGACGGCGGTTATTACCTCGTCGGCTTGTCCCGGCCGTGCCTCAAGCTTTTCGAGGAAGTCAGCTGGTCCACGGATCAGGTGTTTGAAAGAACCACCCAAAATGCGATGCGATACGGCTATTCGCTGAAGATTCTACCCACCCATTATGATATTGACACCATCGAAGACCTGCAGACCCTTCATCAGGAATTGGTGAATAACGGCAAGGAAGCGCCGCAAACCAAACGATATCTTTTCGATCTCATCCGCAAAAACCAGCTTTTTTCCTCCGTCTGAAATATTCCTGGCCGGGCTCCCTTTTCAAGGAACGACCCCTTTCATCGTATGTTATAAATATGATGAACTCTGTTTATGAAAACGCACGTTATTAATGAACGAAAGCCGGATTCGACAACGGCGGCGGGCGTCAAAAAGATCGCTTTGGTGGGCCACCCCAATGTCGGCAAGTCGGTGATCTTTCACGCCCTGACCGGCGACTATGTGACCGTGTCAAACTTTCCCGGGACGACCGTGGATGTCGCCCAAGGGATGGCTTCGATGCATCATCAAAACTATTTGGTTTTCGACACCCCCGGTGTTTTCAGCCTTATCCCGCGGACAGAGGATGAGCGGGTCGCTCGTGATCTTCTTCTGGAGGGCCGGCCGGATCTCGTCGTTCAGGTGGCCGATGCCAAAAATCTGGGGAAATCCATCCATCTGATGTTGGAATTAGCCGACTTTCAAATTCCCATGGTTTTGGCCCTCAACATGTCCGATGAACGCCGGGACCGGGGCATTGAAATTGATGCGGCAGCGCTCTCGCAGCTTTTAGGCATTCCGGTCATCGAAACGGTGGCGGTCACCGGAGAAGGGATTTCGATGATGAAGACCGCCTTGGCGCAAGCGCGGATTCCCGTTGTTCACCCACGCTACGATGGAAAAGTCCTGCAGGATACGGCCGCCAAGATAGCCAGGACTCCCTCCGGCGATCCGTTATATAAAGAGATTCAAGAAGCGCGAAAGAAATTCTTGCGTTCTCCGGAAGTCATTTTTTTCGAAGCTCGTCAGCACGTGGTGCAGGAAATCCTGGGACAAGTCCAGTCCGTAAGAAGGGCCGGTGCCATGTCGTGGTTGGGACGGTTGGGGATTCTCTCGATGCGGCCCTTCCCCGGGTACCTTCTCGCTCTATTCACCCTCTTTCTTCTTTATGAATTTGTCGGCGTATTAGGGGCGGGCACGTTGGTAAATTTCTTTGAAAATGTACTTTTCGGGAAGGGAATTAATCCGTGGGCCGCGACGCTGGTGGAAGCGCTTGTTCCTTATCCCTTTTTACGGGAGTTGCTGGTGGGGCCCTACGGCCTTATCACCATGGCGCTCACCTATGCCTTCGCCCTCATCTTGCCGATTGTGACCATGTTTTTTCTTTTCTTCGGGTTTTTGGAGGATTCCGGTTATTTGCCCCGTTTGGCCATCATGATGGATCGGTTGTTTCGGTTGATGGGTTTAAATGGACGCGCGGTGTTGCCGATGGTCTTGGGGCTCGGCTGCGACACCATGGCGACCATGACCACCCGAATTCTGGACACGCGAAAGGAGAAAATCATTGTTTCCCTCCTATTGACGTTGTCGATTCCATGCTCCGCACAATTGGGGGTGGTTCTGGGGATGGCGGGCGGATTTTCCGTTGGTGTGCTTGCGATATGGCTGAGTGTGGTGGCCGGAACCATGATGTTGGTGGGGGCGGTGGCCTCTCGTGTTTTACCGGGAGCGAGGGCTCCTTTTTTGGTGGATGTGCCTCCCTTGCGCCTCCCCCAGATGTCCAACATCTATAAAAAAGTTAAAGCACGTCTTGCGTGGTACCTGAAGGAGGTCCTTCCTTTGTTTCTTGTGGCCACCCTGGTCCTTTTCTTGTTGGAAAAATTCGGGGTCCTCAGGGAGTTGGAAAAGGTATTATCGCCGGTGATTGTGTCTTTTTTAGGATTGCCGAAAGAGGCCACCAGCTCCTTTATCATCGGATTTTTCCGTCGGGATTATGGAGCGGCTGGTTTTTTCAACTTGGCGAAAGCAGGCCTTTTGGATCCCCGTCAGGTTGCGGTCAGCATGGTGGTGATCACCTTGTTTATGCCGTGCGTGGCTCACTTTTTAATCACATTAAAAGAGCGGGGATTAAAAGTCACCCTCGGCATCACCGCCTTTGTGATCGCTTTTTCCCTGGCGGTGGGGGGGCTCCTTAACTGGCTTTTGCTTCGGGTGCCGCTCCTTTAGAGAAATTGGAGAAAAGGAAAATGACCTTGAAACCGATGACGCCCCTTCCCTCCGCGCAGGAAGAGATTCAGGAGGAGGCCTTGGCCGACCTCCATGAGTGCTTTGAGGACGGCGTCCGGAAAAGAGATCAAGTCCTCCCTATTTTGGAATCCAAAGTCAAACCGGGGGCCATTGACCTATTGGAGAAGAAAAATCTGGTGTCGGATCGGCAAGGAGAACTTTTCTTTACTCCCGAAGGGGAGGCCTTGGCCCGGGGGGTCGTGCGCCGCAAACGGCTGGCGGAACGGCTTTTAAAGGACATTTTAAATGTCGATGATGAGTCTGTGGATGCGGTGGCCTGTCAGTGGGAACACACGCTTTCGAAAGAAGTGACCAACTCCATTTGCACGCTTTTGGGGCATCCCTCACGATCCCCATTTGAAAGGCCCATCCCGCCCGGTGACTGTTGCCAGAGAAACGACCAATCTGCTGCGGCCGTTATTTATTCACTGGATAAACTGGATAGAGGGGAAAGGGCGAAAATTGTTTATCTTCATCTTCGTGACAACCCGCCGCTCCAACGGCTGCTTTCGATGGGGCTTATCCCCGGCTCAACGGTGGAGATCCTTCAACGTTTTCCCACGTATGTGGTCCAATGCGGAGAATCCCAAATGGCGTTTGATGAAGGGATCGCCGCGGCGATTTTCGTGCATCCCATTTGACGGTTTAATACAATCCCCTTATGGCGTTACGAAAAGCATTTTCCATCATTTTCTCCGTCCTCATCGTGGGAGCTTGTCTCCCGGCGGGGGGAGAGGGTGTCGAGAATGGACCCCCCGGTTACAAAGAAATTCCCTACTACCT
The DNA here is from genome assembly GCA_020523905.1 of Candidatus Obscuribacterium magneticum. Taxonomy (GTDB): domain Bacteria; phylum Elusimicrobiota; class Elusimicrobia; order F11; family F11; genus Obscuribacterium; species Obscuribacterium magneticum. The sequence goes on from JAJAPZ010000021.1 coordinate 11,187, forward strand.
CCGAAAACTAAACGAAACGAATCTGGAAGAGGAACGGATCCAGTATGACAAATTGATCCATGATGCGGTGGTGAACGCCGATCTCTCCAGCCGGCGTGTGGTGAAAGACATGGAGCCCCTCACCGCGAGAATCAAAGAGGCCGTGAGCGCCGGCTTGGACCGGCAGAACATTTCCGGCCGCGCCACGTGGTTGGCGTCGGCTCTACGCTACTATGAGCGGGAAAAAGGCCGGCGCTTTGTCGATGTGTTGAGAGAGGATTGCATGGAAAACCAAACCCGGGGCTTGGGGGGGATCGGCCTTTCTCCTTTCCCCAATAAAATCCTTTTGTTGGAGGGAGAGACGGGGACCCTTCTGGTGGAGGACACAGGGATTCACGAGGCGATCATATCGCCCACGAACAAGAGAGTCGCTTATTTCAGGAGTTCCAGAGAAGACAGCCAATCCATTGAAATTTGGATGGTGGATGTAAAAAAGAAGAAAAAAAGGAAGATTTTAAAATGGGCCTCGTGCCAGACCCTATTGTTTTCCCTGGATGGCGGGAGCCTGTATTTTCAGGAAAGGCCGGCCGGTCGCGAGGCGGAGTCAACCATTTATCGATTGTCGGCGGGCGGGGGCCGTCCGCGCCGGGTGTGTGAGGGACGGATGTTGGAAACCCTGATTAAGGGGGGACCCTGGAAGGGGCATCTCATTATTTATAAGAACACGGCTCACCCGTTGGGGATCCAGGACGAGGAGTGCCCGTTTGTCGTTCGCCCAAATGGGAGTGAGGTGGGGCGCCTTCGAGGGATGGCCTGCCGATAAGCGAGATTAACGGTCCATTAATTCTTTGTGAATTTTCTGCTGTTGACGAAGAGGGATGAGAGCTTCCTCTTCGGCTTTGTTGACCTCTTCCATCTGTTTAACCCGGCTTTCCTCTAATTTTTCCAGGGATTTATCAAGCCGGTCCCCCGCGGGGATTTTCTTGATGAGGGCTTCTTTTTGCTTGGCGATGCTGCTTTCGATGGCTTTTCTCTTTTTGGAAAATTCCTCTTGCTTGGTTTTGACCAGCTTTTCCAAATCCGGAATATTCAGAAGTTTTCCGGTGGCCAATTGATAGTACGTGTCCTGGAGAAGAATCATGCCATCGATGATTTGCTTTTTCTCCATGGCCAGTTTGGTGGTTTCTTCTTGTAGTTTTTTCTGGGCCGCGTTGTTTTGATTCCAAAAATAAACGGACCCCCCTCCTCCGAGAATCAAACCGACGACAAACATGATCGCCAGTCCCAAACCGTTGCTGCTGGAGGCACTCCCATAGGCCGGGGCCAGGGACGGGTCTCCGGCGCTTAATTCCCGCTCTCGTCGCCGCGCCGATCGGGCGAGGGAGTCGATTTTAATCGCGTAGCTTTTCTTTAAATCCTGTCCGAAACGTCTCAGGTCATTTTCGATCTGCTCCAGACCTTGGCGAGCCGCCGCGGTGTTGAAGGCGGCAAACTCGCGCGTGTTGGCCCGTTCCCGTTCGATGGCTTCCAGCTCCAGATCGATGACCGTGTCCATTTCCTTTTTGGTCTGGGAGAGGCCCGCCGCGGTGTCGGCGGGAGGGTTGTCTTTCCAGGCGGCCTTTTCAATCTCCCACCAGTGGGACATGAGGCTCACGAGACTTTCTTTGATCAATTCCGGATAAGCCTCCAGATTGGGAGGGCCCCCCGACGCCAACACTTTGCTGGCCACGGTTTGTTGACGGGTCCCCCGCAATTCGTCCAATTTTTCAGACCAGGCTTGAAGTCCCTTTTCGTCCACACTGACTCCTTTTATAACCGGACGCCGGCGCCCGCGTGATACATGGATTCCCCGTTGGCTAGGCCGATGCCGACGTTAATATAGGTGAACGGGATCAAATGAAGATTGATTCCCAGTTCGGCCCGGTATCCCGAGGCCTCTCCCTCCAAATTGCGGGAGACGCTCGGTGAGACTCCGACAAAGGCGGCGTCTTTGAGCTCCAATGTTGAAAAATCATAGCCGACGCCGAGGTAGGGATCAATAAACGGGAAATCGATGGAAAGAACGGCGTTTCCCGTCCAGGTTTGAAGTTTAAAATAATCGTGGTCCATTTTGCTGAAGAGCCCCATGACCGAGAGGGCGGGAAGGCCCGGCAAGGAGGGCTTCAAGAGGCCGTAGCGGAGCCCGCCGCCCACCATGTCGGCTTCTTCCATCTGGCCCATGCGGCCGATGAGGTTGATTTTTAACGGGAGTCCCAGTTCGACTTGGCCCCACACCCCTTGGGTGCGGTTGCCGTCGTCCTTCAAAATAAGGTTGTCTTTGTCGACATTGGTCACGACGGCGTGGGCGCCGACGTCGAAACCGAGGGGAAATCCAAGCGCTTTTCCATGATGAAAGGAGCTCCCTCCCATGATGACGCCCAAATCTTGAGCCAGGGCGTCCAGACTCTTTTGGTTGATGTTGTCTTTGAAGTTGTTCGTGAAGTCGTCCGCGCGGAGGGACGGGATTGAAAAAAAAGTAATAGAGAGGCTTATCAGGGCGAGTTTTCTCATGGTCATCATGGGCGGTCTCCTTTTCAAGCCGGAATGTGAGCTATTTCATACCAATAATAGATGAATCCAATCAACAACTAAAAAAAGAATTGTCATCCCACAAATAATAAAGCCCCCAAAGGGTGAGGAAGGGAACGTAACGATGTCGAATGTTCAGTTCGTTGCGGAAGAGGGGCGCCAGCCCTCCGGTCAGAAAAATATGCGTGCGGGGCCCCATTTTTTGACAGAGGCGGCGGGTGATTTCTCGAAGGACTCCGAGGGTTCCATGATAGAGACCCGTTTGGATGGCTTCTTGAGGGGTCCGGCCGATCAGCTCCCTTGGCTTTTTGATAACCACCCGGGGCAGCTGGGCGGTTTTGAGAGACAGGGCATCGGCACCGGTTTGGGGCCCCGGCGCAATCGCGCCGCCGATGAATTCCCCTCGCGCATTGACGCAATCAAATGTGGTGGCTGTTCCCATGTCGATGACAATGGAAGGTCCTTTATGGAGTTCCCAGGCGAACCGGGCATTGGCGATGCGATCGGCCCCCAGTTGATGAGGGGAGCGGACCCGGATTTTCAGTGTCGAAGGGGTTTTTGCCGTGACGATGTGAAGAGGAATCTTCAAGGGCCTCATCAATGATGTCAGTTGGTGAGAGACCCGTGGAACGACGCTCGACATAATGCTTTCTTTCATGGGGAGGGCCTTCAGCTTCTTAAGGAGTTTGTTTAGAGTTCCTTTTTCGTGGAGTTGGTGAGTCGGGAGGGTCCATGTTTTAAGGCGTGCCGGAAGGGGGCGCCTGGCGTTTAACAGGAAGAGGCCGAAGTGAGCGGCGGTGTTGCCAATGTCGATCGCCAAAAGAGTGGAACGGATGGAAGAGCTCCTTTTTTAAGGGGCGGCCAGCGGCTGAAGTTTTGAAATGTCGGCGAGGGTTTCAAAGAGCTTCTTGACGTCCAGCAAAAGCGCCAGCCTCTGGGCCCGCGGATGTTCGTCGTCGACCATGACCATGACATCTTCAAAGAAACGGTCCACCGGTTCTTTCAATGAGGCCAGATCCAGAAAGGCCTTATTGTAGTCTCGGTTCTCAAGGGCTTCCGTCAAGCGAGGGCGGTGCTCGTTCAAGGCGGCCCGAAGATTTTTTTCCGGTTCTCCCAGGCCCGCCGGGGCAAATTCCACGTTCCGGAAGGAGATTCCGCGTTCCTCCGCCTGTTTAAGAATGTTGGTCGCCCGTTTAAGAGCAATGGAAAGAGCGTCGAATTCCGATCGTTCACGGACCGCTTTGAGGCTCGCGAGCTTCTCCGCCACAGTGGCCAGATCCTCGACTTTGTTGGCGAGGATGGCTTCAACTTCATCGATCTTGAATTGCTGATGCGTGAACCAATTGATGAGCCGCTGACGGAAAAACTCTTTCAGCTCCGTTTTTCCTTTTTGATTATCGGAGGGAAGGAGCGAGAAGGCCAAATCAACGAGTTGAGGAAGAGACAACGTCCATTTTTTATCCAGGAGAATTCGGATGACGCCCACGGCCAGACGCCTGTGGGCGTAGGGGTCGGCCGACCCCGTGGGAACGAGGCCGACGGAGAAATGTCCGGCCAGGGTATCCATTTTATCGGCCAGAGCCACCAGGGCGGCTTCGGAGCTTTGCGGCAGGGGTCCTTCTGACGTGAGCGGCCAATAGTGCTGTTCAATAGCGTTGGCGACAACCTCCGGTTCCTGCATCTCTGCATAGAAACGTCCGGCAATGCCTTGGAGCTCGGGAAATTCCCCCACCATTTGGGTCAGGAGGTCGGCTTTGGCTAATTTGGCGGCCCGCTTGGCAGAGTCCACGACGTTGGTGGGGAGGTTCAACAGATGCCCCACCTGTTCAATGAATTGGAGGGTCCGGTTGGATTTATCGGCAAGCGTCCCTAACCTTTCCTGAAAGACGACTTCGGAGAGGCGAGCGGAGAGGGCGTCCAGGGACAGGTGGCTATCCTTCTCGTAGAAAAACTGCGCGTCGGCCAGGCGGGCGTTTAACACCCGTTCGTAACCGTTCCGGACCTCATCCTGGTGCTCGGAGAGGCCGTTGCGAATGCCCACAAAGTGGTGCGTTAACTTTCCTTTTCTGATTTCCACCGGGAAAAACTTCTGATGCTTCCGGAGAACGCTGATGAGAACGTCTTTGGGCAATTTGAGATAGGATTCCGGGAATTCGCCGAGTATGCCGACGGGATACTCGGTTAAATTCACCACTTCCTCGACGTGCTCGGGACTGATCAGGGCGCTTCCTTTGACTTTTTTGGTGACGGATTCCAATTGGCGAAAAAGGCTCGCCTGCCGGTCTTTGGGGTCGACGAGGATGCAGCGGTTCTGAAGAAGTGTCTTGTAGCGATCGGGATTCGGGATGGGGATTTTTTTCCCGCCCAAGGCGAGGAGGCCAACGGTGTTTCGGTCGGATGAGAGGCCCGCTACTTGAAAGCGGATGACCGTTGAGTTATAAAGGGCCACGATCCAGCGGATCGGGCGGGCGAAGCGGAAACCGCTCGACTCCCAGATCATTGACTTGGGAAAGGCCAGCTTCTTGATGACGCTCGGGAAAAGTTCTTTAAGAAAGAGATCCGTCTTTTGACCCGGGAATTGGTGGAGGGCCACCAGCCGTTGACCTTTGGGGGTGTCTTGGATCTCGAGTTTTTGAACCGGCACCTTTTGGGACTTGGCAAACCCCGTGGCCGCTTTTGTCCAGCGGCCGTTTTCATCCTTGGCTGCCGACGGAGGAGGGCCAATGACCAATTCCGTCCGGTCTTTCCCTTTGAGGGGAAGGCCGGGGAGGATGGCGGTGAGACGACGAGGGGTTCCCCACGTTTCGACCTCGGCGTTTTCCATGCCGAAGGATTTTAATCCTGACAGAAGCTCATCCCGTAATTGTTCCAGCGCCGGTGTGATGAAGCGCGCCGGCAGTTCTTCGACGCCGATTTCAAGGAGGGCACTGTGAGTTGTTTCTTTCATGAGGGTTTTTGTTGGGCCGTATATGTTTCGGCCACGCCTTTGGCCAGCGTGCGGATGCGGCCGATGGTGTTGGTCCTTTCCGAGACGGATATGGCGCCCCGGGCGTCCAGCAAGTTGAACAAATGAGAGCACTTGAGTGCGGCATCGTAGGCCGGTAACGGCAACTTTTGATTCAGCAGGTTTTTTGCCAGGGATTCGTAGTCGTTGAAGTGGCGACGGATCATCTCCGGGTCGGAACGGGAGAAATTAAATTCCGAGAACTGTTTTTCATCCTCCTTGTGCACCTGGCCGTAGGTCACCCCTGTCGTCCATTCGATGTCAAACACACTGTCTTTCTTTTGCGAGTACATGGCCAGGCGCTCGAGCCCGTAGGTGATTTCAACCGAGATGGGATTTAAGTCGAGGCCGCCCATTTGTTGGAAGTAGGTGAATTGGGTGATTTCCATCCCGTCCAGCCACACCTCCCACCCGAGACCCCAGGCTCCCAGGGTCGGCGATTCCCAGTCGTCCTCCACGAACCGGATGTCGTGGCGCCGGGCGTTGATGCCAATGTGGGTGAGGGACTCCAAATACTGCCTCTGAATATCCGGCGGAGACGGCTTTAGAATGACTTGAAACTGGTAGTAGCGCTGAAGCCGGTTCGGGTTGTCGCCATAGCGGCCATCGGTGGGGCGGCGGGAGGGTTCCACATAGGCTACGGCCCAGGGATCGGGCCCCAGGCACTTCAAAAAGGTCGCCGGGTTAAAGGTTCCGGCCCCTTTCTCCAGGTCGTAAGGCTGAAAGATGAGACAGCCGCGCTTGGCCCAAAACTTTTCCAAGGCGAAGATGATTTCTTGGAAGGATAGGCCGGTCGTGACGGATTGTGATTTCATCAGCGCAGTGAATTTTTCCTTTTATGTTTTGGCCAGAATGCCTGATTTTAGTTTTCGGGGCATAATCCATTCAAGGCGATCTTCGAAAAAGGCCACACAGCGGTTCAGATTTTCCCTTGACAGGGAGATCGAAATCCCCATTTCATCGATGTACAAATGATGGGGGGCCTCGCGGCCATTGGTCTCTTTGGTTTTATTGGATAAGTGCAGAAGTGTGGGGAGGTAATCGCCGTGGCCCATGACCTTTAAAAAATGCCAGAGGAAGCACGTCCACTCCACACTGGCCTCCGGCGTTGCCTGCAGCGATTGAAGCGTCTTTCGAAGAAGGTCGTAAACGGGCGGCGACGGGGCCCGGAAGGGGAATAAAATATCAATGGTTTCGCAGCATTTGGAGGCGGTTTCAAAGGCGGCGGTGTTGTGCCGGATGTTATGGTGGCTGTTGATGAGGCGCCCGGAAATGAGGCGGGCGTGGGGACGGTGGTCGGGTAAAAAAAGCTGATAATCCGCCTCGATGAAGGGTTCCTGGAGAGGCCTTAATTTCGAGGTCATCCGCTGCGCCCCTTTGACCGATGTCATCACCTTGCCGAAGTCTTTGAGGAAAAGGACAATCCGGGAGTCTTGCTCCAAATGGCGTTCTCTTTTCAATACGATACCCGGGCTGTTGTGTAGGTTCACGGTTCGTCCTTTATTTCTCCGACAATGGCCTCCAGGGTGTCCTGGAGAGTGATGAGGCCCATAACATTACCACTATTTGGCCCCTCCCGCACGATGGCAATGTGGTGCCGCCCGCTTTTAAAAACGCGCATGAGTTCGGTTAAGGGCATGTCGGGCATGACAACATGAAGAGGCCGCAAGAGGTCAGCGAGGACGACGAGGGAACCGTTGCGCCAGGCCAGCAACAAGTCTTTGGCGTAGAGGAGGCCCACCATTTTGTCGAGGGAGGTGGAATAAATAGGAATCCGTGACAGGCCGGATAAAATCACCTTCTCAATGATTTTTTCCATGGGTTCTTGTTGGGAGACCGAAAATATTTCGAAGCGCGGGGTCATGGCGTCTTTCGCGGTCAGTTTCGAGTAATCGAGAACATTGTCGAGTATTTTTTTTGCGGTGCTCGGAAGTGCCGAATGAGTGAAAATTTTTTTAAGTTCGGTTTCTTTAAGAAAGAGGCTCCCCTTTTTTCTTTTCCGGTAGCCGATGAGAAGGAAATTGGCGATCGCGACGGAGGCGGCCGCCACGGGTGTCAAAAGGCGGCTCCAGAGATAGAGAAGCGGTGAGACGCGGAAAGCCCAGGCGACGGGTTGGTGTTTGGCCCATATTTTCGGGACGATTTCACCCAGGAAAAGGACGACGATACCCGAAAGGAAAGCCACCATGACGGTGATAAATGCCGGTGGCCACCGGAGCGAGCGGGACAACTCAACCGCCAGGCTGGCCGCCAAAACCCCCACCCCGGCTTGCACGGCGTTACTGGAAAGGATAAGCGTGGCCAGAACACGAGCCGGATTTTTCTCCCATAACCCGAGGCTTTTGGGGCGCCTATGCTTCATTCGTTTTATTTGCGCCGCCCCCAAGTTGGTGAAGGCCACTTCCGCCGCTGAGAAAAGTCCCGACAGAACGATCAAGGCAGCAAAAACAATGAGCTCAAAAGTGATCCAGTTCATGTGGGGCCCTGCGTCAGGTCGTATTCATCCAGAATTTCGCCGGTGATCTCTTCCAAAACGTCTTCGAGGGTGACCAGGCCGATGATGTCATTCTGGACGTTGCGGACAAAGCCGGCGTGAACGCCGCTTGTCTTAAAATCCTGCAGGAGATCGTACACCGAGCGATGGGCGGGCACATCCATGGCTTTTCGCACCATCGATCGAAGATCCTTTCCTTCCTCTTTGAGGATGAGAAGGAGAAGATCGGCCGTGTGGATGAATCCGATCAGGGAGCCCTGATATTTGACGGGGGTGCGGGTGTGCCCCTCTTCGACGATGAGGTCCAGAAGAAGCTCACGCTCACGAGGGGCTTTTCCCGGCGGATCGATTTCAATGATGTCGACGTCTTTGAGTGGGGTCATCATGCTTTCCGCCTTGCGGTCATGGATTTCCAGGATCCGTCGAATCATGCCGTAGGCATCGGACGAGACATCGGTGGCTTCCGGCACTTCTTCCAAGAGGCCTTTCAGCTCCTGGACGCTAAAGGTCACGTCCGAACTGGACGCGGTGGTTTTCCATTTTTTGAAGAAAAGATCCGAGAAGATCGAAACAAAGTTAAGAAGAGGGAGAAGAAATCGTCGAGCGGTCGACAAGAGAGGAAGGACCACAAGGCTCATTTTTTCGGGGCTGGCCCGGGCGACGAGCTTGGGGACCATTTCTCCTGCAATGACCAGTAAAAATGTTTCAAAGACCCAGGCCCAGATTTTCATGCGGGTTGGGGTGTCAAAGTGAAGGGCCTGCACGACCCAGGAGGTGACGAGGGAGGCAAAGAGGATGTTGACAAGGGTGTTCCCGACGAGAATGGTGGTCAAAAGTTCGTGCGGGCGGTTCAGCCACCGTATAAAAGCGTGTGCCAGAGCCGGATTGTGGAGAGCCAGCCGTTTGACCTTTTGGGCGGACAAGGACACAAGGGCGGTTTCCGATAAGGAGAAAAACGCGCTGGCCAAAAGAAGAAAAAGGCCGATATAGAGCTGCGACGCAATGATCATAGCGCGGCACCGCCGCAACCAAAGCAAACGTCATTCCCGCGAAAGCGGGAATCCAGCAATTCGTCATTCCCGCATGTCGTTAGCGGGAATCCATCATTTAATGGATCCCCGATTAAGACATTCGGGGATGACGCCCTTGGCGTCACCTGGATTCCCGCTTTCGCGGGAATGACGATACTCTTGTGGTTTCTCTGTAAAATCACACGAAATGGTTGTGTCATACTATCACTCTTTCCCGATGGCACCGGCCAATTTTACGAAGGATTCTTGTTTTTTCCACATCCGTCTTTTTTGGCGCGGCGTCTTGTCTGAGATGCCGGCGAGATGCAGAAGGCCATGGATGACAAGCCTCAGGATTTCGCGTTTGAGAGGCTCCCCGTAGATCTTGGCATTCCGGATGGCTTCTGGAACCGAGATATACACATCTCCTTCGGAGCTTTCAAATTTATTCGCCGGTTGGCTATCGTATGAAAAGGCGATGACATCCGTGTTTCTATTCTTACGAAGGAATCGGCGGTTGAGCTGTCGAACGGTTCTGTCGTCGGCAAAGATGATGTTGATAACAAGCGGTTTATTAACACGTCGGCTTTTCATGATCTTTCTGACCAGATGTTCAAGTGAGCGTCGGCGTGGCAACGTTCTCGGCACGTTGCCGATTTTGTGGGTGAGCACCTTCACGGTTAGGGAGTCAGTTCTTCTTTGTATTCCGGAGGAGTGGCTTCCGGTTCGGGATAGGGAATGCGCGCATGATAATGCGTGGTGAGGGTTTGGGTGAATCGCTCCGCGATGATGTGCAGGTCCTTTAACGTCAGCGGTGTTTCATCGAGCTGTCCGTCAAACAGCTTCTTGTTGATCAACTTGTAGGTTAAATCCTGAAAGCGCTGGTGGTTCGGTTCTTCGAGGGTTCGGCTGGCCGCCTCAACAGTATCTGCCAGCATGACGATGGCTGTTTCTTTGCTTTGAGGTTTGGGGCCGGGATAACGGTAGGCTTCCTCGCTCACCGGATTTTCTTCGGTCTCCCCCTGGGTTTCCTCCATCTCCAGTGCTTTTCGGTAAAAGTACTCAATTTGGGACGTCCCGTGGTGCTCCGGAATGAAATCCAGGACCGGTTGATCCAATTTGTATTGTTGAGCGAGGGCCAATCCCTCCTTGATGTGCGACACGATCACAAGTTTTGACAAGGACGGGCTCACCTGGTCATGGGGATTCCCGAGGGCGCTTTGGTTTTCAATGAAGTAGTCGGGTTTGACAATCTTGCCGATGTCGTGAAAGTAAGCGCCCACACGGCAGAGGAGGCCGTTGGCGCCGATGGCATTGGCGGCGTCTTCCGCCATGGAGGCGACAATAAGGGAATGATGATACGTTCCCGGTGCCTCGAGGCTCATTTGCTTCAAAAGCGGGTGGTTGACGTCAGCGACGGTGAGAAGCCGCAAGTTGGAGGTTCTCGAAAAGAAATTTTCCAGATAGGGAAGCGCCCCGTTGCATAGAAAAGCCGACAGAAATCCACTCATCAAGGCCGATGACGACGCGACGAGGGTTGTCTGCCGATCCCAGTAGAGCATGGCGGCGATGATAAGAACAACAACGGATTGAATGAGGCCGACAAAAAGGCCCGCCCGTGAAATGTCATGGGAGGTGCGGGCCCGGCTGCCGGCCACCACCGCCATGACACCACCGAAGGTTGTGAAGAGAGTGATCGGCAGGGAAAAGTAGTTGACAATTCCGCTAATGAGCGCGGTGACAAAGGCCACGACCATTCCCAGTCGAGGATGAAGAAGAAGCGCCGTCACGAGAGGCGCGAAACTCACCGGTGTCAGGTACGGGGAGATAGTGGGATGGCGCTTGGATCCATGGGCCAGTCCCACCACCCAAATCAGCGTGAATATCATTGTGACGGAGAGGAGGGCCATGGCGTCGTCATTTTTTGCGAGGTCGCTGTGATCGCGGATCAAGTAGTAAACGAATAAGGACATAAGGATAATGACGAAGGTGAAGAGCGCAAGGATTTGCCGGGTGGAGGGTTCCAGGTTGTAGATCAGGGCGATAAAGATGATAAGGGTGGAGATGATCCCAACGATAAGGGGGGGAACATGGATTTCGGGACGGTACCAGGGGCGCTTCCGGGCCCGGGGGGGCTTTTGCTCCCAGTGGCTCAGTTTTTGAAGCCCCTGGGTCATGAGGTTGCGCAAAAAGTGGATGACCGCTTCTTTGGTCATGGGGTTTTCTTTTCGCCTTCTCTGTTTTCGTACGTTTCGTAGGCGTCAATAACCTTCTGCACGAGCTTGTGGCGGATGACGTCAGCGCCCGTCAGATAAGTGAAATGGATGTCGGCGATGTTTTTTAAGATGGTTTGAATGAGTAAAAGGCCGGACTTTTTCTTGTTCTCCAGGTCGATTTGGGTGAGGTCGCCATTGATGATCATTTTGGAATTGTTGCCCATGCGCGTGAGAAACATTTTCATCTGTTCCGGTGTGGTGTTCTGCGCTTCATCCAGAATGATGATGGCATTGTCTAAGGTCCGCCCGCGCATGTAGGCGAGAGGGACGATCTCAACGACCTCGTTCTCGCGCATGAGGCGGAACCGGTCGGGCCCGATGATCGTGAAAAAAGCGTCGTACAAGGGACGGAGATAGGGATGGACCTTTTCATAAAGGTCGCCCGGAAGAAACCCCAGCTTTTCACCGGCTTCTACCACAGGGCGTGAGAGGACAATTTTCCTGAAACGCTCCGCTTCCATCTCCGCCAGTGAAAAGGCCACAGCCAGAAATGTTTTTCCTGTTCCCGCCGGGCCGATGGAGATGACCATGTCGTTGTGACGCATGGCGTTGATGTAGTCCTTTTGATTGGGGGTTCGCGGGGTGATGTGGAATCCTGTGACGGTGCGGATAACTGTGTCTTTCCGATAAGGCCCGCTCGATTTTTCAATCGGTTCTTTTAGATGAAAGGAGGCCGGGGTCTGCTTTTTGGCGGTCAACGCGGCGATCGCTTTGTCAATCTCTGACGGTTTGCCGCGGATGGCCAGGGTCAACCCCTCGCCCGAAGGATGTTGGGAAGGCCGCACAAAAAATTGAACGTGGTAAAGGTGCTCCAAATCCCGGAGATATTGGTCGTTTTGGCCAAAGAGCTCCAGCGCTTCCTCGTGGTTTTTTAAATGTACCCGTTTCGTCGGCATAGGATGGGTCCGATTCTTAAGGGGACACTTTTCCGGTCGATGGAGAGTTTGAATCCGACGGGCGCTGGGAAGGTGTCACTTTAAGAACCGGTGCCAATCCCAGATCACGCAGGAGTTTTGGATCCGGTTGCCCGGGAGCACTGCTCACGAGGCAGGTGCCTTTGGCTGTCTTGGGGAAGGCGATGACGTCCCGGATCGAATCTTCTCCAACAAGGAGAGAAATGAACCGGTCCAAACCGAGGGCGATGCCCCCGTGAGGGGGGGCGCCGGACTCCAGGGCTTCCAGCAAAAATCCGAATTTCTCATTGGCTTGGGCGGCCGACAAACCCAAAAGGCTCAAAACGGTGCGTTGAAGGTCTGCCTTATGGATACGGATGCTGCCTCCGCCGAGCTCCGTGCCGTTGAGCACAAGATCGTAGGCCCGGGCGCGGAAGGATCCCAGGATGGACCGCGGATTTGTCAACTCCGCTGGGGCGTCCAGTTTCAATAACGCCGCGGCGTCTTCGGGATGGGAAGAGGTAAAAGGATGATGAACGCTGACCCATCTTTTTTCCTCCTCACTCCATTCAAAAAGCGGAAAGTCCGTGATCCAGAGAAGTTGGGTGTTCTCCTTTATGGCGGGGGGTTTGTTCTTAATGACATAGGTGTTCCAAAGGTGAACGCGAAGGGCCCCCATCACGTTTTCGGCCAATGTCTTCGCATCGGCCACGATAAAAAGGATGTCCCCGGCTGAGGCGTTGGTCCCTTTTTTTAAATTTTCAATTTCTGCGGCCGAGAAAAATTTTGCGATGGGGGACTCCGCCCCGCCGTCTTTATCGAATTTTAACCAGGCCAGCCCTTTGGCGCCGACGGATTGAGCGAAGGAGGTGAGATCGTCGGTTTCTTTCCGTGCCATCGTGGCTCCGCCTTTGTGAAGAAGCGCCTTGACAACGCCACCCGCGTCCACGCTCTTTTTGAACCGTTCAAATTTTGTGCTGGAAAAAACGGAAGTGACATCGATGATTTCGGTCTTGATCCTCAAGTCCGGTTTATCCGATCCAAATTTTTCCCGAGCCTGAGCGTAGGGAAGACGGGGGAGGGGCACGTGGATATCGATGTTTAAGGCCGATTTAAAGACCCGTTGAACCAGTCTTTCTATGACGTCCATCACGTCGGATTCGTCGACAAAAGACATCTCGACGTCGATTTGGGTGAATTCAAGCTGCCGGTCGGCCCGCAAATCCTCGTCGCGGAAGCAGCGGGCGATCTGGTAGTAGCGGTCGAAACCGCCGACCATGAGGATTTGCTTGAAAAGCTGGGGAGATTGAGGAAGGGCGTAGTAGAGGCCCGGCGATAAACGGGCCGGCACGAGGAAATCGCGGGCCCCTTCCGGCGTGGAGCGGGTCAGCATGGGGGTTTCTATATCAATGAATCCTTCCTGATCAAAAAATTCCCGCACGGCCTGGGTCACCTTGTGTCGCATGAGAAGATTCCGTTGCAATTGGGGGCGCCTTAAATCCAGGTAACGATATTTCAGTCGGACCTCTTCGGAGGCTTGCGTGTATTCCGATATTTCGAAGGGGGGCGTTTTGGCTTCGTTTAATAAGGTGAGGGTTTCGGCGACGACTTCGACGGCGCCCGTGGGCAGGTTCGCGTTTTTTGTGCCCTCCGGCCGGGCCCGGACCGCGCCTTTGATCTGGGCGACGTATTCGCTGCGCAGCTTCTCGGCGCCTTTAAACAAATCTTTTGATTCGGGATTGAAAACCACCTGGACGATGCCGGTTCGGTCCCGAAGGTCGATGAATATAACGCCCCCGTGGTCCCGCCAGGCATGGACCCAACCGGCCAATGTGATTTTCTGGTTGATGTGTTTCTCGCGGACATCGCCGCAGTAAATGGTTCGGTGCATGGGGTTTATTGAATCAAAATGTTATCGATCAGACGTGTTTTTCCGACCTTGACGGCGGCCGCCAAAAGGAGGGAGCCTTTCAGCGGCCGAACGGGCTGAAGTGTGTGAGAATCAACCAGTTCGACATAGTCGATGGCGACTTGGGGGATCGTTAATAGAATGGATTTCACTTTATGAATAATGACGTGTGGGTTGCGGACTGATCTTAAGAGTTTTCTCCCTTCTTGTAAAGCGGCGTAAAGTTTTGCTGCTTCCCTCCTTTCAGAAGGAGAGAGATAGGCGTTGCGGCTGGAGAGCGCAAGGCCGTCGGCTTCGCGAACGGTGGGGCAGCGGACGATTTTGATCCCGAAGTTTAAATCTTCGTTCATCTGCTCGATGACGCGGACCTGCTGGTAGTCCTTGAGGCCGACGTAGGCGCGCGTGGGGCGGACGATGTTGAATAACTTGGCCACCACCGTGGCGACGCCGACAAAGTGGCGGGGGCCTCGGGATGTGGGAGAGCCGCAGAGGGTATCGGTCAGCAGATCCACCGCCACCGATGTTGAAAATTCGCTGGAATACATGGATTTCACCTCAGGGTTCAGCAGAATGTCGACTCCTTCTTTCTTCAAGAGTTCTTTGTCTTTCTTCCAAGGCCGTGGATATCGTTTGAGATCTTCCCGGGGCCCGAATTGAATGGGATTGACAAAAATGGATACAACAGTGATTTTGTTTTCTTTGCGGGCGCGCCGAATGAGCGAGAGATGCCCTTCGTGGAGAGCGCCCATGGTGGGGACGAAACCGATGGACGTTTTTGGCGGAGCCGACTGCCGCCAGGTTTGCATAAGCGAGGGACGGGTTATTATTTTCATAAATTCGATGCGCTATTTATACAACTCGTCAAGTAAAGTGACGTTCGTAAGTCGTCATCCCCGCGCAAGCGGGGATCCAGGCCTTAAACTCGCCGTCGAAAAGAAAGTTTACAGACTGGATTCCCGCTTTCGCGGGAATGACGGGTCGATGTTACTTTTGTATTAGTAACAATTTTCAGTAGCGGGAAAGCGGTGCGACCGGACCTCTTTGATGTATTGCGCAACGCTTTGTTTCATCATTTTGTTTAGGTCCGCGTACTTTTTGACGAATTTTGGTGTTGGGCCCTCCGATATCCCCAGCATGTCATCAAGAACAAGGATTTGGCCGTCGCAATCGGGACCCGCGCCGATGCCGATGGTCGGGATCTTGAGCGTCTTTGTGATGCACCGGCCCAAGGGGGCGGGGATCCCTTCCAGGACCAGACAGAAGACGCCCAGGTATTGAAGGAGTTTCGCATCGGCCATGATCGCATTCGCCTCCGGAGGTTTTCTTCCTTGAACGTGGTAGCCCCCTTTCATATGAATGGATTGGGGGGTCAGTCCGAGGTGCCCCATCACGGGAATATTGGCGTTTATCAAAGCTTTTACAGAGTTGGCCACCCGGCGGCCCCCTTCCATTTTGACGGCGTGGGCTCCGCCTTCCTTTATTAAGCGGCCGGCGGCGATGGCGGCTTCCCACGAGGCGGCTTCATAAGAAAGAAAAGGCAGGTCGGCAACCAAGAGGGCGCGTTTAATCCCCCGCGCGGCCGCTTTGGTGTGGTGAATCATTTCTTCTAATGATATGGGAATGGTATTGGGGTAACCCAGCCGTGTGTTGGCGAGGGAATCCCCCGCCAAAGCCATGTCGATGCCGGCTTCATCGATCAGCCGTGCCGTCGCCGCGTCGTAGCAGGTCAAGGCCGTGATGGGGATTTTTTCTTTTTTTCGTTTTTGAAGGGATAAAACCGTGACTTTTTCCACAACGCTTGGATGGTAACTCTTTGGCCATAGGGCGTCAATCGACGAAGAAGGGTTCGGTTGGTGACCTTCAACCGGGGATGAATCAGCTTGGGCGCCAGCTCGCAAAAGGGGACGAGAACGAAACGCCGCCGGTGGTAGCGCGGGTGAGGAAGCATGAGATTTTGGGACGCCACAATTTTTCGGCCAAAGGTCAGAATGTCCAAATCGATGGGGCGGGGGCCCCATTTGACCCCACTTTTCCGATTATATTTTTTCTCGATGCGCTGGAGATCGAAGAGAAGTTCTATCGGCGATTTTCCTGTTTTTATCTTTGCGACCGCGTTTAAAAAAGGCCTTTGGGGAGGACCGCCCACAGGCTCCGTTTCATAAAGCGAGGAAACCTCTTCGAGATGAACATCCGGAAGGTTCCGGATGTCCCGGACGGCGTTCGATACCCGTTGGAGCCGCCGGCCTTGGTTTGATCCAAGTGCGATAAAAGCGGGTGTCATTCTTGGGACCATAAGAAGTCATCTATTATAACGTACGGGCGCAGCATTGCTGCGCCCGTACAGAAAAAATCTGGTACAGCTTTCTTCGCGGTACCGATTCGATTACGAATTTTATAATGCCGGTACCGTCCCGGCATTATCGGTTCACTATCGAGCGGGACGGGAGCGACGGACACACCGTCGGTATCGACGGAAACAGGGGACCTTTCGACGACTCGACGGAGGAGAGATTGTTTACCGTCGGGAAATAATCGATTTATAGCTTGACAATATTTTCCCTCTTAGTGTACTCTTCATCCCATCCATCAACGTGGTGGAGTCGTTCTGATGTTTAATTATCAAGGGGGTCTACCTACATGTCTCAAAAAGTGGCAAAAGCAGGCATCAAAAGAGAAGATGGCTATCTGTATTTCATCGACAAGCAAGGTGACATCTCGCGGGCCAAAATGGCGCGCGGCGGCAAGAAGGGCGGCAAACCCCAGAAGGTGACCAAGCTCGGCATCAAGAAAGAAAAGGGTTACCTGTATTTCATCGACAAGCAGGGGGATGTCTCCCGGGCAAAGATGGTTCGCCGTTAAACAACGACGAAAGAAAAGTTCTTCAAAAACGCCCCCGTCAGAATTCTGACGGGGGCGTTTTTGCTACCAGGAGGTTTTGATCTCGTCCCAGGATTTGCGGGTGATGGGCGAATCGCTCATCACAACGTTGTTGGCGACCGAGGTGTCGTAGTAAAGCGTGAGGGTGTTTAATGACACTTCATCGCCAGCGTAAATGGCTCCGCAAAGTTTGGCTCCCCCACCGGAATTGGTCAGGTCATCTCCCACATAAAGAAAGCCGTGCATTCCGCAGCTGGTGATGGAGTAGCTGCCGCCGTTGGTCCATCCCGACGCCGTCCAGAAGTTCGTTGCTTGCGTACTTTTTTGATATTCATCTTGGGCTTTGTTGGGAATCGTTGCTGTGTAATTGGTGCTGCCTGCGTTGTAATCCAAGTCTCCAATGGCCACAAGAGCTTCAATATTTAACCAAGCACCGCCGGGGAAGGAAACGATGTTACCTGTGGTCGTCCCATTGCCGTCAATGAAAATGACACACGTGCTGCAGGTGAATATATATTCCGTAGCGGACCCGCCGCCTGGTTTTTGGATTTTTACATCTTGACCCGTATAATAACCTGAATCGCAACCATATAGATTCGTTGGTGTAGCAGCGCCGCTGCCGGTGGAGGCCCGTAAAAGAGGCACACAGCTTTTTTTAGCCTTATCGCGGTAATCATCCAGTTTGATAAGAGGGGCGGTACCCAGATTTTGGTAAGCGGCATAGTCATAGGTTGACCAGTTGCCTGAAGGGAGGGCCCCGTTGTTGCTGTCGTTCGCTTCATCCCGGCCCTTGATCATGCCGGCGGAATATTTCCGGGGGTAGTACTGATTCGGTTCTTCGTCAATGGAGGTGTAGCTGACCACCTGTCCCCAGTGCACGATCAGATTCGGTTTGTACTTAATGGCCCCATCAACGGAAAGGGCCCCCAGTGTGCTGGACTTGCTGTAGACGCCTTTGACGGCTTGGACGTCGCTGCTGGCCGACGCTTTTCCTTTTGAGATGACGGTCACCTCGCCTGTTCCCGGCCCCGATTGAAAATCAATTTTGTAGACGCCTCCTGAAATATCGGCATATTCCACGTCATCTTCATATCCTGTGACAGGGGTGCTCGAAACGGCATTGTTCCAAATGGTTGAGGATTCCCTGAGCTTCCAAATGCCCCGGTCCTGCCCCGCTTCCGACAGGTGAAAGGCAGTCGTTTTTTTCCGTTGGTGGACGGTTAGCTTCCCTTCGTGTTGAATGAGATAAATCAGGGTGGGGACAAATACGAGGAGAAGCGAGATGATAAGAAGGGCCGTGACCATCGTGAAACCTTTTTGTTTTTTCATCAGTTCATGATCCTCACTTTTTCGATGGCCATTTGGATGGCTTTGGTCTGGCCTTCGTACGTCTTTTTCTCGAATGTGACGGAGACCGACAAAATGGTCGAGTCATCCGTGCGCGGATAGGTGAATGCGATGTAGCGCAAATTTTCGGAAATTGTGACGGTTGAGGCATTTTGAACGAAGTTGAGTTTGTTGCCGGATTGGTAAAACTTTAGACTGCGGCTGTCGACCGTTTGGGCGAAAATGGTTGAGTACGGAGGTTGGCCGGACTCCTGGGAGATGACGATGGTGGAGGCCGTCGCCTGCCTCAGGGCTTGGTTGATTTGGGTCAGGCAGTTGCGGGCGTCCCGGACGGTTTCAAGGCGGGCGGCATTGAGCCGGTAAAAGCGGGTCACATTTTTTAAAAGGAGGGGGCCGACCGAAGCGAGGATGCCCAGAATGGCAACGACAATCATCATCTCGATGAGTGTCACGCCCAACGACGGGGGGAGAAGACGTTTTTTTACCATGTGAAACCCCGGGTGGCTTTGCCTCCGGCCGTGATAGAGGCGATGGTGGATTTTTGAACGGTATAGGGGACACCGTCATTCACAGTCGTGTACCAGGCATACACGTTGTACGTCGTTCCTCCCCGTAGCCGGATCGAATATTCGCCTTCGGAGTTGCTCGAACCGGCGTAATAGTAAACGGATCCTCCTCTGACGGTGCTCGTGATGGGATCCGGGACGGAACCGATGGTGGTGGTGTTCGGAACGGCCACGATTAAAACGCCAGTGCGAATAAGAGAGCCGCCGCTGTTGACCGACCCGTCTAGCGTTCCGAACGCATTGGTCACAGTGAAGGTTCCCGCGAAGACCGTGATTCCGCTAACGGAGGCTTTCGTCAGAGAGCTTGGGGAGGCCGATTCCCCGACCTCAAGCTGAGGAAAGAAGGAATAGGTGGCGACTGGAAGATTGGGGAAGAGAAAATAGCCGAAGTTGTCGGAGATGACCGATCCCATCTCGGCGCCAGATGCCGTATTGGACGCCACGATGGGGATCCCGGGGAGCCCGTCCACGCCGTTGGGGGTGACGAAACCTTGGATATGTCCCCCTTGATAAAGAACGATGTTTGGGGCGTCGGCGACATGGCCGGCATCGACGACAACCCCTGTGGTTTCGCCCGTTGTGTAGAGTGAGTTTTGGTTGTCCGAGTTGGCGATCACCGTGTGGATGCCGGCATCCACCTGGAGACGGTAATAGCCGTTGGAGTCGGTGGTGTCATTGTCGCCCGATGCTTTCACAGCAATGTCAGGTATGCCGGCGGGGGCGCTGTCAATCACCCGGCCGGTGATGTAGCCGCCGGTGGTGGGGGTCCCAAGGAAAATGGACCCGGCCGATGTGGTCACTCCGTTGGTGACGACAATGTTGCTTTTCGTTCCGACCCATTCCTCACTCGACACAATGACTTCCCATGTTCCTGTGGCAACATTCGTAACCGTGAAAGCACCCGGCGTGGGAGCCCCCGAAACGATCGCCGAAGCGGACAGACCATCGGAGACGAAAACCAATGCGCCCTCGGCCGGCGTTCCGGATTCCGGCGGTTCAAGGGTGGCGGAATTTTTCGGAATGTCGGTATCCCCGTCAGTGAGATGCACCCAGTTGTCGTTGTTTGAGCTGGTGTCATAGGCGTTTCCTTTATGGGCATGGATTCCCGCTGGAAACAGATCCATGGTGGTCGCAGTGGAGGAGGAATACGCCATGCGCACGAGGGTTTCATCGGAGGCGAGTCCGTCGGCTCCAGTTCCCCCGGAGAGCCGAAGTCCAGTCCCTTCCCGGGCGATGGAGGGTCCATAGGGACTGCCGCCCAACCGGCCCCAACCGACAGCATCCCACGTTGTCCCATTAACGTCGTAGTAACCAAGGGAAACAATCGCGACCCCTCCCGACACATCGAGGGGGATGCGGTTTTCCGGAGCTCCATTATTCGTTCCGTCGCTGTAGTAGGCATCGGCCATGACCCCATTCACCGTCGGCGAACTGGCCAGGAGGAAATAACTATTGGGGGGCATGGTTGTTGTGACATAGTACGTCAGGCCGTCGGGATTTAATTCGACCGGAGAGGCGGCTCCGTTGGTCAGATATTGGATGCGCAAGGTTGGACTGCCGGCGATATTCGATAAACCCGTCAATTTCGTCGGATTGTAAAGAACCACATACTCCAGATTGTCATCGGCGTCGACGGAAGCACAGACTTCGGCAATGTATATTCTGTTGTTAATGTAGGCCGTCCCGGTGATGGTACCGTATCCCATGGCGGTCAAGTCAAAGGGGACCGATATCGTCGCGTTGGCGCCGATGGTTTGGTTTTTGGTGAGAGAAAAGTAGCCGCTCTTTGAAGCGGCCAGGTCGTAGGTTCCTTCTCCCACTTTGATGCTGTAGGCGCCGCCGGCATCCGTGACGTCGCGAAGCAAGGGATTTTGAAGGATGATAACGGTGGCGTCTTGGAGGTTGGAGCCGCCGGATGTCACGGTGCCGCTAAAGGTCGAATTCATGGGTTTGCGGTTCGGATTATCGCGTAAATTTGTCAGAGTCACTTTCTTCCAATCCGTTCCCTGTTGCCAAATGACGTAGGTGGTGATGAGTTTGAGGCCGGTGTCATTGTCGTACCAGTTGTTTGTCAATATATTGCCCCCGCTCTCGGTCACTTTTTGGATCAGGACGCGCCTTGTAAAGTTGATGCCGCCCACCTCGATGTCTTCGGGAGGGTAATAACCCTGATCGTATTCGAAAGCGCCCAAGCCCGCTTCGGGGGCTGTCACCGCCGCGGTCGTAACCAGCAACCGGTGGTAAGAGGAATTTTTCAACGCCTCAATTTTTTCTTGAACCAGATTGTTGGCCAGAGACCGCCCTTTGGAAACATAAATGGATTTTGAAATGTTTGACATCGCCCCGATGAAGGCCAGCGCCCCGACGGTAAAGAGGACGGTGGTGATCATGAGCTCGATGAGAGTGACACCGTGCTGGCGACGGCGGTGGGGGGGGACGGTCATGTGACAGAGGTGTTTTAAATTCATGGCGTAATCTAAATATACATATATATAACGCCCCCTATCCAGGGTTACATTCAACAGTTACTCGTGATTTATCACACATTAAAATCTCTCTGAGATTATGATGTAAATTTACATAACACAAATCACATGTATTTCAGTACATTGTCATTGAGTTGTCGTCGGGCATGTCGCATAATAATAGTATGAGAAAAACGAGATTATACTCCCCCGGATTCACCTTGGTTGAGGTCATGGTGGCGAGCGTCATCATGACGGCTGTCGCTTTGTCGATGATCGGCGTCTTGGGGAATTTTGGAAAGGTGGTGGCGATCTCCCGCGAAGTGACCTTGGCAACCCATCTGGCGCAAGAAAAACTCGAGAGCCTCCGGTCTCAATCCTTTTATCAAATCATGGTCACCTCCCACGCCGTGCTGGACACGTCTTTCTCACCCCCTCTCCAATATGACGATGGATATTATGCTCCCGAAACCATCCACACCGGCGGACTTTCCTTCACGCGAAAGACGTTTATTGAGAAAACAGACACGCCGACGGGCGTCGTGGAGAATGTGGGCTATCCCCATCCGGATACCGGTTTGAAAAGAATTAGTGTGTACGTGATTTGGCAGCGGCCGGATGGATCGTTGAAAAAAATGACGGTGTCGAATTTGGCGGCCAACCCCAGCCGGGAAGCATTGGATAAAAGAATCTATGGCACCGTTAAGAACTCCGTGACCTTGCTGCCGGTGGCCGGAGCTTTGGTGCAAGCCCGGCGCAACCCGGGGTGGGGGAGCTACACCGACACCAACGGTACCTACAGTTTTCAGGCCACCGACGCCTCCATGATTCTCATTTCCAATCGATATGGATATTCAGAATTCACATCCGCTCAATTTAATCTTAACTACGGCGACAATCAGAAAGACTTTAATATGGTTCCGATAACAGCCAAAACGGTGACGGGATATGTCATCACTTATTCCGGGGTTGTCATTTCGCAGATCAACGGCAAGTGGCATGCGACCAACGACGACGAATATATCGAGCTCTACAACGGTTCCCATAGTGATGTGGACCTCACCGGATACACCTTTGTGCACGTTGACAAATGGGATGTCCACAATGTGATCTCCATGACGTATTTACACAACACGATTCCGGCCCTGGGATATTTCTTGTGTTTGGGGAGCCAGTTCGGAACGGAGACAGTCGCCCCTGACGGGAAAGCCGCCGACGCCTATTACACCGCTCTGATAAGCCACTCTCAACAGGGGGGGGTTATTCTAAAGAATGCATCGGGCGGGATTGTTGACCGCGTTTCGTGGGGGAACAGTGTCCAGCCCCCGCCGGCCGATGCGGTCGAAGAAACCGGTTATGATACGGGGGGCGGATCGCCCGGTATTGATCAGGGGAAAACGTTGGTTCGAAAAGCGGTCTCAACGTCGACCGCAGTCAATATGACACCTCCTTCGGGGATTCACGTCAACGCGGGGAACGCCTGGGACACGCAGAATAACAACAGCGACTTCGTCTTGATTTCAACCGCCAGCCCCCGGAATCATTCGGATTTAAGGGTCCCTCAGGGTGGGACGGGGCTTGCCGGGGCGGTGGTCAGCGCCGATGATGGGATTTCAAGTTGCACTCCTGCCGATGCCTCCGGATTTTTCACCGTGAGCATGGCAGTCGGAAGCTGGACGATGTCCGCCACATCGACCACGGCCATGGGACAGAAAGATTTTACTGTGACGGCCGGGGGACCGAACTTCGTCGTTATATTGGCCACCACACCGCCAACCCTCGGATTTGTGACCGGAACCGTACGTCAATATGGGACGACGCCTTTCCCCAACATGCTGGCGCAAGCGGACCCCGGTGGTATTCAAGCGTTCAGTGACGCCAATGGCATTTATTGGCTCGCCTTGCCGGCGGGAGATGAATATTTCATTACTGGCAATCCGAATTTTTACGACCCCGATTGGAACACGGCCGTGACGGCCAATGCCATTTCCATCCAGGCCGGCATTATTGTCGATACCGTAGATTTGAACATTTGGAAAAATGCCTATGTCTCCGGCCAGATCACGACCAACGGCGTTGATGGATTGCCGGGCGTGGCGGTCGTTGCCGCGGGCCAGTATTCCAACGGGAATACGGCCATGACGGACGGCGCCGGCTATTACACCGTCTCCGGCCTTCGGCTCATCGGGAATCCCTATGATGTCTATCCTGTCGTGTTGGAGGGGCAGACCACGTCCCCCACCAAATATACGGTCACCTTGGCCCAAGGGGAAAATTTAACCGGGAAGGATTTTCAAATCACGGGAGCGTTTGTCACCATTTCCGGGACGGCCACCTATAACGGCGCCCCCATACCAAGCGGGGTGAGCGTCATTGCCTCAACAACGACCCTTTCGGACACCAATCCGCCCGACATCAATTTTGCCTTGAGAAATGGGGGGACAAAGTACTACCAGGCGTTGACGGACGCTTCGGGTGCTTATTCGTTATCGGTTGTTGGCGGGAAAACATATAATCTCATCGCTTGGTACACAACCCCCACTGGGACAACAGCCAAGACGTTAACGCTGTCCGTGGCCTCCAATGCAGGACGGTCTGACGGGCACTTTTCATGGCCTTGATAGCTCGGAAATGATTCATTTGAAGTTTTCATTTAAGCGCCGCCCTCAGGACGGCGTTACCCTCGTGGAGCTGATGGTCGTGGTGGCCATTGTCGGCGTTTTGGTCGTCACCGGACCTCAGCTCTTTACCAACACATTTAAACTGTGGAGGATCACGGAATCCCGAACGGAAGTCCAGCGTGATGCCCGCATTTCGCTGACGCTTATCGAAGGGTTGCTGCGCCAGGCTTCGAAGGATTCCATTGTGTTGACCCGGCAGGATGCCAACCAACCCCCTTACTCCAAAATTCAATTTTCCGTTCCTTCGGGTGATACCTACCACTTTTATCAATTGGGAAGGGATCTCTGGATATATCATCTTTCTCCCACCTCGGTGACGCACAACCGGATCATCGCTTCCAATTTGCGTTATGTTTCCTTCGGCTATCCCGTCAGTACCGACGAAAGCCTGTTGAGCGTTGCCGTGTGTTTTGAAAAGGGCACCTACGCGGGTTTAACAAAGAATTTTTACCTCTCCACACAAAAGATTAAGGTGATGAACTCATGAAGCAGCGCGGCTTTGCGCTGGCCATCGTTGTCTTAACCATGCTGTTGCTTTCCCTCCTCATTCCCCTTCTTTATTATCTTACCGAGAGAGAATCAAATTGGTCGGTGGCCCAAAAACAATCCACCATCGCCTCTCAATTGGCGGCGGCCGGGGTGGAACGCGCCCTCTGGAAGTTGAAAGAAACGAACGACCATTGGGTCGATCTTCTTTCGGGTGTCACATTGACGGGCTACAACAACGATGTAAACTACACGGACGTGAATCAAGAAAATGGGATATATCGAGTCCTCATATCGTCGACCCCCGATCGAAACAAAATGCTTGTCATTTGTACGGCCAAGGATTCAAAGGCGGGCACGTACAAGGCGGTTCGCGCGTATGCCCGCCGGACGCAGGTTTGCGCGGCCCTCCATGGGTATCAGATTGTCAACAGCGGCAGTGCAGCCGGCATGTTTACCGTTCACTGGGGCCCCATCTATGCCACCGGCAATATGTATTTAAATACCTTGGACATCAACCAGCTCTATCCCCGAAAATTCGCAGCGGGCAACATTGCTGTTATTAGCTCCACGGGCGTCTATGTCACCCGGGATGAAAATCCCTCAAGCCCAAACTCGGACAATTTGGAATACTACGCCTATGCGAATGTTTCCCCGATTGTAACACCGGACTTTGATTTCTACCGGGCATCGGCGGCGGCCCTCGGGACCTACTATAGCACGGCGACGACGTTTGCGTCGCTTGTGACCACGCCGGGGAAAATATATTTTTTTGATGGCAACGTGACGTTACAGGGAAACAATAAGTTTATTCAAGGGATCATCATCGCCATGAAAAAGATCACGTTGAACGGAGACAACACCGCCGGCCAGGGGAATTACAGCGTCACCCCCACCACGGGAACTCAGGAATATCAGAGAAATTGCCCCATAAGGAAAGATGCAACGGGAGCATCGGCCTTCGGAGATACGGTGGCTCAGGACGAATTTCCGGGGGATGGGGGATTGGCGACGTATAAATCCTTCACTTTTGGGACCACATCGGGAGGGGCCGGCGGAAAGAGGGTGTCTGTCAAAGGTTTTATATACGTCGGGACCGAGCTGGCGGGAGGTGTTACCAATACCCAGGTCGTCCATGGGGCCATCGCCCTATCAAAAACAGCTTCCATCACCAGCGGCAAGTTCGAAATTTTTTATGATCCCAATTTGGAGATCAGAACGCTGGCCAGCGAAATCTATATTGATAAGTGGGAAGAAATAATGCCCACGCCGTTTTAACAGCTGACTATGAGATTAAAAAACATCGATGGATTTACCTTGGTGGAATTGATGATCATTGTCGCCATCATCGGCATTTTGGCCGCCGTTGTCAGTCCGAGGTTTAACAGTATGATTCAGACATCCAAAGACGCGGATGTAAAATCGAAACTGGGTATTATCCGATCCGCTCTGAACATTTATTACGCCAACAATTTGGCCAATTTTCCGGTGGGCCCGGAGGGATCCAATCAGACCACGTTGCAAGACACCTTGG
>JAJAPZ010000022.1 GCA_020523905.1 Candidatus Obscuribacterium magneticum
GGCTTTCGCTGGAATGACGAGTGCTTACGCAGGAATGACGATGTGGGCGATGTGTGTCGTTTTGTCTGTCGGCGTTCACCCTCTCCGCGCGGAGCGGGCCGGGGATCAGGGGTATGGCGTCATGGTGGGAAATCCCAGCGGATTGTCGGCCAAATACTGGCTGGATGAAAAGGCGGCCATTGACGGCGCCCTGGGCGTGGCGCGGGGGGAATTCGACATCCACCTGACACTTCTCTATCACATTTTTAATTGGTTGCCGGAGGGGGAGAGTCGAAAGGATGCCTTTCACCGGCATGTCCAAAACAAGGAGCTTCCTCTCTATGTCGGTATCGGGCCGCGTCTATTATTTGAACACGAGGAGGAACTGGGCATCCGCTTTCCCATCGGCATGAGTTTTCTGCCGCAGAAGTCACCATGGGAGATTTTTTTCGAAGTGGCCCCGGTTTTGCGATTGACCCCAAACGGTGGGTTTAATGGGGATTTTGCCGTCGGCGTCCGCTACTATATCCCGGCGATCCGGCCCAAGGAGATGAAGTGACCTTTTCCCCATCAGCCCTTTTCAAGCGGAAGGACCCACCGCTCTCGTCCCCGCCCTTCCGGCGGGACCGGGTGGATCCGCGATTCTTGAAATTCTCCGGCGTTGAGGCCTATACAGGCAATGAACTCATCGTCAAGGGCGCTCTGGAAGCCGGCGTGGGCTTGGTCACGGGCTATCCGGGGTCGCCCGTTTCGGATGTTTTTGAAGTTCTCTCCGCCGTCTCCCCCTATCTCTCGGAAAAAGGCGTCGTCGCCCAGATTGCCAATAACGAAGCCCTCGCGGCGGCTCGCCTTAATGGAGCCCGCCAGGCGGGTCTGCGGGCGATGGCGGTGATGAAATCCGTCGGGATGCATGTGGCGGCGGACGGTCTGGCGATTGGAAACCTCATGGAGACGCGCCACCGGGAAGGAGGCGCTGTCTGTGTCGTCGGCGACGACCCGTGGAACGAGACAACCCAAATCAATTCCGACTCCCGATATCTTTCCAAGCACCTCCATATGCCTTTGCTGGAACCGGCGACCTTCCAGGAGCTCAAGGATTGGATCTCTGCCGCCTTTGATCTTTCGGGGGCGTCCGATCTCTATCTCACCTATTTGTTGACGACCAATCAGGTGGACGGCGGGGGGGCGGTAAAAGTCGGGCCCCACCCGGAACTCCCGCTCAGCGCACGCGCCAAAACCATGCTTTCGAGCGCGGACGTAAAAATCAGCGATACCGTTTTGATTCCGCCCCACACCTCGTGGCGTGAAGCGACCTTGAAAGAGCGGATGTCTCGCCTCCTCCAGCGCGTCAGGGAATTAAATCTCAATAAAAGTCTCGGGCCAAAGCGCGTGCGGATGCCGGTGGGATTCATTTCGGCGGGGCTCTCTTACAGTTATTTGGAAGAAGTGCTCCGCATGATCGGCCTCTGGGATCGCACGCCGGTTCTCAAATTGGGGATGATTTACCCTCTTGATGCGGAGGCGGTCCTCTCCCTTGCGAATCATGTGGAGCACCTGGTGGTTGTGGAGGAGAAACGGGGCTTCATCGAAGAGCAGGTGGCCGAGATTCTTGTGCAATTAAAGCAGGACGGGAGGCTGCCGAAGCCGCCGGCCCTCTGGGGAAAGAAGTTTCCGAACAATGAGCCCGGATTCCCTGCCGCGCGGGGCTTAAACGTCTCTGTCGTTTTGGAAGTGTTGGGACCGGCCTTCCTCAAGTGGAAGGAGTACTTCCCGACGCTTCAGGTCGACCAGATCGAAAAGGAGTTGGAGGAGATGCACCACACGCAATCCGACTCCTACGATGTTCCGCCGCGCACCCCCACCTTTTGTCCGGGCTGCCCTCACCGGGATTCCGCCGCCGTGTGCCTTTCCATGAAGAATAAATTCATGGAGGCCTTGCCCTCCACGGATCTTATTTTCCACGGGGAATCCGGCTGCCATTCGATGCTTCAGTTCGCTCCGTTCGAGGGCCTCATGCAAAATTATTCGGGGATGGGTCTGGGCGGGGGCACCGGGGCGGGGATGTCGCCTTTTGTTGCCAATCAGCAGGTTGTTTTCCTGGGAGATTCAACCTTTTTCCACTCCGGCCTTATCGCCATCTCGGATGCGATTAAAAACAACCAAAACATCACCTTTATCATTCTCGACAACAAAACCACGGCCATGACCGGCCACCAGCCTACCCCGGGCAACCCCGTCGATCTCATGGGCCGGCCGACGGCGATGCAGGATATTGAGAGCGTGGTGCGGGGCATGATCCCGGAAGGGGTGTTCTTGCGCCGGGCCAATCCGGGGGATCGCACATCGTATCAGAGGCTCGTGGAGGAAGCGGTTCTTCAGCCCGGCGTCAAGGTCATCATTGCGGACAAAGAATGCGCCATCACCCTGCACCGCCGGTTGAATCTTGAAAAGAAAAGGATCCTGCAGAAGAAGGGGTTCCTCAATCGGGAGGAGATCATCAGCGTCGTGCCGGAGGCGTGCGAATACTGCTTGCGCTGCACCACCGAGACAGGGTGCCCCGGTCTCACCATCGAAGAGACCCCTTACGGCCGCAAGATCCGGACGGATTTGTCCACCTGCGTGAATGACGGGGCCTGCGCCCGGGTGAAGGCGTGTCCCTCGTTCGAGAAGATCACCATCAAGCGGGTGGCCCCGCCACAGAAAAAAGAAGAGTTGGAAATCGATGAGGCCCGGCTGCCTGTCCCTGCGACGGAGATGAAAAGCCCGCGGTGGTCGGCCTATACGGCGGCGGTGGGAGGGATGGGAGCGGGGATCGTCAACGCGGTTTTGGTGAGAGCCGCGATGAAACAGGGCTATGAGGTCAGTTTTCTCGATAAAAAAGGCCTGGCCATCCGCAACGGCGGCGTGTATGGACACCTCGTTTTTTCCAAGCGGGGACCTGTGTTTTCTCCGGTGATTCCTTACGGAAAGGCCGACCTTTTGATCGGGATCGACCTCCTGGAGGCGGCCCGGGCGCTGGACGCCAAGCTGAATTTGCGGGTGGCCCATCCCGTACGGACTCATGCCATCGTCAACACGCATAAAAACGAGACGGTGCTCTCCCTCATGGGGCGCGGCGATTTTGATCCCCAGAAGCTGGAAACGGTGATTACGGCCAAAATCCGGCCGGAGGGATATTTCTCCTTCGATTTTTCACACGTGTCGGAAAAATACTGCGGGTCGAAGCTCTACGCCAACATGGTGATATTGGGGGCGGCCTACCAGAAAGGGTGGATTCCCTTGAGTCAGGAAAATATTTTTGCCGCCGTCCGGGAGAGCGTCCGCCCGGAGGATGTGGAGGTCAATTTCAGGGCTTTTTCCATCGGGCGGTCCGTGGCGGTTACTCCGGAATTTTTGAGGCCGACATTCCGTTACGAAACCTTAGCGGAGGTCGTGGAAAAAAACTCAGGTTATTTGGCCCGGACCTCGCTTCTTTTTGGAGCGCGCTGGGCCCGGGAGTACCGGAACCTGATGGATCAGGTGCATCGTTGGATCGATTTGCCGCGGGAAAGCGGCGTCCTCATGGCGCGTACCGTTTACGATCTGCTGCGATACGGGGGGGCGAAGCTGGCCCACGCGTATGTCGTGCGCGTGTGGAACACCTATCGAAAAGACCAGGAGCGGTTTGGTTTCCGCGCTACCAGCGCCGTTATCGCCAACCTTTATAAGTGCATGGCGATCAAAGATGAGATCTGGGTGGCACAGCTGTTGGTGTCGCCGGAGAAGTACGAGCGCGACCGTGAACGCTATAAGATCGACTTTTCGAACGGCGACAAGGTGACCTATCTGCATTTCAACCGGCCGCGCTTCACCGTTTTCGGGATGAATCTGGAGTTCGATGTGAACACCAGCGATTGGATGCTGTATCTCATGGCCAGTGCGAAATTCTTGAGGGTTCTTTTGCCCGGGTGGCACCGAAAAGAAAAGGAGTTTCGGGATTGGTATATCTCCCTCGTCGATCGATTCATGTATTTCCAATCCCCCGAAGACTACCATCACTTTGTTGACGCCTTGACCGTCGTTGAAAAGGTGCGGGGCTACCGCGAGACTCGTTTCGCGGCGAATGAAGAAGCCCAGCGGAGTGCCGGCGCCTTCCTGTCCCAGATCAAAGGATTTTCACCCGTGCCCTCGGAAGCAGGAGTTCCCGTCAAATCGGTATGAAAAAGTTCTATCAACTTCGAAAAGCCCGCATGGAGGATGTAAGGTCCCTCCACCGTCTTCTTAATTTTTACGCCGACCGGCGGGAACTTTTGCCGCGGTCGTTGTCCGAGATATACGAGAACCTTCAGCAGTTTTTTGTCATTGTGAAAGAGAAGACGGTCGTCGGCTGCTGCGCCCTTTATGTCACGTGGGAGGGGTTGGCCGAGGTCAAGGCCTTGGCGGTGAGGCCGGATTCCCAGCGTCAGGGGCTGGGGCGGTGGCTGCTGAAGACCGTCATTGAGGAAGCCCAGCGGCTCGGCGTTCGCACCCTTTTCACCCTCACCATCCGCGAAGGTCTTTTTAAAAAATTTGGTTTCAAGCGGGCCAAAAAAAGCAGCCTTCCCCACAAAGTGTGGACGGAGTGCGTTCGTTGCGCCTATTTCCCGGAAGATTGCATCGAAACATCTCTCGTCCTTCATTTGAAGAAGGAAAAGAAGACGTCCCGAAAAGACAAATTTACCGAAGCCTTCATGGCGACGGCCCAACCGATGGTTCCCAACGAACCGGGTTAAGGGGTCAAGTCGCGACATGCGACATTTCTGTATGAATAGAATATGTTGAGCCACGGTTTTAGAAATGTCGCATGTCGCGACTTGACCCCTTTTTGGGTAGAATCCTCGAGCCATGAAAATCGTGGAATTGCTTCGGACAAAAAGGCCCGTCGTTTCCTTCGAATTTTTCCCGCCTCGAAATGATGAGGGATCCAAGAATTTGGTGGAAGTCCTCGGGGCCTTAAAAGACCTCTCTCCCTCCTTCGTCTCCATGACCTACGGGGCGGGGGGAAGCACCCGCCAGAAGACCATCGCCCTCGTTTCCGACATCAAGCATAAGATTGGGTTGGAGACCATGGCGCACTTGACCTGCGTGGGGCACAGCCTCATCGAACTCCACGTCATTTTAAAGGAGTTGTATTCCGCCGGCATCGAAAATGTACTGGCCTTGCGCGGCGATCCGCCCCGGGGAGAATCCCGGTTCGTGCCGGCTCCCGATGGGTTTCGTTACGCTGCGGATCTCGTCGCCTTTATTAAGGCGCATTTTTCGTTCTGCATCGGCGTGGCGGGCTATCCGGAAAAGCACCCGGAGGCTCCCTCCCTTGAGGAAGACATGGCCCATCTCAAGGGCAAGGTTGGGAAAGGCGGCGAGTTTGTCATCACGCAGCTTTTTTTCGACAACCGGGATTATTTTCATTTTGTGCGCCGGCTTCAGGAGCAGGGCGTCTCTGTGCCGGTCATTCCCGGCATCATGCCCATCACTGACGTGGAGCAGATCAAAAGGTTTACCACCGTTTGCGGCGCCAAAATTCCGCCATCCCTTCTGAAAAAGTTGGAAAAGGTCCAAACCAACAAGGACGCTGTGGTGCAGGAAGGGATCGCGTATGCGGTTGATCAGTGCCGGGAATTGCTGAAAAAAGGGGCTCCGGGCATTCATTTTTACACGCTCAACAAGTCGAAGTCGACGAAAGAGATTTTCTTAAGGCTGAAGAAAGAGAGGCTGGTTAAATAAAGACTTATTTGGCCTTTGGTGTTTTGTTCGCTCTTTTGGGGACCGGGTGCGTCTCCATCGACACCTACGAATCCCGCATCAAGCGCTGCCGGGATCAGGAAGCCCGGGCCGAGCAAATGGAGAAGGAGAATCGCTTTTTAAGTCGGGCGGTTCAAGAGCTCGAATTGGAAACGAGAGCCCTCAAAGAGGATCTCCAGGGATTGACGACGGGCTGGAGTGTCTTGAGCGGAACCGCCACGGACATCGCAGCGCTTCATGCGGCCTTAAGCCAGGAATTCAAGGATGACGTGTCGACCGAGACGCTTCGCCTCACCCGGGCCGACGGCGAGCTCGCCATCGCGCTGGAAAAGAAAGTTCTTTTTGATTTTGGCTCGCTTCGTTTGCGGGAAGAAGGGCGGAGGATTTTGGATCGAGTGGCCCGTCACTTGAGGGACGTCAAAGGGTACTACGTCCGGGTGGACGGCCACACCGATGACACCGTGATTTCACCCGAACTCCGGGATAAGTTTCCGACGAACTGGGATATGGCGGCGGCTCGGGCGTCGGCGGTTCTGCGTTATCTGCAGGATCCGGGCGGCGTCGATCCGGCCCTGTTGGTGTTGACCGCCTTCGCACAATATCGCCCCGTGGCCGATAACGCCACGCCCGAAGGGCGGGAGCAGAACCGGCGTATTGAAATTACCCTCACTAAACCTAAGACTCTCCTCCCCTGAGGAAGAGGAAGGGGTCAAGTCTCCCCTTCCCCCTGGACATTTGCCGGTTTGGCTGTTACATTAGTTAGTGGCCATGATCGCGCTAAAACGAATTCGTAAAAGACTCGCCGAACTCGAACCCCTGCCGGATTTCTCGAGGCGCCCCATCGGCACCCAATGGCGGTGGGGGGGGCTGGTTCTTTTGCTGATTGGGCTTTTTTTATGCATCAGCCTTAAGAAGAAGCCGGAGGGCGCTCTCCCGCCGAGAACGGAAGACGCCCGGTGGACGCAAATGGTCACCGGCATCGTGGACACCGTTCGCAGTTACGAAGGCGAAGTGGGCATTTATATCAAGGATTTGAAGAGCGGCCGCACCTTCGAGTGGAATGCCGATGTTCCTTTTGTCAGCGCCAGCCTCATCAAACTGCCGATCATGGCGGCGGTCTTTCAAGCCATCAAAGAGGGAGCGTTTTCCCTTGATACGAGGTTGGTTTTGCGAAGGGTTCATCGGCGCGCCGGCTCCGGCACCCTCAAATGGTCCGGCCCGGGCTCCCGCTATTCCGTTTCTTATCTTATCTATGAAATGATGACGCGCTCGGACAACACGGCGACCGCCATCCTCGTGGACCGGCTCGGGTTCGATTATCTCAACACGTGTTTCGAACGGATGGGATTGGAGACCACGCGCATTTCCAAAAGCGGGATGAGCCTGGCGGATCGCCTTCAGCCAGAGAAGGACAATTACACGACGGCACGCGAAATGGGGTTTCTCCTGGATCGGATTTACCGGCGTCGCTTGATCACCGACGGGTTAAGCGATCTCATGCTTGAAGTGATGAAAGGGACCCACGACCGGCATCGTCTGGCGGCCCCCCTTCCCAAGGAATGGAAGCTGGCGCACAAGACGGGGCTCCTCCGGCGGCACTGCCATGACGTCGGCATCGTTTTCACCCCGGAAGGGGATTACGTCATCTGTGTTCTCACCGGCCAAAACGGCAACTACCGCAAGGCCAAGCGCATCATCGCCTCCGTGGGCCGCCAGGCCTACGCCTACATGGGCAGCTCCTAGGGAATCCCTAAAAGGTTTGTTTGGAACCAAAAGAAAAGACCCAGCGGTCTGTGTCGCTCGGCGAGTGTTGCATCCGGTAGGCCACATCAAATCGTAGGATCGGTTCGTTCGACGATTTCGTGATCGCCAGCCGAAAACCCGCGCCAATGGAGCTGCAGATATCGGAGATCGCCACCGGCTTTCCCTGGGGCCAGGCGGTCCCCGCGTCGTAAAATGCCACGGCCCCAACGGAAAAAAGTTCGAGCACGTCGCTCCAGAAATAGAAGCGGTCTTCGAGATTAAAAACCCAGCTTTTGTTCCCGACAAACTCATCCTTTTTGTAGGCGCGCAGTCCGTTGTCGCTGCCCAAGGTGATGTTGTTGTCGGCGTCCAAATAATAGCCCCATTCCATCCGCGAGTGCACCACCAGCGTTTGCCATGACTGCTCCCGGTAAAAGAACTTCCCGTAGATTTTAAACCGCTCATTTTGAGGCACGGAAAACACCTCCCGGCCGCTCATGGCAAAATGTGTTTCCAAAAGATTCGTGCGGTCGAAGAGGAATCGATGATCGTAGGTGGCTTCCAGATGGGAGACATCCGATTTGCCGGTCAGCCGTCGGGGGGAATAGCCGGGGGAAATGTTCAGCTTGGGGCCCAGGTTAATGTCTTCAACCCGGGTCATCTTTTCAACACGGGTGAGTTCGACGTAACGGTTCCGGAGAATTTCCGTGTCCAGGAAGAAGGTTTGGAAATCATTTTTGGCGGGAATAGCCTGGGACGCCGTTGTCTTTTCAATCGCCTCATATTCTTTTCTATCCATTTTAAACCGCAGGCCGGATCGGGCGACGAGTTCCCGTCCGCCCCCCAGTTTGGTGCCGAGGTAAGCTTCATCCGTGGTGGCGGTTTGCTCAAACTCGGACACTTTGACATGGTTTTCAAACTGGTCGAGGACCTCGGTCCGTTCAACGTGCGACAGGCGGGATCCCCACCGGGTGTCGGCGGAAAAGTAGGGGCGTTCCGTCATGAAGTTCGTCTCCTTCCCCTTGGAGAAATTGATGTATTCCGCCGACAGCTGCCAGCGCGACCCCAGCAAGCGCGGATCAAAGTATTTATAACTGCGTTCGATGTTGTCGGGTTCGCTTTTGTAGAACGCCTCCACCGTTTTTCCATAGCCGAGGAAATTTTTCTCTTTGAACCCGAATTCCACCGTATCCACGGCGTTCTGCCCCCCCAGATTGATCTGAGGCTCCGTGGTCCAAGAATCGGCGGAAAAAACCACCAGGGCCACCATCCCATCCCGCTGGGGGAACTGGGCGATGCGCGCGGTCCGGATGAAGGAGAGGGCGCGCAGGTTTCGCTCGGTTTCTTTGATGAGGAAAGGATCCAAATGGTCCCCCACTTTGAAAAGGAGTTCACGCCGGATAATGTCCTCTTTGGTTTCAATGTGGAGGGCGTTGATCCAGGAATAAGGAAATCGGTTTAGATAGGGGTTGGTTTTCGTGTTGAAAATGTCGCTCGTTCGCAGGGTAATGCGGGAGATGATCGGTCGCTTCGGCTTGGCGGCTTGGACCGGGGCCGCAAAAAGGAGGGCAAAGACCAATAAAGGGGTCAAGTCGCGACATGCGACATTTCTAAAACGGCGGTTCACCATATTCTATTTATACGGAAATGTCGCATGTCGCGACTTGACCCCTTTATTACATCGTGCCAAAAGGATAAAGGAAGCGCAAAGAGAATCAAGGGGAGAGGGGAGGAAGATCGAAGGAAGATTACCGAGCGACAACAACGGTGCCGGTGGCCCGGCTCTTGCCGATCTTGATGGAGTAGATATAGATGCCGGCGGGGACGACAACGTTGGAGTCGTCTTTCCCATCCCATTTAAGAGCGGTTTCGGATGCGTCGACGGTGAGGGCCCCCACCTTGGCGCCGTTGATGTCGTAGACGGCCGTTTCAACCGGCAATCCGGAGAGGGGAGTGTCGAATCGGAAAAAAACGACGTCGTTGAACAAGTCATTATTGGGTGTGATGACCCGCGGCGCGACCTCGTTCAAGGTGATTCCTCCGAGAGACTGACCGGCCGTCAACGGGAGGGTTGTGCCAACACCGACGAGAGCGGCCAGCGTGAGAGCGATCAGCGTGCGTGGGTATGTCATCCTTCACATCCTTTGAGCCATTTTAAATTATTTCAGTAAATTCATCTCGTCTTCCGCTGCTTTGATGTCAATGCCCATGCCCTTGTATTTCTGAATAATACGGCGCAGCATCCCGCGGCGGTCGTCCGCGCTGGCCCCTTGCTGCACGAGCCGGCGATAGAAGTTCATCGACATTTCAAAATCTTTCTTCGCCCGGGCTTCCTCGACGTCCAAGGATTTCAGTTCGCGGACGATCGTGGCGGTGTCAACGCCCGAGTCTTTAAACCTCGCCAAAATCTTCTGGAGGGCCTTTTTCTTCTCCGTGAGGCTTAAGCCGGAGCGGACGCTGGTGTTGTAATCCGCCAGGGCCTGGGTGTATTCATTGAAGATCCTCCGGCTCTCGGAATCTTTGGCCGTCATATCTTGGCGGGCCTGCCGGGTCTTCTGGGACTCGGCCTCCGTGAGCGCCTGCTGGGCGGTTTTTTCCTCGCGGGCCTGCTGGGCCGCTGTCTTCTCGGCGGTGAGGGAGTAGAGCTGTTTCTTCAGGCGGTCGCTTTCCGCCTTGGCATAGCGGGCCTCGGTTTCGGCGCGGATCCTCTCCTCTTTTTCCTGAATCAGTTGTTTCTCGAGGGGATCCACCGGCGGTTTGCCGAGGCGAACCGTCAGAGACACTTGCTGCATGCCGATGGTCCCCTGGACGCCCTCCAGGGGATAGACCATGGCGTAGTCGAGCTGGATGGATTCCATCTTGTAGGATCCGCCCACCGATAGGGCGGAGTAATTTCTTGAACCGAAGGCCCCTCCGGCGCGGAGGCCAAATCCGTTTTTAAACCAGGTTTCTCCACCGATGGAGAAACGGGTGTTGGTGTCGATGGATTTCCAATTTAAAAGTTCGACGTCGAGGGAGCCCGTTCTCAATTTTCGCGCAAGGGCCAGGGAGTAAACAGCCGGCGCCCGGTCGGTGCCGCCGCCGAGCCCCACGTCGGGAGAATTGACATTCCGGGCGGCCGCGCCGAAGGCGTAAGCCCGGGCAAAACGGTATTGAAGGCCCAGGTCCAAGGCGATGGCGGATTCGGAACGGCCGGCGGCCAGAACCGGGTCGGCGGCGCCCGTCGCCATGCCTGTTTCGGGATTAATGGCGTTGTTGGTGTATTCGTCGGATCCGATGGATTTCCGGAGCAACTTGAGGTTCCCGCCGAAGTTCCACAGGCGCGCGTATTCCCGTCCGTAAGTCACACCGAAGGTTTCTTCTTTGTACAAACCCGGTAAGTTCAGAGAGAGGTAACTGGCACCGATGCCGCCCCAACGGCCGGACTTCCCCAACGGTTGGCCATAGCCGACAAATGTCCGGCTCACCTCAGAGTTGTCGGTAAGTCCCATGAAAAGGCGGGAGTAGTAGGTCCCCAGTTCGGGGCGGCTCATTTGGAGGATGCCAGCAGGATTATAATAAATCGCGTATATATCATCGGCAATGGCAGAATAGGCCTCGGCCATCCCTGCCGCCCGGCCACCGACAGGCAAAGGTTCAAACGATGCCATTAGCGCAGGGGACAAAAACAGGCACAAAAAGGCCACTTTCTTAAATTTTGATTCTGCTGTTAACTTCATGATATAAGGATAAGCCAGGTTTCACCGAAATTCAAGGCTGTCACAAATAATTCACACAATAAACGGGCTGATTTTATGTATGGTTTTTTATAGGCAGGAATTATCTTATGTTAACTGTTTGTTTTTACTTTAAGGTCAGTCGAAAGTGACCATAAGTGAGATTCGGTGGGTGTTTCCGAGTTCTCCGAACGGGACGAAAGCATAGTCCAGGTTGAAGAGTCCGAACTTGGTTCCAATCCCCCCGGTCAGACCCGTGATCCCTTCGACATCCAAGGCGTTTCCTGTCTGGAATTTGTATCCCGTTCTTAAGAAAAGAACCTCTGAAGCTTTGTATTCGATGCCGCTTTGAAGGGCGGCGTCGTTGTCATTGGGCTTGACGATGTCCAGACCGACGAGGAGTTTTTCTTGGAAGAGCCGGGTGGCGGATCCCAACCGCACCGTGAGCGGAAGGGCGAATTCGTCCTGGACAAATTTCATTTTCGGGCCCATGTGTTGGATGGCCAATCCGAAGCGATAAAGCCCTCTTTCTATCAGGAGTCCGGCATCGGTGGCCATGCCGGTCTGGCTGGTGTTTTCGAGGGATTCCCGAATGACTTTTGCGGTGATTCCATAGCGGAGTCCTTCGGCCATCGAGCTTCCGAAGGTGAAACTCCCCGCCATTGACCCCGCGCTAAAGGAACCGTCCTTGACGTCGGCCGCCGTGTAGCGGTCCATGGTGCCGTAGTCCATCCGGTAAAGGGCGATTCCTAAAGCGCTTTTCCCAACGGGACAGGCTGCTCCCAAATATTGATATTGCGTGTCAACGAGATAGCTGTTCTGCATGACGGAAAGCTGCGGCTTGGTGATCTGGCTTAGGCCGGCGGGATTCCAGTAGCCGGCCGTGACATCGTCGGCGATGGCGGCGAAGGCATCCGCCATGCCGGCGGCCCGCGCCCCCGCTCCAAGCTTGAGGAATTGGGCGGCCGAGGTGCCGGCGGCATAAGAGGGCATCGGTATCGTCGAGAGGAATGCGGCTCCCACCACTCCTGTCACGATGATTTTGACCAGTTCCCTTTTCATGCTCCTAGCCTACGTCGGAGCTGTGACAGGAAGGTGACTTCTAGGAGAAACGACTAAGAAACTTTAATTGGGCAACAAAGTGACAAGAGGATCAAACAGGTTGATTTTTAAGTGTGTTTCTTAAAGGGCGGCGGATTCAGGATCTATCGGAGGATGGTGAGCTTGCCTTCTCTTTTGTGGCCGGTGGGATCGGTGATGAGATAAAAGTAGACGCCGCTGGCGACGATGGATCCGTCTTTGTCGACGCCGCGCCAGGAGAGGGAGGATCCGTTATCGTCGGTGGTGGCATCATACACTGGCTCTCCCGCGGGAGTGAAGACTTGCACGCGCGCACCGGAGGTGAGGCCCGTGAAGGTGATCTCGGTGTGACCCAGGTTGGAGCGGGGTTTGAACGGATTTGGATACGCGTGCGCCTCGGCGAGGGAGGCGGCGCCGGCCGATCGCCGTCGCACGCTGCCACTCGTCCCGGGAGTGGGCGGTGTGTTGAGGACGTAATCGGTGAGGGCGCGCACTTCGAGCGATTGGATGTTGATGGCTTGAGCGGCCATGGGCGAGGGGAATTCAATGACAAAGGACTCCGTCGGGTTGTCAAAGGCACCGTCGGCGGCCTGCGCTTCGGCCCACTCG
Organism: Candidatus Obscuribacterium magneticum; assembly: GCA_020523905.1. Taxonomy (GTDB): domain Bacteria; phylum Elusimicrobiota; class Elusimicrobia; order F11; family F11; genus Obscuribacterium; species Obscuribacterium magneticum. Next base: position 12,888 of record JAJAPZ010000022.1, read on the forward strand.
CCCGTGCCAAACCGGAACTGGACCTTGGCAATGGTGTTCAGGGTAAAGCCGTAGCCTTGCTTGTTTTCTTGTCGGGGCAGGACAAGGACCGCTGCCTGCCCCGTCAACTTGGATTTCCCGGCGGCGGCTTGGGACATCTCTTTTGAGACGTTCACCGAGGGATTTTGGTCGAGGATATCTTCGAGGCCATTATTGTCCAGGTCCCGCCATCCCACCATTTGGCGAGCCCAATCGTCCAGGCCCCAGCGCAGGCCTCCTCTCATGATGGAGTTGGGCTCGGTCGCAATGGCCGAATAGACGTGATTGCCGTTGATCGTCGGAAAATAGCCGCTCGAGGTGTCCGAAGGTGAACTGGCTCCCGCATACTGATCGAGCGCGTAGAAAATGTGCCCGGTTTCATGAGCGCAGACGACATCCATGTTGCCGATGCCGTAGCCGGCATTATCGTACGTCATCACCATGAAGGGCCCACCCAGGTAAGCGTAGGCGAAATAACCGTCGGCCAGTTTGCCGTTGGTGTCGTTTAAACTGTCGACGACGAAAATGAGGAAGCCCCAGTCGGCATTGTATTCTTCCCTGAGGGCGTTGATGTAGTTCTTGCAAGCGGAGAAGCGGCTGCCGGGATACCCCAGTTTTTCCAGCACATCGGGAATCCACAGGGACTCCTGATAGTAGGGGCGGGTGATGGGTTCGTATTTGGTGGGAACCGTTCGTATCACATACGTGAAATTTAAAAGGCCCCGGGGATTTTGCTTCGCCCACCAACTGTGGGCGGCCATGATTTTGCCGATCACCTGAGCCTTCCTGTCGTCCGACCAGGTCTCGGAGTCAGGATCGTTTGATCCATCGGACTCCGGGAAAATGATCGCAACCACCGCCTGTCCGATCATAAAGTCGGTGGTGTAGTTATTCTTGTCGAGTCCGACGGAGTAAAGGGTCGCCTGGGCCCGGCCGAGAACCCCTAAAAGGAGGCTTGTAGCGATGATGATTTTTAAGCCCGTCCTCATTTGGGCGCCTCCGGATTGATAAGCATGTCATTCGGGATGCTCGTTGGCGAGGCCGTTTTAAACCGTCTTATCTTGGACCAGGGGCTGGATTTGTCCCCCCAGACTTTGATGCGCCAATGGACCGTTTGGCCGACCGCCAACAGGCTCGACGGGACCGTGAATTCGCCGGCCTCAATGATCTGATCGAGGAGCGTCGGGGTGAAGGATTCTTTGGGAGCGAGTTGTAACCGGACTTTTTCTCCCTCTTTTTTCGTCCATTCGAGGATGACAAGCAAGCCTTCCGACTCGTAACCGTCGACGGGGGAGGTCGGCTGAGGAGGGGAAAGCGTTTCGGTGGGTTTAAAAGCGGGGACGGTGAGGGATGTTTCTGACCAGGCGCCTTTGAGTTCAATCGTGTTTCCTTCATGCACCAGTTGATCGCCGGCCCGGACGCGAAGAATAATCCGCCGGGGCCCATCGCCTTCGGGCAGGGGCAAGAGAATGTCCGGCCGGTCGGTGGCCGATTGAAAACCAGGGATGTTCACCGTCGGATCGGTGAGTAAATGGACCTGATAGAAGAGGGCTCCTTCCACCGGTTGCCACGATACAAAAACAGTGTCCGGACGAAGGGAAAGGGTGATCTTTTTTGGAGAAGGGAGCGATTCCTGGGCGACTTGAGCGCTCATGGTCCCGAAAGCGTGGCGGCCTTCTTTTTGTGCTCCTCCGACGAGATTTCGGTTCCACTGAAGACCGGCGGCCACGGCGGAAGGGCCGAATCCTTTAAGGCTTTCGATGGAAACCGGCCCGGAATAAGCCGACATAACCCCTTTAAAATCAGAAGGCTGAGAGGACTCAGGGAAAGAAGCGATGATGATTCTAGGAGGCACGCGTTGGCGGATCCGGGTGCCGCTTTTTTCAAGGGACCGGGTCCATTCGACGAAGGGCGTTCCTTCCTCCAGCACGAGAAAGAAATCGGTTTGAGCCGCTTTGACCGTTTGGCGGCCCACCCCTCCGATAAAAATAAGGCATATGCAGAAACTGGCCAGAAAAAATTTAATCCGAATCATGTTTTTTCCACACCCCGCAATTTTACGTTTTCAGTCTAAAAATAGTTTATGTCATTGCTGTGACAATATCGAGATATTCGCAGGATTTTTGCGGAGGGCTTGTTTTTTTACCTGGCGAGTTCTTGGATGTGGCGGAGGGCTCTAGTGAGAACGGCGTCGGATGTGATTCCATCGCGGGGGAAGACGGCCCATCCAATTTGGGGGACGAGGGTACCGGGATTGTTGGGATGGAGAAACTGGTAAATGATATCGGACCAGCGCCCGGAGAGGTCGTTGTATTTCCCCTTCCGGATGACGTGGACGATGAGAGTAAGGAGTTGGTTGGCAATGGTGTCCACAACGCCCATGTTGGCCACTTCGAAGATGATCCCGAAGCCGTTTCGATAGCGGCCCACGCATTGGGACGGATGGATGGCCCGCCGGAGGGCGTGACCCAGTTCATTGAAAAAGCCGGACACAACATCCGGAGCCCGGCGTCTGCGAAAAATGTCCATGTTGGCGATTTGGATGATGACGACGAAGAAAGGGCTGGGGGGGTCTTTTTTCGCGAGGCCGTTCAAGTGTCTTAGGAAGTCGCCTTCGTTGGCGATCAAAGAGGGGGTGCCGATGATGTCAATTTTCGACATGGAGTGCCTCCGAATGAATATATGAGTTCGTATTGCGAACAGGAGGCTCTGCTTGCCCGACCGGCCCCATTGGGCGGTTCCTGCCTCATTTGAAAGATCCTTCCGTCACGACGTTAAGCACGTCTCAATTTGCATGTAACATCCTTCGGCCGCCCTTGCAAGATGACAAAGTGCACAAATCTTTCTTATCATCAAGGTGCTCATGATCTATTTAAAAATTGCCCTGGGGATTTTGGCCCTGTGCCTGGCCTGGATTGTGATGTACCGGTCGGGGCTCGTCCTCCGGTTCAATGCCTGGATGCGCGAGCGCGTGTTTACGGACCAGCACGTCCTTTTTTCCGGGCAGCGGGTGGCGGTTCTATTGTTGATTCTCGGAGCCGTCGCCCTGTACTCCGGCTTGGAGCAGTGGTCCGAAACACCCGTGGTGAAACCGCGCATTGCCTCCGCCATGCTGGAACAGGCCCGGAACGAATTCAAGGCCCGCCGTTACAGGGGGGTTGTCAACCGCTGCAAAGTTCTTGTCCGTTCCAACCCCAAAAATCTTGAGGCGTGGGAGTTGTTGGCGCAATCGTGGTGGGCGAGTGGAGATAAGAAAAAGGCCGGCCTGGCCGTTCAAGCGATTTTGCGCCTGCAACCAAAACATTTTCTCGGACGAGTTATCCCAACTCAAGAGTCGACGAAAAATAAGACCCACTAGGAATATCCTTTTGTGATCGATCTCCACGACGAGTGCCGGCTCCTTTCGAATGCGATCGGAAAAATCTCCCTCACTCGCGGGACCAATGTCCAAATCGATATCCAGGAGGAGCGGGGGCGTTCGGTCGGATGGGGCGATGGGAAGCCCCATGTCCAACATGTCTCCTCCACCAAAGGTTATTGCGTCCGTGTGTTAAGGGACGGGGGAGAGGGTGTTCTCAGTTCACGCCACCTGACAGGGAACCGGCTCGTAGACTTAGTGTCGAGGGCGGCGGAGATCGCCCGCCTGACACTGCGGGACCCTCATCGTAAGATCATTCGGCCGCTGGCACGATATCCCGACGCCATTCCCGCAGACAAAACCCTTTTTTCCACCCCGGCCCCGGATATAACAGATCGATTGAGGCGGCTGGAGAGGCAGCTTCTTCGCCAGGATAAAAGGATTAAAAAAGTTGTGAAGATGCGTTATGAAGAGGCGCGGAGCCGCCATGGCCTCGTCAATAGTTATGGGCTTTCCTTGTCAAAAGAATTTTCGAGTGCGGCGTTTTCGATTGAACTCTTGGCCGGCGAGGATCACACGGCGGAAGCCGCCTGGGACATGAGCGAGTGCCGGTTCGCCCGGGATTTGTCCCTGGAGGAGACGGCCGTCGAGGTGGCGGCGTTTGGGGCCTCCTCGGTGGGGGGACGATCCCTTCCGTCGGGAAAGATGACGGTCCTTCTTCATCCCCGGGTGGGGGCCATGTTTTTGCATTTGTGGGGGACCGCCCTCTCCGCCGAAGCCGTGCAGTACAACCGGTCGTTTCTTCGGGACCGTTTGGGGGAGAAGGTTTGTTCCGAGAGGATCACGATGATCGATGATCCGCTCCAGCCAAGGGGTGTGGCCAGTGCCCCCTTTGATGATGAAGGCGTGCCGCATCGAAAATTGCCGGTGATTGATCGGGGCGTGCTTAAAAATTTCTTCTATGATTTGCGCTCCGCCCATCGGGCCGGGGTGGAGTCCAACGGCCATGGTTTGAAGGCGGCTCTCTCCTCTCACCCGGCGCCGGAGCCGACCAATTTCTTTATCATGCCGGGAAATGCCGCTCGTGAGGATTTGCTTTGCTCTTACGAAAAGGTATTTTTGGTACGGGATGTGATGGGGCTTCACATGGCCAATCCCATCACGGGCGACTTTTCCCTGGGGGCGGCCGGATTTCTATACCGGAGGGGCCGCCTCGTGCGCCCCGTGCGGGGGGTCACCTTATCCGGTCGCCTGTTGGATGTGTTTGAAAAGAGTGAAGGCGTTGGGAGGGATCTGACATGGGTTGGTCCCTTCGGAGCTCCCAGTCTTTTGATTTCGGAGATGACGGTTGCGGGGAGTTAAAAATTTGTGACGACCTGATTCGTCATACCGGCGCAAGCCGGTATCCAGTCTTAAACATTCTTTTAAGACTGGTTTAAAGCCTGGATTCCGGCTTTCGCCGGAATGACGATGGGCGCGAAAATTTTATGGTTTACAGATCGCTTCATAAACAGTTTGAGAGAGCCCGCCCCGGGGACGTCGGGATCATTGGCGATCCGATTGCGCACACCTTGTCCCCGGTCATGCAGAATGCGGCTTTCAAAGTGTGGCGGCAGTCCCTGATGTCCCGGCGGGGGGCATCGCCGCGGTATCACGCCTTCCGGGTAATCCCGGAACAGTTGGATGAAGCTCTCGCCTTGGCCCGTCGTTTCAAGTTGCGGGGGCTTAATGTCACGATCCCTCACAAAGTCTCGGCCTGCCGTGTGGTGGATCACCTCCATCCCTTTGCCAAGCGAGTCGGGGCGATCAATACCATTACGTTTGGTCCGACGGGGGCCCAGGGATTTAATACGGACGGCGTGGGATTTCAAGCGGCGCTCCGCAACGATCTGGGATTTGATGCCGCCGGGAAGACCGCCCTGGTTTTGGGGGCGGGCGGTACGGGGCGTGTGATCGTGGAAAAGCTTTTGGAATTGAAGGCCGGCAAAATTTATTGGTGGAACAGAAGCATGGAGCGGGATCGGGGACCATGGGAAGAGGAATCGGGCGTCATCATTCCTCTAGCGGGTTCCATCGACAGGGATATCCCAAAGGCCCTGAAGGAGGCGGATCTGGTCGTCAACGCGACGTCGGTCGGGCTTTCGGCCGGGGATGGACTTCCCCATCCGGAGTTAAAATTCTATTTCGGACAGGCTGTTTTTGATGTCATTTATCATCGTGACACCGTCTTCATGAAAACCGCCAAGGCCGCGGGGGCCCGCGTATGCGGCGGATTGGGCATGCTTCTATACCAAGGGGTCGAGTCCTTCCGCTTGTGGACCGGCACCGATGCTCCTGTTGAGGTCATGCGTCATGCCCTCCAAGAGGCCCTTTCGCGGGATTGACGCAAAAGCCGTTGAAGGTCTTATGTGAGCGGAGAGAAAAAGGTATAAATGAGATATGGCCATACGGTATCTGACAGCAGGTGAGTCACACGGGAAAGGATTGACGGCGATTCTGGAAGGCATTCCAGCGGGGGTTCCTTTAACCGAAAGTGATGTGAATGAGGACCTCCTCCGGCGGCAGCACACCTTTGGGCGGGGGGAGCGCCTTCGGCACATTGAGAAAGATGCCGTGGAATTCCTCTCGGGGGTGCGCTTCGGGGAAACGCTGGGGGATCCCATCACCATGGCCATTAAAAATAAGGACTGGGTGAATTGGGAGAAGATCATGTCCATCCGGTTCGAGGATTACGACGAAAAGGTGGCCGTCCTCCGGCCGCGGCCGGGGCATGCGGATTTGGCGGGGGTTATTAAATTCAACCGTTCCGACATCCGGGATATTTTGGAGCGAGCCAGCGCCCGCGAAACGGCCGCGCGGACGGCGGTCGGGGCCGTTTGCCGGAAATTCTTGTCCCTCTTTGATATTCACGTTTATTCGTGGGTGTTGGAAATTGGGGGGATCAAAGCCAAGGGGCTGGCTCTTCGGCCGAATGAATTGCACGCGGCGGCGGACGCTTCACCGGTGCGCTGCCCCGACAGGGAAGCGGCGAAAAAAATGACGCGGGCCATTCAACAGGCGAAAAAAGAAGGGGATACGCTCGGCGGCGTTTATGAGATTGTCGCGACGGGGCTTCCTGTTGGACTCGGCTCCCACGTTCAATGGGACCTCAAGCTGGACGGCCTTTTGGCTCAAGGGCTCATGTCCATCCAGGCGCACAAAGCGGTTGAGATCGGCGGCGGCTTTGGGATGGCGCGCCGGAAAGGATCCCAGGTGAACGACGAAATTTTTTACAGCCGGGAGCGCGGATTTTTCCGGAAAACCAATAACGCCGGCGGCGTTGAAGGCGGGATGACCAATGGTGAACCAATTGTCCTTCGGGCGGCCATCAAGCCTCTTTCCAGTTTAAGACGGCCTCTCCGCTCGGTTCATTTAAAAACCAAGGAAGAGCTGAAGGCGGAAATTGTCCGCTCGGATGTTTCGCCGGTGGCCTCGGCCGCCGTCATTGGGGAAGCGGTCGTGGCCATCACCCTGGCCCAGGCGATGGTCCATAAGTTCGGGGGCGACTCCGTCCGTGAGATCAAGGACAATGTCGACCGCTACCAAGCTTATGTGAGGGAGACATAAAACCTTTTGAATATCGTGCTTGTGGGTTTCATGGGCTCAGGGAAGTCGCAGGTGGGGCGGCTTCTGGCCAAGCGGTTGGGCTGGCCTCTCTACGATACCGATGAAATCCTTGTCAGAAAAACGGGCCAATCGATAGCCGACATTTTTAGGATCCAGGGAGAGAAGGCCTTTCGAGAAATTGAGAAGGGCGTCGTCAAAGACGCCAGCGCTCATGACCGCTGTGTCATCGCCTCGGGCGGGGGGGCCATTCTGGACCCTGAGAGTTTTGAACGCCTTCAGAAAAAGGGGGAATTGGTCTGGCTCAAAGTGTCGCCGGCGGTCGTGGTAAGTCGGGTGAAAGACGTGGCCTCCCGGCCGCTTCTCGATCCAAAGGATCCGTTGGAATCGGTTCAGGAACGCCTGGCCGCACGGGAAAAATTCTACGCCCAAGCCTCCCATACAATAGACACGGATTCTTTGAGGCCCGAAGAGATCGTGGAAAAGATTATCCAGACGATTCCAGCCCTCAAGGCGTAGCTTCCCTTTTATGAAAAGTCTACCCGTTCGGCCGACAACGCCGCGTGCGACCTACCGGATTGAGTTTGGTGATTCGGAAAAAGCGCTCGTTCGGCGGCTGAAAAACCTCCGGCTTCTGTCCCCGGTTGTGATGGTGGTGACTTCCGCCTCCGTGCGAAAGGCCCGTCATGTGGGGGCCCTGGTGAAACAATTGAAAGGGGCCAACTCCAATGTCTTCGTCAATCCCCTTCCCGACGGCGAATCCCAGAAAAATGCCGCCATGTTGATGAAACTTTACCGCGCGGCTCTCAAGGCGGGAATGGATCGGAAATCCCTCGTCATCGCGATGGGAGGCGGTGTGGTCACGGATCTGGCCGGCTATTTTGCCGCCACTTACATGCGGGGGATTTCATATGTCTCCCTCCCGACAACGCTCCTTGGCATGGTGGATGCCGCCATCGGAGGAAAGACCGGTGTCGATCTGTTGGAAGGGAAGAATCTCATTGGCGCGTTCTGGCAGCCGCGCCTCGTCTGGATCAATCTCAATTACCTGAAGACGCTTCCCAAACGGGAGTGGCACACCGGCTTCGCGGAAGTCATCAAGTACGGCATCATCAAAGACCGGGCCTTCTTTGAATGGCTCACGGCCCGGATTAAAAGAAAACCGGATATTAGAAGTTGGTCAAAATCCGATGTTTTAAAGGCGATCCATCGGTCGGCCCAGATTAAAGCGGGGGTCGTCAGCGCCGATGTCCGGGACACGCCGCTTAAAGGCAAGCGAGAAATCCTCAACTTTGGCCATACGATTGGCCACGCCCTGGAAGCGGCCACCGATTACAGGAAACTTTCCCATGGACAGGCGATCAGCATTGGAATGGTCGCCGCCGGGAAGTTGGCTCTTCGCTTAGGGGTGTGGGAGGAAGACGCTCAGCTTCAACTCCTTTCCTTGCTTCAGGCGGTCGGACTTCCGACGCGCATGCCGGCCTCCGTTCGCTGGCCCCGGTTCTGGTCTGCCCTACAATCCGATAAAAAACATGTGTCCGGCCGGCTGCGATTCGTGCTTCCGATTCGGATCGGCCGGGTTGAAGTTAAGAGCGGCATTCCGCTGGCCCTGGTCAAAACCGTTGTCAACGATATGAGGAGTTGAGGTGGTTGACGACCGCGCGCTCTATTTGGCTCAGCGGGTAAGCGCTTTACGTGACCTCCTGCGGGAGAAGAAGCTTGAGGGCTATTTGCTCTCCGATCTTTCGGACATTTTCTATGTTACGGACTTCAAAGCGGATGGGTACCAGGCGCTTATCGGCTTGAAGGAATCCTGGTTACTTCTTCCTCATCTCCTTTACGATCACGCCAAAGCCAAAACCTCCGGTTACCATTATCTGAAAGGCCGGTTTCTCCCTCTTTTCAAAAAATTGATTCAAAGAGCCAAGCTTAAAAGGGTGGGGTTCGACCCGGATCAATTGCCTTATTCATTGGGAATGGAACTCAGGAAGTTAGGCTTGATCCCAAAGGGAGGGTTGGTAACAACGTTGAGGGCCATCAAAGATCCCATGGAATTGGCCCGGCTTCGGAAAGCCAATCACCTGGCGGCGATGGGGATTCAATTCATCAAAAAACGCTTGAAACCAGGCAAAAGAGAGAAGGCTGTATCTGCCGATTTGATGCGATTTTTCAGCCTAAAAGGTGATGGGATTGCTTTCGATTTGATTGTGGCGGCCGGCCCCCATTCAGCCCACCCGCACCATATTACCTCCAATTATCGCATGAAGTCAGGGGATGCGGTTATATGCGACATTGGTGCCGTGGTGGAGGGGTACCGCTCTGACTTGACCCGTACTTTTGCATTAGGTAAAGTCAGCCCTTCTTTCCGACGGGTTTATCATGTTGTTGAAAAGGCCCAACAGGAAGGGATTCGTCGTTTGAAGCCGGGGGTAACGGCGGGATCCGTTGATGTCGCCGCGCGCCGTGTCATAAAAAAGGCTGGTTTTGGACGGTTTTTCATTCATGGCACCGGCCATGGCGTCGGGATCGATATCCATGAGCGGCCGCGGCTCGGCTCTGGCGTTAAAGACGAAATCAAAGCGGGGATGGTCGTGACTGTTGAACCGGGCGTTTATCTCCCGGGAAAGTTCGGGGTTCGGATCGAAGACACCCTTCTGGTCACGCCGACCGGGTCGGAAATTTTGACGTTATAAAACATTTTCCGCTTCCGCTGATCATACCGAACGGACTGCCGGCGCAAATGGTTATCCGCGCGCCAGGTCTCCTTTTTTGAGAAGAAAACGTGGATAGGGAATGGAATGTCGGTTGAGCGGAGCGGGATGAAAGGGTCATGACATGATCGAGACATCGGATTTTAAAAACGGGACCGTTTTCGAATGGGACGACAAAATCTTTCAGGTCGTGTGGTTCCAGCACCATAAACCGGGCAAAGGCGGCGCCATGTTGCGGGTCAAACTCAAGAACATGCGGACCGGCGACATCATCGAACGCACGTTCAAATCGGGCGAAAAGTTTCGGGAGGTTCAGCTCTCCCGGCGGAAGAAGCAGTACCTCTATACCGACGGTGAGAAGCTCCATTTCGTGGACATGGAAACCTACGAGGACCTTGAAATCAACAAGGTGCAGCTCGGGGGGAGTGAAAAGTATTTAGCCGAAAACATGGAAGTGGAAGCCCTCTATTTGGACAAGGAGTTTTTGAACATTCAATTGCCCGCCTCGGTGGTGCTCAATGTCGCCCGGACTGTCCCGGGGGTCAAGGGTGACAGCGTGTCCAACATGATGAAGCCGGCGACCTTGGAAACCGGTTTGGATGTCCAGGTGCCTTTGTTCGTGTCCGAGGGGGAGTCCGTCAAGGTGGACACCCGCACGGGAGAGTACGTCGAACGGGTTCAGTCGTAAGGGTGCAAGGTTGATTTTCGTAGGAGGTGGAGCCGGATGAATACCGTCATTGCCGATAAGCTGCGCGAGTTGCTCAAGTTTGCGGAAGAAAATGGCCTGGAAGAGCTCACCTGGCAGGACAAGGGAATGAGAATCGCTTTTAAGCGAAACGGTCATCGAAAGGCCCCGTCCTCTTTGCCCGGCGGGATATCGGAAGCTCCCGAGGAACAAAAGGAAATTTATATCACGTCGCCTTTGGTGGGCACCTTCCGGCGTTCGGTGTCAAAGGACCGGCCGCCTCTGGTGGTCGAACGGGAACATGTGGAGCCGGGGGATCGATTGGGGATTGTCGAGTGCATGAAGATCCCGACCGATGTGACCAGTTTTTGCGCCGGGGAAATCGCGAAGATTTTGGTGGACGACGGCCAGAAAGTGGAATATGGCCAGCGTCTGTTCGAAATACGACCGACGGAAGAGACATCCAAAAGTAATAAGAAATAGGGGCGGAATTAAAACGGCCGAAGGAATTGCAATTTGCAATTTGAAAAAGAAGAGGTAGGGCTCTGACATGTTCAAGAAAGTGCTCATTGCCAATCGGGGGGAAATCGCGGTTCGGGTCATCCGGGCCTGCCGCGAGCTGGATATTCGCTCTGTCGCCGTTCATTCCGATGTGGACCGGGATTCGCTCCATGTGAAACTGGCGGACGAGTCCGTTTGCATCGGGCCCGCTCCGACGAGCGACAGTTATCTCAATATTCCCGCCATCATATCGGCGGCCGAAATCACGGGGGCCGATGCCATTCATCCCGGCTACGGGTTTTTGTCCGAGAACGCCCATTTTGCCGAGGTGTGCGAGTCGTGCGGGATCAAGTTTATCGGCCCGACGTCCTCCACCATCAAAAACATGGGTGACAAAGTGCTGGCCCGGCAGTTGATGGAAAAGTACGGGGTTCCGATCTTGCCGGGGTCGGATGGCCCCGTGGCCGCGGATGATCCCGGACTCTTCAAGCTGGCCAAGAAGATTGGTTACCCGATTATGGTCAAGGCCCGGGCGGGCGGGGGCGGAAAGGGCATGCGGATTGTTTACGAAGAGCCGCAGCTCCGGGAGGCGATCGTCGCGGCCCAAACGGAGGCCAAAGCCTCCTTCAAGGAAGGGGGCGTCTTTCTGGAAAAGTATTTGGAGTCGCCCCGTCATATTGAAGTCCAGGTGGCCGGGGACGTCCATGGGGATGTGGTGAGTTTTCCCGAAAGGGACTGCACCATTCAGCGCCGGCATCAGAAGCTGGTGGAGGAATCCCCGTCGCCCATGGTCAATGAACGTTTGCGAAAGAAGATGGGAAAGGCGGCCCGGCGAGCCGCCCGGGCGGCCAAGTATGTGACGGTGGGAACCGTCGAGTTTCTCTATGATGGCGACAGTGATTTTTACTTTTTGGAGATGAACACCCGGATTCAAGTGGAGCATCCGGTCACGGAGTTTGTCACCGGGATTGATCTTATAAAGGAGCAGGTTCGTCTGGCCGCGGGGGAAAAGCTGGGGTACGACAAGGACGATGTGAAGGTGTTGGGCCATGCGATTGAATGCCGGATCAATGCCGAAGATCCGGACCAGAATTTCGCTCCCTCCCCCGGCAAAATTACCGGTTTGGTGCTCCCGGGCGGACCGGGAGTGCGGGTGGACACCCACATATATGCCGGCTACACCGTCCCCACGCATTACGACAGTCTTTTGGGAAAGCTGATCGTGGGATCGGCCCGGGGCCGGTTGGCGGCGGTGTCTCGGATGGACCGGGCGCTTCGGGAATTTCTTATCGAGGGGATTAAAACCACGGTTCCCTTTCATCAGAAGGTCATGGCCAATGCCGCCTTTCGGAAGGGCCAATTTTCGACGGATTTCATCGAAAAGTACTTGGGTCCCAATGGTGGAAACAACGCAAACAAATAAAAGCATCGTCACCGAGGCCTTGAAGCGGTCCAGCACGGTCTTGTCCAAACTGGCCGAACAAGCCGGTAAAATTGCCGGCATCGCGGATGTCCTGCTGGAGGCGTATCAGCGCGGCAACAAGATGGTCCTCTTTGGCAATGGCGGCAGCGCCGCCGACGCGCAGCATCTGGCGGCGGAGATGGTGTGCGCCTACGCCAACCGGAAAAGGAAGAGCCTGCCCGCCCTGGCTTTGACGACGGATACCTCCGCCCTGACCGCCATCGGCAATGATTTCGGCTTTGAACACGTTTTTTCCCGGCAGGTGGAGTCCTTGGTCAATCCCGGCGATGTGGTGATCGCCATCTCGACCAGCGGCCATTCGCCGAATGTCCTGCGAGGCGCCGAAGCCGCGCGGACAAAGAAGGCCGTCGTTGTGGGCTTGACCGGAGAATCAGGCGGCCCGCTTAAAGATATCTGTGATTATTGTGTCTGCGTCCCCGCCAAGGAAACAGCGCGAATCCAAGAAGGCCACATCGCCGTGGGGCATATTCTCTGCTCGATCATCGAACAGGCCGCGGTTTGACGTATCTTGAAAACCAAAAAGATTCTTTCATGGTCTGCCCTTCGCCAGAAACTTCAAGCCGCCCGGCGCCGGGGAAAAAAGATCGTCTTCACCAACGGCTGTTTCGATTTGCTCCATATCGGCCACATGAAGGTTTTTGCCCAGTGTAAAAAGTGGGGCGATCTGTTGGTCGTGGGCTTAAATTCGGACCGCTCCGTGAAGCGCCTCAAAGGGCCGAAGAGGCCGCTGGTCGCCGAGAAGGAGCGGGCGGCCCTGGTGGCCTCCCTTGCGGATGTTGATTTTGTCGCCCTTTTTCCGCAGGACACGCCGGCGGCCCTCGTCCGATTGGTCAGGCCGGATGTCTTGGTGAAAGGAGGCGATTGGGCGGCCGGCCAGATTGTCGGAAAAGACGTCGCCAAAAAGGTTGTCCGGATACCTCTCGTCAAGGGCCGTTCGACATCGAATTTAATCCGCCTCATTGTTAAGCGGTATGCCCGTTAGGAAAAGGGGGCCAGACCGGATAGACCCCAAGACGGCCCGGCTCTTGGATGCTAACCTCAACCGGGCGCGCGAAGGCATCCGGGTGGTGGAGGATGCGGCGCGCTTTCTCTGGGATGACAAGGCACTTTTTCGACGATGGCGTTCGTTGCGCCATCGCCTGCATCACGCAACGGCCCTTCGGCATCGGGCCTTGATACAGGCCCGGGACAGCCGGCGGGATCCGGGGCGCTTGATGGCGGAAGGAAAACGGTGCTCGGTCAGCGATATCGTTTTTGCGAACGCACGGCGGGCTCAGGAAGCGGTTCGGGTGTTGGAGGAATACAGCAAACTTTTTTCGCCAACCACCTCGGTAGAACTCAAGGCGATTCGTTATCAACTGTACGTCGAAGAAAAGAGGTTGTCGAAAAAGTTTTAAGTGCAACCGTCATTCCCGCGAAAGCGGGAATCCATTCCGGTGTTCACGTCCCGTTTCGACTATCGAAATTATCGACGGGACCGTTCCGTGACACGGTCCTGGATTCCCGCTTTCGCGGGAGTGACGGTTCGCCCAAACCGACAATTTAATTTATGACACAAGCATTACGACATCGGCGGTTGGATTTTTCGGATGTTCTTTTATATGGGATCACCGCTTCCATCAAAGAGGAAGCGGGGTTTTTCGACACCATCGATGCGCTTTTAAGCGGGGGCGTGGACGCCCTTCAGCTGCGCTGCCGTGATGTATCCGACCGGGAACTCATCCGGCTGGGAACCCTTTTAAAAGAGAAGTGCGAAAATGCCCGGGCCCTTTTTCTGGTTGACAATCGAGCGGACATCGCTTTGGCGTGTGACGCCGACGGCGTGCATCTGGGGCATGACGATATGCCGATGGCCGTAGCCCGGAAGATCCTCGGCCACCGGAAGATTATCGGCGCATCGACCCATTCATTGGCTCAGGCGCTGGAGGCTCAAAAGGCCGGGGCGGATTACGTCAGTTGCGGCCCCATCTGGGTGACGCCGACAAAACCCGAGTATGAAGCGGTGGGGTTGAATTTGATCGGTTTATACAAAGCGGCCTTGCGGATCCCCTTTGTGGTAATTGGCGGACTTGATGAAACAAATATTGATGAGGTGATCAAGGCGGGGGCCCCGTGCGTGGCGATGGTGAGAGCCCTCTTTGACTCCACGGATCCCGCCGCCACCGCCGAGAAGTTTCGCGAAAAGGTGAAATCATCAAGAGACCTTTCTTATGTCTGAGACATTAATAACGCAGATGGAGCGCGCCCGGGCCGGCGAGATGACGCCGGAAATGAGGCGCGTGGCGGAAAAAGAAAAGGTGACGCCGGAGTTTGTCCGGGACGAGGTGGCGCGCGGACGGGCCATTCTGCCGGCCAACGTCAATCACCTTAAGTTTCAGCGGCTTGATCCCATTGTCATTGGCATTAACTTCACCTGCAAGATCAATGCCAACATCGGAAACTCTGCGACGACGTCGGATTTGCCGTGTGAGTTGGCGAAGTTGCATCAGGCGGTTCACCACGGGGCCGATGCGGTCATGGATCTTTCGACCGGCGGGGATATAGACCGCCTCCGGGAAGAGATCATTAAAAACAGCCCCGTGCCGGTGGGGACGGTTCCCCTCTACGGCGCTTTGGAGCGGGCGGGAAATCCTGAAGATTTGACCCCTGAGATTTTGTTGGAGGAGATCGAGAAACAGGCCCGGCAGGGCGTCGATTTCCAAACGATTCATGCGGGGGTGCTGAAGGATTATCTCCCGGCGACAGCACGTCGTTTGACTGGCATTGTGTCGCGCGGCGGCGCACTTTTGGCCAGGTGGATGAGGGTGCATGATGAAGAAAATCCGCTTTATACGCGCTTTGATGACATTTGCGAGATCTTTAAAAAGTACGACGTTAGTTTTTCCTTGGGGGACGGATTGCGTCCGGGGAGTCTTCACGACGCCAACGACGAGGCGCAATTTGCCGAGCTGAAAACGCTGGGGGAGTTGACATTAAAAGCGTGGGAGCACGGGGTCCAGGTGATGATCGAAGGCCCCGGCCACGTTCCCCTGCACCTGATTAAGATGAACGCTGAGCTGCAGCAAAAACTTTGTCATGAGGCGCCTTTTTACACCTTGGGTCCGTTGGTGACGGATATCGCTCCGGGCTATGATCACATCACCTCGGCCATCGGGGCGGCCCTCATCGGTTGGGCGGGCGCGGCGTTTCTCTGCTATGTCACGCCGGCGGAGCACTTGTCGTTACCGAATGCGGAGGATGTCCGGCAGGGCGTGATTGCTTATAAAATTGCCGCCCATGCGGCGGATATCGCCCGGGGTCGGCCGGGAGCGCGGGAGCGGGATGATGAGCTTTCCCGGGCGCGCTACAACTTTGATTGGAAACGCCAATTTGAACTGGCCTTGGATCCCGAAGTGGCCCGGGCCAAGCATGACGCGACCTTGCCGGAAGAAGGCGCCAAGAACGCCCCGTATTGCTCCATGTGCGGCCCCAAGTTCTGCGCCATGAGAATCAGCGGCGATACCCAAAACGCGAGGGAAAAGAAAGAGTGTGAAGAAATTACGGTTCGTTAAAAGAGTCATCGTCAAAGTTCCCGCGACCAGCGGCAACATCGGTCCCGGATTCGATGTATTGGGACTGGCTTTAAATATTTACAACGAGCTGCGCGTCCGGGTGATTGGCCCTTCCGGAAAACCGCCCCTCATCCGTATTGAAGGGGAGGGAGAAAAATCGCTTCCGCGGGATTCCCGGAATATCATTTTCAAAGCGATCCGGCTGGTTTTTAACAAGGCGAAGAAGCCGCTGCCGCAGTTGGATCTGCGTTGTATCAACCGGATTCCCCTGGAGCGGGGATTGGGCTCAAGCGCCGCGGCGACCATCTCGGGGCTTTTGGCCGGCAACCGTCTGCTGGGGGATCGGTTTTCAAATGAAGACCTTTTGGGCTGGGCGTCGGCGTTTGAGGGCCATCCCGATGATGTGGCACCGGCCCTTTTGGGCGGCATTCGGGCGTCGGCGTCGGTGAACAGTGCCGTTGTGAGCGTTCCCTGGCCGATTCCGCCTTTGCGGTTGGTCATGGCCGTTCCCGACTTTGCCTTGCCGACCGTCAAAGCGAGAAAGGTTCTGCCACGGCGTGTCCCCTTGAAGGATGCGGTTTTTAATTTGGGGGCTGTTGCGGTCATGCATCAGGCGTTTTGCGGACACGCGGAATGGTTGCGGTACTTGTTGAATGACCGGTTGCACGAACCGTATCGCGCCAAGCTCGTGCCGGGATTTTATCGGGTCAAGGAAGCCGCACTTAGAAATGGAGCTGTGGGTGTGACCCTCTCCGGAGCCGGCCCCACCATGGTGGGTTTTGTGAAGCCCGCGAAGGCAAAGCGGGTGGCCCGGGCCATGAAGCGGGCGTTCAAAAAAGCGGGCGTTGATTGCAGCCTTTTGATTTTGAGCATTTCTCGTAGAGGAGCTTTGGTTAAATGAAACGTCCGATTGTTGTTATGAAATTTGGAGGGAGCTCGGTCAAAGACACCGAGCGCCTTAAGAACGCCGCGGCCCGCGTGGTGGAAACCCAGAAAGCGGGCAAGCGCGTGGTGGTGGTGGTATCCGCTCCGGGGGATATGACGGATGATCTGATTGAAAAAGCCCACAGCGTCACCCCCGACCCCGACGCCCGCGAACTCGACATGCTCATGGCCACGGGGGAGCAGATCTCGATTGCTCTTCTTTGCATGGCGGTCAAATCGATGGGGGTTGAAGCGATATCCCTGACCGGGCCCCAAGCGGGGATTCGAGCCAGTGACGTCCACACCAAAGCCCGGATCACCACCATCCGGCCCGTGAAGCTCACGAAGGAACTCAACGCGGGAAAAGTGGTGGTAGTCGCTGGTTTTCAGGGGCTCAACACCAAAGAAGATATCGTTACCTTGGGGCGGGGGGGGTCGGATTTGACCGCGGTGGCCCTGGCGGCGGCCCTCAAAAGCGACGTTTGTGAGATTTACACCGATGTCATCGGGGTCTTTACCGCCGACCCGCGGATCGTCCCTGAGGCGGAAAAAATCGATCACATTTCGTATGATGAAATGCTTGAATTAGCCGGTTCGGGAGCGCAGGTGATGCAGGCGCGCTCCATCGAAGTGGCGAAAAAATATGGGGTGAAAGTACACGTGAAATCAAGTCTTGAAAGAAAAGAAGGCACCATCATCGGTCAAAGCGGCAACGAGATGGAGGCGCCGGTTGTCTCCGGCGTCGCCTACGATAAAAATGAGGCCCGCCTGTCCATCGTCGATGTTCCGGATCGTCCGGGCGTGGCTGCCACCGTCTTCGGCGCCTTGGCCAAGGACAATATCAATGTCGACATGATCATTCAGTCCTCCGCGCAAGAAGGGAAAAACGACATTTCCTTCACCGTCTCCCGCACGGATGTGAAGCGGGCGATGCTCCTTCTTGAATCGGTGAGAGAGAAATTGGGGGCGCGAGCGGTCGTGGCCGATGAGGGCATCGCCAAGGTGTCCATCATCGGCGTCGGGATGCGAAGCCACCCCGGTGTGGCCGCGAAAATGTTTCAGAGCCTGGCGGAGGCCGGGATCAATATCGAAATGATTTCCACATCGGAAATCAAGATTGCCTGTGTCATCCCTGAATCGGAGGGGCCCAGGGCGATCAAGCTGCTTCATAAGGCGTTTGGATTGGGGAAATGATCGCACCGCCCGTCAAGCTTTTTGACACGACCTTGCGCGATGGCGCGCAGGGTGAGGGGATCTCTATTTCCGTTGAGGACAAACTGAAGATCGCGGAAGTATTGGACGATCTCGGGATCCATTACATCGAAGGGGGCTGGCCGGGATCCAATCCCAAGGACGATCTTTTTTTCCAGCGCGCCAGGAAGGAGTTAAAACTGAAAAATGCGACGCTGGTGGCCTTCGCCAGCACCCGGCGAAAGGGGGTCCGGGCCGCGCAGGATGAGGGACTCCGGCGCCTTCTGGCGGCGGGAACGCCGGCGGTGTGCGTATTCGGAAAAAGTTGGGATTCCCATGTCGTTCATGCGCTCAGAGCCTCTCTCACGGAGAATCTATCGATGATCCGGGACACGGTGTCGTATTTGAAATCGAAGAAGCGCCAGGTCATTTATGATGCCGAGCACTTTTTTGACGGGTTTCGGGCCCATCCCGATTATGCCCTGGCCACCGTTAGGGCCGCGGCCGAGGCGGGAGCCGATAACATCAGCTTGTGCGACACCAATGGCGGCTGTTTGCCGAGAGACATCACGGCGATTGTGAGGCAGGTCCGGCTTCGCTTTCCGACCGTGGCCTTCGGAATCCATGTGCACAACGATTCCCATTGCGCCGTGGCCAATTCCCTGGCGGCCGTGGAAGAGGGGGTGGTTCTCGTTCAAGGGACGTTGAATGGCTATGGGGAGCGGTGCGGGAACGCCAATTTGGGCTCCATCATCGCCAATTTGAAGCTTAAGATGGAGATTCCGTGCATCACGGATGAGCAGATGCGCTTTCTCACCGAGGCGAGCCGCACGATTGATGAGTTGGCCAACGTTGTCCCGCATGATAACATGCCTTATGTGGGGAATTCCGCCTTCGCCCATAAAGGGGGGGTTCACGTTTCGGCGGTTTTGCGTTCGGCCAGTTACGAGCACGTCGACCCCGCCAGGGTCGGCAACAAAAGGCGGATTCTTATCTCGGAATTGTCGGGGAAGGCCAGCGTCATGACCAAGGCGGCCGAGTTGAACGTGGATTTCCGTCGCGATTCCGAAGCGGTCTCCAAAATTTTGACGCTCGTCAAGCAAAAGGAACACAAAGGATTTCAATACGAGGCGGCAGAGGGCTCCTTCGCGCTCCTCATGGAAGAGGCCCTGGGGAAACGGCGTCCCTTTTTTGAGTTGCTGGGTTTTCGGGTCGTGGTGGAAAGGGCCAGCGGCAACGGCACCATGGTGTCGGAGGCCACCTTGAAGATCAAGGTCGGGGAGCGGGTGAAACACACGGTGGCCGAAGGCAGCGGCCCCGTGGATGCCCTCGACAAGGCTTTGCGCACGGCCTTGAAAGAGTTTTATCCTCAGGTGAAGGAGATGTCGTTGATGGATTTTAAGGTGCGGGTTATCAATGCCCAGGCGGGAACGGGGGCCCGCGTGCGGGTGTTGATTAATTCACGCGATTCGAAGTCGGAATGGGGGACGGTGGGCGTGTCCGGAAATATAATTGAGGCGTCCTGGCAGGCCTTGGTGGATGCGGTCGATTACAAATTGTTCTCGGATAACAAGAAGTCATTCTTGGTTCGCCGCCGGCGGGTGAGGGGATAATCATGTCTTTGGATATTCGTTTTCGACCGGAAGGGGCGCTTCTGCGGACCTATTTGACGGCGGCGGGCATCGGCCCGGACGCTTTTCACAAGCCGATGATCGGTGTTGTGACGGTGTCGACGCAGATGTTTTCGGAACAGCCGGATGCCCGGGATTTGGGCGGGGCGGCCACCAATGGCGTGGAGTCCGCCGGCGGTATTGCCGTGCGCTGGGACACGCAGCGCTCGCCGGATTTGATGGCCTGGGGCCACGCCGAAGGCTACAGCTTTGCGTGGCGGGATCAGCTGGCCGATCTGATCGAAAGCTGGACGCGCCAGCAGTCCTTGGACGGGCTGGTTCTGGTCGGCGATGCGCCGGAATCGTTGGTCGGCATGGCCATGGCAGCCACGCGTTTAAACATGCCGGCTTTGATGGTAACCACGGGGCCCCGGCGGTGGGAATATGCCCACGGCCAGGACGCGGACAACAGCCAGAAGAAGGTTTTTTCGGATCCGTTTGAGCTTCTGACAGAAACGCTCTTTAAGAACAATAAGAACAAGAGGAAAGGGGAGGGGAACGCCTCCGTCGATTGGTTCCGCGGGTGTCTTCTGGCCCCGGATGACCACGCCGAAAACGCCGTCGATTTGATCTTGGAAGCGCTGGGCGTTTGTCTGCCGGGGATGGCGACAACCCCCGTTCAATCCGCGAAGCGGCACGAATTGGCCTATCAATCGGGGCAGCGAATGATCAGCCTGGTTAAGGCCGGGCCCACGTTCCGCCGGATCCTGTCCCAAAACGCCTTTATGAACGCCATTCGTCTGAACGCCGCCTTGGGTGGGACCGTCGATGTTTGTGTTCACTTGATGGCTTTGGCGCATGAGGCCGGGTTCAGTCTGAGTCTGGATTTGTTTGACCGGATCGCCCGCGAAACGCCCCAGGTGTGTCGTTTGGGGGGGGGTGGGGATCGGCGAGGCCCATCGGATCGACGAGCTTGATGAAGCGGGCGGGGTCTGGGCGGTGATGCACACGTTCAAAGAGAACGTGCAGCCGACCGCCATGGTCCATGGCCGGGGAGCGTCGGAGATGGCGCGGACGACGCCGGTAAAAGATTCAAGTGTGATTTCGACGCGCAAGCCTTATCGGAAAGAAAGCGGGATCGGCGTTTTGCGGGGAAATTTTGCCACCAATGGAGCGGTTTTCCTTCTCAATCAGGTGTTGCCGAGCCTGCAGGTCTTCCGGGGGCCGGCGGCGGTTTTTGAACATGAGATTGAAGCGGCAACCGCCTTGAATAACGGGAAGGTGAAAAAGGGATCGATCTTGGTGATTCGCGGGCAGGGCCCGCGCGGGGGCCCCGGACTCCTTAAGCTGCGGATTTTGCCGGCCCTTCTCCAAGCCCGGGGTTGGAACAACTTGATCCCCTTGTTAACCGATGGACGCCTGCCCGATAGTCCAGCGGGCCTGTTCATCAGCTTGGTCTCTCCCGAAGGGGCGATGGCGGGACCCTTGGCGATTTTGAAAGACGGGGATGTCGTGGATATTGATATCTCGAATCGACAGCTCGGTTTGCGGCTGACGGACACGGATATCAAGGTTCGGCTCGCCCGCTGGCAGGCGCCGGAGCCGAAGGTGAGGCAAGGCTTTTTGGATCGTTATTCTCGGTCGGTGTCGGAAGTTCACGAAGGAGCGGTGCTGAAGTAATCATGGAAATGACAGGGGCACAAATCGTTGTTGAATCACTCATCCGGGAAAATGTGACCCATGTGTTTGGGATTCCGGGAGGGGTGATCCTGCCGATTTTCGATGCGTTGTACGGCTCGAAGCTCAAGATGGTTTTGACCCGCCATGAGCAGGGTGCCGCTCACATGGCGGATGGCTACGCCCGCTCGACAGGCCGGGTGGGGGTTTGCGTGGCGACCTCGGGCCCCGGAGCGACCAATTTGACCACGGGGCTCGCCACCGCCAACATGGATTCCATTCCCATTGTGGCCATCACCGGCCAGGTTCATACGGAGTTGATTGGCAACGACGCCTTCCAGGAAGCCGATGCCACCGGCGTGACGCGCCCCGTCACCAAGCACAATTTCATGGTGAAGGATGTGAAAGATCTATCGCGGGTGATCCGTGAGGCCTTTTTGCTGGCGCGGACCGGACGCACCGGCCCCGTGCACGTGGATGTTCCGGTTGACGTTCAGAAGGCCAAGACGGAATTTGTCTGGCCGGGGACGGTGAAGATCCGCTCCTACAATCCCAAGACCGTGGGGCACCCGAAACAGATTCAGAAGGCGGTTCAGTTGATCAACAAGGCGGAGAGGCCCCTTCTTTACATCGGCGGCGGAGCGATTCTCTCCGGTGCGAGCGAAGAAATACGTGCCTTATCGGAAAAAGCGCAAATTCCGGTGACGCATACCCTGATGGCGAACGGGGCTTTTCCTTATGAACATCCAAATTATGTAGGGATTCTCGGGATGCATGGAAAGTATTCGGCCAATCAGGCCATGCAAAATTGCGACGTGCTTGTGGCGTGCGGGGCCCGGTTTGACGACAGGGTCACCGGGAATGTCAATGCGTTCTCGCGGCATTCGAAAAAGATCCATATCGACATTGACCCCACCAATATCAGCAAAACGGTGCGGGCCGATGTGCCGATTGTGGGTGATTTGAAAGGTGTTCTCAAAAACATGCTGGACGACGTCAAGTCGGCGAAGCACGAGGCGTGGCGAAAACAAATCCAGGAATGGGAAGCCAAGCATCCCTTGACGATCAAGCCCAATGCCACGACCCTTCAGCCGCAGTATTTAATTCAGACCCTTCATCGGATAACAAAAGGCGAGGCCATTGTGTCCACCGGGGTGGGGCAAAACCAGATGTGGACGATGCAATGGTATCAATGCATGACCCCGCGCAGCTTCTTGACCTCCGGCGGCCTCGGAACCATGGGGTACGGCTTTCCGGCGGCCATCGGGGCCAAGTTTGGGAATCCCGATCGTCCCGTTGTTTGCATCGACGGAGATGGATCGTTCCAGATGACCATGACCGAAATGGCGACAGCTGTACACGAAGGGATCAAGGTGATCGTCATCGTGCTCAACAATTATTCTCTCGGCATGGTGCGTCAGTGGCAGGAGCTCTTTTACAAGGGCCGGTTCTCGGCCTCGGACCTATTGGCCATGCACGGAAATGACAAAGATAAAAGCAAGTTAACGTATATCCCGGACTTCATAAAGTGGGCCGAGGCCTACGGGGTTAAAGGGATTCGCGTCACGAAGAACGAGGAAATCGAAGACGCGCTCAAAGAAGCGCTGGCGGCCAAGACCTCGGTGATCATCGAAGCGATGGTGGCTCCGGAGGAGAAGGTGTTTCCGATGGTGCCCGGAGGCGCCAGCCTCGATGACATCATCGTCGATATGGCGTAAACCCTCGTCATTCCCGCGAAAGCG
>JAJAPZ010000023.1:0-28006 GCA_020523905.1 Candidatus Obscuribacterium magneticum
AATAATCCGGATATTTTACCGGTGTGTCACATCCAGACGTCGGATGGCGGCGTAATCCTAGGAGTTGATGTAAGGGATGGGGCGTGGGGGGATGTGATTAGGATTCAAGGGCCGGAGAGAGCTGTGGGAGATGTCCGCGCCAAGGGCCTAACACTTGAGGCGAAGTTGGCGGACGCGAAGCAAAAGCTGGGACAGATTCAAACGGAGAGAGGTGCGGTTCAGCTTGTGAGCAACCTGGTGTCGGAGGCTGTGAAGGCGGGGGATATAAATTGGTTGAGAGGGTTTAGCGGCCAGTTGAACTTTGGCGACGGAGCGCTGACGTTATGGGCCGAAAGAAAAGGGGATCAGTGGGAGGTCAAAGTCGGATTTCATCACGGGACAGAAGGCGCCCAGAGGGATCTTCTCGTGCAGGGGGGAACGCTCGAAGAAAAGGTGGCCGACGCAAAAAAGCGAGTGGAATCTGCGGGGGGGGATATCGAACGGCTCCTCCAGCAGACTTTTGATCGAGCGCTTGGGAATGGCGATACAGACTGGTTGAGAAATAACGTGACCGTTATTAACACGGCCGACGGCGGTTTGCCGTTGAGATTTAAGCTGGAGGGCGGAAAATGGAAGCCGATCGAAGGGATACGGGGGTACGGTGGAGGAGCGACGGATGGCCGTGTGGAAGGGGCGACCCTCGGGGAAGTGATAAGTAACGGCAAGACCCTCCTTCGAGAGGCTCGGACGAAACAGGGAGCGTGGGAATTGTGGAAAAAGACGTACGCTAAAGCGGAGGCAGCGGAGGATAGAGCCTGGTTGGGGAATAATGCCGGTTACATCAATGGGGAAAAGGGGACGGTGCTCTTAATGCGAGCTTTTTCTTTGATGGAGAAAAGATGGGTGGATGTGATTGGAGGAGATGCACCGGGGGGTAAAATTCCTGATCTAAACCCTCAGGGTGACACACCCGAGGCCAAAATTCAGGATGCCGAAAATAAAATCGGTCAACGGATGCAGACGGAAGGAGAGGTGATTGATCTATATGAGGAAATCAGCGGCAAGGCGCTCCAAGAAAATAATGTGGATTGGCTGCACAGATCCGGGGGACAACTTTACACAGCCCGCGGCGTCGTGACATTCGGGCATGAGCTCAGAGGAGAGAAGTGGAGGGATGTGGTCGGTGTGAGCGGGTCCTTTATGGCGATCGAGGACGTGCGCGCGAAGGGGGAAACGTTTAAAGCCAAGATCCAGGATGCCAAACAGAAGCTCGAGTGGGTTCAATCGAGAGAGAAGGCCCTTCAGTTGGTTGAGGCCTTGCATAAGGAGGCCTGCACAGAAGGCGACCGCAAGTGGTTAGGGAAGCCGATGGGGCAGATTCACACCGCCAGCGGTGACATCATCATAAGTTCAGGCCGCCGATGGGACTTTGCCTTGGGTATTCGTGATGAGAAGGGAGGTCTGAATGATGTCCGTGCCGAAGGGAAGACGTTGGAGAAAAAGCTGGCCGATGCGGAGAAAAAGCTCGACGCGGTGGCCCGGGAAGGCTGGACTAAACTCTATGACCGGCTTCTTGGGGAGGCCCTTACAGCTCAGGATAATGAATGGCTGTTACGGTCTCAGTTGAGCGTTCCGACCGATGCCGGTATGGTTCAAGTGGGATCCGACGGGACCGGCCACAGGAGGGCGGCTATATACGGAACCATCGGATGGGCATCCGATGCGCGTGCCGAAGGTGCGACAACAGAAGCTCTCGTTGCTGATGCAGTTAAAAAACTAAGGTCGGCTGAAAACGGTGGTGTCGAAGGGTGGAAGAAGCTTCTAGGTGACCTTGTTGCGCAGGCGGGGCCGGGCGGGAAAGACTGGTTGTCGTCCGTGTCTTGTGAAATTCATGTTGGATTTAAGACCATGGCTTTTTCATTTGATAAGGGCGAGTTGAGGGCCATTATAACCATAGCCGACGGTTCATCTTCGGAAGTCAAAGTTGAGGGAGAAACACTGCCAGATCAATTGAATTCCGCGGAAGCGTCATTGAAGGAAACGAACAGCAAAGACGATTTAAGAAATAAGTACGAAGCTCTTCCTTCGGGCCGTCCGACATTTATTCGGCTTAACGAGCAAAATGGGTTCGTTGAGGAAAGGTGGATTCCTCCCGCCGACGGGATATCGGGTCGGCGCGTGTGCAGCCAAACGTCTCATTTTGTGGCGGCCGGTGTCACTGGATTCTCATCCTTTGAAGAAGCGAAAGAAACAAAACTGATTCCTTTTGATAAGGAGAGAAAGGACGTTCATGATGTGCAAGGTTGGTATACCAAGTTGATTTTGCGTGGAATGACAACCCGCCCAAGCCCAACCTGGGACCGGCGGGATATTTCGTGTTGGTATGAAAATGATGATGGGACGATAACGCGAAAACAGCATTTGTGGAATGAGAGTAAAGATTTATGGGGCTATAGCGTTCGATTGAATGGCGACGCGGTCACCTTGACGGATCCACTCTCGCGATCCAGTGTGGTTTATTTCTATGGGGATGTTGATTTGGGCGGTGGGGTGTCCCGCCGCATTGATGGAATAAAGATGGCGGATAAATTGATGGGAGAATTTCGGCAGGCCCCTGGGAAATGGCAGGCGGCCAAGGAACAATTGGCCCGCCGCTTCGTGTCCAATGAAAGTCTACTGGAAGACGGGCTTCTCAGCGTTGAACGTGAGGTTGACGGGAAGGTGATCACCGGCCATTTTGGCAAACAGGATTTAATCAGGGATGGAAAAAAGTTGGAACAAGTGGGCCCAGTATTAACGGTGAGAGACCGTACGGCCAACTTTTCCCTGACCTCGTTTGAATTCGCGAAATCAGGTGAGACGGATGACGTCGTCAACCGTTTGGAACAAGCCTACCGATCCAGCGGCGATCCGGAGGTGAGGGCCAAATCCATGGAGGTGGAGCTCGCCACAATATTCAAGTCGGAGATGGCCAAAAGCGGCGTCCTTTTAAACGCCACTTGGGAGGGGAACGGCATTCGGCTTCTTGCCAATTATGTCGACGGCATTCGGCTGGAAGAAGGGAAATTCGGGCGGGGGGCTCTGATCGCCAAAACCGATGTTTTTTCGGACCGAACCGTCTACTATTTAAACGGCCAACTTCTCACCGCCGAGTCCAATGCGCCGCAAGACCTTAATGGACGGGAGGCTGGCACGAAGCTCTTGGCCGGGATGGTCGCGGCGCCGGGAGCGAGCGACTTAGTGAATCTACTTAAGGGGCGAGACGGTTTCGCCACCAACCGTCTGACACGTCAAGGCGTCGTCGGCGCCGAAGGGGTGGTCAAAAACTTGGTTATTTCGGGATCCTTCAAGGACAAGATTGGTTTCGCCCACTTGGCGTCTGCGAAGTTTCTAACGTTGCTAAGGGCGTTGGCGGAGGGCGTCGTTGATGTTTCTGATGGTATCGTCGGATCGGGCGCAATTATCGGAATTAAAGATCGGTTCACAGGGAATGCCGTTTCGTTCCTGGAAGGCTTTGCCCGTGGGGATTCGGGGCCTCCCCGGGAAGTTCATGGTTATGCCCTTGCTTCGGAGCTTTTCAACCGAATTCAGACCAATGACCCGTCGCTCAAAGGACTTGGAGATTTGAAGTCGTACCTGCTTGGCCGTCTGGACATTCAATCCGTGACCTGGAACGTGGGTGACGGGTTTTTTATTGGCGCGAATAAAGTGGACAGCCATGACCCTGATTCTCGGGAAAGTCGGCTTTCGTTTTACGCCTATGATCCCATTTCCGGGAGTCAGGTTAATCTACAAGGGTTTGAGAAAAAGGGAGAGGTGGTCCAAGATTTGCGGGTCCTGAATGGGAATCGGACGAAGGAAGGTTTGAAGGACTTCATGCAAAAACAGGAGTTTCGTCGTGATGATGGAACCAAGATTAACTTGGGCCCATTGAGCGCCAGTGTCGTCGATAAAGACGGACATAAATTTATGATGAAGCGGGGGAATTTCAGCGTTTACCAGGTCGATGACAAATACCTTGCCCTGTGGGGGAACCATGATCCAGGAAAGCTAAATTTTGAAGGGGAGAGAAAACGGAATGACGAAGGCCATATCATTGCGGCTGAGATTAAAGAAACCTCTATTGGTGTTAA
Source organism: Candidatus Obscuribacterium magneticum (assembly GCA_020523905.1). Taxonomy (GTDB): domain Bacteria; phylum Elusimicrobiota; class Elusimicrobia; order F11; family F11; genus Obscuribacterium; species Obscuribacterium magneticum. Next base: position 4,113 of record JAJAPZ010000023.1, read on the forward strand.
AAGAGACAGCAAAGCGAAGGGATCGCTGCCGCAAGACTTCAAATGGGGGGTGCTTACTCAGTGGGTTCGAGGGAACGTTGATTTTCTATCTGGCCAGGAGAGGCTGGACTTAAGAGATTTCGGATACGGGCAGAGCGTTATCCGTTTGGCCGACGGGCGGCAGTGTCCCACGATAATGGATGAAAATAGGCGGTTGGTTGCCTTCCAAATGGATGGAAGTTGGCGAGACGCCCAGACGGGGCGGGTGGTGGAGAAAGCAGAAGTTATCCGCCAAGTCCTCAATGAAAATGGAAATACCACCCGGGAAGTGATCGGTTTGGAGTCCGGAAAAGAGTCGTACCGGGTTTTGTTGACCGAACACGTTTCCTCTGGAGACGTTTCTGAATTGATTCACGGCGCTCAGGATTATGACGGTTGGAAAAAGATGTCGAAGTCCCCGCTTATTAAACGGGTTGAGCTGATTCACTGGACCTTATTTGACGGGTCGGCACATCATGGAAATCTCATTTTCAACAACACGGGCAAGGAAAGCGGCGCGGATGAAACCTGGCAAATGACGCCCCAAGATTTTTCCACTCACGCAACCCAGCTCATTGGTTGGATCAAAAGTGGGCAAGGGTCCTTTTCATGCCAGTGGGGGACTTTTGCCGGGGATGGCTCCTTCAAACTCATGATGTCATATGAGTATGCCGTTGTTCCCGGCGTCAACAAGTTAAAGATCTCCGCGTTCGACGAGCACGGCAATAGCGTCAGTGCCTTGGTTCGATTTTATATAGCCAAGGGCGCCGACGATTATCATAGTTGGTATACATTTGGCGGCTATCTTGGAGGGGAGGAGAACAGTGGTCGGCAGACAATCGAAGAATCGCTCCTATGCTCCGTTGAGGATCCGGGCCGGACCCTGCAACGGGTTCATAATGGCTGGGTGATCGACAACGCCGCTCAGACAGGCGTGTTTGATAGTAAAGGGAATGGGATTTGGGGGTACGGCGGTCGTGTGGAAAGGGTCGAACACCTCCGATCCCTTGTGTCTGATGAATATGGGATGACACGGCAAGTTCTTGAAGTTTCCAAGACGTCCGATCTGGGGCGTCCCACGGGGGCCAAGATAACGACGGTCGTGACGGACTTGGACCAACGCATCACGGACGTGGGCCAAGCGGTCCGGACCACTTACGATCCCGACGGAAACACCAAGGTGGATGAGCTTCAGAACGGCGTTTGGGTCGAGATTGAGAAAGTATCAGCTCCCCTGACAGATTATGAGAGCCGGGGGCGGATTTTTATGGTTGCGGGGGCAGTTCTTGTGGCTGCTGGTTCTATTATTGCGGCTCCCTTTACATTCGGTGGAAGCCTTGTGGCTTTGTCGGCGACCGCAGGAATCATACTTGCTGCTGTGGGCGCGTATTATGCTTTTGAGCATTTCGCCCGCGGGAATGACCTTCTCGGCTGGATCGAACTGGGGATCGCCTTGCTTCCGGGAGTGAATGTTTTAGGGGGATTCCTCAGAGGAGGGGCGGCGGCTTTGAAAACGTTTCAAGCCGCATGGAACGCAGCGAAGGGGCTGAAAAAGTTGGGTGACGTGCTTAAGGTATTTGTGTTGGGCAGGATGGCCAAGGTAACCGAGAAGGTTGCAAAGGTAGCATTGGCGGGGGAGCATCTCGCTAAAGCCGCTCTCATTCCCTCGTGGTATGTTTATGCTGCCTTTCAAAGCGTGAATCTGGCCGATAACATTTACAAATATACCAAGGGGGAAGCGGGATTCGTGGATATAGCCTTTTCGGCCCTGGCATTGGCTTTGCCTTTAGCGGGGCGCCTATTTGGTCCGGCCTTCAAGGAGTTCAGTCGCCTGACAAAAGTGCTCATTGTGTCAGGAACGACGCTTGCCTCTGCCATTGCCGGCGGGCTGATTAATACCTACATGAATGGGCCGGATAATTTTGTGTCATTCATGAGGGGCTTTGTGACGGGAGCCGCCGTAGGCCTTTCGTTCCATTTGTCGTTGATTTTTATGGCCTCGATGAAGCCCGCCTTGGGCAGGCAGGTTCTGAGCGTGGCGGGGGGCATGCTGGCGGGGGCTCTGGCCGGGGGATTTTATTACGCCGCCACCGGCGGTAAATTTCTTGAAGGGGCATTAACGGGAGCTTTGATTGGCGGCGGAATCGCTCTGACAATTCTTCTATCCAAGGGTAGGGTCCTCATTAAGGAGGCCGTTGATGGTGTGACCAAGGATGTCTGGCGATCGGCGACGCCATCCCTTTTTTCACGTATATTGGCTCTCGTTTCAGGGTCGGCGACGGGAGCTTTTGCCGGCTTCCAATACGACCGCAAACAAGGCGGAGATGGCTGGGGGGGACTTAAAATGGGCCTGCTTCTGGGGGCCGCCATTCCCTATTTTGCATTGATTCCAGCCACCGTTAGCAAGTCTTCCCAGCTTCTGTCTCATGGGCTATCTGTGGCCGTCGTTTATGGTCTTATTCCGGTCATCGCGTCGGCTGGAGCTTATTTTCTTTATTCCAAAAGTGAAGGAAAGAACTTTTTTGACCATGTGAATAGCCTGTTGCCCGCCATTGTCGTCGGCCTTATGATTGCACTGACGGGACGGACAGTGGTCGGCAATCTCTTTAAACTAGAAGCTTTTATGTTACAGCCGCGGTTAATATTTGAGGCCGCCGTGAGTATGGCCTGCGCTTTCGGAATATTCAACTTTCTTGGGGTTGGAAAGCTTCTTTTTGAATTCAATCCCCAAAAGGGATGGGACTGGGACTGGGGTAAGTTGTCCATGTCGTTTGAAGAGCGGATGGTGGGGCTTATCTCCGGCGTCAAAATGGGACTCGCCTTGCCTTTCCTGGGACCGTTGGCTTATCAACCAGCCTCAAATATCGGGAAGGCCTTGGCAGAATCTGGTGTGTCGAGCTTTTGGGGAAATTTGTTCGGTTTGAGCTGGATTCTCAATGCTCCAAAAAAGGAATTGTTGGCAGCTCTTGGGCGCGCCGTTTTGCGCTCCGGATTTGCGGGGGCTATCGTCGGTGAACTTTACGCGATGGTTCGGCAGTTGAAAAATGGTGGCGAAATAAATGATTTGAAATCTGTTCTTATTGGCGCTGCGATTGGATTTTTTGCCGGTGGAATCGTTTTACCCGGGTTGGCATTGATGTCAAGAGGCGTTCTCCATCTTTACAGGTCGACAATTCCGGCCGGCAATTTCACCTTCTCCATTACGCGTGGTGTTTCATTTATCGGCCAGAAGATATTGGAGTTGCCAGGAGAAGCGGCCCATGTTTTTCACATGGTTTTTGCCGGCTGGGAAGGGATCGTTCCCATTCACTTCCTCAGCCAAACCGCTATGTGGGCTTCGTATTTATTTGGGGGAGAGTTGGGGCTGGATCGGCAAACCAGGCATTCTTTGGCTCAGTTGATGTCGACATTGGCGATGTTTTTAGCCCCCATGCCAGAGTTTTTGAAGAACGGCGCTACGAGGAACGCTCTGAGGTTGGGTGACAAGGCAACAATAGATGCCATCCTTAGGGCTTCAAAAAGTGGGGAGGAGACTTTTGAACTATTTGGTTCACCAAGATTGCTCGTCGTCATCGATTCAGGCCTTGTGGCAGAGGCTCAAGCTGCTCAGTCGGCCCTCATGAAAGGCAAGCCACCGGTTTTGAATGGTGTTATGGTTGCCAATGACCACAAGGAAAGGGAGGCACGGCAAACGACGATGGCTGGTCGAGGAGTTGAAGGTCCACCAGAACCAGAGACGATGGTGACTCAGGTCCTAGCTGGTCAGGGAGTCGAAGGTCCCCCAACACCGGAGGGAATGGTGACTCAAGTTTTGGTCGGTCAAGGAGTCGAAGGTCCCCCAACACCGGATGGTATGGTGACCCAAGCCCTGGCCGGTCGAGGAGTCGAAGGGTCTCCAGAACTGGAGGCGATGGGGACCCAAGACTTGGCCGGTCGAGGAGTCGGAGGGTCTCCAGAACTGGAGGCGATGGGGACTCAAGTTCAAGCGGGGCTCGTTTTCGATCAGTGGGCTGAGTTTCGTCAGTTTTCTGACGTAGCCGACTATTTGGATCGGCTTGCGTTGTCGGATCCCTCTTTGCGTGAGGTGGCGGCGGCCTTCAGGAGAGGGATTGATGATCTGGGGTTGGCTGAGATGGTAGTGGGTTCCCATTTGATGGGCCCCAATAGCCTTGTCGAAATAATGGTTTTGGCCGATCTGGAGTCCAAAGGGATTAAGGCAAAGGATGTGACTGGTACGAGGGACGGTGACAATATTGGCAACACTTCCTACCGCGCCACCGAGGGCTTAAAGAAGGTCGCAGAGCTAAGGAGCCAGATTGATAAGGCCGATGGGGAACTCGCTGATGCGCAGAAAAGACTCGGCAGGACGGGGCCGGCGACTCAGAGGGACGAAGAAAGGGGGATGAACTCCGGTGAAGTCCATGCCTTTCGGCAAATCGAGCTTCGAACAGCTCAAGCTGAACTCGTGTTGGCTCGCATGAGGTGGGTCCAAAGATGCGGGCTTCCTTATTCAGAATTCGATTTAAAAAGTGCCGAATTTGAGGCCACATCAGAACGGAGGCTGCTGGAAGCTTTCAGGAAGAATGAGTCCATTCCGATTACCGGGCGTGCAGGTCGGGTTGGGGTTCGGGAAAATGTCGACCTGGCGAGAGCGGAGTTTCAGCGAGGTGTCGGAAAAGAAATGGGCATGGCCAGCACTCCCCAAATGCAGATTTTCATGCTTGACGCTAAGGATGTAATTAAGCTGCACCGCGAGATGAAGGACGCACAAGACGGGGACACACTGCAAATCAGGGATGGTATTTCAGTGGTTCTCACTCCTGAGATCAGGCGCGCCGTCGAAGGCCGAGCTAGACAAGCCCACTTGCGGAATATGCTGCAGGCCCGTGTGATTCGCGTTGTTAAAGAAGGATCTGAGTACCTGTATGAATTTCGTGATCGCCGATTTAGTCTGATTCAAACTAGCGAGGGATGGGATGGAACGAATGAAGCCGACGCCAGAAATTTTGTGCGCGTCGCCAATAATACCGTTCGTGCGATGAAGACTTTTATGGAAGCAAGGGAGATTCATAAGGCGAGGTCTAAAGAAAAGCAAGATATCGAAAAAGAGCGCAAGAGGGGGGAAGCGATCTCTGATAAAGAGGAGCAAGATAGGATTGCTAGGGCTGGAGAGGAGGCAGGAAAGAAATTCCGGCAAGATTTTGAGAGCCGGTTTTCTGAACAATCAAAGCAACTCTGGCAGATGATGAGTAATGGCGATACTGTCTTCGGTTTTTCAACAGGGGGAGGAAAAACTTTTATCCTCTCGCCCTTTGGCGCGTGCTTGATGGCCATGATAAATAAGGAAGTTCTAAACAATCGCTTTGTGAGGACAGTTCGTGTTTTTGCGACCGGAAACAAACTTTGGGAAGGGATGGATCCTATTAGAATCAAGGATGAAGAGGGGTTTGATTTCTCACTGGAATTTAGGGAAGACCAAGCAGTTGGATCCTTTCGGATGCGAGATGTTAGAGGTACGAAAAATTTGTTTGAGCTGCTTGGACTTGAATACAAGTCTGTCGGTAACTTTCTGGATAACGAAATTAATGCAAGGGATCTTGGGGCCGCGGATGTGATAGATACAACGATGGAAGCCATCGGTTTTATTACCAATTCGGCCGCCAGAATCGATGCTGAAACCCAGGCAAAGTACAATTGTTTGACAGAGGATACGTGGGTGGTTATTGATGAAGGTCATTTGATCATTGGGGGCCCTGGTTATCAGGAAGGCATTGGCAAGGGGCGTATGGACCCGGGAACTGGAAAAGCAATGGTGAAAGTGGTTGAAGCCTATCGCGGTTTGTTGAGTGAAGGTAAGGCTGGACTTAATCCCATGGAGGATGGAGTTGTGGATTTCGTGAATGGTCAAAGGATCAGCCCTCGGTTTAATGTAAACGTCAGGGATGCATTGATAGCTGGAGCATTCCACGGGTTATCATATAGAGAGTTTTTGTCTCAGATCGGAAAGAATCCCAAATATAGCGCCTTCGCCAAGGCCATGAACGACTGGGCTGCTGCCCTGAGGGGTTCGTATGGAAACGGTTTTAGGTTTTTCTCTGAATATGAAAGTTGTCTGCGCGCTTCAAATGGCGAGGCTCCCGATTTCATTCGTCATATCAGGGAAAACTTTGGAAGAGGAGATGAAACTGGTAGGGGAGCAAGGCCTGGGAATGGTGTTGAAGTTATTAAGGATGATAGTGAATACGTTGAATTGTATATGGCCGGGAAGCCTAAGGCGAAACGGGATATTAAAGATGCCACGCCGGAGGATCGTCTGGGGGGCTTCTGTTTGAAGTACGGCCTTTTGGATTTATACAAAGGAGAAAAGGTTTCAGAGACGCTTCAATCCATATTAGAGGACCCTCTGAAGCCGGCCCATGATAGCCAGATTCAGTCGACCATGCATTTCTCGCAACAGTATCAAGCGGCTGCCCTGCGGATTCGGGCGATACTGGATGTTGCCCGCGAATCTGTCAAGGATGATATGACACGAGAGTTCAGTAGAAGCAGTGACCCGGCCAAAGCTCTACAAAGAGCCGAGGAATGGGTGCAATCAAGAGAAGGACAAGAAAAAGTTTGGGAAAGAGCCTCGTCGTGGATCGGCAAAATTAACTGGGAGAAGGTTCATCTCTCGCCCGACACGTTGTCGACCCAGTTTGGTCAGTTTTTGAGAGATTTGAGGATGAATGGTGGCGAGTTTGTGGCCATGACGGGAACCACGGCGAGCCTCGAGGCTTTTGCGCGTCTTGGATTCAACGTGAGATCAGAGGGTGTGCGAGGCGCGGAATTGAAGTATTTCCTTTACAGTCCGAATGGCGGCATCAATCCATTGGCGATAAAGATCGCCGAGTCTTACCGTTCGAAGCACGTCGAGCAGGAACTGAAAGAATGTGGTCTCTGGGACGGCAAAGACAGAACATTTGCCCGAGCCTTTATTGCGAAGTATCTCATCGACAACCTAATGGATGTGACACGATTCAGCCAATTGTTGATCAAGAGTAAGGCGAAAGGGAAAGGTATTGGTGTTGATGGAGAGACTGATAACCTTCTTGGCAAGGTGCTCCGAGGAGAGGAAGGCGAGAGTGTGCTACCCAGGGAACTTTTAGCCGAGTTTGGACCTCAGATCCGACAGACGAGAACGCATCTCGCTACGTTGCGAACCATGCAATCAAGGGCCAATGAGAATGCGTCAAATGGGAGGTTTTCCAGCGGAGAGCAAAAGTTTAGATTTGATTGGGGGGCATTTGATAAGGCGCTTAAGTCTTTTACATCCAAGGGCAGTATTTATTCCTGCTTCGCCGATCGTTTCTTTGCCGTTGGGGAGGGGAAGACTGTTCGGGATATTCTCACACATTTTTATAACGGAGAGGATGGTTCCTATCTGCGTGATCCAGGAAGTAATCTGATGATTGTCCTGATTGCTGAAATCAATATAAATCCTGTGATAGAGGCCGTGAAAGAGATGAAAGCTGTGGCAGAGGGAAAGAAAAAAGTGGTGTATGCCGGGTCCGCGGAAGGAGAATGGAGAGTATATGATCCCGTTGCGAAAACCGACAACGCCATCACAATTGAAAGAGCGAAGGAACTTTCTGAAAAGGAAGGCGCTATTTTTGTGCTTCTCAGAGAACAGCGTTATGGGACTGATTTCAATAAATTGGAATGTCCGGTGCTTAAAATCGCGGATGTTTCAACCAATGGGATTGACTATTCTCAGTCGGCGGGGCGCGGCCGAAATCTGAACCCACAGTTTACGTATTTATTACGCGGCGATGCCCTTCGACTCTCATTCTCACAGAAACAGGCTATGCTTTTCAACCCAAAATCAGGGCGGATTGGGAGTGGGATTGTTGAAGTAACCCAGGACCAAGTCGTCGATCGTTTGCTCCAAAATACAAAGCAGGCGATAACGGATATCCTGGTACAGGAAATCACGAGCCTCACCAGGGGTTTCGCTACATATAAACTGAGAGATCTGTGTCCTTTCCTGACGGGGGAGCAATCAAGCGCCATCCTGGATGAAATTATCCGTGGAAACCGCGCCCTCCAAGGAGACAATGACCTGAGCATCAAGGACCCTTCCAAGCCGGCGGATGTTCTTGCGCGAGCTTACAAAGAAGTCAAGCAGAGAATTTATGAATTGACGCAACCCAAATCCGATCTTTTTAGGGCTCTTCGGTCCAACCCTATCGCCAGAGCCATCTTGGATTCGTTGAGAGCCGAAATTGAGGGGGAGATGACGGCTGAGGGATCCCACGGGGGATTGGAATTGGTAGGGAAAGAGGAAGAAGGGATCCGCCCTCAGCCATTGGCGTTAGCGCGGACAATCGGGGAGTTGCGCGCCGGATTGGAAAGGATCAACGCCAGTGAATTGGCGGAGACGACACTGGCCGGATCAGGGGGGCCGGAGCGGGCGAGGGTTAAAACCTGTGCCGAGTTCAAGAGCGCCGCCGAACGGACGTTGGGGCCTTCTGCCACCCCGGCTCAAAAACGCGCCGTTCGTGATCTTGAGAGAAAGCTTTCGGGCGATGAATTTTCAACGGAGCGGGACCTGGGCGGCGGGCGGACGGAGCGGGTTCTCAATGACAAGGGACAGCGGATCGCCGCCTATGTCATAACGCTCTTAACGGGAGATGATGAGGGGCGCAAGCGTGTCACAAATGGGTTACATCATTTGGGGGTTAATGTCGCCTTGGGCGACAACCTCGCTGATAATACGTTCTCCTTGGCCTCGGCTCTTCAAGCGTTAAATCAAACCAACCCTCGGCTCGTTGAAATCGTCGGATTGATCGGCATCGTTTTCAGGGATGATGGAAGGTCTCAAGATGTTAAGCTGACCGAGGAAGAAAGGTCGAGAATATTTAACGCCAGCTTGCCCGAGGTGCGGCGCCTTGTCGATATGGGGGTTCAAGGTCTGGCCGATGAGTTCTTGTATTTGGATCGAGTTGCCCCGATTATTGCCCTGGTTCGAATTCTTAAGGAAAGAGGGGGTGAGGAATTATCCCTAAATCCGGAATTGGAAAGGATCATTCAAACAGCCCCCGGTAAGGGTGAAAGGGGAGAGCCGGGGGTGTTTCAAAGAGCATTAGAGGTGGCCCGGGCGTTGATAAAAGATCAAAAGGGACGTTTTCAGGAGGCTGGTCAGTTCCTGCGTAATGTGTTGGGAAGTATCGTTCAAACAATCCTCGGTAAAGGTGGAAGCGGCAAGCCGGGGGTGTTTCAAAGAGCGTCAGAGGCGGCCTGTGCGTTGATCAGAGATCAAATGGGGCGTTATCAGGAAGGGGGAAAGTTCCTGCGCAATGTAAAAGGGATCATTCAATGGCTTAATCCCTTTAGCAACATGAGGATTTTGAGTCGGAATTTAAAAATCATGAGGGGTGAGTTTAAAGCATTTCTGTCTGAATTGGGGACACCAAAAGAGCTAGCCCTGATGGCGGCCATTGTAAACCCGAATTTGGGCCTTCGGGAGTTTGGAAGAATCCACGACTCAAAAAAGACTCTGGCTGACGAATGGGATCTAGAGCATTTTGGGAACGCAAAGCTAGGTGATTTGATCGCTCTTAGCGAAGATGAGACTGGTTTGGGACCCGCCCGCTTTGTTGATAAAGCTTTGGCTCCAGTCAAGTTGTCCGAGCGCAGATGGTTTAAGCCGGCCGTGGTTGTGTTGGGAATCGCAGGGGCGCTCGCGGGGGCGGTTCTGGCCCTCGTATTGGTGGCCAGTCCGGCATCGTTGGTGGCGGGCTTTGCTTCGTTTTTTGTGGGCGGTGCGTTTGTGAAGCCCCTGGTGAAGATGATCACGGGGAGGGAGGGCCAACGTTCCCGTGAGCGCCAGGGTGTCGACAAAGGCCAGTTGGCGGAGACGGTCCTGGTCGGCGGGGCTTCGTGGGCGGCGGGGACTTATCTGGTGCCTCCTCTGTTGGCCGCCGTGGCGGTCGGGGGCGTGACCGCGACCAGCGGATTGGCGGCGATTGCGTTGGGCGTAGCTCTGGGCGCCTTCCTTCTTAATAAGACCCTTTTGAAAAATGCGCCACCCCGGGTGAAAGCCGCAGCGAGTTTGGTGGGCATGACGGGGGCATCCGCTTTGTTCCTAGCCGCGCCGGGGGCGTGGGCGGCAGGGGAGGCCGTTTGGACGATGCTGGGGAATATTCTGGGGTATGTTTCATTGCCTATTTTTGGGGCACTTGTGGGTGGTGCCGGGGCTGTGGGGTTGGGGTTTGTGGGGACGCGCGTCGTCGCTCAAGGGGCCGTCAATCTGTTCACGCCTTCAAATGAGCTTCGGGAGACGGCGAAGTTCATTTTAAGCTCGAAGCCGGTGAAAAAATACCAGGAGCGAGTGAAACAACTGGCGGAGACCTTGATGAGATTCGACAAGGATATGTCTCCCGAGGAAGCTCAGCGGAAAGCCCAGGCGATGAGCGGGCCGATCACTGATGATGCGGATGATATTGCCTGGGAGATGGCCGTGCCTTTCGCCAAACGGATGGGATGGCTTGAGCCCAGCCGTGTGGTGACCCACTTGGGGCGGGCGGCCGCGATCTTGGGGGCGATTGTTTCTCTGGGGGCGGGTTGGCGGGATTTTATCCCCAGCTTTGAAGGACTCCCGGATGTGGCGGGGCTGGATGGGTTTTCTCTTGGCCTGGGATTTGTGGCGGTGCTGTCCCTCATCGGTTTGAAGATGTTGATGAAGGCGGGTGAGGTCATCCCCTTTGATTACAAGCCGGTTCCGCAGGGGGTCGTGAGGGCGCGCAATCACCTTTTGGCGTATCTGGCGCCGGGGAACACGGGAACGTATGACGACTTCCTGAAAGCGAGAGAAGAGCTCAAGCTCCGCCTTGGGATGCCGTTCAATCCGCTTCTCACCGACGCGGATGTCAACCGGTGGTTTGGCCGGATCGATGTCAAATACGCCGCGGATCCGGTCAAAATGAAAAATATCGTCAACGCATTGATGAGAATTTTTGGATTCGGGCCGGCGGCCCCGGCGGATGACCGGAAAACGCCGCGGAGAGGGAATGATTACAGGAGAATGCTGGAACAAGAGTGGAACGAGGCGCGGGTGGAAGCCAATACCCAGGAGTTCGTCGCCGCCGTCTGGAAAAATGTCAATCCCAATGACCTCGCCGCCGACGATTTCGACGCCAGAGGGAGGGCTCTCGAGGTCCGGGTGAAAGGAGCGCTGGCCGAGGTGGCGGACAAGATGAAAAAGCAAGGGGCGGATATCGATGCGGTGATCGAGGAGGCCGCCGGGCATTTTGGGCTCGAGCCCGCACAGCTTTATGCCCATCACCTGTTGTCGGGCCAGGACAAGGATTCGCCGGCGGCCGCCCGAATCGAAGCCGTCGTTCAAGAGGTTTTTGCCAACGACGCTTACAAGGAGACTCCGCTGTCGGACAGTCGGCTTCGTGAGAGATTGCTCGCTTATTATGCGGGCGGCCGGGAATCGTTCGAGGCCCGTGTGGCCGAGTATAAGAGGGCCATTGTCGAAGCGGCAGGCGGGGGGACTCTCCTGGCCCGGCAGCTGGATCAGAGGCCGCTGAGTTCGTTCAAGGGAGAAGATGGGAAATTGATGACCCTCGATGAATTTTTAGAGAAAAACGGGGGCCTGCCGGCCCTGCTCGTCTCCCTTTATATGGCGTTGGTAACAGAGAGGAAGGATTCCATGACGCAAGCGGATCGGGAGCTCGTGGGCTTCTTAAGACGGGCCTCACCCGGTGAGCGGGAGCAAGCGCGGGAAGCCCTGGCCAAGAACATTGGAGGGCGGCAGATTCCCCTGCCGGAATTTACCGGCGGAAATCTGGAAGAGCCGGTCCGGCGGCTCCGTTATCACGTTCTTCTCGCCGGGATGGAACCGAGCGGGAGGGGTGGGGAAGAGGACCAAGGCCGGACGGATACGCTGGTGAAGTTCTACGATTCCCTTCTGGTCGGCGGGGAAGAAGCGACGGAAACGATCCGCACCCGCTTGCAAACCGATCCTCAAGACCACGTGTTGAAATCCGTTCTCCGCAGCCGGCAAGCGGTCGTAGTCCAAGGGGAGGTCGGAGACGTCCTCGAATTCGGCGAAGCCGGTCACCTCATGACGGAGGCCGAATATGGGGCGGTACTCAATCCTCTTGTCGACAAAGCCCAAGAGGTGATCGCCGAGGTCAAGCCCTTTGGTGAGGTCACCCTGGATTTGATCATTGAAGGTATGGCCGTGCAAGGCGTCCCCGAAGACGAAATCTCGGAGGTTTTGTACTTTGCCCTCCGCTTAAGCGGCTTGTCCCCTGAGCGAGCTGCGGCCTACACCGGCGTCTATGTCGGTATGATGATGGAAGAAAAGCAGCAGGCCGATATCGGTAAGGCCGTTGAAAACAAGCTGCGGGAGATGGGCTATTCCGATGATGATGTCGTCAATCTTTACAATCGGGCCAGCCAACCTGAGGTTTTGAGCTTTCTTTCTCAGGTTCGAGCGGCTGTCCTCGCAGCGAATCCCGGACTTCTGGCCACCGGGCGAAGGGAAGCAACAAATCGGCTTGGCCGCATCGGTTTTACAGCCGAACGAGCCAAGGAAATTTTGGCCAAAGTGGACAATGGCGAGATGACCAGGCGGGATTTCGATCTCCTACGAGGGTTTACGGTGAAGGATTTGGCGGATGGCCGGTTTACGTTGGAGCACCTTGTTCAGTTCGGAGAGTTTGAGGAGGCGCTGGCGAACGGCTCCATCCTGGGGGCTGATGGGAATATCACGCGGGCGGCCATCAATGCGTGGTTTGGCGACCAGCCCGCGGAGGCACTCACGAAAGCGTATGAGTTTTATTTTGACGGGCATTTGACCAGCGTCAATGAGGATCTCTTTGAGGAAGTTTATGACACCTACACCGCCTTTTTGGCTAAGACGGGTCGAAACCGGGCGGGGCCTTTCACGCCTCCCACCGTCGAAGGCCGTCAGATCCTTCGAGAGATCGCCCGTCACATCAACGATAATGGATTTTCTCCCACTCAAGCCGCCGCCCTTCAAGCCGTCCAAGCCGATTCCAACCTTGCCAAAGCCGCTCAAGAATATTCTCAAACCCAGGAAGGGAATCTAAGTTCCATCGTTCGGACCCTTGTTTCAGCCGGGGTCCCTCAAGAACAAGCCGAGGAGTTTGCCGGGAAAGTGTCCGTGACGGAAGAGTTCGATCCCCGCAATCCGCGGGATCCCTTGATGAGGATGTTGAACCGGATGACGGAGGTCGTCCCCAACGACCGGCGGAATGGGCGCCGGCTCGTGGAAGGGCGGGCGGAAACCGTGAAGCTCCTTGTGGAGCGTTACTACGGGGAAATCCCCCTGGCGGAGGCGGGGATCGCTCATCACCTGACGCTCAATGAACTGGATGTTCTTTCTGCCGTGGCGGGATTGCCGGCGTTCGCGGCGAGGCGAATCTTTTACCTCGCCTTGTCGATGCTCAAGTTGGATCGGCCCGTCCGCATTGAGGAAACCGTCAGCGACAAGCGGCACGTCTGGACCGTTTTTGATGGAGGTTCTCAGGGACGAAGAGGGGCCTCTGCGGGAAGTCCGATCGTCACGTTGGAAAGAGTCCGCGGCACACGGGAACTTACCGTTAGCTGGCCCTCCTCCGCGGACAGCCTGGTTTTGAAATGGAATGAAGAAGGCCAGGTGGTGGATATGACGGCCCATGCCACCGGCCGCCATCAAATCCGTATACAGGATCCATTGGAAGAAGACGGCACCGAACTCCAGGGCGATCGGGACGTCTTCTTGCTCCGTGTGCCCGCCGGACGGGATGTTCTATTTGCCATGCCCGGCGGCCATTGGGTGTCCATCGGCCCCACCTTCGTCATGCCCGATTTGAGCGGCACGGTGGTCGGCGTTCGGGAATTGGAGCCGATCATAATCGAGAAGGCGGTTGAGGAGAGTGTGAAAGAAGCCCCCGCGGAGCCGGCCGCCGCTCAAGAGGTTAAAAAAGAAGCCCAACAACCGGAGGAGGAACTCGCCTCAGAGGCGGAAGAGACGTCTCCGGCACCGGCCGTGGATGCGCTTTCGGCTCGTTTGAAGCGTCCCGAGCCGCCCGTGAAAGCAGGCGAATTGGTTATTGCCATCTCAGGCCAGATGGATCCCGAGGTGGCCGAGAAGCGGGGCTTGGCTTCGGCTGATGTCGTCATGGCCCGGGTGAACGAGCTTCTCCATCGAGGCGTGGCACGAATACTCCCTTCCACGAAGAAGCCCGCCAATCTCGCCCTCCTTCGGGATAGCGAGGGCCGTGTGATCGACGTTTATGTGAAAGAGGGAGAGGAATGGGTCCAGGCTCTTCCCGGCGCTGCTCCGGCGACGGTGCGTGAGACGTTTCTTGTCGGCCGGGGGGCGGAGTTTTACCGCATGCAAGGATCCCGCATCCGCTATGTTTCAGGAGGCCGGCTGCAGGGAGACTTGAAAGATAGCGATAACAACAATATATCGTTGGAATATGTGGTGGGGGAGGCTGATTCCCCGATTCTTCTTTATCATGCCCTCGTTCTTCGGGGAGTCCCGAGGGAAGTGGCGATGACTTATGCGGCCTCTTTTGCCATCCAGCTTTCAGCCGGTCCAATTGGGATTAATGCGGAGTTCTTAAGCGGCCAGTTGGCGGCGCTGGGCTTTAGTGTGGAAGAGGTGGACGGCATCGTCACTCAAACGTTGGAAGGTTCCTTGTCAGCCGACGAATTTGGCCATGTGGCGCGGTTTTCGTTGGCCGACATTGCCAGTAACGACATTGATGATCTCGCCGAATTTGGATTGTTTGAGGAAAGCCTCGAAACGGAAGGAGATGGGGTGATCACCTTGGAGGCGTTCGAGGATTATTTCGGCGGCCGTCCGGCGGAGGAGCAGGAGAAGGCGTCTCAGTTCTATTTTGGGCGGCCGTGGGGTGAAGTGCAACCATCGTCCTATCGGAAGGCATATGCCGCTTATAACGAAATCATGGTGAGGTTGGGGTTATCCGAGTCGGCGGAGCCTGTGACGACCACCTCCATTGAAGGTCGCGGCCACTTTAGAGCCATCATCGATATCGCCGGCCGCGTTCAGGGATGGGGGATGTCGGCTTATTATGCGGCCGCTATTGGAACGCTCCGGCCGAATTCGTCGCTTGCTCGGGCGAGTCAGAAAGTAGCGATGAGACAAGAGTCTCTTCTCCAGTCCATCGCTCGGGCCCTCGTGCTGGAGGGCTTCCCGGTGGCAGGAATTGAGGCTTTCGTCCGCCTCGTCGCGCAGACGCGGCGATACAATCCGCAGGATGAAAGGGATCCGGTCAATAAGGCGCTGGAGACATTGATGTCGAATTCGGGGTTGGCCGAAAGGATAAAGTCCTTCCTTTATTACGGTTATTATTCCGACTTTTCGATCGTGCAGGCCGGCTTCGATTATCATCTTCGCCAGGGAGACTTCCCATTATTAAGCCTGGTGGCCAATATCGATGACCGCCGGTTGGTGAACGTGGCCGCCGAGCTCCTTGATTTCGGAGAAGATTCCGTCAGACAACGGGTGGAGGTTGACGATGAAAAAATTGTTGTGAGATTCGTCGTATCCGACTCCCAGGCCGAAAGCGGCGAGAGAGAATTGGCGCGGATTGAGGAGTTCCATATCCGGACCGATTTGACCATAACATTCTCTTTAACTCGGAGTAGCCTCAAGTTGGCTTGGGGCGACGACGGGAAGAGTGTTTATCTGACGGTTCATGCCGCTCGGGGCGAACGGATCGTGGCCTCAGAGGGAGCACAGAATCCTGAAATCATCAATGATCACAGGATTCTGCTCGATGATCTGGCCGCCGGGTCCCGCATCCGGTTGATGCTGGTGGGGGGCCGTGAAACGCAAATCGGCCTGACCCTCGTCGTTCCGCGTCTGTCTCAGCCAGGCGGCATACCCATGGCCGAGGCGCCTTCGTCGAGAGTTCAAGAAGCCCCTGAGGCGGAACCTCAAACAGCTCAAGTGGCTCCGCAACCCGAAACCCAAACGACAAGTTGGTGGAGCCACGTGAGCCGATGGATCAGCTCTGTTGGCCAATATGTTGTGAAGGGTTACAACTTTGTTCGGCAACTAGCCATCAAAGGTTACCTCTCGGCCCGTCACTCTATCGTAGAGCTCTATAGCTCCATTCGTAATTTTTCTTTAAGACAATACATCGCAGAGTTCCGGCGGTCGCCGAGAGTTGGTCCGGCGGATCTCTATCGGGCTGTCCTCGGTGATGTGGAGGCGGAAGACCCCGCGGTGCAGGCGCTCCTCGACGAAAATGGGCAGATTAACGTTCTTCGTGAAGCCAGCCGTATGTTCGGCCTTCGACGGGTCACCCATATGCCGGGGACGGAGGCGCCGGCCAATATCGCCATCGTCCGCGGCACCAACGGCAATGTGGCCGAGATGTATGTGCGGGCCAATCCCGGAGATCCGAATTCAGCTTGGGTGCCGGCGGTGTCAAGCGTGAAGCGGCAAGGGAATATTTGGATGGCCACGGAGAAGGTGGAGCTTTATCGTTTGGATGGCAACACTCTGAGCCGCACGTCTAAATCGGATGAGCCCATGGGCGTTGAACCGAGGTTGTATCAGATATCGCATTGGCGGGCCGCGGCGGCGCTTCTAGTCGGCGCCGTGGGTCTTTTCGGGAGACCCGCCCTTTCTTTACTTGTAAATGTTGTGAAGGGAGGGGGATCTCTCGCTCTGATGGGGGTTCGGTTAGTGAGCGCCCATCCTGTGACGAGCGGGCTTCTGCTTGTGTTCCTCATCCCGGCTCAAGGGGCCTGGGGAGCCGTCATCGGAGGATTGTCGAGAGCGGTGCCGGAGGCGGGAGCCTCCTTAGCCGGGACGGGCATCGGCGCGTTGGCGGTAATTGGGTTAGCCGTGAGCGGTGGTTTCTACGCGAGAAACCGGTTTTCACGGGAGGCGCAGGCGCCGGGAAAAGAAGGTTTTGTTTTGGGGCGGGTGGAAGGGCCGGTAGCGTCGGCATCTGAAGGCGTGGAGTACGTTGGTGGCAAGGCCGTTTCCATTGCATCTAAACGCGAATTGGAGCAGAGTTTGGATCGATTGAGGTTCAGTCATGAGACGGAGAATCTGATTTTGTCGCCGGTGAAACAAGTGAACGGCGTGATTGTCTATGGACAGCCCAACGTTTTGGCGTCTCTCACTTTTGCCGGGTCGGATCTTCCGGAGGTTCCAACCGAGACGATGGAAGATCTGGCGGAGGCCCTTGGCCGGGCGGATTCATCTCGAGACATTCAAAGGATGCTCTCCAACTCCGTTTATGGAGCTTGGATGAAGGCGGTTCTTATAAATCCCCTTCTTGCCGGCCAAGAGCTTCCCCAAAGCGTTGATCAAGCGGCCGTCCGTCAGATTTTAGAGAAAGCCGGCGGGGCGACGCTCGGCGATGTAGAGTCTCTCGTTGGGGAGCTGTCGGCCTTCAAAGCGTTTGTATACACCCTGGTGGCTCAGACGAAAGTGGTGGCCACCGCCGACGGACTCATGTTCAGCGAAGAGGGGTTGAACAGCAAGATGGAAAGGGGCGTGACCTACGCGATCATTCACACCCAACGCTGGAGCAACCGTCCGAGCCTCCGGGATGTGTTCAGCGCCCTGGATATGACGGAGACCTTTGGCGGCCGTATTTCCGAGGTGTTTTTGATTCGGGGGCCGCAAGGCCAACTGGCTCTCTATACGCCCTATGAGATTCGCCGCACCCTCCTGACGACGCCGGAGCCCGCGCAGCGGGGCGTGCGCGTGGTCCGCGACGAAGCGCGCCCGCCAGAGTCTGTGACGCAAGTGACCACCTGGGATCGACTGAGCGCTCTCTTTGTTCGGGCGGCGGGCTGGGTCCGCGGCGCTGGGGGGCAACCTCTCCTTCCTTCCCTCGGCCAGCTGGAGCGTATGGTGGACAGCTATTTCGATGTGATCGCGGCCATGCATAAATCGAAGTTGGATCTGGATCAAAGGCGGGCCGTAATCCGGGAGATGGACAAAGCCCTCCCCACAGTGGCTGCGCGGGCGATCGCGGGTGAGGGGGCGCAAGCAGACCTCCGGTCTTTGGTCCCGAGTCTGCGGATGATCGCCGGGTTTGATTTGGAGAAAGCCATCGGCCGGTTTTTTGGAGAGCTGAGAACCCCCGCTGTGGTGGACACCGGCGCGGTCCGCCGTCTCCTTATTGCAACGGAAAGGTTCGGCGATGTGGTCGCGATGCCGAGAGATGTATTTGTCCGGGAAAAGGTTGCCATGAGACAGGCGGTGGCGGAAGGTCTCCTCCACGGCTTTGCCTTGATGAACGCTGGGCAGGTGACCCGGGAGGCGGCCCGATTAAGAAAACTTGTCCAGAATCCTGCCAACCGAACGGAATTGACGAAGGCCTTCAGGGCGATGATCGGGTATGATTACCAAAAATTCCTTCGGCGGCTTGATCAAGCCCGACGTGACCAGTTGACGTTCATGACGGAGAGTGAGGTGAAAAAAGTTCTTGAAGGCCAGCCGGCGAGCGCGCGGGATAGGGCGCTGGTGCTTAAGCTGATGATTCCAAGTTTGTTTAGGGCGATGGGCCTCGCCGTGGGCGTGGCGAACGATGTGTCCGAGCGGATTCAGAGGGTGAGGGTGGTGGTCGTCGACAATCCCGAATCCGAAGAGGTACCACAAGACATCCGTGAGGGGCGGAGCGAGGCATTGATTAACAAGTATGAATTGACTACGAACGGGGTCACCCGCTACAACAATGTTATTTATTTGACGACGCCGGCGGGATTGAAAGATCCACAGGATGTGCTCATCGACCACATCGGGAAATTGGGTGAGGAGCTGGGGCATATTCTGGAGGATGAAGTCCTTGCCCGCTATGGCTTAAAGCCGGCCGATGTACCCGTGATCAATCGGGAGGCGTTTGCGGCCCTGGCCGCCTCACGGGGCTTGCGCTCCATTCCCCGGATGGAACCCGTCGCCGACGCGGCCGACTTGAGGGTCACAGAAAAGATCGCCCGAATGCAGACGGGCCAGGTCTTATTCATTCCTTTTGATGAGGTCAAGGGTCGTCTGGATCAGGTGTCGGCTTTTGTTAAGCGCATCGATCCCCGACAGGTGCGGCGGATCGTCCTTATTGCACACACCCCCGCGCAGGCGTCTTCGGTTCAAGCTCAAGGGGCCCTTTCCGTGGTTCTGGACGAAGAGATATTGCGGACGAAAGTCGCCGGGGAGGCTCCCATCAAGACCTGGGCCCGGCTCAACTTTGGAATGGAAAACGCTTACCTTGTCACCCACGCCCAAGATATCAACGCCTTGCCCGTTCAACTCCAAGCCCTCATCGGCGGGATGGCGGATTTGCTTCTGCCGGTCAAAGGCGACCTCGCCGGCCAGTTGGATCATCTCTTCAAAACCGCCGCCCTCCGCGCCCACCAAGCGTAAAGCCCATTGACGAGAGAGTCGTCATATGTCATGGCAAATGACGATAGAGGGGAGTTCGGCCAGTTTGACTGATGCAAATATCAGCGATGCTCCGCGGGCTCTCATTTGGGCGGCCCTTGTGTGTGTCATCTCCACGGCTTCAACCAGCGCTTCCTCACCCTCCTCGCCCAGCAAGCCTAAGCCCGGCACGATTAAAATCCTCCAGCGCATCGCCGAAGTGATCAGAAAAAACTAAAAATTCGTTTTTAGTAGGGTGGTGCGTAGTTCTATTTGTCATTCCTTTCCGTTTGAAAATACTGCAGGAGCAACAATTCTCGTGATCATGCGACAAATTTTCGGCTACATGGAATTTTGTCTTATGGATGGAAAAACGAGCTACTGTGAGGCGTTTTTGCGGACCTTTGATCCATGCTTCCGGAGATACTGGTTCAGTTCGATGCGCTTTTTCTGCTGAGATTCGCGCTTGGCCCGGGCCAAGCGGTTCGCCCAATCGGGATGGGACATTTCAACCTGAGTGGCCTTATGCCCTTCGTTGGTTTCGTCGTTCATTTGACAAGAACTCCTCACATTTCCTCGCCCGACAGCATGGCGGTTTGTCCTGCGTTAGCGATAAACGTCTCGGCGATGACCGACGGTGAGGGCGAGGATGACAAATCGGTCTTGAAATATTTTGTAGAGGATCCGGTAGTCGCCGACGCGATAAGACCAGCGGTCGGCCAAGACACCGGTGAGCCTTTTTCCTTGATAGGGGTCTTCCGCCAGGGCGTCGACGGCTTTTTGGATCCGTTCCTTAACGGTGCCGTCCAGCTTTTTGAACCGGCGGAGGAATTCTCGGGTGAACAGAACCTGAAACTTCACTTGAAGATGTCTTCGTATCGAACGATCCGCCCCGCGCGGCTATCCTCCTCCGCCCGAAGAAGGGACAGCATAAGCTTCTTGTCTGAGAGGACTTCGAGCGTCTCCAGCTCTTCGGGACTGATGATAACGGCGGAGGGCCGTCCTCCTCGGGTGATGACGTAGCGGAGTCTTTTTTTCTTTGAGAGAAGGCTGACGATCTCGGTCAAGTGCGCTCGAGCGTCGGAAATGGCGGTTATACGATCCATGGGCCCTCCTTTCTTATTGTACATCCAATTGTACAATATACAGGGGGGCTTAGGTGTCCCCTTGAGAACCGGTACCACATTCAATAGACTCCGCGGGCAATGGAGATGTATTTGATGCGGCACGGCGAGGCGGTTCCGCGCTCGGAGTGGGAGGGCTCGGATTCGTCGCGGCCTCTCTCCAAAGAGGGGAAGGCCGACCTGGAACGGGCCGCCCGCGGCATGGCCCGAGGCGACTGCTCGTTTGAATTGATCCTTTGCAGTCCCTACCAGCGCGCGAAAGAGACGGCGACCCTTGTGGCCTCCTGCCGGGGCCAGGGGGACGTCTTAAGCCTGCCGGACTTGGCCGCCGGAGCGCGCCCGGACGCCATCCAAGGTGCACTCAACCCCTATCTTGGCAAAGCGCCTTTTCTTATTGTGGGGCACATCCCCGATTTGGCGCTCTTCGCCGCCCGATTGACGGGAAAAATGGATCTTTGGGAAGGAGGGCTCGCGCCGGGGGAAGTGGTGGCCCTCGAAACAGGGTCGCCCGGCCTAAGTTGGGGCCAGGGAACGATCCTCTGGCGGCGCAAGCTGGAGGAGTGGTGACGTCACTCCCGCGAAGGCGGGGAGACAGGACGTGCACACCGGACTGGATCCCCGCCTTCGCGGGGATGACCAATTGCGGTGTCAGCTGTATTTGTTGACGAGATAAGTCCAGATGGAGTTTAACAAGGCCTTGATCGGGGGCGGGGCGATCGTATAAAGCAGAATCAGGATGCCGACAACGATAATAATTCTTATGATCCGTCCCATGACGATTTGCTGTTGGTACGGATTGCTCGAACTCATACAATGATCATAACTTAAGGAACAGCCCCATGTCTAAGGCAATCATCCCTCCGGACGCCCTGGAAGCGCTCATGAAAAAGGTTTTTCTCGAACACGCCATGAGCCCCGGCCTTTTTTGGGACGCCCTTCTTAAAGCCAACCTTTTCGTCCCCACCACCAAATCGGGGGAGACCCTCGTGACCGAAACGGAGACCCCGGCGCCGGGGGAGGAATTCCCGATGGTGTTGGGCGTCGATTCGGAAGGGCGGAACATCGCCTGGCTTTTTACCTCCCCCCAGGTGTTGAAGGACTACACGGAGCAGGACCTGCCCTACGTGGAGATTGCGGCCGGCCAGATTTTCGAACATTTCAAGGAAACGGGTTACGATGTGGTGCTGATCGGCCCGGAGCAGCTGACCTTGAAGCTCCACCCCAAACTGGTGAGTTCCTTGGCGGAGGGGAAGGTGCCGGAGGAAGGGGACATTCCGAACATGGCCCGGGAGGCCCGCGTTTTTGTCGGCCCGCCGTTACCGGCGGCGGAGGCTCTGGGGAAACAATTTTCCGACTTGTTCCAAACCCTTCCCGAGGTGCTCGAGGCCGTTTTCATCCAGGTGGCGGATGAATCCTTTTTGCCGCCGGAGGGCGCCTCAGCGGCGGACTTTCGGCCGGCGGGATCCCGGCTTCTGTTGGGGCTTCGGCTACAACTCGAATCCAAAGAGGAATTTCAGCGCGTCGCTCACCTCATTGCCCAGGCCGCCGAGGGCGTCCTTGGACGCGGAGAAACGATGGACATCACCCTGATCAATGGCTCCCTGAAGTCGGCCTTCGAAAAGTTCGGGAAACCCTTCTTTAAAAGATGAGCCGACGAAATTTTTCGGTCCCTGCGTGTCTGCTTCTTCTTTTAGCCAATCCCCTTTTATCCGCACCCCCTTCGACGGATCCCCTCCAGGAATTTCCCTCCCGCGTCAAAAAGGTCACCTTAAAGAACGGCCTCCGGGTTCTTATGGTGGAGCGGCCGGCCTCGCCGACCGTCTCCTTTGCGATGTTCATCCGCACCGGCGCTCTGGATGATAAGCCGGGGAAGTCGGGCATCGCGCACATGTTCGAGCACATGCTTTTCAAAGGGACCAAAACCGTCGGGACGAAGGACTCCGCCCGGGAGTCGGTCGTTCTGGACGCGATGGACAACGTCCAGATGGACATGCAGCGGGAGAAGGACAAGGGGGAGAAAGCCGACAGGCCCAAGCTCCGGGCCCTCGAAGAAAAATGGGCGACCCTGGAGAGCGAGCATCAAGAACTCCTCGTTCCGGAGGAATTTTGGAAGATTTATGAGCGGGCCGGGGCAGAGGATTTCAACGCCGGCACCGGCCATGATTTTACGACTTACACCGTCTCCCTTCCCAAAAACGAGGTGACGCTTTGGATGGCGATGGAATCGGACCGTTTGAAGAATCCGGTCTTGCGCGAGTTTTACAAAGAGCGGGACGTCGTGTTGGAGGAAAGGCGTCTTCGGATCGACAACGATCCCAGCGGCAAACTCAGCGAAGGCTTTTTGGCGGCGGCCTTCATGATTCATCCTTACCGGAAGCCCATTATCGGCTGGGCGAGCGAGGTGGCCCGGTTGACGCGGTCCGATGCCGAGCGCTTTTTCAAAAATCACTACGACGTCAGCCGTTTGGTCGTCGGCATCGTCGGCGGATTTGACACGACGGAGATGGAGACCCAGCTCCGGCAGTATTTCGGGCCGATTCCCTCGGCGCCTTCCAACGAAGAAGCGTTTGTCCCGCCGGAACCGGTGCAGGAGGGAGAGAAGCGGATTGTCGTTCAATACGATGCACAACCCAGGCTTATGATCGGCTTCCACCGGCCCGACATGCTTCACCCCGATAGCCCGGCTCTCGATGTGGCGGCCGATATTTTGAGTTCGGGACGCACCTCGCGGTTGGTTCGGAATGTGGTGGAAAAAAAGCGCGTGGCGGTGTCGGCGTGGGCGAGTTCATCTTATCCTGGGGATCGGGATCCGAACCTGTTTGTCATGGGCGGAGATCCCCGCACGCCGCACACAACGGGCGACGTGGAGACGGCCCTTTACGCCGAGCTGGAACGATTGAAAAAGGACGGCCCCTCCTCCTGGGAGCTGGAGAAGGTGAAAAACAATTTGGAGGCCAATCTCATACGGTCGTTGTCCTCCAATTCCGGTTTGGCTAGCCAGTTGGCTTATTATGAGGCTGTGGCCGGCGACTGGACGATTCTTCTGGATTTGTTTGAAAGGATCAGGGCGGTGACGGCGGCGGATGTGAAGCGGGTCGTCGGCACGTATCTGAAACCTTCCAACCGGACCGTGGCGACGTTGGTGCAAGCAAAAACCAAGTGAAGGTGCGAAAGGCGAAGTGCGACGTATGAACAGCAAACGGAAACCCCTCACCCTGTCCCTCTCCCGTCGGGAGAGGGAACCCATTTCCCGTGAGCTGATGAGTTCTCGATCCCTCTCCCATCGGGAGAGGGAACCCATTTCCCGTGAGCTGATGAGTTCTCGATCCCTCTCCCAT
>JAJAPZ010000023.1:28106-35220 GCA_020523905.1 Candidatus Obscuribacterium magneticum
CGGGAGAGGGACAGGGTGAGGAGTTTCTTAATACTGCCATTGATCTTTGTTTTTATTCTGTCGGCTCCTCTCTTCGCCCGGCCGCCAGAAATCGGGCCCTATCCCCCGCTCGATTACCGGCCGCCGCGGCCGGAGCGCGTGGTTTTACATAACGGCATCATCGTGTATCTCCTGGAAGACCACGAGCTTCCTCTCTTTGATATGACGTTGCGGATGCGGGTGAGCCCCGGCGATGAACCGATGGATCGCCCCGGCGCCTTGGGTTTTATGGGCACCCAGTGGCGGGCCGGGGGGACGATCTCCCGGACGCCGGAGAAGCTCAATGAAGAACTGGAGTTCCTCTCCGCCAGCGTCGAGACCGGCGCCGACTTCGAGGGCGTCTCGATCGGACTATCGTGTTTGACCAAAGACGTCGGCCGGGTGATGGGAATCTTTCAAGATGTCCTATATCACCCCGCCTTTCGGGAGGAGAAATTAAACCTGGCCAAAGCCAAGGCCTTGGAGGATTTAAAGAGCAAGAACGACACCCTTTATTCGATCAGCCGCCGGGCGTTTCGGGATGTCGTCCTGGGTCCCAAGCACATCTATGCCCGGGACCTCGCGGAGTCCGAGATCAAAAAGATCCGGCGGCAGGATATGGCCGCCCTCTATCGACGTGTCGTTGCGCCGGATGAGGCCATGATGTACGTCTCCGGGGATTTTAAGGCGGGGGAGCTCCTGGGGCGTCTTGAGAATATCTTTGAGGGATGGACAAGGGCCGGACGCCGGGTGCCGGATTATGATTATTCAACCGTGACCCCGCGGACGGGCCGCCTTTTCTTCGTCGCCAAGGATTTCAACCAGTCCCGCATCGTCATGGGGCGGATCGGCCTCTCGCGTCATGATCCCGATCACTTTTCAATGGAGGTGGCGAACACCGTTCTCGGCGGGGGCGGGTCCTCCCGGCTTTTTGCCGACATCCGGTCGCGCTTAGGATTGGCGTACGTGGTGGGTAGTTTTTCCATCGAACCGAAAGGGCCGGGCTTGGCGGGCGTCGTGTGCCAGTCCAAAGCGGACTCGACCGTGGCGGCCCTCGAAGCGTTGGAAAAAGAGCTGGATCAATTCACCCGCGAAGAGCCCTCGGCCGAAGAAATTTCCCTGGCCCAGGATTCCCTCGTTAATTCCTTTGTCTTCCGGTTTAACTCCGCCGCCCAAATTGTCTCCGAGCGGGCGTCCATTGAATACGACGGTTATCCTTCGGATTATCTGGACACCTATACCCAAAAAATAAGGAAGGTCGGTCCCCCGGATATTTTAAACGCCGCCAAGAAATATTTTTCCAAGGAGGGGATGAAGATCGTCATCGTCGGGGACAAAACCAAATTTGACGCCCCTTTGTCGAGCGTGGGAGAGGTGATCGAAATTCCGCTCCGGGACATCAAGTAGGGGGAAGGGGTCAGGTCTTTAGCCTTAAGGGTTTACTAGATTAAATCTCAACCGCCGACTCTGTTAATTCAACCCTTAAGGCTAAAGACCTGACCCCTTCCCCCTACTTGATTCGCGAGCGGATGAACACGCCGATCATGCTCACCCCCAGGCAAAGAAGTCCGACGGTGACGAACGTGGAGAGTTGTTCTTTTGCGATCACGATCTTGCGGAAGATTTGATTGACGAGGGGCGGGCCGAAAATCATGGCGGCGCCGAGAAGGAAAAGGCCGATCGACAGGATAAGTATGAACCTTCTCATTCCCGCCTCGCCGCCGCCGGAATCCAGATTGACCTTGTCGGGGATGAGTGCCAGACAGAGGGTGACGATGTTTTTGCAGCAGCGCTTGAGGAGTTCATTCTCGGGGTATTTCTTGCAGAGCTCGCGGTACTCATGATGGAGTTCATCCAACAGCCCCAGCTGTTGGCCGGCCGTGATGTATTGGATGTGCGCCTGTTCATGGTTGAGGTCCAACCGCGAAGCGTTTCGGAACGCCTCGAAGGCGTAGCGCAGGAACCGGCGGTCATTGTTGGCCTTGACTTTGCAAAGGAGGCCGATTTCCAAGTGGGCCGCGAAGAGGGAGGGGTCCGCCAGCACCGCGCGCCGGTATTCGGTCAGGGCGGCGTCCATGGCGCCGTTGGATTTTAACTCGTGGCCCTTTTTCAGGTATTCTTGGGCCTTTTCTTTCGATGATGAGTCGTTGTCAAAGTCGAACATTGACATTGTTTATTGAAACGTTCTACCCCGTCATTCCGGCGGAAGCCGGAATCTAGGCTGTGAATATTATTCTGGATCCCCGCTTACGCGGGGATGACGACACCGGTCGTCAGTTTAGTTAAATATCCGCTCATGATAAAGCCAAGCCCCATAAATATTGTGCTGATCGAACCGGAGATTCCGCAGAATACGGGAAACATCGGCCGGACGTGCGTGGCGCTGGGGGCGCCCCTGATTTTGATCGGCCCTCTCGGTTTTTCACTGGAGGGGAAAGACATCCGGCGGGCGGGACTGGACTATTGGGAGAAACTGCGCGTGGAACGGTATAAAGACTGGGATGAGTTTTCAGCGCACCTCCCGGCGGACGCCGATGTCAAGGTGCTGTCGACAAAAGGGAAAAAGCTTTATTGGAATGTCCGCTACACGCCGCCGGTGTATTTGGTGTTTGGCTCCGAAAGCCGGGGCTTGCCGCCCTCGCTTTATCGGCGCCTGCGGCACAACCTGGTGCGCATCCCTCAAGACAAGGCTGCCCGCTCTCTTAATCTGGCTGTTGCCGTCGGCATCGCCGCCTATGAAGCCGCCCGGCAGATGAGGCAGTCCTTATAAAGGCTTTAGATTTCCCGTTTAGCCCTTTCGAAATCTTCAGGGGTGATCTCGATATCGCGCATGATCGCGCGGATGAGACCACGTCCGATATCTTCACCCCGGTGCATGGGAACGACAGTGGCCCGACCATCCGGATGGCGATAATAAGCGTGGCTCCCTCATTGGCGAACAAATGAAAACCCCAGATGTCTCAGGATTTTTGACATCTGGGCCGAAGAAACGATGGGCAGTTTACTCATCCGAAAACGACTTCGAGTTGATGGATACCAACAAACTTATTTTGATGTACCCTTCCCTTCTCTATCGACAAGCAGAGCTGGATCGCCTCTCGGATTCGCTTCTCAAGTTGGGGGAGAGTTTTTGCTTGCGTGTGGCAACCCTTGAGGTCGGGCACAATGCCAACATACCAGCCATCCTCATCCTGCTCTATGATCACCGGAAATTGAAACTTTCTTTTCATTTTGACCTCCGCTGCCAATTTACCACACCATTAATTCCGTCGGCAACATTAAATTTGAAAGAGAGGGACAAGGGGCTTGGAAGTCGCCGGGGAATATGACAAAATCCGGGCCCTTACCCCTGCCGCATCTCCCCGCAGGTGCAGGGAAAATAGTTCGAAAAATCGCTGAATTTGAAGATCATTTGAAGATAAAAGGTGGGTTCCGTGAAGAAATCAGACGTTGATTTGAAAAGTGTTCCCGAGAATTACAAGCCGGGCTTGGATGGCGTGATTGCCGGATTAAGCGACATCTCGGAAATCGATCCCGACCGGGATTCCTTGAGCTTCCGCGGTTATGAAGCGCATGTCCTGGCGGAGCAGGCGAGCTACATGGAAGTCGCCTATCTTCTTTTGTACGGAAAGTTGCCCAACCGGGCGGAGTTGGAATCGTTTAACAACGAAATGGCGCAGGAAAGAAACCCTTCGCCCCAAATGGTCTCATTTCTGAAGCATCTGCCGCCCGGAGGAAACGTCATGACCGGCTTGGCGATTGCGATCGCCTACGCCTCCATGTATGACCCGGACTGCGGCAAAAACGACCGGGCCTCGAACCTGGCCAAGGCGAAGCGACTCATCGCGCAAAGCCCGACCCTTGTGGCGGCTCTCTACCGGCTCGGGCACGCCCAGAAAATCATCCACCCGGATCCCAAATTGGGCCATGCGGCCAATTTCCTCTACATGCTCACCGGAAAGGAGACCGACCCGGAGATCGCCCACTGTTTTGAGTCGACCCTGGTCCTTTACGCGGAGCATGGATACAACGCCTCGACCTTCACGGCGCTCGTGACGGCCTCCACGTTGTCCGACATGTACGCGGCGGTGGTGAGCGCCATCGGAGCGTTGAAGGGACCTCTTCACGGCGGCGCGAACGAAGGGGCGATTGAAACCCTCCTCAACGTGGGCGACGTGACGAACGTCGACTTTTGGCTCAAAGGGGCCCTGGAGCGCAAGGAAAAGATCATGGGCTTCGGCCACCGGGTCTATAAAAAGCAGGATTCCCGGGCGCCCCTCCAGAAGCAGATGGCGGAGCGCATCTCCCGCCGGCTGGGGGACACCAAGCTCTATCCTCTGGCGGTGAAGCTGGAGGAAGCCATGAAGCGGGAAAAGAACCTTTTCCCGAACGTCGACTATTACAGCGCGGTGCTTTATTATCTGGTGGGCCTGCCCATCGAAGTCTACACGCCGATCTTTGCCATGAGCCGCATGGCGGGTTGGACCGCGCACATCATGGAGCAGCACGCCGCCAACCGACTCATTCGTCCGGACTGCCATTACGTGGGCGAAAAGTCCAAAAAGTTTGTGCCTCTTGATGAAAGGTAAAACGAAAACCGCCGCCCGTTCCGCCTCCGTCCGCACGGAAGCGGACGCCCTCGGACCCAAGTCCATTCCTTTAAACGCTTATTACGGCGTGAACACGGTCCGGGCCTTGGAAAACTTCCCGATTTCAGGCCTCCGGGCCCATCCGCGCTTCATTGAAGCGTGCCTTATAATCAAGAAGGCGGCGGCCCTCGTCAACAAAGAGCTTCGCCTCTTGGACGCCAAACGGGCCGATGCCATCGTCAAAGCCTGCGACGAAATTTTAGGGGGCAAGCTCCGGGATCAGTTTGTCGTGGATGTATTCCAGATGGGGGCCGGCACCTCCTTCCACATGAATGTCAACGAGGTCGTGGCCAATCGGGCCATTGAAATTCTCGGCGGAAAAAAAGGGGAATACGACAAAATACACCCCAACGATCATGTGAACGCCAGCCAGTCCACCAATGACGTTTTCCCGACGGCCATACGCGTCGCCGCCCGGCTTTATTTGGAGGCCTTTTTTCCCGCGGCGGCGGCCCTGGCAAAGGCGCTTTTGGCCAAAGGGAAGGAATTCGACGCCGTGGTGAAAGCGGCCCGCACGCATTTGCAGGACGCTGTGCCCATCCGGTTGGGTCAGGAGTTTACAGCCTACGGCCGGGCTATTGAAAAAGCCCTGGATCAGATCCGGGACGCCGCGAAAGGGCTGGAGGAGTTGGGGATGGGGGGAAGCGCGGCGGGAACGGGCCTGAACACAGATCCCGATTATCCCGCCAAAGTCGTCAAAATCATTGCGAAGGAAACCGGCCTCCCCTTTCAATGTGCCGGGGATTTGCGGGAGGCCATGCAGAGCCAAGGGCCCATCGCTCATGTCTCCTCGGCGTTGAAAAATTTGGCGGTGGAACTCACCCGCCTTTGCAACGATTTGCGCCTCATGGCCTCAGGGCCCGCGACCGGCTTCGCTGAGATCCATTTGCCCCCGGTGCAGGCGGGTTCCTCCATCATGCCGGGGAAAACGAACCCCTCGATGGCGGAGATGCTGAACATGGTCTCGTACCAGGTGATGGGAAACGACGTCGCCATCACGATGGCGGTTCAGGCCGGCCAGCTGGAGCTCAATGTCATGATGCCTTTGATGGCCTTCAATCTCCTGTTCTCCATTGAGATCCTGACAAACGCGCTTCAGGTTTTTACCGATCGTTGTGTGAAGGGCATGAGCGCCAATAAAGATCGCTGCCGGCGATATGCGGAAGCGTCCGTCGCCATTGCGACCGTGCTCAACCCCCTTCTCGGCTACGCCAAAGTCGCCGAACTGGTGAAAGAGGCCGTCGCCAGAGGAAAATCCATCCTGGACATCGTCAAAGAGAGGAAGTTGCTGCCGCCGGAGAAGATCCGGGAGGTTTTTGATGTCCAGAGACTGACCGAACCCGGAGTCCACACCTAGACTGGAGCCACTCCAATCCCATGCTTGCCTACGAGCGCGTTGGATCCGGAATCCCCTTGGTTTTTCTTCATCCGTTTCCCTTAAACCGGAAGATTTGGGCCGTCAACCGAACAGCGTTCTCTCACCATTTTCAATTTATCACGGTGGATCTGCCGGGTTTTGGAGAGTCCCTCGTTCAGGGGAATATCACCACCATGGAGATGATGGCGCGCGAGGTCGTTCAGACATTGGAGGGCATTGGAATTAAAGAGAAGTTTGTCGCCGCCGGAATGTCCATGGGGGGGTATGTCCTCTTTCCGCTTTGGCGGCAGGTTCCGGACCGCTTGCGGGGTCTGGTTTTGATATCAACACGGGCGGAGGCCGATTCGCTGGCGGCGCGGGAGAAGCGATTTAAAAACATTGACGTTATTGAAAGGGAGGGGTTAAAGCCACTGGCCGACCAGATGATTCCGATCCTTTTCGGCAAAACGGCGCCGGCCAAAGATCCGGTTCTGGTTGAGCAGGTTCGCTCCTGGATCATGGAGGGGAACGTGGAGGGGGTCAAGGCGGCTTTACGGGGGATGGCGGAGAGGCCGGATTCGACTCCCACCCTTTCCACCTTGAGCGTTCCGACCCTGGTGATCGCCGGGGAGGAGGACACGGCCACACCGGCCAAGGACATGTTCTCTTGGGCGCAGATGATTCCCCGCGTCGAATTTCACGTCGTTCCCCAAACGGGTCACTTGCTTTCCCTGGAGCAGCCGTCGGTTTTTGAGAATTTGGTGATGACGTTCTTAAAACGTCGGGTTCTGTAGCCTTTTGCGGCTGTTATTGTCACTGATGCAGGGTCCCCAAACCGATTTTTTGTTATACTCGCTTCAAAATTGGTCGGAATAGTACGTAGTACGGAGTGAAATAGATATAGTGGAAAGCACAGTCGATTCAACGCGTAAGGAATTCCAGGAGCTCGCCTTCCCCCACATGGATGAGATGTATGCGGCGGCCCTGCGGATGACGCGCAATCCCACCGACGCCGAGGACCTCGCCGCGGAGGTTTTTGCCAAGGCCTGGCGGTTTTTCCATCAATTCGAACGGGGAACCAATATGCGGG
>JAJAPZ010000024.1 GCA_020523905.1 Candidatus Obscuribacterium magneticum
ATTGGCTTCGCTCGCAATGACCTATTCCCAGAAATGATAGGAGACGGGGATTAAGATTCTCTTAAGTATTAGTAACGATATTGTAAAATTTCACTATGAGCGGAAGGGCGGGAGATCCATCAGGGCCAAGAAAAACCACGGGAGGCGGTATTTAAAGATGGCGATCGTGTTGCCCAAAAGGCTTCAGCGTGAACTAGTTCGATACTTCCGCCATTTGATTCTTCTTGTTATGATGTGCTCATGACCCATTCCGGCCGCCGTCCTTTCAAATCGTTTAAAAAGAAAAAATTCTCTCACCCATTCCGGTCTCATCCCGCGTCCCGGCCTCCGGCCGCTCACCAACGGACCGCTCATCCACGCCCATCCGGCCCGCCGATATATGTGGAAGGCGCTTTCCAGCACAAAGGTCAGTTTGGCTTTGTCCTGTCGGAGGACCCGCTCATCGGCGACGTGCTCGTACAGGGACCCAGTCTCCGGCTGGCGATGGGAGGAGACCGCGTGCGGGCCCGAGTACTCTCCGCGCCTTCGGAAACCCGTCGCTCCGGTGAAATTGTGGAGGTGCTCACCCGAGCCCGCGAGACCGCCGTTGGAACCTTCAAGCGGTTGGGCCCTATGGCGGTTCTCTCCACGCAGGCCGATGAAACACAAATTCGCATTTTGGATCTGAAGGGCTTTTCTCCCCGCGTCGGAGATCTGGCTGTTGTCCGAATCACACGCTGGCCCACGTTGAAAGAGCCGGCCGCCGGTCAGCTCACGGAAGTGTTGGGGTCTCGGGACACCCCTGGGGTCGACCTGGCCGCGGTCATCCGACAATATGAGCTTCCGCAACGATTTCCTCCCGCGGCGGAACGAGAAGCGGACGCCTTCGGAACGGAGGTCCCGGAGGACGCGTGGCGGGCGCCGGGCCGCGAATTGTTTTTTGATCAGCGTGTTTTTACGATCGACGGAGCTGACGCCAAAGATTTTGATGATGCCGTGTCTCTCGAACCTTTGGCGGACGGCTGGCGGCTCGGCGTGCATATCGCCGATGTGGCGCAGTATGTTCGGGAAGGATCCGTTTTGGACCACGAAGCGCGCCGCCGCGGAACAAGCGTGTATTTCACCGGAAGCGTTTTACCGATGCTTCCCTCTCCGCTCTCCGACGGTTTGTGCAGCCTACGGCCGGATGTTGTTCGGCTGACGGTTTCCTGCGTGATGGAGATAGACCGAGACGGACGGGTGAGACGCGAGCGGGTGGTGGAGAGCGCGATCCGAAGCGCCCGGCGGTTTACCTATGACGAGGTGGAAACGATTTTGACCGGCGGGAACCTCCCGGGGCTTGATTCCGCGATTCTCTCCGACGTGAGAGAGATGGGCCGCTTGGCGCGGCTCTTGAGAGAAAAACGTTTCGCCCGGGGGTCGCTCGACTTTGATTTTCCTGAACCCGAGGTCATCACCGATTTGGACGGCCGTCCCATCGATATCCGCCGACGCGCCCGTCTGGAGGCCCACCGGCTGATTGAAGACTTTATGCTTCTCGCCAATGAGACCGTTGCCCGGACCATGCGCCAGCAGCCGTTTCTCTATCGGATTCACGAAACGCCGGACCCGGCCCGCATGGAGAAATTAAAAAAGTCGTTGGAAGGGGTGGGGATCCGCCTCCCGCAGGATAAAGACCCGTCGCATCCGTCGGCTCTCAGCGCCGTTCTGGCGGCCAGCGAAGGCACGCCGCTTCAGCCGCTGGTGCATCTCATGGTTCTGAGGAATCTGAAGCAGGCGATGTATTCTCCGGTCAACAAGGGCCATTACGGGCTGGCGTCCGAGTGCTACACGCATTTCACCTCTCCCATCCGCCGCTATCCGGACCTGATCGTCCACCGGCTTCTCAAAGAACGTCTGCGCGGCAGCGAACGCAGAGACCATTGGACGAGCGCCCTTCCCGGCCTCTGCGAGCATGCCTCCAAGCGCGAACGTGTTGCGGTGGACGCCGAACGGGAATTTCTGGATATTCAGAAAACCCGGCTGATGGAGCCGCATGTGGGCGAAATTTTTAACGGCGTCATCTCAACGGTGACGAACTTCGGGTTTTTTGTACAGCTCGATGAATTTTTCGTCGAAGGGTTGGTGCACGTGAGCCATCTCGGCCGTGATTATTTTATTTTCGACGAATTCCGCATGACGCTGGTCGGCCGGCGCACGGGGCGGGTATTCGCCGTGGGGCAGAAAGTGAAAGTCCGGCTGGCGGCGGCCAACATCCTCAAACACCAGTTGGATCTGGAGCTCTTAAGCGACAAGGCGGTCGGCCGGACGCCTCATCCGAAATCTCAAAAACCCCCCCATCCCCCTCGTTCCCACGCCCGCCGCTAAAGACGGTTTCTGCAGGGCGTCCGATAACTACATGAGTTGTCACTGTTGTTTTTGATGGGTTTGCGGCCAAGATCAAAGGGCTTCGCCTGGCTGTGGTCCGTCTCGTTTTTTCAGGTGACCGGGATGCCGATACTGTTATCAAAGAATGGGTGGCTGAACTTTCGAACCCGAGAGATGCGGTGGTGGTCACCAACGATCGCGGCATTTACGCGGCCGTGCGCGGCAGTGGAGCCCAGGTGATGTCGTGCAAGGATTTTTTTCTTCTTGGAATCAAAAAAACGGTCCATCGCAAAAGAGACGCGTTGGATTCGGTGCCTGTGGAATGAGACGATTCGAGTCAAGCTTCTCTCTGTGATAGGTCAAACTATGCTCCGATGGTAGCAAATTTGATAAATTGCCAACCTCGCGATACTCCCATGATGACGAGAACAGGAAGACGATAACGTGCGGAGGGATGGCTGAGCGGTCGAAAGCGCGCGCCTTGAAAATTGAAAAACAGTCAAACCTACCGCACTTTTCCTTCGAGGCGACTGTTACTGATGTTCCGGGATATAGCTGTAAATTTACAGGTTGGTTGTAAAGGGTTGTAAACAGAGGAGATTGAATGAGATGGTATAGCTATGCCGTAGCCGCCGCCCTGCTTTACGGGCTACACCAGATTTTCACCAAGCTCGCCTCCAAGTACATTGGAGATGGTTTGGGTGCTTTTGTGGTTGAGTTGGCGGCCGCTATCATAATTCTCTTTTATCTTGGTTATCTTCGATTCAGCGGAAGTTGGAATCAACAAATGACAGCCCCCGGTGTTATGTACTCAGTCTTGGCCGGAATCTGTGTGGGTATCGGCACTATCGTTTTTTTTCTCATGTTTCAAAAAGGCGGGCCATTATCGGCCGTACCGATGATTCTTGCGGGAGGTGCCGCTATGATGGCTGTGGTTGGAATGTTTATTCTGGATGAATCACGAAACTTTTCCAAGATTCTCAGTGTGGTTCTATCCATTGTTGCCCTTGTTCTTCTCAAATTTTCTGGAAAGTAGGACAGGGTTCAAGACGTAAAGGGATGTAAAGTCATGGAACGCAAGAAACATTGGGAAACAATTTATGAAACCAAATCACCCACAGAGGTGAGCTGGTATCAATTACATCCAACGAAGTCTCTCGAATTTATTCGGGGCGTAGCACCTGACCAAAACGCTCAGATTATTGACATCGGCGGCGGCGCTTCAACTTTGCTGCGCTCATTGAAACCAAAAGGGGATTTTCTCATAGCCACCTTCGCCAGCGATGGACCGCCTCGTTGCAGTGGTTTGGATGTTGTGCGATATTCCGTAGAGGTTCTTCAACAGGAATTTGGCAAGGAGTTCCAGTTGATAAAAAGTATGGAGGAGGTTCATCAAACTCCTTTTGAGACAGAACAAAAATTTATCTATTGTCATTTTCAAAGAAAGTGAGGACATGCGCACGAGCAGAAGGAGATTGATTTTTATTTTCATATTGTAATTACAGTATGTTTTTGGAGAGGTGCCTGAGCGGTTGAAAGGGCTCGCCTTGAAAGCGAGTAGGGTCGAAAGGCTCTCGGGGGTTCAAATCCCTCCCTCTCCGTATTTGGAAGCGATTCTAATGCCTTGGTTATTGAACCGAAAGGCGAAGAAAACACTGAACTAATTTCCGGTCGATAGAACCTCGACAGGTGGACAATCCCTTTCTGTAGTTGGGTCACCAAATACGCCTCCTGCACAAACCCCTTGCTATAGTTGATAGTTTACAGTAAACTATCAACTATAAATAACAATGAAAACCCAGACTCGTTCTCAAATACTCAAAATAATAGAGAAAAATGGAAAAGTTCGGCCGTCCGAATTGCGTGAATCCTTGAATATTTCCGCTCAAGCCATCCACCGCCACCTACGGAGTCTTACCGAGCAAGGAATTGTGGAAGCCAAAGGGTCAGCTCCTTTTACTCAGTACGCGTTGGCTGGGGTGCTGGATTTCGAAGCGGTTTCCAGTTGGGTGAATGCACCAACGCTGACCAAAAGCCCCGAATCTTTGGTGTGTGAAACGCGGGAGATTTTGACCGCCAGATTACCCCATCTGAAATCCTTCGTCAGAAATGGGTTGCCGGAGAGCGATCTCCCGCTCGTCATTGCCACGGCGGGTGAAGTCGGGAACAACTCGTTCGACCACAATCTTGGGCAATGGCGGGACGTTCCCGGCTGCTGGTTTGAGTCCCAAGTCACCGGGGGACATCTCTGGATCTGTATTGCAGATAGAGGCCAGGGCATCTTCCAGTCGTTGGTCAAAGTTCTTCCCCATCTGGCGGACGACCAGGCCGCTCTAAAAGCTGCGTTCGAAACAATCATCTCCGGACGAGCCCCGGAGCAACGCGGCAATGGACTCAAGTTTGTCAAACAAACCCTCTCGACGACGCCGGGCGGCGGCCTCGCCTGTATTTCAGGAACCGGGCGTGTTACCTATGGAGAACAAGGCGAAAAGTGCGTCGCCCTTTTAAACAAACATTTCACTGAAGTTGAGGGCACCATCACTCTCATGATTTGGAGACTCAAATGAAAGTCGAAGTAAGGAAATTCGGAGAAATCCTCACTTCTCGACCCGCCGGTCGGGAAGCGGGGCTGACAATCAAAGCTTATTTCAAACCAGAACCGGGCGACCTTATCGAGCTCGACTTCAGCGGTGTTCTTGCCATGGGTCCTTCCTGGCTGGATGAGGTGCTTACCGTCTTGCGTAATGAGTATGGAACAGAGCGCGTGGTTTGCATCCCGAGCGAAAATGCCTCTGTCACTGAGTCTCTGAGAATTATCGAAAAGCAACGTGGTAGGGAGTGATGAATCAACCTTTGTGTCAGGATGGGCACATATTCCCGGCACATCCTTTACAGATTGAAAGTTGTACTTTCAATCTGTAAAGATGAAATGGTTGGTGGAGTGACAACGGCTCCGACGTTTAGGGGGCCGCTACCGTCTCAAAGGTGAGTTTCACATCGGGATCGGTTTCCGCGGACAAAATCCTCCCGGCTTCTTCGAGCAAGTCCTTCCGATACGGGATCAAGGCGTCCGGCAGGTTTTTCAAGGCCGTCACGGCCCCCAAGCGAACTTGGGCGTCGGGATCCTTTAATCCTTTCGATAAGACAGCGCGCGCCTCTTTTACCGTTGTTTGAGGAAGAGCCGCCATCACGAGGCGGCGGCTTAAAAGGGGCCCGGCGGACATTGTCACATCGAACTGTTGAAGCCCGGCCGGCCCCATGCGGGCGAGGCCCACGGCGGCCGCTTCCCGAACGGCGGCCGTCGAGTGCTGAAGAAAGGGCGTCAGAAGAGGCGCGTCCTCAGGGTATGCGATCTGTCCGAGGCCCGTAATGGCGGCATGGAGGACAGCGGGGCGCGTGCTTTGAAGAAGACCTATAAATTCTTTGCGGACCTCGGGCTCCTTCTCATCCAAAAACCGGACGTCGTCCCGAAGACGGGAGAGGGCCTTCTTTTTTCCCCGCTTAAAAAGTTTCAGCAAGTGCTCGGCTCCTTTCTCGCCGATGGTTTCCGTGACGTCCTCCGGGCCCGCCGCCAAAAACTCCACCCGGTCCTTCCCCGACAAGGGGAAGGAAGAACGGGCCAGCCCGAAGGCATCGCCCAAACGGGTGTATCGAAGGAGCTCGACGGTTTGTTTCTTAAGACGGGTCCGAAAGGGATGCTTGAGATAATTGAAGACCGCCCGGCGCACCGCCCGGAGGCCCGGCTCCCGGCCCGTGTCCTGATTCAGCAAATCGCCCAGGACTTTCATCGACATGATTTTCTCCCTCGTTCCGTCGGTGGTCTCTTCGGCTGCCCGGAACGCGGATTGGAGAAACGGAAACGTGAGAGAGGGGCGATAGAAACTTAAAAAACCCAGAAGCGTCAGTTTCCTTTTCAAGGGGGCGAGGCCGATCTCGCTCATTATTTCGGAAGCGGCCTTGTCGCCATGGGCCGGCAGAGCCACCTGCAACTGGACGAGCTGCTCCACCGCGACGGGATCCAAAACCCTCACCAGATAGGGGACATCCGTCTCGGGCAACTGGAGGAGGCGCCGCAGGGCGTCCCTCGGAGTTTGTTTATCCAGACTGAAGGCCGCCGCCACATCGACCAGGTCCGAGACGCGCTCAACGGAAGGCTTCCCGTCCGATGACCGGAGGATTTCCTGAAGGTCGACCATCTCCATCTTCATGGCGGTTTCTTGCGGGAGCACCTTCCACACCGGCGGCTCCAATTTCAAATCCTTTTCAAAGACGACGCTCTCCAATCGAAGGGCGCCCCGGGGATCGTTCATATAAAGGAAAGATCCCAACCCCACCGTTCCGGGCGCGACGGGTTTCGACAAACGGTTCCCCTCCCCCTGAACCACATGGATCGCATAACTGGGCCGGTTCCGAAAGAAATGGCCCGTCCCATAGCCGGGGAGGGCCAGCTTGTCCCGGTTCCCCCGTATCAAAGAAAATGAAAGGCTGGAGATGGAGGCGGTCCCCGATCCCCACTCAACCTGCACTTCGTTTTCGTCCCCTTCGATAACGGCGCAGCCCAGACTAAAATCCCATCCAAACGCCGGCCCGACGCCCCAATTCAAGACCCGGTTCCCGTGTCCTTTTAAATGTAGAAATCCAATGGCGCTGTGGACGCCCGTTCCCTGATCGTAGCGGCGGGCCTGCAAGGTAGAGTCGTCGCCATCCAGGCGGAAAATCCCCATCCCGCGCCAGTAGCCGCACCCTTGAGCAAAATAGCTGCCCTGGACGCGGCTCCCGTTCCCCTTTAGAACGGCCAATCCGACGCCGCCGCCGGAATAAGCCCGGTGCCCGTAGCCCACGCCCTGGCACATGCTGACCGATCCCAACGGCTCCCGCGGGTCGGGCTCGACGAGGCCGCCTTCAATGTCGGCATGATCCCCCTGATGAGAAAAAATTCCCACGCCCCGAACCAAACCCAATCCCTGGCCGCTTCGCTCGGCGCTGTAAACGGTGCCCGAACTCTCCCGAACGTCGAGAATCCCGACGCCGAATCCGCCCACGCCCTGCACATAGCGGAGCCCCTTCAAGACCGCCGGCCCTTTGATGAAGAGCGCTCCGATGCCGCCCAAGCCGCACCCCAAGGCATGGGAGGCGGTTTTAAATTTCTTCACGCCGGCCGGATTCGGCAGGGCCATGAAACCAATCCCAAAGAGCCCGCTGGCGGCGTTGCTGCGGCCGGATTTGTCGGAGGTCACCGTCACATCCGTCCCGAAGTCGATGACAAGACGAATCTCCCCTTCGACGGCCCCCGCCACGGGGCCCGCGTAGGCATTGCGGCCTCCCAGGTCGATGAGGACGACCGCGTCTTTCAAATCCTCCTCCTTGTATTCATCATCGCCGGGGCCGCCGATGAGAAAAACACCCAACGGCGTCTCCCATAATATCCGCGCCGGTGCACCCGCCGGCCGCTTCCATGTTTCCGTAGAGGCTTTCTGAATCCGCCAAAGCGACGGGAGAACCCGGTCATAAGCTAGAAAAAGGGCGGCGCCCGCCGATAAAACATCATCCTGCCGAAAGGGCGTCATCCCGGCAAATTTCTGTTTTATCCGCTGGCTGGAAATTTCCTGCCTGATGAGGCCGCTTTCATCGAAGGCGTAGGACCAGAGGCTCAAGAAATCTTTTCTGGCGTCCGCAGAGACGGACGCCACGGCCCGGGAAAGGTCTTTTTGCGCCGCTTCCACCGCTCGATAGAGATCTTTCAAAACAGGTTTAAGGTCTTGTGGAAAATCTTTCGGGAAAAGAGGAAGAGTCGACGTGGACAGGGTGAGCCCCTCCGCCGACGGCGTCGATCCCAACACATCGCAGGCGACGCGAAGAAGGGGCGCGGCCTCAACGGCTGCGAGAATCCGGTCCGACCAGCCGGCGGCCGTCTCCGGAACCTGAAAAGGCCGCTCGAAGAGAGTCTCGACGCTCTCGATGGTGAAAGGCAGCTCGCGGTCGCGGGGGAGCACGAAGTCCGATTCCCCAAGCCTTAAATTCGGCAATTCCTTTTTTACGGCCTCCACATTCGGGCCGACATCAACTTGAGCTAACGCGGGTAATAAGAGGAAGGAAAAGCACCCGGCGAGGAACCCCCTTCTAAACATCCACCGTGCTCCGAATGATTTGCATCCGAGCGGATAACGCCTGAAGGCGATAGCGGGCCGCGGCGGCCGGGATGAGGACGGTTTGCCCCCGCCGGACTACACACCCCGCCGAAAAAGGAGCGCCCCCATCCGGCGACGTTGAAACGCGGACGCGGCCCCGAATCACCGTCAAGACCTGCAAGACGCCTCTCGTCTCCTTTTCATAGACGGAGGCCGGAAACCGGGCCTCGATCAGATGGGCGGAAAAACGGCCGACGGGATCCCGAAGAAGACAGCCCTCCCAAACTTCACGGCAAAGGGTCCCCACTTGGTTCCACGTCAGTTTGTAGTGATTCTTCGGCAGGGGTTGAAAATTGAGAACGCTCAAAGCCTCCTTCAAATGTAATTTCCGCAACCGCAATTTTCTTCTCGTGCTGTGTAACGGATCCGGCCGGTTCCAGTCCCAGATCCGGTAGGTCACATCACACGGCTCCTGGATTTCGAAGAGGCGGACTCCCCGTCCGATGGAATGGATTGTCCCCGAAGGAACGCGGAAGACGTCCCCCGGTCTCACGCGGATTTTATTGACATAGGGCAGGATCTCGGAGGCCGCTTTCTCCAATAAACGCTTCTCGCGCGTCGGCCCGATTCTTTGCACACGCCCAATCGCCCGGCGAAAAGCCGCCTGAAAGCGGCCGGCATCCTTAAAGCGTCTGGCTTTGTCGGGGTCAAAACCCAAATAGATGAATCCACTCGCCGCCCCCGGGGCCACATCCAAAATCACCCACGCCTCGGACTTCCCGCTCACCTTCTTCCCGCGCCCAACGGGATGGACTTGAAGGGAAAGGTTGTCTTTCGCATCGATGAACTTCAAGAGAAATGGAGCGCGGGGGCCAAATTGTCGGATGACCGAAGCGCCCAAAAGTTTTCCCGGAGAGAGGGAGAGGAATTCGCGAAGGGAAAGGGCTCGACCCTTTTGCCCCTTAAGGAAATTGGGGCGAAGGGGCAGATCCGAAAACTCCCAGGATTCCCCCACGCGGGGGGGATGCACCTTCAAACCTTTAAAGCGGGGAATCCAGGTCCCCCCCCAGAT
The DNA here is from genome assembly GCA_020523905.1 of Candidatus Obscuribacterium magneticum. Taxonomy (GTDB): domain Bacteria; phylum Elusimicrobiota; class Elusimicrobia; order F11; family F11; genus Obscuribacterium; species Obscuribacterium magneticum. Next base: position 9,547 of record JAJAPZ010000024.1, read on the forward strand.
GTTCCCGGTAAAATTCCCCTCCTTAAAAAGGAGAGGCTGATGAAGAAGATCTGACTGGGATAAATTCATGGCACCTCAATATGTTCTAAAATGCGATTTCACAAAATAAGCCGTCTCTTTCAAAAATGAATTCGCATACTTTTCATCGGAGACCCCCGGCGTTCAAGAGCCCTTTTTTTCTGCTCGTCGCTTTCATTCTCTTTTTCCCGGCCTGTGCCGATGACTTCCCGACCCTTCTTAAAAAAGGCGCGGGCGCCTACGAAAATAAAAACTTCACGGCGGCCGTCGATGCGCTGGTCCTGGCGGTGGACCGCTGGCGCGAGCGCGACGGGGTGGAGAAAAAGAGCCAGGCCTACCACCTTCTCGGCCAATCCTACGACAAGCTCCGAAAGCTCGACAAAGCCATTGAAGCCTACACCAACGCCGTCAATGCCTCCCCCCAGGCCGGTGAATCGGCCTACGAACTGGGCATGATTTATTTAACAACCCAGGAAGTGGGGCTGGCGGAAAAAGCCTTCAAGGTCGCCCTCCGCACCAAGAAAGACGATCCCATGGCCTTGGTCGGCCTCGGCAACAGTCTCTTTCAGCAGAAAAAATACGAGGAAGCCCGGACGGCCTATCAACGCGTGATTGACACCTCCCCCGGCGTCAAGACGGCCCTGGAATCCCTCGAGATTACCCGCCAAAAACTGCAAGCCCGTTCCAAACCGCGGCCGCAAGCCGTTCCGCCAAAAGTTAAAACCGCCCCCAAAACCGCATCCAAAACGAAACAAAACCAATCGATCAAAATAAAGAAGAAGTCAGGCCGCTAACGATACTGTCATGGCGAGCCCGCCGCGGCGGGCAAAAGACTTTACGTCATTCCCGCGAAAGCGGGAATCCATTCCGGTGTTCACGTGCTGGATTCCCGCTTTCGCGGAATGACGATTGGCTTCGTTCGCAATGACTTTCATCTGTGCCCGGCGTGAGAACCTTTTTCCTGCTGCAAAGCCGATAATTCCGCTTGAAACACCGTGTTGGTCCGGTGGTAAGCGCACGCCGTCCCCAGCGCCTCCACGGCCTCGGCGGTCCTTCCGCCTTCTTTCAAATAGCACCCCAGTTCATACCACAAAGACCCGGAGAGCTTATTTAACGCAACCGCTTCCCGCTGCCTTTTAATGGCCTCTTCCAAATCCGCCGGCTGGCGCCCCAATTGATACCGCACATAAAGCGCCCGGGCCCTCCCTCGGAACGCCTCAGATGCCTTTGGATCCAGCTCGGCGGCTTTTGAAAAGTGACGAAGGGCGGAATCCATATCGCCGGAGGCCAACTCTCCTTCAGCCGTTGCGATGTTTTGGCTGGCCATAAAAGGCGACACGACATGAGGCACAACGGAAAAGCCAAGGACACCTATCAAAATAACGAACACTCGCCGCGGCTTCCATTTTTCCCCCATGATGGGAGCCGCCACAACACCCAAAAAAATCCACAACACCATCAAATTGACCAGGTACTCCGTGCTGATATTGATCAAACTGAACAGGAGAAAGGAGGCCAATCCCGCCGCAAACGGGAAGCGGGGCCCGATCCTCTTTCCATGTGAGGCCACGCGCACCAGCCACAACAAGAAAAAACTGAAGATGGCGGCCGCCCCCAGAAGCCCCGTTTCGGCCAACGTGGTGACAACGAGGCTGTGGGCGTAGAGCGTGTTCTGATGAGTCCCCACTTTGTAAGCGAGATAAGCGCTCGGAAAATTGCCCGGGCCCACCCCGAGCCAGACATGGTCATTGAACATCTCAATACCGCTCGCCCACCACGAGAGCCGTGCTGTCGATTCGCGCGGCAGAGCTCCCGGCACGGGCACGTAGGGATGGCTCAATTTCTGCCAAAGATGAAATCCCATGAGGACCATCACCAAAAGGGCCGCTGCCGCCACCGCCTTCCACCGTCGCCGGAGGACGCCGGTGAGCCGGCTTGGGATTAAAAGAAGGAAAATACCAACCAGAAGACACATCCATCCCGACGAGCTTTGAGAAAACCCCAGACTCAAGAAGCCCGAAAGAAGCCCGCTCAAGGCATAATAATTCACCGGGCGAAACGAGGGCCATGAGGGGAAGGCTGATCGAACGAGAACCGGCATCCAAAAAAGGAGGTATGCGACCATGATGTTGGCGTTTTTCAAGGTCCCGAATTTCTCCGGAAATCCCGGGGCCATCCAAATTTGGGCGACACAAGCCACGGCTTGCACCCATAAAATCGGGGAAACAAATTTCACCAACGGCTTGAGGCTCTCATCGGACCGGAAAACGTCAATCGAAATAAGAAACAGAGCGATCCCCGCCAGCCCATCCATCGAAGCGAGCCGGGATTCCGCCGGATTGATGGACTGAGAGGTGGACAGGGTCAACACGACTGCAATAAACAGGAGAGGGAATTTAAAGCCGTGATAAAGTCCGGGGGATTTTTTTGGCCATGCACGGATGAAAACCAAAACGATCCCCGCCGACAAGACAAGGAGATAAACAAGGCTCGCAGCCCACATATCGTGCGCCCCCCGGGCCAGGGCGGCCAACCCGACCAATAGCCCCAAGAAAACGGCGAATGGTTTCTCTCGATATGAATCCATATTCAGCATCGTTGCGGGAAGCTTGAAAAGACAGGGCAAAGTTTAAATCAAGAGGCGGGCCCTTGCCTAGGAATTTCGTCAAAGCCCGGCGCAGGAGAGGGCTCAACTCGCCGCCACCGAAGGCCCGTAAAAATTGGCATAATACGAGCCCTCAATACGACCCACGCCGCCAAAACGGCCCTCTTGAATCGGCCCCATCGTCTAGCGGCCTAGGACGCTGCCCTCTCAAGGCAGAGATCACGGGTTCGAATCCCGTTGGGGCCGTACCTTAAAAAGCCAAGGCTTTCCGTCGGGAACGGAAGGATTTTGGTTTTTCGGTTTTTGTAGTGTAATTTGTAGTGTTACAAGCCGATTTTTTGGGTGCCGCAAGTTCAACGGAAATCTTTAAGTGGCTATTTGAAAGATGGCTGTAGCGTTCGGTCATCCGCCCAATTTGACAGCTTTATTAAAAGGATACGGATGACTTCAGAAGTTAAAGGGATGTTTCTGACCATTTTAAATCCGCCAAATTAATGCCAGACGTTAATTTGGTAGTCGAGTGGCCGGTCAATGGGATATCGGCGATGTACGGCGTTCACCCTACTAATCGTTTGCTTTCTTATATTCCTTTAATTTGTAAACCCAGCCTGAATGTTAATATAAGTGTTGATTACTCCCCCAAAATAAACCTGCCCATCAGCCATTTCCAAAAGACAACATAGCAAGAATTATTGCCCAGCGTCCCAAGATACGACAGCCATTGTCGGGAAACTGCAACGGTACAACATGAATGAAAGTTTTGCCTCAAAGCAAAATTTAACATGTAAAGTTTTGCTTATAGGCAAAATTGCATGTATCCTACCCCCATGATTAAAAACCGTTATTTGACCGCCCCCATCGCCGACGACCTCAAAAAGAAGATGGTTTTTGTCGGCGGACCCAGGCAAGTGGGAAAGACAACCTTGGCCAGGACGCTCGTGGGAGCCCAGTTCCGAGAAACCGCTTATTTCAACTGGGACAACAAGCAGGAACGGCGGCGGATGATGGCATCCGAATGGCCCGGGAACGCGGATCTCATCATCTTGGATGAGATACACAAGTTCAAGGGATGGAAACGGTTCGTGAAGGGCGAATACGACACGCTCAAAGACAAATACAAATTCCTTATCACCGGTAGCGCCCGGCTCGACCTTTACCGAAAGGGCGGGGACTCGCTCATGGGTCGCTATCATTACTACATTCTGCATCCCTTTTCGTTGGCTGAAATGAACAGCCTGAGGGCTACCACCGAACCATTTCACGAACTTCAGATTGGACCCCGCAGCAAGGGGTTGGACATTTTGGAGAAATTTGGAGGATTTCCAGAACCCCTTTTTTCCCAGGACGAGCGGACATTGCGCCGTTGGCACAATGAGCGGAACGAACGCCTTTTCCGGGAAGATATACGGGACACGGACGTGGTCCGAGACGTTAGCAACATGAAACTCTTGAGCGATATGCTGCCAACCAAAGTGGGGTCGCTCCTTTCCGTCAACTCCCTTCGGGAAGACCTCGAAGTCAGCCACCGGGCGGCATCGCATTGGTTGGACGTTTTGGAATCCTTCCATTACCACTTCCGAATCTATCCTTTCGCCCGAGACACGTTCCGTTCCCTCAAAAAAGAACCGAAACTTTTCCTGTGGGATTGGTCGGAAGTTCAGAATGAAGCCACTCGCTTTGAGAACATGGTCGCCTCCCACCTTCTCAAATTCGTCCATTGGTTTCACGACCGGGAAGGATACAAGGCGAAGCTCAACTTTTTGCGTGACATCTCGAAAAGGGAAGTGGATTTCCTGGTGACGGTGGGTGAGAAGCCGTGGTTCGCTGTTGAAGTCAAGACCCAGGATGACTCCGCCGCTTCCAATTTGCGATATTTTCAGGAAAGGCTACGGATTCCCTTTGTCTATCAGGTGCTCAAGAAAACGGGCGTTGATAAATTGGCGGATGGCATCCGCGTTGTCTCGGCGGATCGGTTTCTAGCGAGTCTGACCTAATTTCACCAAACGCCTGCCTTGTCAAATCGTAATGCAAACGTTTTAGAGAGCAAAGGACAATCCCGATAGACACATTTTGGACACACTGCCTCGAAAATGATTGATAATCATGGGGGGCGCAAATCCTCTCAAGGCAGAGATCACGGGTTCGAATCCCGTTGGGGCCGCTAAATTGTTGATATTATTGTAGTCATGCGTTCGCATAAAATTATCAAAGTTCGTGTTACGGCGGTTTTCAGAGACAGGTGCCTTCTCCAATTCCCTGATGGAGAACGAACCGCCCAAGTCACAGGGCGTTTCCGCTTCGAGGCAGAGTCTCATGCCGATTTCCCGGCGGTGGGTGATTGTGTCATGGCATCCATCGAAGGCCCCGATCTTGCGCTGATTCATTCAATTTCGCCCCGAAAGTCCGTCCTTTCACGCAAAGTTGCGGGACAGGCGACAGAAGAGCAAGTGTTGGCGGCGAACGTGGAATTTGCGTTCATTGTTACTTCCTTCAATGACGATTTCAATCCTCGCCGGATTGAGCGATACCTTGCTCTTATCAAGGGAGCGGGGGTGGCACCGGTGATTTTGCTAAATAAATCCGACTTGGCCGACCAGAATGACGACCGGTTGGAAAAAGCGTCCCTCGTGGCGAATGATGCTCCCGTCTATCGGGTCTCCGCCGTGACCGGAGAAGGCCTGGAGAACATTCTCTCTCACCTTAAAAATGGGAAAACAGGAATTTTCCTTGGAAGTTCAGGAGTTGGGAAATCCACCATCTTGAACCAGCTGCTGGGAAAAGAAATCCAAGCGACGCAAACCATCCGGCTGTCCGATTCAAAGGGACGCCACACCACCACGGCCCGCCAAATGTTTATTCTTCCCAACGGCGGGCTTGTCATCGACACGCCAGGACTCCGGGAAATTCAACTTTGGGGGGATTCCTCTGCTCTTATTGAAGTTTATGCCGACATTGCACGGTTCGCCGAACAATGTCGATTTCGAGACTGCCGCCATCGGGGCGAGGTGGATTGTGCGGTCGCCCGTGCCTTGGAGACTGGAGAACTGGCTCCCGGACGGTGGATGGGCTACACCAAGCTTCAGAAAGAGCTTAGCTATCTCAAACGGAAACAGGACCCTGAGCAAAGCGCCAACTCGAAAAGAAGATGGAAAAGCATTCACAAAAAGATGCGGGATTACATTAAAAGGAAACGGGGCTAAAGCGGAGAAAGTTCGACCTCTGTCCCACTTCATTAGGATTATTATGGATGGGACTGCACCGGCATTATGGATCAAAATGGAACGGTGCTGTCACAGAGGGGGTCCCAATAAACGCTTAAAAATGCGTCAATTCGGGTATTTGGAGCCTTTCGGCCTGGAAGAAAGTTCTGATAGTGCTAACTAAGGGCCGGTCTTCGCCAAACAACGGCTTCGACGGGCCCGGTCGCCACGGCGGCCAGGCTGCGACAGACTTGTGCGCCGTCATCCGCCGTTGGCGGACAAAGGCGAATTGTGTCGTACCGCTGGAACGTCGAATCAATTTTGCATTCCAATGGTTGGCATTGATCACGGAGGAGCATGAACCCCAATTGGAAATTTAAGTGGGAAAGACTCGCCAATCACACGACCTTGATAAAACCATTTCTGTTCGCTTGTTTCATGGCGGCGGTCTGGATCACCGACGCTCCCCTCATTAAAAACTGCGCCGCTTTCCTGGACTATTATCAGCGCGATCGCGTGGGGGATACGGGAGCCCACTTTCTCTTCTCGGCGTACATTCAACTTATCCGCTTATTTAATCCCGGGCATAGTGTCTGTGCCTTGGACCTGATCCTGTGGGAATTCTCAATCCTCGCCATCCTTTCACTTGTTTTACTGGCTCCGCGAGTTCCGATCCGCGTAACGATTGGCGGGCACGTCTGCTTGTTTCTCGTCTGGCTGATGTTCTTTGAAATAAATTATTTTGGCCATGCGATCGAATCCTGGGTGGTCATACTCATGGCCATGTTCTTGGTGCATGTTGTTTATTGGAAAGGACGATTAAGAGACTATGGGGTCGCATTGTTTTTTGGCCTCGTGCTCGGTTATATCCCCTTGATGCGGCAGTCAGCGAGATTTATTGTGGTGGGTCCGTGTATCCTGGTCGTGGGATTTGTCGTTCTGATGATCATCGCAAACGTAGGGTCACGGGACAGAACCCGCCGAACCTGGAATTTCTTGCATTTTCTCGTGCCCGTACTCATCCTTCTCGGCTGTACGATGACGATTCGTTGGGGTGTCAACAGGTTATGGGCCGTGAAATATGGAAGACCGTTTAAAACACACGGGGTTGGCTATCCCCTATACTTAAGTTTGGGATTCGCGAACAACCCCTACAATATCGCCTGGGATGACGATTGTGCGGTTGCACACGGACTGCTGATTGACAGGACGCCTTGGTTAGACGATCCGCATGGCCAGCGACGATTACAAGAGGAGTGGCTTCTCCGCGTGGCAGAAGATCCGGCCTTGGTGCTGAAGGGGATGGTGGCAAAAGGAGCCTACTTGTTGCGCACTTTTTCTTGTTCCATCGACCCAAGAAAGATTGAGGCCGATGGAGCCCCTATTAAACCCTCCTGGAGCCTCACCCTTTTAGCGGTTGTTTTCATCGCGGCCTTCGTTTTCTGTATCCCGATTTTCCGAAGGGCTGGAGAAAACCGCCTGTTGATCCTCATGGCCGGCGCGACGGGCCTTCTGATCTCCAGTGTTTCTCCCCTCTTAATTGTCGTTCCCTTTTATTTTGGGAGTTGTGTGACCGCGATGTTATCTTTTGTATTCATCCTGGCACCGGCCGTGTTTTTGGTTGGGAAAAGCGCCACGAATGTTTCGCCGTCACCCCAAGCCGATAGAAACACGCGGGTGTTAAAAATGTTTCTTACCTTATGCCTGACGGCTCTTTTCATCATCGGGATTTTCACGTGGTTCCGGCGGGAGGTCAACCGTCGGGAGGCTTACGAATTACTGAACGGCCCTCCCGCCGTTAAATTGACCGAACTCGGTTATCGTTACGCGCATCGTTTCAACAGATTGCCTGTTGACAAACAACGGGTCATCATCGACCGTTTTCTCTCGCCAGAATACAAAGGGATTGTGTTCCATGCCGGTTCTCGCCAAGAAGGAAAGGGTGAGATTTTCCGGCCCCTCATGGCATTGCGGGGCGACCGCTCGTTGGCCATTATTGCCCAAATGTCGTCGGAATGGAAAATGGCACTGCCCAGCCGGGTCCAAGGTCCGCGGAATTCGGTATTAATGGTGCTCAAGAATAAAGATGTGGGCCCGGGCGTCCTCCCTTATTATGCCCCTCCCAATATCTTCCTTAAAATCTCTGATGCAAACTGGGACGGGTGCTTTCGCCTATTCTTCCTGCCGCAACCAGCCGATTTTGAAGTGGACGCAAAATTCTTTAATGTCAGCGCACACAATTTCATAGATGGTTCTCATAATGACGGTCTAGTTCTGAGCCGGATTTCCTCCGACCGACTGGTCCGGATAACCCGGGACAACCGTCACCCACGATGACCCCGACATGAAAAACGTTATCAAGCTTTCGCTCTCCTTTGTGGCGGTGGCCCTCGTATTTTGGGACATCGCCGTCCACCGGCTCCATCTCCCAGCCCGTTTGCTGGAGCTCCATGCCCAGGGGCGGGTTGCGGGAATTGAGAGAATTGAATTTCTTCTTTATTGGGCGGCCGTCATTCTGATTCCCCTGTTGTCTGTTTTTCTCACCTGGCTGATCGACCGATTCATCGTCCCATTGAAACCTTTTTTCAAACGTCCCCCATCAAACCCCATCGCCTTTCAACCCTTCCCGGCAGACGAAAAGGCAAGGACATCAACCTTATGGAAATGGATCTCCCGCGTTGTCTTTGGGCTCCTTTTGCCCTTGATCCTCTATTTCATCTTCACGCCTCCTCTTCCGACCGCTCCACTCGAATTTGTCGATGAAGGGATAAGGCTGTCCGCCACAAACCAATTCCTTCATGGCCTGAAGCCTTACACCGACATCGCCTTTAATTACGGACCCCTCTTTGAAATCGCCCAAACCCGCCTGGCCTTCTCTTTGTTCGGGACCACCGTCTGTGCCCTCCGCCGATTGGACGCGCTCCTCGCTCCCCTCGGGCTCATCGCCGCCTATTACCTGGGGTTTGCCGCCCTTCGAAACCGCGCTTTACTCTTCTATCTGGCCCTTCTCCTTCTCGGCCGCCCTGATCTCTGGATATTGCCCCGCGCTGTACTTCCCCTCTTGTCTTTAGCCTCATTTTTGGCGGGATCCCAAGCGGAAAAGAGGATCGCCAAAATATCATTCCTCTTTTTCGCAGGGCTCATGGCGGCCGCCGCCTTTTTCTACAGCATGGAAGGCGGGTTGGCCGTGATGGCCGCGGTGGCTTCGTATTTCATTCTGCAAGGCGCTCATGAAGCAAGGCACAAGACGCTGAAAACAATAAAAGAACCCCTTTGGGCTTTCGCGGGCGGCCTCCTTCTGGTTTTCCTTCCTGTCCTGACGTGGCTCTTTAGCCAGCACGGGATCGCCGAACTCCCCCGGAACTCCACCTCCATCATGACCAGCCTTGTTTCCGCCTACGGAAAGCCGACCCCGCCTTTGTGTCAACCGCTCCTGGATTGGGTCCGACATCCACTCCTCCTGTTTCAATTGAATGGTTATTACCAGCGGTGGTGGTTCCCCGTTTTCCTGTACATGATCGTCCTGACGGGAGGAGCCTGGCAGTCTCTCTTTGGCCGGACAAACCCCAACAGAGCCGGCCTGATTGTGACGGCCCTCTTCGGCCTTTTCTATTTCAACATTGCTCTGGGGCGGTCGGACTATGAACACTGGCTGAAAGCGACGCCTCCATTCTGGATCCTGGTCGTCCTGCTCATGGACGATCTCCTTCCTCCCCTAAAAAACATTTTTCGGGAGAGGGACTTTAAAAACACCCTCTCTTGGATAAAAAGCGGCGGCACGGCATGTCTACTTCTATTTTTGACGGCCTTTTCGCTCAGGTCCACACATCTACCCGTTGGGCCCCTCTCTTCTCATCACCAGGAACCGACACCCCCAGCCTCCTCCCGATCACAAAACTCCCCCCTTTACCGCGTGGGCGCCCTGGCCCTTTCCGCCGAAGAAACCGAGACGATCCAGGAAGTGGTCAAACGCCTCTGGTCGCGGGTGTCCAAAGGGGACCCTGTGTATATTTTTACCGACGACGCCTTGTTCTATTTCCTGGCGGACGTCGTCAATCCCACGCGGTATTCCGTCGCTTCCTGGATATCAAATGAGGCCATGGCCACGGACGTCATCCAGGACTTAGGAACAAAACGTCCCCGTTGTCTGTTGGGAATAATGGATGACCAAAAGCGGGATTTGTTCCCGTTCAATGCCCAGGTTCATCGATTCATCAAGGCCCATTACGACGTGGCGGAGCAATGGAAAAGATATTTGTTCCTCGTCCCAAAAAACAATGAATCCCAATCCAAAAAAGTAGAATCAAGGCGCCGGAATTTATGAACTTGCTTTTGTCCATCATCGTCTTCATCGCCCTCGGGTTTTCTCCGGGTTGCCAGTCCCGTCCCCGCGATTCCGCCGACTCTTCGGGCCCTCAAATAACGGCGGAGCTTTTGTCCTCCGTTTCTCAAATTAAACCCGGCGACACGTTTCTTCTGGGCGTTCGCTTAACACTTGAAAAAGGCTGGCACGTTTACTGGAAAACTCCGGGGCAGGCCGGTCTTCCCACGACCGTCACCTGGACAGTGCCGCCGGGAGTCCGCGTTTCCGGTACGCTTTATCCGAAGCCGGAAATATTCGCGGAACCGGGCGACATCACCACCCTTGGGTACAAAGATCGGGTCACCTTTCTTCACCGCGCGACGGTTGATTCCCGGGCGAGAGAAAACCGCCCCCTCCTTATCAAAGCCCAGGTGGATTGGCTGGCGTGCAAAACCGCCTGCATCCCCGGGAAAAAGGCCCTGGAAATCGCACTTCCGGTCGGCAAAAAATCCATCATTGATTCTAAAAACAAAGCCTTTCTGGATCGAGCCTCCCGGCTCATCCAGAGCGAAGAAGAGGAAAAAGCCGTCCTGGGAAAATACGCGTCGATCATCCGGGAGGAAAACTTTCTTCAGAGCCTGGGAACCGGCAATGCCGCTGGACAGCTCCCCCTGATTCTCGCTCTCCTTTTTGCTTTCATCGGCGGATTGATTCTCAATGTCATGCCCTGCATCCTCCCTGTCCTCTCCATAAAAGTCATGCGATTCCTCAAGCAGAGTGACGTTTCCCGAAGTCATGTCGTAAAAGAAAACCTCTTCTTCGCCGGCGGCGTATGGATCTCTTTTCTCTTACTGGCGACTGTTGTCGCCCTCCTTAAAAGGACCGGCCAGGAAGTGGGGTGGGGCTTTCAATTCCAGGAACCGCGGTTCCTTGTCGTCCTCGCCGCCGTCGTCTTTGGATTTGCTCTCTCGTTATTCGGTCTCTACGATTTTTCCATCGCTCTACCGTCGGGTCTGACCCAACTCACGCGGGAAAAAGGTTGGGGGGGCCCTTTTTGGGAAGGCATTCTGGCCACGACCCTGGCCACGCCCTGTTCGGCACCCCTCTTGGGCCCCGCCCTGGGCTTTGCTTTTTCTCAACCGACGCCTTTCATTTTCCTTTTCTTTCTCATTATCGGGACCGGCCTCGCCGTTCCTTACCTTTTGTTGGCAGCGGCCCCCGGTTGGATACGGATTCTGCCGAAACCCGGCCCTTGGATGGAAATTCTCAAAAAAATTCTCGGCCTTCCGCTTCTGGGGACGAGCCTGTGGCTGATCTCAATTCTCAACCGGCAGGTCGGCGTCAATGCCATCATTGGCACGGCACTTCTGCTTGGATCGATCGCGGCGGCGATGCTCATCCTTAAAAAATGGGCCCTTCCCACCCAACCTTCCCTTCTTCAATGGGCCGGGCGAATCCTCGGCTTGGGTCTGGTCCTCGTCACCTATGTGACGCTGGTCGAACCCGCCCTTAAAAGCGGTCCCAGCGTCCCGATCCAACGTCAAAAGCAACAGGAGGGCCTAACGACAGCCATTCCCTGGCAGCCCTTTTCACTTGAGACTCTTCAACAGCGGCTCCAGAAAAACAAAACCATCTTTGTCGACTTCACGGCCGACTGGTGTCTGACCTGCAAAGTGAACGAGAAGACGGCTCTAAGCTCTCCCCGCATCGCCCGCCTTTTCTCGGAGCTGAAAATCGATGCGTTGAAAGCCGATTGGACAAACCGGGACCCCCATATCACGAAGGTATTGAAGCAATTGGGAAGATCCGGAGTCCCGGTCTATGTGGTGTTCAAGAAAGGAGACGCTGCCCACCCCCTCTTCCTCCCTGAAATCCTGACGGAAGGGATCGTTGAGAGGGCGTTAAAAACCGCCGCCTCATCTTCCACGCCATAAGCCCCTCCACCGTCATTGCTAACGAAGACAGATGCCATCCTCCTCGCGGAAACGGGGTTCCAGTCCGTGAACACCGGACTGGAACCCCGTTTCCGCGAGGAGGAGTCGCCATTCATTGGTTGTTTATAACTCTATGCCGCGGGGAGGGACGGAACGCTAGGTTCTGGCAGGGGGAGGGCTTTCTCTTCTTTATCACCGGCGGTGGTGAGGAGCTTGTCTTCAAACCGGTCCAGGCGCCTTTCGGCATCTTCGTATTTCGTGCGGGAATTGCTGAGGTGCTTTCCAAGGAGGGAAAAATCGTCCTTGAAGCGCACAAAATCCGTTTGCAGGCGGCCCAGCTGATCCATGATGATTTTGGCGTTCTCTTCGATCTGCAACCCGCGTAAGCCCAAGCTGATCGTGTGCAGATAGGCGTAAAAAGAATTGGGGGAAACCGGGACCACGCGCTTCGAAAAGGCGTAGGTCATCAAGGAATCGTCGTCCGACGTGTTATCATCCTTGATGATGGTTTCGTAGTACACATTTTCCGCGGGGATATACATGAGGGCAAAATCGTAAGTCCCTTCATCCGGCAGAATATACTTGGAGGCAATCGCATCGATGTGCCGCCGCACATCGAAAACGAATTTTCTCCGGGCCACCGTCCGCTCCTGCGGATCCTGGGACTGAACCAGCCGCTTGAAATTCTCCAAAGGGAATTTGGCATCGACGGGGACCAGCCTTCCCAAGCGAACGATGGCGTCCACGGTTTCGCCGGTTTTAAAGGTGTGCTGCAGCGTGAAGTGCTTGGGCGGCAGGATCTGGGCTAAAAGATCCCCCAAGAAAAGCTCGCCGATGGCCCCCCGCATCTTGGGGGCCCGCAGGATTTCCTGGAGCGTGGCGATATCCTTCCCCACGTCATAGACCTGCTTGGTCGCGGTGTCCAAGGCCCCCAGGGATTTCTGGACACTTCCCACCACCTCGGCGGCCTTATCCAGCCGCTCACCCACGCTCTTTTGCGACTCGCTCACCAGCCGAGCCGACTCGGCGAGGCTCTTGGCCATCTGCTCCCGCAAACTGTTGATCTCTTTCTGCAACAACTGGAGCGAGGTGTCCTGTTTCTGCGTCTCGAGCATCTGCTTGAGCATGTCCTGAAGATGGGCTCCGGACTCCTGTTTGGATTTCTGCAGGAGCCAGACCAGAAAGACAGCGGCCCCACAAAAGAGGAGCGTAATAATAAGGATGAAGGTCGGCCCGACGGTCATACGTCGCGATTATAGGATTTATTCAACAAAAAAGAATTTCATTGAATTCTAGGGGATTTCCGCACACACTTGAACTGTGAACGGCGAAAAAACGAACGGCAACGGTAAAAACGGCGACGCGGAAGTCATCTCCCGAAAATTCCTCTTCGTTTCCGAGGTCGGCTGCATCGGCGACCTTGCCAACCAAGTGAAAAGCGAAGGGAACAGCGTCAAATACTGCATCCTCGATAAAAAAGAAAGGAACGTTTCGGACGGCTTTGTCGACAAGGCCGAGGACTACGAGAAACACATTGATTGGGCGGACGTCATCGTCTTCGACGACATCGGCTTCGGAGGGGTCGCGGAGCGCCTGCGGAAAGACGGCAAGGCCGTCGTCGGTGGGACTCCCATCAGCGACAAGCTGGAGCTGGACCGCGACTTCGCCCAGGAAGAATTAAAGAACGCCGGCATCAACACCCTTCCCTGCTGGGACTTCTCCTCCTTCGATGAAGCGATCAAGTTCGTGAAGGCCAATCCCGGACGTTATGTGATCAAACCCAACGGCAAGGCCCAGAACGAAAAGGTGCTCTCTTTCGTCGGTCTGGAAGAAGACGGGCTGGATCTGGTGACCATGATGGAACACTACAAAAGCGGATGGGGCGGCAAGATCCGCCGGTTCCAGCTGCAAAAATACGTGGCCGGCGTCGAGGTGGCGATCGGCGCCTTTTTCAACGGCCAGGAGTTTCTCATGCCCGCCTGCATCAACTTCGAGCACAAGCGGATGTTCAACGATGAAATCGGCCCCTCCACCGGCGAGATGGGCACCGCCATGTTTTGGGCGGGCCCGAGCCGCCTCTACAACGAGACGCTAAAAAAATTCGAAAAAAGGCTGAGTGAGATCGGCCACATCGGCTACTTTGACATCAACTGCATTGTCAACGCCCGGGGCATTTATCCCTTGGAAATCACCCCGCGCTTCGGCTACCCGACCATCAACATCCAGATGGAGGGCGTGCAAAGCCGCTGGAGCGATTTTCTCTACGCCCTCGCCCACCGCCAGCCGTTCCCATTAAAAACAATGAAAGGGTTCCAGGTGGGAGTGGTCGTTGCCGTTCCTCCTTACCCTTACGACAATCCCGAGGTGTTCGACAAGCTCTCGGACGACGCCGTCATTCTCTTCAAGAAGCCCCCCCAGAACGGGCTTCACCACTGCGATGTGAAACTTGTGGATGGCGACTGGCGCCTGACGGGGTCGACCGGCTACGCCCTCGTGGTCACGGGCTCCGGCCCCACCATGCCGGACGCCCAGCGGGAAGCTTACAACCGCATCAAAAACATCATCATTCCCAACATGTTCTACCGCACCGACATCGGCAACCGCTGGTCAAAAGACGGGGACCTTCTGCACACCTGGGGCTTCCTCGCCGCCTGAGTACGCCTACAAGACCCGATAGATTTCCGACCCCTCCCCGGCATCATGAAAAACGGGCTTAAAAGATTTGGAGTCCTTTAATATTTCTCTTAACGTCCCCGTGGGATACGGATCACTGGCATCGTTTCCCGCCGCCGTTTTTAGCGACATCGCCGTTGGAAAAACCGCCACAAAGTCAACCTTCTGACGTTTCAGCCACAAGGTAAACCCGCGAGGATCGAGGTTCCTGGCCAAACGCACCGCCCGCCGCCCTGTCAACAAATGCAATTGCCCGTCCAACTCCGCCGCAATGACCTGGGAAGGTTGGGTCTGGCGGACGATCCATTCCACCGTCCGTCGGGGAGGGGCGCTCATCGGCCGATCCTTAAAAAATGAACTCTCAACAATAGTCGCCAAGGGATTTAGGAACAAACACAATCCCAAAAAGCCGACCGCCAGCCGCAAGGGAAACTTGGGCAAGAAGCGCGCCTCGACAAAATCCACCCCGCAAAAAAAGTAATAAATCACAAAGGGAAGCACGGGCAGCAAATAACGCCCGGCGTTCCAAGCCCACGCGACATGAACGGCGGCATAGAACAACAAGGTGAGAGGAATCAGGGGTAAAAAACCGGGCGTCCGCCTGTCCTCGGGCGTTTCCTCTTTCGCCATGCCGATGAGCACCAGAAGGCAACAGAAGACAATAATGAGGGAACTCGCCAGCGGACCCGACAGGGCGGCCGGCCAGCGCAATAAATAGCGCAGAAAAAGCTCGTGAAGATAATAAGAGAGATTTGAAACCCACAGGGAAATCAAAGAGGCCATGCGGCCGCCGTGCAAATAGGGATTCAATAATTGGCTGAGATAAGGCAGGGGCTTTCCCCGCAGGCAATAATTCCAAACCAAAAAGGGGGCGATCAAGAGGGACCCCGCAACCGCACAAAAAATCCCTTCTTTCCAGCGACGACCGAGGAAAAGGGTGACGACCAGAGCCATCAGCATGGCCGACCCAACGGGGCGCAAATAAAACAAAAAGGCCGCCAGTGTTGACAACAGGACCCAGGGCAGCATCGACTTCGAATCCCATCTTCTCCGGCAGGCCACGATAAAAAGCAGACTAAAAAAAGTGAACGGAACATCGGATAAAACAGTGCCGGACAAACTCACCGTTAACGGATTGAAAGCCATCAACAGCAAGACCGGCAGAAGGATTGGTCTGGCCGACCCTATAAAACGGGCCAGTAAAAAGACCGTCCCCAAGGTCAGTAGAACAGAAAGCGCTTGAAGGGGAATAAAGGTGTTCGGGAAGATGAAGACCAGCGGTGCCAACAACAACGGATACGCCGGCATGAATGGGGAAATGGACGGCGCCACAGAAGGGATTGACCAGAACGGGTTCCCGGGAAACAACGACCTGGCCCCAATAATATAGAAGGCGTCGTCATTAAAGAACCCCACGTAGTAGGCGTGAAGGCTCAAAACATAAAGGAGCCCGGCAATCAAAAGAAGAAGGGGAACAAAGAAACGGCCCAGCTTGATGCGCATAACGGTCCGACATGATACATTGTCGAATCGGGTGCGGGAAGGTTTTAAGGGAACTTAAATCTTTGACAACAGAAGGCGGCCGTCCAGGATGCGGGCGCCGTTTCCAACGGGGTAGACGATGAGGGGGTTGACATCCAATTCTTCGATTTCAGGGAAATCCATCACGAGCTGCGACAGCCGGCCCAGGCACTCTTTCACCTTATCAATATCGGCCGGCTGGCCCCGGTATCCCTGGAGCAGGCGATAGACCTTGCTGCTCTCCATCATGTGTTCAATGGCCAGCTCGCGCAAGGGGGCGATCCGGAGGGAAATGTCTCTTAACACCTCAACGTAGGTTCCCCCGAGGCCAAAAACGATGGCCGGGCCGAATTTCGGGTCGCGCTTCGAGCCCATAAAAACTTCGATTCCTTTTCCCGCCATCTTCTGGATCTCGACACCCCAGATTTTGTCTCTCCCCACCAGGGTGGAAGCGGTATCCATAATCCGGCGAAACGCCTGGGAGAGTTCAGCGGCGTCTTTCAAGTTGACGATCACCCCGCCGGCGTCCAGTTTGTGGACGATTTCCGGAGAAACGATTTTGGCGACAACCGGATAGCCGAGCTCGCCGGCAAACTTGACGGCGTCTTCCTCCGTTTTGGCCAGATAACTTTCGGCCACGGGAAAGCCGTAAGCGACAAAAACTTTAAGGGCTTCGTACTCCGGCAGATAAAGCCGATTCTCCGACCGCACGCGGTCAAAAATCTTTCGCACCAGATCCTTCTGGACGGGGTAATGCTGCACGTCGGTGCGCGGCCTCTCAATCCAATCGTGCTTGTATTTATACATGGCCGCCAATGCCCGCGCCCCCGACTCCGGGAAAATATAGTGGGGGACGTGCGCCTTTTCCAGCACGGCGACCCCTTCCGACACATCCACGATCCCCATGAAGCTTGCGATGAGGGGCTTGGCCATCCAGGGGGATACTTTCATGCTCTCGCAAATGCCGGCCACAACCTCGCCGATTTCACGGATGTCGGTCATGGCCTGAGGTGTCAAAATCACCAGCATCCCGTCCACATTGGGGTCTTTCAATACCGTGCGGATGGCGGCTTCATAGCGGTCGTGATGGGCATCGCCGATCACATCGATGGGGTTGTTGAAATTGGCGGTGGGCGGCAGGACCTTGCGGAGCTCATTCTTCGTTTCCTCCTCCAAGGGCGCCAGCTTCAAGCCGTATCGAATGGCGGCATCGGTCGCCATGATGCCGGGGCCGCCGGCATTGGTGATGATGGCGATCCGGTCCCCTTTGGGGAGAGGCTGCCGGGAAAAAGCGATGGCATAATCAAAGAGCTCATCCACCGTCTCCACCCGCATGACGCCGCATTGGTGGAAAAAGGCGTCGTACACCTCATCGGACCCGGCCAGAGAACCCGTGTGGGAGGAGGCGGCCTTCGCCCCTTCCTGGGTCCGTCCTGATTTGATCGCGATGATGGGCTTTGGCTTCGGCAAATCGCCCGTGATCTGACGGCTGATCTGCAAAAAGGCCTGAGCGTCGGTGATGTCTTCGACATACATCAAAATGACGTCGGTCATGGGATCGTCGCGGAGGGTGCGCAGGAAATCCACCTCGTTTGTCACCGCTTTATTGCCCATGCTGATGAACTTGGAGAAGCCGATCCCCTCCCCTTTCGCGTAATCGAGGACCGCCGTGCAGAGGGCCCCGCTCTGGGATATGAAGGCGATGTTGCCGGCCTCGGGCATGGTTTTGGCGAAGGAGGCGTTCAGCTGAACAAGGGGATCCGTGTTGATAAATCCCAGGCAGTTCGGGCCCACCAGGGCGATGCCGTTTTCTTCGGCAATCTGCTTCACCTGATTCTCCAGCTCGACGCCGACCCCGCCGACCTCTTTAAATCCCGCGCTGATGACGATGACGCCGGGAATATGAGCGGCCGCGCACTCCTTGAGGACATCGGGAACGGCGCTGCTGGGGATGATGATGACGGCCAGATCAATCGGCTCTCCGATCTGAGCCACGCTGGGGAAGCATTTCACACCGCTGATGGCTTTGGCCTTGGGGTTGACGGGATAGAGGGCGCCCTTAAATTTTGTCTGGAGTAAATTCTTAAAGATGGCCTCGCCGACAGTCCCTTCCCGTTCCGAAGCGCCAATGACCGCCACGGACTTGGGCGCGATCACGGAGGAGAGATTCAAAGTCGGCGACGGCTTTACAATCGAACTGGTTTCTTCCATAGATCTTGAGATTGAAAAATCCAAAAGGAATCGAAAAATACCATTTTATTTCCTCATTTCATAGACAATTAACGTCTCCGGACCACGCCCTCCCCGATAGAGAATTGGATCATCCCAAGCCGGTCGAAGCGGCGGCCCTTCTATCTGTTCATAAACATTGGCGCAGTAAAGGCCCAACACCCTGGGTCTCATCAAAAGGTCAAGGTTCGGGGAGTAGGGAATGGCGGCCGATGCCTGAGGGAACCTCCCCACCCCAATGACGTAGGGAAGGGGGCGTTTCACGTACCCCATCTCCGGCATGGTGAGCATTTGCGTAAATGGATATTTGACTAAGATGGGGCTTTGATAATGCTCCTGTTCGAGCCATCGACAAATGTCGCGGTTATCATCCAAATCCAAAAGGAACTCGCGGCTCCTTTCCAATAGGTTCCCCGATCGCGCTTGGTGAAGGGGTAGGGGAGGAAGGCCTCGGCCGTACTGATTGAAGGCGCCCCACATCAACAACGTACAACCTAACACAGCAGAGAACGTTCTGTGATTCGACAAAAGAATGGCCAATAGACAGACGAGTGGGAACAAAACCATGGCCGCATAGCGGGGCATCATCTGCCCGTACACAATAAAACTGATAAAAAAGCTGCCGATATAAATTATCAAGAGGGCGATCAAAGGGGTGTCGCCCGAACCCTTCGAGAATGGCCCCTCCCTCCTGCGCATGATAAGGCGGGTGCCAACCAGCCCGAGAGCAAGGGAAAAAAGGAAGGTGAGACCAGGAAAAAACAAGCGAGCTGTTTTAAAAAATGTGATAAACGATGCCGCGACATCCTTCATCGGGTAGACGGGCAGAGAATGGCCTTGGTTAAGAACAACCATAACCACGAAGGGAACGCACAATAGAAGAGCTTGGGGTAATGAAAGGCCCCGCGCTTTGCGAGCCCTCCGCAAGAAGGTGTCCAGGAAGACATAGACGAGAAACGCCAACCCCAACAACAAGACGGAAAATTTAATGAAAATGCCGGCCACACACGCGAGGACAGCCCGCCCGTAATCCCTCTCTCCGAAATAAAAAAGGGAGAGCATAACGACGGCCGCGAGGGGAACCTCCAAGTAGATCGCGGCGCATTGCCCGCTCCAAATCGGATCCAAGGCGGCCGCCAGAATCCATAGCGTGGAAATTCCAGATCCCAACCTCTTGTGGATCATCTTAAAACACACAGAGATGGCGACAGAGGCGAACCCCAGGTTGAGAAGGTGGAGCAAAAGAAAGACCGTCGCAGGCGAAAAAAGCTTGCTCAACAACCCAAAAAGAAAGGCGTAAGCATAAAACAAGTCAACTCGGGGCCCCCCCTCATGATAAGGTGGCTGATGACAAAGCCTGGCAACGTCAAAGTGATGGTTGGCTAACCATACTCCCTGGGAATACACCCCCGTCACGCCATCCCAATAAGGTGGATCCATCAAACGCCCCGCGTTGAAGGCCAGCAGAAAAAGGAAAACAATCCAGCCGAAGCGACGCGGATTGTCAAACAAACGCTCTAAAGAATTAATGATATTCATGTTTCTCGAGGCCGTTCTTTTCAAACAGCTGCCGCGTCACCAGGGCCAGGGCCCGGCGAGGCTGATGGAGCCCGGAAGGCCCCATCATATAAACCTTTTCTATTCCCCGCCCCCGCAACCCCTTCTCCGGCAGATCCGACAAGCCGCATAGCACGAAGAGCCTCGCTCCCTTTCGCCTCCGACAAATAAAATCAACCACTTTCCCTCCAAAGCTTGTCTTATCCAAACGGCCCTCTCCGGTGACAATAACATCCGCCTTCGAGGCTTGGGCCGACCACTTCAAAATGTCCATGACAAAGGGGGTCCCCTTAACCAGCGTGGCTCCGCAAAATCCAGCCAAGCCAAAAGCCAGAGCGCCGGCGGCGCCGGCGCCGGGCCAGGCCTTTGCGTCCACCCGGGCAAATCGAGACCAGCGCCGAAGTACTTTTTCCAAAAAAAGGACTTGAGCCGGCGTGGCCCCTTTTTGCGGCCCGAAGGTTCGCGCCGATCCCCGGGGGCCCAAAAGAGGATTCCGAACATCGCAGACCACATAAATACGGGCCTTCCTCAATCTTTTATCAAAACCGGCCCAATCAATCCGATGGAGGCGTATTAAATCAACCGGCCGTGCCGACAACGCCCGCCCTTGGCGATCGACGTATCGCAAGCCGAGCGCCTCGAGCGCCCCCGCTCCCCCCTCCCCCGTGGCCGTGCCCCCGACGCCCACAATAAACCGCCGGCACCCCTTACCCAGAGCTTCTTTCATCAGTTGCCCCGTCCCGAAGCTGGTCGCTTCCAATATCCGGTTCTCCCCTTTGACGAGAGCGAGCCCCGACGCCCGGGCCATCTCGATAACAGCCGCCCCATTCTTCAAAATCCCCCACGAGGCGCGCACGCGTCCCCCCAAAGGGCCTTGCACCCGGCTCTTTTGTATCCGCCCGCCAAGTGCCCGCATTAAAACTTCTAGCGTCCCGTCTCCTCCATCCGCCAGCGGGAGGATTTTCAACCGGCACGGGATTTTTAACTTTTCAATTTCTCCAGCAACGACCTTGGCGGCTTCCCAGGGGGAGAGGGTTCCTTTAAAAGCTGTCGGACTGATTAAAATGAGGGGTTTTCGCATGAAAGGAAGGGGTCAAGTCGCGACATGCGACATTTTTCTAAAACCACGTCTCAATAAAATCTAATCATGCGGGGATGTCGCATGTCGCGACTTGACCCCTTACGCTTACGCGGCGGTCTTGAATCGAGGAGGCTTCTCTTCAATGGCGATGACCCCAAGGCTCCCGAGCCACTGTTCGATTCTTTCACGCCAGCATTGGGACCGAAACTCCAGCCACCGCTTCGATTCCTCCGGATGGGCCTGAATAATCTCTTTAAAGCGCCGGCAGGAGCCCCGCCCTCGGAGGGCCGGCAGGATCTTCTCCTTCAATTTCGGCGCCGTCACTGTTTCAGCGAAGGCGATCATCCACTTATGTTCAGGACACCCAAAGGCCTCCGGGATGCGCACATAATTGGGGGAGCCCGTTAAAATGATCTCTCTCGCCATGGGGACCATGCGGGCATCCCAAGCCGGGATTTCTTCTTTTTCATCCCCGCGGTCCCGCGTCAAGGCCCGGCTTAAATCCCGGGAGAGGCTGACGACTTTCCCCGAGACTTTGTCCAGGTAATAATCGGCAGTTTCACGGCACAGGTCCCGCATTGACTGCGTGATCAAATCAAAATCAACGGTGAGCGCTCTCATTGGTTTCATAGGATCCCCCCCTGGGTCAGATGATTTTTTAAAGCCTTTACGTGCTCCCACATCTCGGGCTTCTTTCGCGGGTCCCGCAAAATGAAAGCCGGATGATACAAAAGTTGGAACTTCACGCCGGGATATTCGGGCAGATCAAAAAACTGGCCCACGCGGTCTTTCATCCCCTGGTCTTTCTGACCCGGCATCAGGTGTTTGGCCGCGGTGGCTCCCAACAAGACAATGACTTTGGGTTTTACGCAATCGAGTTGCCATTCGAGATAGGGGAGACAATTGGCGGCTTCTTCGGGTTTGGGGGAGCGGTTGTCGGGAGGGCGGCATTTCACGACGTTCAAGATGAGCATGTCCTTGTTGGTGTCCAGCTTGATCCCCGCCATGATCTGATCGAGAAGCTGGCCGGCCCGCCCCACAAAGGCGAGCCCCTGGAGATCTTCATTTTCGCCCGGCGCTTCTCCGATCAAAACCAGCTTGGCTCCGGGGTTGCCACGATCCACCACGATAGAACGGCGGCTCTCACAAAGGGCGGGGCATTTCGCGCAATTGGACTGCTTTAACTTTTGCCGGAATTCTTCGTACGTGCGGGCGGTGAGGACGTCCTTTGATGTCGTCTCAAACAGATCCAGTTGCATAGGCTGGTCCCGGTCGTTGTCTCCTCATCAAGGGGCATTTTCTGTCGAAGGGCGGCAATATTTTACCTCAAATTTCCGTTGAACGGGGGACTTAAACTCAAGGCCTTGACGCAACGTCCCCGGCCGGCTCCAACCCTTCCATCCCTTCTTCGATTTCCCGGTAAAACGACAACCTTAAGTTCCTAGCTTCTTCCAGCTTCCCTTTCAGGGGATCCAAATAAATCATTGGACAATGGCCGTCGCCTTGCTGCAAATAATAGGCGGTAACACAGCGCCATCCTGCATTTCTTCTTTCCGACATCCATTGGTAGCGTTCAAAATAAGCCCAATTATTCCCATAAGCGGCAGCTAAGAGGAGCCAAGTGGCGGCCAGAAAGCCCGTCCTTAACTTGGGAAAGCCATTTAAAATTAAAGTCCAGCTGACCAATGACAAGGGGATCAACATCATCCCAAACTCCGCATATCGCG
>JAJAPZ010000025.1 GCA_020523905.1 Candidatus Obscuribacterium magneticum
AACGGCTCATTGATTCGATTTGCGCCTTGGATTACCCGAAGGAAAAACTGGAGATTCAGGTTCTCGATGATTCGACAGATAAAACGGTCCAGATTGTCGAGCGAAAGGTGGCCGAGAAGCGGTCGATGGGATTCAACATCCAGCAGCTGCGGCGGGGGACGCGGAGTGATTTTAAAGCGGGGGCCCTCGCGTGGGGGTTGAATATCGCGAAGGGGGAGTTTATTGGAATTTTTGATGCCGACTTCATGCCGCCCTCTCAATTTTTGAAGGCGACCCTCCCCTATTTTTCCGATTCCAAGGTGGGCATGGTTCAAACCCGTTGGGGGCATGTCAATCCGGATTATTCGCTTCTGACGCGCCTCCAGGCGCTTTTCCTGGATGGCCATTTCCTCTTGGAACACACGGCCCGCTACAAAAGCGGAGCCTTCTTCAACTTCAACGGGACGGCGGGCATTTGGCGGAAGGCCACCATCGAAACCTCAGGAGGCTGGAGCGCGCGGGCGCTCACGGAGGACCTGGATCTTTCCTACCGGGCCCAGTTGCAGGGTTGGAAGTTTGTTTATGTGCCGGAATTTGTTTGCCCGGCCGAGCTTCCGGTGGACATCAACGCGTTCCGGACCCAACAGAGGCGATGGACCAAAGGGGCCATTCAAGTCGCCCGGTATCTTCTGAAGGATTTATGGAGGGCCCGCCTGCCGCTTCACACAAAGGTGGAGGCCACGGCTCATTTGACGGCCAACATCGGTTACCTCATGGTCCTGGTCGTGGGACTTCTCATATTGCCGAGCCTTCTTTTCCGAAGTCAGGGAATAAAGGGTTGAGCTCATTGATACTCTTCGATCACAGCTTGGATTCGTTTCTTAAGATTTTCCGGACACATATGATATGTTTTCTGCCTCATTTTCTCACGTAAAAGTCGTTCAAATTCGTAAAGCCCAAAGCAGGCGCGACAGAGGTCCAAGTGCTCGCGGATCTCTTTGCTGTTAAGATCCGTTAGCTCATCATCCAAATATTCGTAGAGGGAATCAAGGACGTCTTTGCAATCCATTTATTTCGAGCCTCCTCGATGCGGGCGGAACAGGCGGAACGACCACCGCTTCATGGGATTCATCTTTTTGTCCGAAATGTAGCCGGACCGCACGGCTTCCTCCCAGAGAGCCTTCTGCAAGGTACGGCGGCCGCGGTTGAGGCGCGAGCGAACCGTCCCCACGGGAATTTCCAGCACCTTGGCGATCTCCTCATAGGAAAGGCCCTGTAAGTCGGACAAGATCACCGTCTCCCTGAAGCCCTCCGGCAAGCTCTCCATGGCCCGGGCAAAATCGGCCTCGGCAAACTTCGCCAGAATGGCGTTGGCGGGGTCCTCATCGTGCTGGACGGTGCCCCGGGCCAGTTTGTTGTAAATATAAAACTCATCAGGAGTCTCATATTGATCAATTTCCACATTGGGGCTGTGCCGCACCTTTTTACGGTAGTCATTAATGTAGGTGTTGGTCAATATCTTATACAACCAGGCCCGCATATTGGTTCCCCGTTCGAATTGATGGAAAAACCGCCAGGCCTTGGCAAAGACCTCCGCGGCGAGGTCATCGGCGTCGGTGGGATTGCGCGTCATTCGGAGCGCCGCCGCATACATCTCATCCATGTGGGGAAAGGCGAGCTCCTGGAACTCCTTGCGTGTCGAATCGATTGTGCTTTCCACTGTCAATATTTCACTCCGTACAATTTTGAAGGCAGTATAACAAAAAATATGTTTTGGAACCCTGCCGGCGGCGCTATGGCGCAGCGATATGTCATCGCGAACGAACTCAATCGTCATTCCCGCGAAAGCGGGAATCCAGAACGTGAACACCGGAATGGATTCCCGCTTTCGCGGGAATGACGTAAAGTTCTTCGCCCGTCCCCGCCCGCCGCGGCTGGCAAGCCCGCAATGACAGCCGTAATCGACTACAGAACCCGGCGTTTTAAAAACGTCGTCACCAAATTCTCAAAAACCGCCGGCTGCTCCAGTGAGAGGAGGTGCCCCGCTTGGGGGACGACTTGAAATTCGACGCGGGGAATCCTCTGCGCCCAAGAGAACATGTCCTTCGCCAGCGCGGCCGCGTCCTCCTCCCCGGCGATCACCAGGGTCGGAACGCTAATGGTGGGAAGGGTGGGGGTCGAATCCGGCCTCTCCGCCATTCCCCGTAACGCCGCCTTGACCCCGTCAACATTCCCCCCCATGATCCAGGAACGAACCTGCTCGATCAGAACAGGATCTTTAGCCGGCATCGTTTTCCCGAAAAGGATCGGAATCATCTGGTCCGCCAGCGGCTTTAAACCCTCTCGTCCAATAATGTCGACGTTTTTAAACCGCTTGTCCCGCGCCGCAACCGAATCGGCCTCCGCCCGCGTTGATATCAAAATCAGACCCCGCAAGCGGTCCGGAACCTGCCGCCATAACGGAAAGAGGACATACCCCCCCATGGACATTCCGGCGGCGACAAACTTCTCCTTGATTCCGATGCCCTCCAATGTCTGAACGACCTCGCGCGCCATCATTTCCATGGTGGCGATATTCCCTTGACCCGAGGATTCTCCAAACCCCGGCAGATCCACCGTGATAAATTGAAAATGTTGAGAGAACGCGGGGCGGTTGACGGCCCAAATCTTCCGGTTTAAGGGAAACGGATGAAGAAAAACCAATGGGATTCCGGATCCGACGCGCTCGTAGGCCAGCATGGGATTGAGATGGCTCTAGGTGTGGACTCCGGGTTCGGTCAGCTTCTGGACGTCAAAAACCTCTCGGATCTTCTCCGGCGGCAGCAACTTCCTCTCTTTGACGATGTCCAGGATGGATTTCTCTTTGGCGACGGCCTCTTTCACCAGTTCGGCGACTTTGGCGTAGCCGAGAAGAGGGTTGAGCACGGTCGCAATGGCGACGGACGCCTCCGCAAAGCGCCGGCAGCGATCTTTATTGGCACCTATGCCCTTCACACAACGATCGGTAAAAACCTGAAGGGCGTTTGTCAGGATCTCAATGGAAAACAGAAGATTAAAAGCCATCAAAGGCATCATGACATTGAGCTCCAGCTGGCCGGCCTGCACCGCCATCGTGATCGCGACGTCGTTTCCCATCACCTGGTACGAGACCATGTTCAGCATCTCCGCCATCGAGGGGTTCGTTTTCCCCGGCATGATGGAGGAACCCGCCTGCACCGGGGGCAAATGGATCTCAGCGAAGCCGGTCGCGGGCCCTGAGGCCATGAGGCGCAAATCGTTGCAAAGGCGGGTGAGTTCCACCGCCAAATTTTTCAGGGCGGAGGAGACATGCGCGATGGGCCCCTGGCTCTGCATGGCCTCCCGCAAATCACCGGCGCATTGAAAGGGGAGGCCGGTTTCCTTCGCAATGATTTTGACGACTTTGGCTGGATAATCGGGATCTGTGTTCAGGCCCGTCCCCGCCGCGCTTCCCCCGATCCCCAACGCCTCCAGCCCTTTGGCGGCGTCCCGGATTTGTTCCAAAGCTTTTTCAACCGCCCGGCCGTAGGCCGTAAACTCCTGACCCAACCGGATGGGCACGGCGTCCTGCAAATGCGTGCGGGCCGCTTTCACCACGGCGTCGAATTCCTTCCCCTTGGCCAGGAGCGCCTTGGCCAGGGCCGCCGCCACGGGAAAAAAGGTTTCCAAATAAAGCCGGGCGGCCACGCGGATCGCCGTCGGGTAAACGTCGTTGGTGGACTGGCCGGCGTTCACGTGGTCGTTGGGGTGTATTTTTTCGTATTCCCCTTTTTTCCCGCCGAGAATTTCGATGGCCCGGTTGGCCACGACCTCGTTGACATTCATGTGGAAGGAGGTGCCGGCCCCCATCTGGAAGACATCCACGACAAACTGATCCCGGAGCTTCCCCCCTAAAATTTCGTCGCAGGCTTTGACGATGGCATCGGCCCGCTTGGCGTCCAAGAGGCGGAGCTCCTTGTTGACGAGGGCCGCCGCCTTCTTGATCAGGAGGCACGCTTCAACAAAACGCGGGTGGGCCCGGAGGCCTGAGATCGGGAAGTTTTCCAAGGCCCGGACCGTGTTCACGCCGTAATACGCGTTTAAGGGAATGGATTTAGGGCCCAGGGCGTCCGCTTCCGTGCGGACGGAGGCGGAGCGGGCGGCGGTTTTCGTTTTACCTTTCATCAAGAGGCACAAACTTTTTGGACTTCTCGCCCATGTAGTGGCAGTCCGGGCGGATGAGCCGGTTGGCGGCGTGCTGCTCCATGATGTGCGCGGTCCAGCCCGCCATGCGGCTCATGGCAAAGATCGGCGTGTAGACTTCGATGGGAAGGCCCACCAGATAATAAAGCACCGCGCTGTAATAGTCGACGTTCGGGAAAAGGTTCTTTTCCCGCTTCATGGCTTCCTCCAGCTTCACCGCCAGAGGATAGAGCTTGGTGTCCCCCAGCCGGCGGGAGATGCGCTCCGCCATCTGCTTCTGGAGGGGCGCCCGGGAATCCTGCTTTTTATAGACCCGGTGGCCGAAGCCCATGATTTTTTCCTTGCGCTCCAGGGCCCCTTTGAGCCAAAAGTCGACATTCGTCACATCGCCCACATTGAGGAGGGTTTCAATCGCCCCTTCGTTCGCGCCGCCGTGAAGCGGTCCTTTCAACGCCCCGATGGCACTCACCACCGCCGCAAACATGTCGGACAAGGTGGAGGCCGTCACCAGCGCCGTGAAGGTCGACGCGTTGTATCCATGCTCCGCGTAAAGGACCAAGGTCGACTCAAAACAGTGGGCGATCTCCGGGTCGGGCTCTTTTCCGGTGAGCATATAGAGGAAATTGGCCGCGTGGCCCAATTTGGGATCGGGCTGGATGATTTTCTGGGAGTGCCCGAGCCGGTAGAGAGCCGCCACAAGGGTCGGGCTTTGCGCGATGAGCCGCTTCGCCTTGGCCAGGTTCGAGGCCCGGTCATTTTTGCCGCAATCGGGGTCATACATGGAGGCGTAGGCGATCGCAATCGCCAAGCCGGTCATGACGTTTCCGCCGGGCGGCAGATGCTTCAGAAAGGAGACCATCTGGGGGGAGGGATTTCTTTCCTGCGCCATTTCATTGGTGAACGACTCCAACTCCGCCCGGTTGGGCAACTTCCCGTACAAAAGAAGATAGGCGACTTCCATGTAGCTCGCCTGTTCCGCCAGGATGTGGGCTTCATAGCCGCGGTAGCTCAACGCATCCCTGTCGGAATCGATTTCCGAGATGTCGCTTAAGCCGGCAATCACGCCATCCAAGCCCGGCTTGTAACCCTCGGGAACATTTTTCAAATCAGCGTCTGATTTTTTCACGGAACCCACCTTTTACCTTCAAATGATCTTCAAATTCAGGGCCCGAATTTTGTCATATTCCCCGGCGACTTCCAAGCCCCTTGTCCCCTACAATATTTATGGGGCTTGGCTTTATCATGAGCGGATATTTAACTAAACTGATTCAAAATGACTCCCTTCGACTTTAACAATGGCGCCTCTTCGAAAGAAAAGGCCCAGGCGTACCTGCAAAAGGGCCACGAGTTAAAATCCAACGGCGCGATGGATGCGGCCCTGACCGAATACCGGCGCGCGGCGCTGGCGGACCCCTCCCTCTTCGCAGCCCACCTGGAAATCGGCCTCCTATGCAAAGCCAAGGCCAACAATGACCGCCGTTTCCTGCGCTACGCTTTTGAGGCGTTTCGAAGCGCTTCGCGGCTGGACCTCAACCATGAACAGGCGCACATCCAATACATCACGGCCGGCCAACAGCAGGGGCTGTTGGATGAGCTCCATCGCGAGTACGGCGAGCTCTGCAAGAAATATCCCGAGAATGAACTCCTAAAGCGCTCCTGCAAAAACATCGTCACCCTTTGTATGGCGCTCATCCCCGACAAGGTGGCGTTGGATTCCGGCGGCGGCGAGGCGGGAATGAGGAGGTTCATCCTTCTCCTTTCGATCGGCCTTTCCCTTCTCGGCGCCGCCATGATTTTCGGTGCGCCCCTCGTCAATCAAATCTTCCGCAAGACCTTGATCGCCAAAGAACAACTCTCCACGTTTGTCACCGTCGGACTTCTCTGTCTGGGTGTGAGCATCCTCGGCGTATTCATCCGCTCGCGAATCAAGTAGAGGGCTCCCTCTCGTCATTCCCGCTTTCGCGGGAATGACGGCTCGGCGCTCTACTCAATGTCTTTGAGCGGAATTTCGATCACCTCTCCCACGCTCGACAAAGGGGCGTCAAATTTGGCTTTGTCCCCCACGATGACGATCTTCATCCCCTCCTTTGAAAAATATTTCCTGGCGGCGTTCAAAACATCCGGGGGGCCGACCTCCCCAATTTTTTGGGTGTAGGTGTCCAGGAAATCCGGAGGATAGCCATCGTATTCAATGGTCGCCCGCTCGGAGACAATCTGGGCGGCGGAGTTAAACCGGAAAACAAAGGAATTAACAAGGGAATCCCTGGCGAGGGAAATTTCTTCGGCCGAGGGCTCTTCGCGAGTGAATTGGTCCAATTCCTTTTCCAACGCCTGTAAGGCCGCCACCGTCGAGCCCGCTTTGGACTGGCACACCACCCCCGCCAACCCCGGGCCTTTCGGTTCGATGGAAAAACTGCCCACCATGTAGGCGAGCCCTAGGCGCGACCGGATGTCGGCAAAAAGCCGGGAGGACCCGCCTCCTCCAAGAATCGTGTTTGCCACCTCCATTGAAAAGTGATCGGGATCAAGGCGCGAGAGGCCGATGCGGCCCAGGACGATGCGGGACTGATTGAAATCCTTGGCGACAAAGAAGAGGCGGCCCTGCCGCGGGATTACAGTCGAATAATCATAATCCGGCACCCGGCGTCCGGCCCTTGTCCATCCCTCAAAAAGATTCTCAAGCCGCCCCAGAAGCTCACCCTCCTTAAAATCCCCGGAGACGTACATCATGGCCTCATCCGGCGCGACAACCCCTCGATAGAGGGCGGCCACATCCTTCCGCCGGATCTTCTTGATCTCGGCCTCCGAGAGGTCCCGGGCGTAGAGGTGCTTGGGACCCAGGACAACATCCCGAAACGCCCGGCGGCTGATCGAATAAAGGGTGTCGTTCTTGCTCTTTAAATCCTCCAGGGCCTTGGCTTTGGCCAGGTTCAATTTTTCCTCCCGGAAGGCGGGGTGAAAGAGGACATCTTTAAAGATCTCCATCCCCCGGCCGACGTCTTTGGTCAAACACGACAGTCCGATCGAAACGCCTTCGAAATCGGCGCCGGTCTCAACGCTGGCGGAGAGAAACTCCAACTCATCATTGAGATTCTCCGGCGTCCGGGAGATCGTCCCCCCCGCCCGCCACTGGGTGCCCATAAAACCCAGGGCGCCGGGGCGCTCCTTCGGCTCATCGCCGGGGCTCACCCGCATCCGCAACCTCATGTCAAAGAGGGGAAGCTCGTGGTCTTCCAAGAGATAAACGATGATGCCGTTATGTAAAACCACGCGCTCCGGCTGCGGCGGCCGGTAATCGAGCGGGGGATAGGGCCCGATCTCAGGCGGACGGGCGAAAAGAGGAGCCGACAGAATAAAAACAAAGATCAACGGCAGTATTAAGAAACCCCTCACCCTAGCCCTCTCCCGTCGGGAGAGGGCTAGGGTGAGGGGTTTCCGTTTGCTGTTTATACGTCGCATTTTATCGTTCGCACCTTCACTTGGTTTTTGCTTGCACCAAGGTCGCCACAGTGCGGTTGGATGGTTTCAGATACGTGCCGACAACCCGTTTCACATCCGCCGCCGTCACCGCCCTGATCCTTTCAAACAAATCCAGAAGAATCGTCCAGTCGCCGGCCACAGCCTCATAATAAGCCAACTGGCTAGCCAAACCGGAATTGGAGGACAACGACCGTATGAGATTGGCCTCCAAATTGTTTTTCACCTTTTCCAACTCCCAAGAGGAGGGGCCATCCTTTTTCAACCGTTCCAGCTCGGCGTAAAGGGCTTTTTCCACGTCCGCCGTTGTGTGGGGCGTCCGGGGATCTCCGCCCATGACAAACAGGTTCGGATCCCGATCGCCGGGATAAGATGAACTCGCCCACGCCGACACCGCCACGCGCTTTTTCTCCACCACATTCCGGTAAAGCCGCGAGGTGCGTCCCGAGCTCAAAAGATCGGCCGCCACATCGAGGGCCGCGCTGTCGGGGTGAAGCATGTCAGGCCGGTGGAAACCGATCATAAGCCTGGGTTGTGCATCGTATTGAACGACAATCCGCTTCTCTCCCTCCTGCACCGGTTCCGGCGGGACAAACGCTTCTTCGTTGGAAGGCGCCGAGGGAATCGGCCCGAAATACTGCCGGAGCTGGGCCTCCATCTCCGCCGGGTCAAATCCGCCGACGATGCCGACGACCAAACGGCTGACGTCGTAGTGACTTTTGAAAAAGCGCTCGGCATCGGGCCGCATCAACCGCGCCACCTCGCTCTCCCAGCCGATGATGGGCTTCCGGTAGGGGTGCACCATGAAGGCCGCCGCCAAAAAGCCTTCGCTGAGTTTGCCGCCCGGATCGTTGTCGATACGAAGACGCCGTTCTTCCAGAACGACGTCCCGCTCCTTGTAAAACTCGCGCAAGACCGGATTCTTCAGGCGGTCCGATTCCATCGCCATCCAGAGCGCCACCTCGTTTTTGGGAAGAGAAACGGTGGTGGTCGTAAAATCATGGCCGGTGCCGGCGTTAAAATCCTCTGCCCCGGCCCGCTCATAAATCTTCCAAAATTCCTCCGGAACGATGATTTCCTGATGCTCGCTCTCCAAGGCCGCCCACTTTTCTTCCAGGGTCCGTAGCTTGGTCTTGTCGGCTTTCTCTCCCTTGGCCTTCTCCAACTCCATCGCCGTTTGGACGTCGTCCATCTCGTCCATGACGACCGACTCCCGGGCGAAATCCTTCGTCCCGACGGTTTTGGTCCCTTTGAAAAGCATGTGCTCAAACATGTGTGCGATGCCGGATTTCCCCGGCTCATCATCCAGAGCGCCGGTGCGGATGAACATCGCAAAGGAGACGGTCGGCGAGGCCGGCCGCTCCACCATAAGAATCCGGAAGCCGTTTTTTAAGGTGACTTTCTTGACGCGGGAAGGGAATGCCTTTAGGAGATCCGTCGAAGGAGCTGCGGATAAAAGAGGATTGGCTAACAGAAGAAGCAAACACGCCCCGACCGAAAAACGGCGGATGGCGGATGGCGGATTGCCTTCATGGCGAGGGAGTTCGCAGCGGCGAGCGGCCGAAGCCATTCGAACGTCATCATCCCCGCGAAAGCGGGGATCCAGGACGTGCACACCGGACTGGATCCCCGCTTTCGCGGGGATGACGCAAACAGTCTTGCTTCGCTCGCAATGACAATCGACAATTCGCAATGGCCGTTGGCTCATCTTTTAAAGAAGGGTTTCCCGAACTTTTCGAAGGCCGTCTTCAGGGAGCCGTTGATGAGTGTGATGTCCATGGTTTCTCCGCGCCCGAGGACGCCCTCGGTGGCCTGTGCAATGAGGTGAGCGACGCGCTGAAATTCCTCCTTGGATTCGAGTTTGAGCCGAAGCCCCAGGAGGAGCCGGCATCCCGCCGGCCGAAAGTCCGCCCCGGAGGCGCCCTCCGGCGGCAAAAAGGATTCATCCGCCACCTGGATGAAAACGGCTTCCTGCACCTCGGGAAGGGTTTGGAACAAGTCGGAAAATCGTTTCTCCAGAGCCTCCGCCGCCGGCACGGCCGGGCCGGCGAAAACGCGGGCCTCGCGGGCCATGTTCGGAATGTCCCCTTCCTCCGGCACCTTCCCCTCCGCCAGGGAGCTCACCAGTTTGGGATGGAGCTTCAAGGTCAGCTGCTCCGGGCCGATCAAAACCACATCGTACGCCGTCTCCTTGAAACGCTCGAAGATCTGGCCGGCCGCAATCTCCACGTAGGGCAGGTCCTGCTCCGTGTAGTCTTTCAACACCTGGGGCGAGGTAAACAGCCAGGCGATGTGCCGCCCTTCCGAGTCGACGCCCAAAACCATCGGGAATTCCTCCCCCGGCGCCGGGGTCTCGGTTTTGGTGACGAGGGTCTCTCCCGATTTGGCGGTGGGGACAAAGAGGTTGGCTTTAAGAAGGGCGTCCCAAAAAAGGCCGGGGCTCATGGCTTTCTCGAGAAAGACTTTTCTCATGAGCGCTTCCAGGGCGTCCGGAGGGATGATGGCCTTAGACATGAGACCGTTCCTTAAGTTATGATCATTGTATGAGTTCGCGCAATCCCTACCAACAGCAAATCTACACGGGATGGATCATAAGAATTATTATCGTTGTCGGCACCCTGATTCTGCTTTACGCGGTTGCCCCGACCCCGATCAAGGCCCTGTTAAACTCCATCTGGACTTACCTCGTCAATAAATACCGCTGACACCGCGATTAAGCATTCCCGCGAAGGCGGGAATCCAGTCCGGTGTTCACGTCCCGTCTCCCCGCCTTCGCGGGAGTGACGTCACCACTCCTCCAGCTTGCGCCGCCAGAGAACCGTTCCCTGGCCCCAGCTCAGGCCGTGCGACCCCGTTTCGAGGGCCACCACTTCCCCTGGGGCGAGCCCCCCTTCCCAAAGATCGGTTTTTTCCGTCAATCGGGCGGCGAAAAGCGCCAAATCAGGGATGTGCCCGACAATAAGAAAAGGTTCTTTTCCAAAATAAGGCTTGAGGGCTTCCTGAATGGCGTCCGGGCGTACTCCGGGGGCGAGCTCCGGCAGGCTTACGACGTCCCCGCGGCCCCGGCTGGACGCCACCAGGGTCGCCGTCTCTTTCGCGCGCTGGTAGGGACTGCAAAGGATCAAATCGATGGACCAGTCGTCTTTCGCCATGCCGCGGCCGGCCCGCTCCACGTCGGCCCTCCCCTCTTTGGAGAGAGGCCGCGACGAATCCGAGCCCTCCCACTCCGAGCGCGGAACCGCCTCGCCGTGCCGCATCAAATACACCTTCATCGCCCGCGGAGTCTATTGAATGTGGTCCCGGTTCTCAAGGGGACACCTTTCAACAAGCGCACCCATCTCCAATCGGGTCAAAGGTGTCCCCTTGAGAACCGGTACCAAAACCCTCAGACCCCTTGCATATTGTAAAGTTGGGTGGACAATAAGAAAGGAGGTCCCATGGATCGCATAACCGCCATTTCCGACGCTCGGGCGCACCTGCCCGAGATCGTCAGCCTTCTCTCAAAGAAAAAAAGACTCCGCTATATCATCACCCGAGGGGGGCGGCCCTCCGCCGTTATCATCAGTCCCGAAGAGCTGGAGACGCTTGAAGTCCTCTCCGACAAGAAGCTGATGCTGTCCCTCCTCCGGGCGGAGGAGGATGAGCGCGCGGGGCGGATCGTCCGATACGAAACCAACGACGGGCATAAGGCCACTCAGGTTGAAATGTCCCATCCCGATTGGGCGAGCCGATTGGCCCGCGCTCAGCGCGAAACACAGCAGAAAAAGCGAATCGAGTTGAAACGGTACCTCCGGAAGCGGGGATCAAAGGTGCGCAGAAAAGCCGCGCAATAGCTCGTTTATCTCTAAGAAACAAATTTCCATGGGCGCCGGAGATGGGTAGTTTTTTCTATTGGAAACCGATCACGAGTTTCCGGCCGACGGCGTCCGCAATGCGCTGGAGGGTTTTGAGTTCGCAGTTGCCGGTGTCAGCGCATTCGAGCCGGGCCACAAAACTCTGGGTGGTCCCGAGCTTCCGGGCCAAATCCATCTGAGTCAGCCCCAATTTGGCCCGCAACTGGGCAATTTTGTAACCGATCGCCAATTTGAACCCTTCCTGACGATAAAATTTCCGAAACTTGGGATCTTTCAGCTCTTTTTTAAGCGCATCATTATGTTGAACTCCGCGGTATTTATCGCTCCCCGCTTTCTTCTTCATACGAAGGCCCTCCTTTTAACATCCATGCCGAGCCAGCCAATCCTCACGTCTGTGCTCCGCCATCTCGATACCCCTGACATCCAACGCCTGCGTTTTCTTTAAGAATCCATGCACCACGATGATTTCGTCATTCGGCCCATATGTTTTCAGAAGCTCAATATGGCGATAGACCTTTGCTCGGGTTTTATCGTCCAATGTGGCTATAAAATCAAGCACAGGGCTCGCACCCCTGACGGTCTGGTAAAACAGAACCTTGTACACCAGCTCTCCGATGTATCACCTATAAAGTATATAACTTATAAGTGATACTTTCAACGCAAATTCAAGCTTTCTTGTGGGGCTTGGGCAGGGGGCGAACTCCCTTTTACGCTTGCTGGGCGAGGAGGGTGAGGAAGCGCTGGTTAAAGATCTCGGTGAGGGCGCGGGTGGGCGCCACCCAGAGGCCCTGGAGGATCTCGTAGGCGTGCGTGCGGGGATTGAGGACGGAGATGATGGATTGGATCTCCTCCGGCTTCGCCACCATCACCTTGGCCTGGTTGGCGCACCAGTAGAGTCGGGCGTAGGTCTGGAGTTTGGCCTCCCCCCTGGTTTCCGGTAGTTGATTGATCTGCTCGACGCTCACCACGGGGATGCCGTAACGAGCACCCAGGCGGGCGAGAACCGTGTCGTGCTTCTGCGTCAAGACCACCGCCAGATGCAGGCCCTTGGACTGCAACCAAATCCGGCGGGCGTCCTCAAACCATTGCACCCTCGCGCGCCCCTCCGGAATCTGGGCCTCATAAACCGCTAAGAGCTTTCGGTCCTGGAGCTTGACGACTTCCCGCGCCGTCGCCAGATCGACGACATTCGCCACGGCTTCCAGGTGGAACCGCCGCAGGGCCCGGGAAACGGAGTAAAACACAAAGGCTTCTTCGATCGCGCGGGGATGACCCAAACCACCCTCCACCTTCGGCCGCGGCAAAACCATGTCGGACACCGCCTCCCCCACTTCGTGGGCGAGCCGGCCGAGGAAGAATTCCAACGCCCTCGGAGCATCCGCCGACGCACCGATTAATATCCGTCCGGTCTCCGGCATATAGGCGGCGTTCCGCCCCATGATGGCGGGGGGCAAGTCTTTCTCATCCATCATCTCGACTTCAATTTTATCAAGCCATTCATCCAAATTTGACGTCAGCGGCACGCGCATCTCATTTATAATGGCCCGCCCCAGAACCGGCACCAAAACCCTCAATAACGCGCTCCGCTCTTTCGGAGCCAGGCGGTTCCATGCCTTGGCGTCCCCCAAGGCGTCCAAAAAGTCGTTATAGGTGAGAACCGCCCCCGTTTTATTATTAACCGATTGTATGGCCGCCCGCAAAACCGCCTCCGATCGGAAGAGAGCCAAAATCGGTCGATACAAATCCTGTGGCCACTGTGCCCGGACCGCCCTCTCAAGCCGCGCGGCCTGCCGGCGCGCTTCCCGGGCATCAATGAGTTTTAAATCCAACGCCTTGTTGAGCTGCTCCAGGATCCACTCTTTGTTGGCATCCACGGACGTCTTCGGAATGGCCGCTACGGTCAGAAACTCGTGCATCGTCAAGCCCACTATCGGCATAAGGCCCCGCTGGGCAAACGCCAGGGGCGCCCCCTGAAGCCACCTCACCTCTTTGCCGCAATCGTCAATGTATTGTTGCAAGGCGATCCCGCTTCGTAACTCCAGATCTTCCACGAGCTTCGAGTGACTCGCCTGCTCACCCCTCAATGCTCGCTCCTGCACCATCGTCCAAACAGCGCTGATTTCCTGCGGACTTAAGAGTCCTTGCTGATTGATGACGACCAGTCTTTCTCCCAGTTGAAGCGCGGCATTCGCCAACCTCTCCTGGCCTTCGACAAAGAAGGTGCCCGACTGCCCCCCGCGCATCCACTTGACCATGGCGCCGAAGCGGTCCCGCAAGGCCGACGGCAGAGCCCGCCAGGCCGAGACGTCCAGCTCCGGTGCCGAGGCCGTTGGCATAATGAGCTGTCTTCGCGGCGCCGCCCCTTCGTCCTGGCGGCGGAGCAGGAGGTCCGCACTCAACACATGGACCTTACCGTCCTTGCTGGTGACGACGATCGGCACCTGGGGCGCCGACTCATCCTTGAGGCCCATCTCTTCCAGCGCCTGATTGATGAACCTGTGCGCGAGGGCGTCATGCCGGCTTAACACCGGCAGCCCGCGGACCGGGTCGATCTGCTGAAGCGTCCCGAACCCCATCTCCGCCACGAGTCTCTTATAAACGATGAGCGGCATCACCACGCTGGCTTCGGTCGCGAGGGACTCCCCATTGAAGGCGACCAACTGGTAGACAAAAGCTTTGAATTCGCGGGACGACGCGGCCATGTCGGCCACCTCCCTCAGTGTTCGCGGCAGGGCCCGCCCGCTTTCCGCCGGCAAAACCTCCGCCAATTTCGCCCGAACCGCCTCCGTAAAGAGCGGCGCCAAATCGATCCGCCGCGCCATCGGGCCCAGCTTTGCATCCCTCAAAATGGCCTCCATCGCCCGCACGACGCGCCCGCTGGGCCGGCCCGTGAACTCGCCTGTCATCATTCCATTGACGGCCGCCAAAGCCACCGCCAGCTCCTCCATGAGCGGCGTCGCGTGCTCAAGCGTCTGATTCCGATCCAATTTAATTTGAACCTGCCTCACCGCCCGATCCTCGCCGCCAATGACCGCCACCCTTTCGCCCGCCTCCTCCGCCACCCACTGAACCGAACGGAAGATGAGCCCCTCGGCGCCCTTTGCTTTCACGTTCCCCACATCCGGATGCAGGAGCGCCACGAGCCTCCCCTCGCCGTTTTGGATCGGCCGATAACCTTCCGAAAGAAATCCTTCCATCCCCGGCTTCGGCTCACGGGAATTCCTATCCTGAGGGGAACGGACGATTCTAGTTGTCAAGTAGGCTGCGGCTATGACGACACCAACTCCCCCAAGAGACAACCCCGACATCATGGCCAACGCCACCCCGGCCCCATAAACCGGGGCGATAACCGCCGAGGCCATCGTTATTCCAACAGCAATTGCAGTGACGGCCATCAATGGGAGAAGGGTCATGCCGATTCGGGCCCCTGCAGGGGTTAATGACCGACCCTTCCGGGCTGAGGCGGGCTGTTCGGCTTTGTAGAGTTGCCCTTCCTGGTCCCATCGGCCCGTCTTTTCCCATCGATAAAACGATATCTCCAAGCCCATTGGAACCCGGCCCGGCCGTAGCCGTCTAACGACAACCTCATCCTCCCGTTTCTCCATCAAAACCCAACGGTTTTGACTTTCATCCAGCACACCAAACCTTACCACCCGGCCGTCCTCATCCCGAACAACCACCATATTGGCCCTTTTTTTGGTCGCTTCAGCGTCAATGTCGCCGTCATTGAATATCCGTCCCATTTGACCAAAAATACCCTTGTACCGATCGAAGACGCCGTCCTCAAGTCTCGGCACAGCCCGATGGAGCGCACCGAGGCCCTTTCGATCGTCATAACTCAGGCCGCCCGACTTGGTTTTTGATCCATTGAGATTCGTTTGAGCAGGGGGCGTCTCCTCCGGTGGAACTTGAACTCCAGATGATGGCGGGCTTTGCATATTTGATGAAATCGGTGCTGGGGCAACAGACGGTGGGACGGATGAGTCAAGAGGGAGGATGCCAGCGGCGCGAACAGGGGGCGCTTTCGGAACAACGGATGATGGAGCGGGGGCGCGCCCCTGCGGCGACGTAGGCGAAGGCGGAGAACGCGGGCTGGTGGTTCCTGCAGAACCCGGTAGGGGCGGCACCACAAGCTCCAAGTCCCGTATCAAATCCCTCATGGGCTGGCCGACGACATAAAATTTCAGATACCCTTTGAGGTCGACCCCCTGCCCCAGGTTGTGGCTCGCCAATAACGCCGCCAAGGAGGCGGTTCCGGTTCCCACCCTACCACTCGTTCCGAGCGCCCGGTAAACATCCAGCAATTCTCCTGCCAGGCCGGCTTTTTTCAGCTCCGCTTTCAAATCGAGAAGTATGACCGAAGCATGCAAGGTCTCCAGGGCCTCCCGGATTTCACCGACATTTCCCTGCAAATTCCACGGCACCTGATGATCCTTCTCGCCAAAAGACTCCTTTAATACGCTGAGGATGACCGCCTTCTTCTCGTCGGAAGCGCCGACAACATAACTGGCGAACTGATCATAGAAACCGTCGACGCGTCCGGCTTGACCGGCCTTCGTGTATCCAAAAAGAAATCCGGCATGATAAGGGGATGAATCGGCACCTTGAAGAGTTTGATCCAAATCCTCTCTCCAACCCCGCATCAAACCGGCGCCCATGCGGCCGATGCAGCGCACGACATCAAAACCCCTATAAGCTTGATACTCTTCCAGTTCGTCCACGGTTAAAATCCGCGGCAGCGCCCACATCATGTTGTCGTCCTGTCCATTCGAAAGTCCAAGCTCTCGACTCACTGCTTTAGCGATTTCCCTTAGGTTCTCTTTGGCAATCGCCGGATTGACGCCGAGGGACTTGTAGAGAAAATCTTCAACAACTTGGGGCGAAGTTGGATTAACTTGCCGGGCCGCCTCCGACACCCAATGAGGAGTAAACTTCCCATCCTCAGCCAATGCAATCAGCCGGTCGACCGCCCGGACCTTCCATGCCTCCATCCCATAACGGGCGGCGATCGCATCGTAATCAATATTAATCGGACCCTGCCCCTGCTGGGCCGCCCGAGCTTCCGTAAGCGCTTTTTTAACGCCTTTGAAATCAAGTTGATGGACTCGGATATCCAACTGGTCCTTATCTCCGGCCAGCTCTTCGAGCGACAATTGCCCAAGGTATCCTCTCCGATTTTCTTGCGCCATGGGAGAAACATCATTTCGTCCTTCCAAAGTCACCGTTTTTACCGCGTCACGGATTTGAGTCACTTCCGCCGGAGTAAATCCTGAAGCCTCGAGAGCCATATCTTGACTCTGTTCATCTTGGAAGGCCCCCTCCAATTGGGCATAATTCTCAGCGGGGACTTTTTCCTCCTGCATCTGTTGCAAATAATCTTCAAGGGCTTGCTGATCCTTCCCCTTAATCAACTCCTCCAAATTTCCCCGCTGCCCCTTTCGTTCCTCCGATTTCTTCACCTGCCAGCCAAAAAGGACGGTCAAAACGTCGAAGAGCTTCTTATCCCCTCGGGCCCCCAAAAGCCTCCCGAGCCAACCAAACCCGGCCCGCCCCAGCCAACCTTGGGATAAAGGCTCTACCTTGCCCTCCTCGGCGTCGCCTCTTCCCTTTTCTTTCGCCCCTTCCGGCCCTTTAAATTTCTCCTTCACTTTGGACAACAAACCTGTAAATAAATCTTTCTTACCCACCAATTTTCCCACCATGGAACCGACAAGGGACAGCCCAATAAAGGTGCCCAAACCGACCGGCCCAACGAATAGCTGAATGAGCAAAGGACTCACCTGAATGAACGTCGGCAGAATGTTCAGAAACGATTGGAAGGCCGGGCTCTTGTCCCTTTTGGTCTTGGCCGCTTCGGCCAGCCATTGCCGGAAGGCGGAACGGAAATTCTCCGCGCCTTTTTTAACCTCCGACTTCATTCCCAACCAGCTCACCTTGATGAGGTCGCTCCCGGCCAAATGGAGCAAATCTCCCAGCGTCAATCGCGAGCGCGCCACCTTGGCGGCATCGCCCAGGCCGCCCAATATGGCCATTACTTTGAGAGCTTTCTCCTGGAGGCTCAATTCGCTCCAATCCCGATCTTCTTCCTTTTGACCCAGGCGTCCGAGTCCATAAAGGGCGAGCTTGGCCAACAACCGCTCGTTCCCCTGGCCGCTTTGCTGAAATTCCTGGAC
Source organism: Candidatus Obscuribacterium magneticum (assembly GCA_020523905.1). GTDB lineage: Bacteria > Elusimicrobiota > Elusimicrobia > F11 > F11 > Obscuribacterium > Obscuribacterium magneticum. The sequence goes on from JAJAPZ010000025.1 coordinate 17,684, forward strand.
GGTTCGGCGGACCTCACGGCCGATTCTGGCCTCCGCTCCCGCCAACCGCTGCTGAGCAGAAAACCGCTTCAGGATGAGAAGGGACACAACCACACACACGGCCGGAATAGCGAGGGGGCTCAAAATCGTCCCCAGCCCGCTGACAAGCCCCGCGGCCCCGCTGGCGATGGCTCCAACGCCAACCGACAAAACCAGGGCCGCCCCCGCGGCCACAGCCACCCCGACTTTGACCGTCCGTTCGGTCTTGCTTCCCGACCAAATCCACTTCCCTACGGCTGCAGCTCCCTTGACGATTCCTCCCGCCACAAACGCCGCCGCTTTGAGCGGCGTCTTTAAGTAGCCGAACAGTGTGGACGCCGTCCCCCGGACCCACCGCACCAAAGCGGACGGCAAAAACTGAGCATCGACGAACCGTTGTGCGGCTTTGACGTCTCGATTGAAATCGGCCGCCTCCCGCTTCAACTCCGTGACTTCCTTCCCTTTCTGATCCTTCAATCCCTCGACCAACCAGCCTAAGAAAGCCGCCATCGGGGCCCGGGCCTGCGCGGCCTCCAATTGAGGCATGACCTGCTGCAATTGACTCCCCCGACTCTCCGGATCCTCTACCGACCGCTTGATCATGTCAAAGCCCACCACTCCGGCGCGGAGAAACTGACGGACCTTGCCCACGGTCAACTCCCGGCCTCTCATCGCCTCCGGATTTGCCGCGCCCACCGCCGCAAACCTGAGCAGGTTTTCAAAGTCCCGCCCGCCTCTCTCTAAATCAATGACACCCTGACCAACGAGCATATTAACCAGCGTCACCGCACGGTCTAAAGCGTCATCCTTCTTCGGAGCCGTCTGCCAGAGCGCCGGCCTCATCAAATCCGCCAGTGTTTGACCCCCATCCAACTTAATTTCGCTGAGCAAATTCCGAAGAGCCGCGATTTTCTTGTCATCATCCAGCGCCGCGGCCTGAAGCAAGGTTGTCCCGTAGGCCTGCCCCCGTCGTGTCAGCATTCTTTGCCCATCGGATTCGTAGCTGTACTCAGAATTGTTGCTAAGCGTTTCCAGTACGCTCTGGAGCGCGGGGTCGCTCACTCCGCGCCTCCTAAACTCCCGAGCCAATTGAACCACTTGTCGCGGATTCTTGACTTGTCCTCCATCCGTCGATGGGGCGATATCGTACTTTAACCGGTCAAAAACCATCCGCCGGCCCTCGATAAACCGGGCTTCCGCGCTCGCTTTCCTATCCCGGCCGGCATTCCCGAAGGATGTTTCAAGAAGAACACGACCTTTACGATCATGAATATCTTGCACGACTTCCTTGAAATTAATTCCCCCCGCCGCTTTAAGGTTGCGCAGTTGGGCCTCTAAAATTCTCTGAACCGGCCGGCTGAGGCGGGCCCCTTCGCCTCTCAGGAAATTGACCAATAAAACAAAACACCGGTCGCGGCTGTTATTAGAGATCCTCTCAAGTTGTGTCAGGGAGTCCGCCATCTCATGCCCTTCGAAGGCCTCCTCCTGCGACCGATGGCGTTGCTGGCGGAAACTCTTCTCGAAGGCCTCAAGGATATCCCGATCACCCCCTCGGCTCACATGCAAAGCTTCATTTAGGGCGCGCCCCAGATCGTAGTGGAAGAACACTTCGTTTGACACTGTCTTTGCGACATCCGTATTTCTCTCAAGCAAGTTAATTTCGGTAGAGAGGCGTGTGAGGTTTTCGAGGCCGGCAACACCCCTCTCTCCCGACCATTTCTTTAACACCTCAGCGACCGCCTCGTGATCCCTCAATCCCTCTTCGCCTTTCACTCTTTCGACCTCTCTGATGAAACGATCAAAAACCAGCAATGTCTTTCTCTCGGTTAATGAGGCTGACTTTCCCTCTTCCACATTCTCGACGCGACTCTTCAGCAACTCTCCAAATTCCTTCCTATTCGTATAAACATTCTCCAACTGGATCGAAAGGTAATCCGAACGCAAAAAGACTTCGCGCGCAACAACAAATCTCCCCCCTCCTTCCCCTTCATTGATCCGTCCCAACCTCTCCATATTCTGAATAATTTCCCCCGTTGTGACCTTCGCATCAGCCAAAACAACAGTGCCCTTTGCTTGATAATTCTGCCCCGTCAAGCCGCGTTGGTTCGATATGCAAATGGCATAACCTTCTTGAAACGAGTCGACAATGGGTTTAATTAAATTATCCGGCGTCTCATTATCAATGACACGCTTGAGCGCCTTATATTGCCCACCCCCCTTTTCAGAACCAGGGCCAGAAATGAATGCAAGATCAACGGTGATCCCTTTCTCCGCCGCCGACACAACCTCTCCCGTATTCTTATTAATCACAAACTCGCTCGAATAAAGCCGGACTGTTAATCCACTTTCTTCAAGAGCCTTTTCAACCGCAATCATCAAAGCCTTATCTTCCGTCCCAATAAGTACCCGGGTATTGTCTTTGTCCGGACTCAATTTAAGAGTTGGGGTCGGTTCTTTTTTAAAACGCTCCATCTGTGGGTCGTTCAACTTATTCCCTTTTTCGGCAATCTCAACGACACGTTTGGATACTTCCGTGTAATACTCCTCGCTATTACCAAAGATCTTAAACCGATCAACGTTGCGCAGCGTTTTCCCGATGGTGTTGGCATTGATATTGACGACAGCCGCTCCCAGCGCCAGCTTCATGAAACCCTCGTATCCTTGGGCCGTCGCCGTAAAACCACGGAATTTCGTGGCTTTTGTGTTGAGCGCTTCGCCCGTCCTCTCAAAAAATTCGTAGCGGGATATGCCTTTGAGAGTTTTCAACACCTGAAATTGGCCACTTTCCGCACTGTACTTAACCTCAAAAGAAACCAATCTCTTCGCCTCTGCCCGCCGGGCATTTAAGCCCATCAAATAAGCCACATCCTCAATGACCTGCTCAGGCCTCACACCCAATCCGCGCTGAACGGGACGGTATTGACCTTCTCTTTTATTGTCGACAAGGGCATTCTCGACATAGGCCGTTTCGGCCTCAATAAAGTGCTCGGCCACAAGCCTGCCTTTGAGAAAACTCTTCAGTTCATTGCCATCCAAATGTTCGGCTGAATTGTCAGAAATGCCCGCTCCTCGCCTTAAAATCGGCGCCGCTTTTCTGTTATAACCCGCCTCTCCCGCCTGGCCAATCGTCGGGTCGATAAAAACGGCCGCCTCAGATTCCCCCAAAGCTTTAAACTCACTTAAGGATCGACACACTTTAATCCCCGTCTTCTCACCGCGGATAAACAGGGTCAAGTTTCCATTGATTTCTCGAAGGCCAACATGACTCTCATTTGTTTTGGCTGTGGTGGCCGATTCGAGTCCGTGAAGGGCTTCATAGACCTTCCCCAAACGCCCCGCCGCACGCCCATCCTTTCCGGAATCGGCTTCACCAATGACATACATCACGGGATCCGTGGTCACGCGGTGGCCTTCATTGAAGAGTCGAATCTGGGTATTGTAATAGGCGTAGGCAAACCCATCCGACTTATATCGGCTCAAGGCATGGCCCAACGTATCGAAATCGACGGCAATAATATTCCGGAGAAGCCTGTCGCCGAACCTCTTCCCGTAGAGAAGCTTTTTATTGAGATCCCCAATGGTTAGTTTTCCCTCTTCGACCAACTTCAACTGCTCATCCAGCCGAATGACGTCGATTCCCAAGCTACTCGCCGTCTTTTCAAGATCAAACGGTTTCCCGCGGCCCATGTCGTTGTCCACGCCGGACTTGTTCTCGGAAATGACAAACACAGCCGACTGCCCTTTGGAAGTGTCCAAAGCCTCTAGGATGGCTCGCATCTGAATGATCAATGTTTTACCGCCGCCGGCGGCCATGTTCACCGTATAGTTGGCGCTCACAATGGCGCCAAAGAGCTGCCCCGGCTGCCAGCCGAATGTCTGATTTCGCTCAGCAAACTGCCTCGCCATATGGAGAACAAACACAATGTCATTACCCAACTCGGGATTACTCTTGACCAAGTCCGCCAACTGCCTCAACTCCCCTACGGTCATACTGCCTAGGCCTGGCATCTTTTTACTCCCACTCTCACCGCCCCAAAGTTCTTTTTCATTGAACCAATCTCTAATTGGCACATTCGGCAATATACTTTCCTTCACTTTAATCAGGACATCATCCCCAACACCTTGCCGTTTAAGTTCATCTCTGGCTTCCTGAATGGCGTCAATAATCGTCGAACTGTGAGCTTCCTGCAGGTCAGCAACTTTGTCTTTCTCATGGTAGGCTTCCCGGTTGGCCAGCACGGTTTCGGCTCTATTTTTCAGTTCCCACGTTATCGTCACTTGACGACGCTTGAGAAGGCCGCTGGCTCCCTGTATTTTTCCGACATTGTCCTCTTTTGCGAGCGCAAAAATGGGATCCGATGCGTCGTTTGGATCTCTTTGGAAGTTATCGCCTCCCATTAAACGGATAATTTCGGCGTTCTGCCGGGCGAGAGCGAAATCCCTCAAATCCGGCGTTATTTCGACGGCACATGGTTCTTTTGAATCCACTGGCTTTCCTTTATAATAATAACTGGCCGTAGACTCTTTGCTTTTCCCTGCCTCCTCTTTGGCACGGCTGATCCGGACTTCGGCAAGTTCTTTCTTCGCGTCTTCAACGCTCAATGCATCAATCCGCCGAACTTCCTCAATGCGTCGAACATCGGTACTTTTTTTACCCAACCCTGCCAATTTCTCCTTTTTCAATTCTTCTCGAACGAAATAATCCTCCATGACGCTCACCTGATCGCGCAACTCCCTCTCTTCACCGGCCGAAACCTCTTTATTGCACTTCACCTTTCCCCAGTCTCCGGGGTTGGCTTCCCGTGTTAGATGCTCACGGACGGCCTCCACAAACGTCGTGCTGTTAAAATCAACATCCATGAGCTCGTGATTGAAACCCCGAAGCCTGGCAATATTTGTGTTCTTCTCGGAGCCTTGCTGTGCCGCCGCATCTCGAACTTTTTGGAGAATTTTATTGCCGTGGCGGGATTCCGCCCCGGCCGGCTGCCCCGGCGCTGCCGCCGCCTCCATTTCTGCATGATAGATGGCGGAGACTTTGATCTTGGCCGCTTCTTTATAAAGACTGAGAATATCTTCGCCGGTAAGCTTCAATCGGGCAGAACCTAAGGTGACATCCGTTTCTCCGCGCAAAATCGCCGAGGCCAATTGGCGGGCTTCAAGTGAAGGCTTTTGACCCTGCGCCACCGCTTCTCCCTCGATTTCCAAAATTCTTTTCGCGGCAACGGATTGGAATCGGGCCATGGGGACAATCAGCATGGCGAGGTTTCCTCCCAAACCACCCCATGTGACCGCCAACTTGCGTTGTTGTTCCTCGTCATCCGTTTGGGTCTTGGCCCAAATCAGGCCCAATCCGGTTCCAAGGCCCGTCCCGACGCTCGTGGCAATGTGAAAAGGCATAACCCCTTCCCACCCCAATGCCGCCGTTCCCAAAACATGAACAAATTGCTTGCTGAAAGCGGACTCGGCCGCTTGTTTCCCGGCAACTTTCGCGATAACACGCGTCACCACATTTTGAAAAGCCACCGACCAACTTGTTCTCATTAAGGGAATTTTTGAAGATCCAGTCATGAATCCGTTAAATCTTTGGATGCCCCAATTCTTAATCCCAACCCAAAACCGGTTGCTACCGCGCGTGATCAATTGGACGGGCCTAAAATTAATGAACGTCTTGGCCCGATCCAGAAGCCCCAGAGGAATATTGATCACCTTCGTCACCTGACGCGTTATGGTGGCGCCCACACCTCTTTCCGCCGTCTTTCCAAGCATTCCTAAAAGCCCGTTCCCCGTCGGTTGAAATGCCAGCGTGGTTAAAAGGAGGCCGACCCGGCGCCCCTGATCAAACATCTGTTTAAACGAATCCACCCGCCAGGAAAAGTAATCTCCATCATCTTCATCCCACCATTTGGTAAAAACGATTGCGGCGGCTTCCCCAAAACCAATCTCAAGGGAACGGCCCGATGCATCTTTTTTGAATGGATGAAAGAAATGAGGATCGAAAATCTCCCAGAGCCGCCAGCCCACGCCACTAAATTTAAGGCCATACCATCCCCGGCCCCGGATCAAATTTCCTTTCTCATCAATCCGGTCGGGGTCGTAGCCAAACGGGATGAGGGTCCCGACGCCCAAAAAGCCAAAGGTTGCCCAGCCGGCCGATGTCGCCAGCCAGGTCCGGTAATACAGCGCCGGATTCGTCACAATTATTTTTACGTTCTCCATTCTGTTTCCGACGGCTTGCACCACACCCCGCGCCCCCCATCGATCCGTTAAAGAGATTTTGAGAAGGGCATTGAAATCATCATCGATGGTGTTGCGATAAGCCGACAGGGCTTTTTTAATCGCGTTCCTTTGAGCCGATGAGAGCTTGGAACTCGAACTCAAGAGGATTTTAAGGGTGTCCTTCACCGCCTCGTGTGAACCCTTTGCCACCTCACCGGGACCGCCAAATAAACCTTTAAAGAGCCCTGCGACGTATTCCCCATTGCTTGACTCTCCCATCACTCGCCGTAGAGCCTGGCTGATGTCCCGGCCGCTTCCCAGGGCGATATTCCCCTCTTTACAAAGCGCTCTTTGCAACAGCATTCCTGCTTGCTTGCCAGCGCTTTCTTTCGCCAGAGTGGCGAGAATTTGCCGCACCTCGGCTGGATTCAATCCCTTTTCCGACAATATCTGGAACACGCGCCCCAAGAATACGCCCCCCTCTCCCTTCGCCAAAGATGGGAACAGCAGGGCAAGCAAACCACCCGCCTTTAGCTCACCGTGAGCTTGCAAGAGGCCTTTTAAGCCCTCGAGCTCGGCGGGCTTCATCTCGGATAAGACCTGCCCCAAATAGCCGGCGGCTTTTTCGCTGGATCCCAAGACCTTCAAAGCATCCGTCAAAGCGGCGACAACACTCTTTTCTGACTGAATCAGTGTCTCAAAACATTTGAAGCCCTCCGGCCCCGCCGACCGCAACATCCAGGCAAGACCCTGACCCGCCTCCTTGCCTCCTTTGGCAAACAACTGCAGGACGCCTTCCCTCGCCTCCCCTTTCATCAGCTTGGTAAGAAAGGCTGTTTCCTCGGCTTTGGCGACATTTAGGAACCCGGCCAACCCGGCAAGATGCGCTTTTTTCATCACCTGTAGGAATTCCACGGCCCCCTTGACCTGGTTGCCGAAAAGTCGGGCCAACTGCTCCCCGCCAGCCCGGTCCAATTTGGCCATCAAAAGGGCCAACGTTTTAACGGCCTTCCCTTCAACCGCCTGGAAAAACTCAACAAAGAATTTGGCCCCTTGCTGCATCTTTCCCGCGCCATTAATGAATCCGATAATCGCTTCCGCTTGCTTCGCTTTAGCAACCAAGCCGGCGAAATTCTTGACGCTTTGGAGCTCCCACTGGGCAAAGGCCTTCGCTATGATTTCCGCACCTTCTTTCTCAAGCCCGTTAAGAACCTGGCCAAAGACTTTCGCCGAATCCTTCGCTCCCCAACCCCCGAAGATTTTGAGAGCCGCCGTCAAATTCTCAACGGCCTTTCCTCCTTCGTTCAGAAGGCCGGCCAATACCTTGCCGCCGTTTTCGTTCAACACACCCATCATTTCAATGAGCGCGCCGGCGGACCGAGATCCCATCGCCGCCTGATTTAAAAGAAGGGCGAAATTCTTCACTCCTTCCGGCTTCAACGTATTAAAGAGCGCCTTGAGCGCTTCGGCGTTCACTCCGCCATTCAAAACCTTGGCGAACAGCTCTGCCCCTTCCCCTTTCAGCGCTTTGAAAAATGAAACGATCGCTTTGTGTCCATCAGGGGTAAGGCGGTTCAACATCCGTCCAAAAACGTCCGCTCCGCTTTTCTCCAATGTTTTAAAGAAACCAGCCAATACGGCCGGCTCCGCATTTTTAAAGACGGCCACCAGCGTCTCAACTCCCGCTCCGTTCAAATTTTTAAAAAGGGGAAGAAGTTTGTCGGCATTCTCAATCCCGAGTTCGCGAACGGCTTGCAGAAAACTATTGATCTCTGCGCCCGTCATCTTTTCAAGGAGCTGAAACGTCACTGTTATGTCGGTGGGAGAGTGTGCGAGGATTTTGGCGAAGGTTTCAAGAGCGTCGGATTGGAAAATCGACTTGAGATTGGCAAACCCTTTTTCGGAAAGAGTGTTGAGGGCCTGGGCGAATGTTTGAACGCCTCCGCCGGCCTCTTTGAGCGCCTGGAAAAAGGCGACTCCCTGTTCGGACTTCACCAAATTATTAAAAAGTTGGCCGAGCCGCTCCGCCCCGGTTGCTTCCAATTTTGAAAAAACGGAGAGAAAGCTCCCGGAGGCCTCGGGACTACTCAAGATACGCACCAATGTCTCAACCCCTTCTCCTTTTATACTGCTGATAAAGTGCCCCAGTATTCGTGCGTCGCTGTTTTCCAGCATGGCAATGAAAGCTTTCTGAGCTTCCGGTGTGGTCAATCGGCCGGCCAAATCTCCCAAGGCTTGTCCAAGCCCGGGGCGTATTCCGCCCAAGTAGGTTAGGGTGGCGGCGGCCTTCTCCGTTAATTCCAGCCCTCCCAGGAGCGTCTTGGTTCCGGGCGTCGCCTGATCCGCCGCTCTTAAAACGGACGTACTAAGAAAATTAGTGAGAGACCGCGATCCTTGGCCGGCGGCCAACCGACCCATATATTCCCCCAATTTAGGGGAGGCGAGACGATTCGCCAAGCGTCCCCCCCCGGCCGCATTAAAGATATTCGCGACTTCCTGCGCGAACATTTCTTTTGTGAGGGCTTTTTCCCCACCCTTTGCAAGGGACTTGAGGGAGGGCCCGAAGAAATCACTAAAAATTCTCTCGATGGGAGTGGTTATCGCCCCACTGTTGACTCCTTTCGTCAACTCGACAAGAGCATTCCCCAGGTTGTTCACGCCCGTCGCTCCCAATTTTTGGATGATGAGACATCCAACGTCGCCTCCGCTGGTGAAATACTGAGCCAAAACCATCGACGCCTCAGGCATGTGGGCGGCATTTCTGAATGTCCGCAACAAATCCCTCATATTTGTCGGACTCGCCAACGCCACGCCGACAATGTCCTTTATCACCGGCTCTTTACATCTCGCTGTGAAGGCGAAGAAAAGTTCCACCTCAGACTTTTCCAGGCGAGGATCGGAAAGGAACTGAACCAACTGCGCCGCGCCCTTCTCACCCCCGGCCACGAAAAGAGTTATCAAACGCTGGGCACCCCCCGCTGGAAACATCTGCTTTGCAAACACTCCATAAGTGGTGTCCGAGAAATTGCCGATCCCTTTTCCGAATTGCTCGGCCATCTTCCCGACGGCTTCACCGGTGGCCCGGCCAAAACCGTACATCATGGTTTTAAATTCGGACGCATGATTTTTAAGCAGGTCCGTAAAACGGTCGACCGTACGGCCCATCGCATCGCCGGCGGTTTGGGATAATCCCCGAAACAATCCGCCGACGGCTTCCTGGGATCTCTTGAATGTCTGAAAGAATTGGGCAATCAGGGTATGATCCGCTTTTTCAAAAAAGGCCAGGGTGAATTCTCCCCCTTCGGATATCGCTCGGGCCAAATTCATCATCCCGCCAGACTGAGCCATCTCACCGGCAATCTGAAACAGCTTCCCATTTGCTCCCTTCCCTAATAATGCCGTGAGGTTCGACACCCCCCCTTCCGACAAACCGGAAAGAAAACCCCGAACGGCGTTCAATCCGCCCTGGATCTCGATTTTCCCGAGAAGAGCCGCGAATGTCCCCGCCGTGTTGGTTGATTCCAGCGCACCGAAGAGGTTCCCAAAGAAAGACTTCCCCATTTCAACACTCCCACGAAGAAAGGACTGGGCTTTTTCAGCCAGGGCCGTGATTGTTTTCGGCGTGGCACTCTCAAAAAACGTAACGACCCCCTGGCCTCCTTTATTGAACATCTGGACCGCAATCTCGCCAAATTCATAGCCCCCCTTCGATTTAAGAAGAGAGATCAAATGCCCTGCCGCCGCGTCCTTCCCAAGCACAGAGACAAGCCCCTGCACCCCTTCCTCCGTCAAACCGGCGAGAAACCCCAGGCTGGAAGCCCTCCCCGGCTTCGCGATCAAGATCTCGAACAGCTTTCCAGCCACCTCTTGGCTAGAAATTTTTTCGATCAGCTTACCAATCGCCCCTCCGTTGCTTCCGAGCTCTTTGCCAAGTTGCTTCAACAACCCCATAAATTCGGCGCTTTTTCCCGTTTTATCCAAAACCTGTGCGAGGACGGACACTTTTTCAGCGGCGGACAAATGGGACATGCCGGAAATTTTCGATACCAAATCCGCCCCTTGGACGCCCGACCCCGCCATCTCCCGAACCGCTTGGATGACGTTTTTGGCCGACAAATTCCCCGCCGCACTGGCGCCGGACGCCGCGGCCTGGGTGCCCCTTGTCGTTTCAGAAAAGGAGTGCTTAAAGAAATCAAAGAAAGCCTGAAAATCTTTGGCTTTTTCTCCCAGCGCGCCCGCCAAACCCTTCTGGGCAATCTCAGCAAATCCCTTAATTTCTAGTTGTCGAGCAGCCAATACAAACGCCCTCAAATCGTTTAAGTTTTCGGCCCTCGCCTGATGAGCAGCGTTAGTAAAGTTTTTTAGCCCTAATAAGCCTGTTTCACCAGAAGCCCTGAAGGCCGACATGTAAACTATAAATTGACCGGCGGTTTTAACATTAAACGCAGCCGCCCCCTTAATGGCAGCACCCATGGCCTCAGCTCCCTTATCACCGACGAACCACCAAGCCCTCCCTTGTAAAAGCCCCGCCTGGCGGCAGGCAACGTACATTTGATTGGCTTCGTGAATTCTTGTGAAAAATCCTTTACTTAAAGAAATCCCTTCTTGTCCAGCCATTTTAGCTGCCGCCCAGCCGCCGCGGGCATAGGCCAAGAGTTCGGAACCAGCAGGAATAAATGCAAATAATATGTCGAGCCCAAACCATCCCCAATTCCCCTCGCGAAAATTCTTAACGGCCGATCCCAGATTGTAACCCGTGAAAGCGGACATGAGGGACACCAAAAGAAGGCTTTTCGCGTAGACCGCCAAAGTTGCCGCTTTGGCGGTGCCAAAAATCCAAAGGGAACAGGTGGCTAACCACGCGGGTGCAATAGGCGCGGCGGCCACAAGACCAACCACAAATACAACGGTGGCCACTATATTCTCAGGCTTTTTGAACCAACGGCCGACGGTGGGGAGGAACCTTTGCTCCGCTTGAGTGTAAATATTCTCCCGACGCCCCGAGGCGTCGACCAAATGCGAACCCCGCTCATCCTCGCCAGATAATCCCTGGCCTGATTCCAATAAGGTGAATTTGGGGCCCGTATCCGTCGAGGTCACTTGAACACGGTCTCCGACAGCAAGACGAAGCGTTTGCCCCGAGGAAAGGCGAAGATCGACAAAATCGCCTACATTCAACTTATTAACGGCGAGTTGACCACCACCCCGCCATGAGATGCTGCTGGCATCGTCGAACGGCTGGAGTTGAGAATCATTGATTTGGAAGCGGCCCTCAAGTTCAATGTAAGTTCCCTCACGGCCGTTTCTAGTGCCCCGCTGATAGCTCAAACCTACGGGCTTGCTTTGGCCCATGGCATTGTCAATTTTGGGCGATTTGCTATTCCCCCCCTTCTGGCCGCTCTCTTCCCCCACCACCGGATCAGGCTGCCAAATAAACACTTTTCCTTCGGCCATACCATAAATGACAATGCGCGCACCATTTGTATAATCTTTCCCGAAATAACAACGGGTGGTCGCATAGCGTGGGGCCCCCTCTGGCCCCATGGTGACCAACCTCCCTTCAAAAAAGGACGACGGCCCCTGCTGGCGTTCCTTCAAGTTTTGCGGATCGAATAAGAGGTGGGCCGGCACCTTGTTAAATTCCATCGTGTTTGTGACACTCCCATCGGGATGCCACATGATGACCCCAACGCCCTCCACCCCCCGTGGCAAGGTCATAGACCCGTTATCCGCAGTACCGACTTGGTAAATGGGGACGCTGTTTAAGTCCGAGATTTTCAAAAAGGCTTGGTCCCAGTGCTCAACTATCGTGGTTTTCACTTCGTGTTTTAGTGTGTTTTTCACATGGCGTTTAGTAACGGTCGTATGGATTGTCACCTTCGGCATCCCTTTAACCACGACATCGGTCTTACTGATAACACCCACCGGGGTTAACAAGGTAAATCGCTCGCCATTCTGGAAGGTATAGCCATTGCGATATTTTTTCGCGATCTCTGGTGAAAATTTGACCTGGCCTTTCGAGACACCGGATTTTTCCACTTGATATGTCTCGCCTTCAAATTCAAAATCGTCCGTACGATGGAAAACCCACTTTTTCTTACTATCAACAGCGAACGAACGGACGCCCATACGCTGGCCATCTATATAGGTTCGAACGACACCGTTTGAGTTGTGGTAGGGATTCGATTCAAAATCGAGCCCATAGTGAATCCATACGAATCTCCCTTGGCCATCCGACATAGACCACATGACGGTGTCCTCTCCCTGCTTCTTTTCCCATACAGTCGTGACCCCTCGATCGGTGGAGGTTGGGGGAGGCGTGGACGTCATTTTGATTTCGTCATTCAAACCCATGCGCGCCCATTCGACGGGGGGCCCATCGGATTTTCTCGGCCCAAACCAAGTCAAATAGACAGTCGAACCTGCCCGACCCGTCAGCTCCCATCCTGGAACGGACACTCGAGCATCGCCTCTATCGATGGTGACTCTTTCAAGGCGCCTTTTATAACTTCCCCATTCGTCTTGCCGTGCGCCATCGACATACGTCTCGTAACCAACCTCACCGTCTACTAACTCTGACCGCATGCCGGGTGCAGAGAAGAAGGGCGTTTCGCTGCCGTAACGCCTAACAATCCCTTTCATGGCATGGGGAGTTTGGCCGGGTTCAAAAACCTGGTTATTTATCAACTTAAAATAACTGCCCTCTTGGGTGTCCAAATCGATCCGTTCCCCGTTTGCAAGAGTAAATAGGCCTCCCCCCTCACGGCTTTAGAGCCACCATTGAAAGTGGAGACGGCGGTGTTTTATTTGCGTTCCGAGGGTCACAAAGGTTGAAGGCTGATGAAAG
>JAJAPZ010000026.1 GCA_020523905.1 Candidatus Obscuribacterium magneticum
GGTTGAGTGGCCCTTCGGCCTTGGCCATCCACAGCTCGCCGTGTAGGAAAACCAACCCTTCCGGATTAAAGCCCTCGCGGACTTCTCCCACGGTTCCCACCAGCGTTTCTGCCCCCACGCGCGGCCGCATGCGGCGGGCGGCGATGATCTTCCGAATCACGACGCCGAAAAAGAGAGCCGTCACAAAAACGGTGGGAAGAATGAGTTCCGCCGACACACGGGGGATCGAGAGGTCCCGTTTGACGTCGATCAGCATGAACGATCCAAACGTGAATGATATCAGCCCACCGATGGTCAGCACCCCGTGGGTGGGGGTAAAAAGCTCCGACACAAACAAGATGAAAGCGATGGCGAGAAGAATAATGCCGACGGTATTGATCGGGAGGACTTGAAGGGAAAAGAAGGCCAGAAGAAGGCAGATGGCGCCGACGACGCCTCCGAGGCCGATGCCCGGATGGGCAAATTCGTAGATAAGACCATAAATTCCGATGGTGAGAAGGATATAAGCGACGTTGGGATGCCCCAAGATATGAAGGAATTTTCGCACGCCGCTTAAAGGGACGTTTTCTGTCACGGCGTCTTTTAGATGAAGGATCGTCGTTGTATTGTTCTTAACGATTTTCTTGCCCTCAAGCGCGGCGAAGAGGTCGGCTGGCGAGTCCGCCATGAGGTCAATCACCTTTTGGGCAAGGGCCTCATCGGCGGTGAGAGAAATACTTTCCCGGACGGCCCGCTCCGCCCAGTCGGCGTTCCGGCCGTGTTCTTTTGCCAGTGTGCGGATGTAGGCTGCTGAGTCCGAAACCATTTTTTCTTCCATCACGGATCCGGACTTCTGGGGGGCGGCTTTCTCTCCCTTTTTCTCATCCTTTTCAGGTTTTCCAGGGAGTGTGGGCAAGGAGGGAGTGTCCCCCTGGATATTCACCGGATGGGCCGCGCCGATGTGCGTTTCCCTGGCCATAGCGGCCACGTCGGCGGCCATGGTGATAAAAACGCCGGCGGATGTGGCGCGGCTTCCGCGGGGGCTCACGTATACAATGACGGGGAGATTGGTATTTAACATGGCGCTGATAACGGTTCGCGTGGTGTCCAAGAGTCCGCCGGGCGTGTCCAGTTCGATGAGCACCGCGGCGGCCTTTTTGTTTTCGGCTTCTTTTATGCCGTCGGCGACATAGTCACCGATCACCGGGTTGATGATCCCGTCAATTCTCATGGCCAGGACCAAATCCTTGGCTTGGCTTGGGAAGGCCCCTGTTGAAAGAAGAAAGGACATTAAGAAAAGGATTCTTTTCATGGGGAGCAGGGATTCTACCTTTTTTGAGACATTGTCATTGCGAGCGTAGCGAAGCAATCTGTTTTTCTGAAAAGTGTCCGACGAAAAACTTTCTTGTTAAGACTGATTGCTTCGCTACGCTCGCAATGACAAATGGTTTTAGCTCCTGGCTGGACTCATTACCGCCGCCGGTAGGTACCCATGAGCTCTGCCTGGGTGAGGATGTGGTTTTCCATGGCCTTTACGACATCGGCCTTTCTCGCTTTGGGGGACAGAGATAACCTGGTGTCCAAGGCGTAGAGTTTGAAAAAGTAGCGATGGGTGCCGGAGGGGGGACAGGGCCCGCTGTAGCCCACGGATCGGGAATCGTTCAGGCCCTGGATGGCCCCGTTCGGGAGTTTGTCCATTGTGGGGATTCCTTCCTTTAACTCTTTCTCTTCCGCCGGGATGTTAAAGATGATCCAGTGGACCCACGTTCCCATCGGCGCATCCGGATCGTCACTAATGAGGACGAAGCACGCTGTCTTCGGCGGGGGATCTATCCACTGAAAAGGTGGAGAGACGTCCACGCCATCACACGTGTATTTCGAGGGGATGGCTTTCCCTTGTTCAAAGGCCGTACTGGTTAGTTTCATCGCACGGGGTGGTATGTTTTGCCGAAGGATCTTTATTCATAGCGAGATATAATTATACCCCAATTGTATTCTTCTTGATTTGTCCGTCGGACATGTTATACGATTCCTTTTGATTCGTTGAATTGACTATCCCTCCGATGGCGTTCCTCCCCTTCTAAAAGCTGAGGTCCTTTCCCTCCAAAGAGAGGTTTTCATGTTATCTCGGGTCTATTCTGCTGCCGTGCAGGGGATCGATGGATATCCGGTCGTGGTCGAGGTGGACTTTCGGTTTGGGTTTCCATCGTTTTCCATCGTGGGCCTTCCGGATGCCGGCGTCCGGGAGTCGCGGGACCGCGTCATAACGGCCCTTAAAAACTCCGGATTTGCTTTTCCTCCGTATAAGATCACCGTCAACCTGGCTCCGGGTCACATCAAAAAAGAGGGGCCCTCTTTTGATTTTGCGATGGCCATCGGGATCCTCGGGGCTGCTGAAGTGTTGCCGGCCCACATCTTCGAAGGTTATGCTTTTTTGGGAGAGCTGGGATTGAACGGGGGATTGCGGCCGGTCAAGGGGATTTTGCCGTGCGCCCTGGGTTTGCGGAAAAAAGCGTTAAAGGGTCTTTTTGTATCGAAGAAAAACGCCAGGGAAGCGGCGATTGTGGAAGGAATGCCGATTTATTCGGTTGAGACGCTTGGGGACGCCGTCAAGTATTTGTCAGGGGAAATAAAACGGGAGCCCTTTTCGATGGACCGCCCACATATTTTTCGTCAGTGGCGGGATTACGGTGTTGATTTTTCGGACGTGAAGGGACAGAGACTCGCTAAGCGCGCCCTCGAAGTGGCGGCGGCGGGAGGCCACAACGTTCTCTTATTAGGTCCGCCGGGAGCCGGCAAGACTCTTCTGGCCCGGCGCCTGCCGACCATCCTGCCGGATATGGAATTTGAGGAAGCCTTGGAAACAACGAAAATTCATTCCGTGGCGGGTGCCTTGCGGGAGGGAGAGGCGTTGATTGCCGCCCGGCCTTTTCGTAGCCCCCATCACCAAATCAGCAATATCGCCTTGATTGGAGGAGGGTCCCATCCCCGGCCGGGGGAGGTGTCCTTGGCCCACCGCGGCGTCCTTTTTTTGGATGAGTTTCCGGAGTTTAAGCGGGATGTTTTGGAGGCGTTGAGACAACCCTTGGAAGATCGATACGTGACGGTCGTACGGGTGGCCCATGCCGTCAAATACCCCTCGGATTTTCTTCTGGTGGCAGCCGCCAATCCGTGTCCGTGCGGGTATCTGGGCTCCCCCGTGCGGATCTGTTCGTGCCTCCCCAGAGCCGTTCAAAAATACCGGTCCAAAATTTCAGGACCCCTGCTGGACCGGATCGATCTTCATGTTGAAGTCCCCTCCTTAAAAGTGGATGAGATAACGGAGGAGTCGGTCCCGGGGGAAACGTCCGCCGTGATTCGCGATCGGGTCATGAAAGCCCGCCATATCCAGCGCTCTCGGTTTCAGCAACCAGGTCTTTATGAAAACGGGCAAATGGGCATCCGGCAGATCAGGCTTTATTGTCGGGTGGATGAAGACGGGAAGCGTCTTCTGCGCCTGGCCATTAGGAAATTGGGATTGTCGGCGCGGGCCTACGACCGGATTTTGAAGGTGGCCCGCACCATCGCTGATTTGGCCGGGTCGGACCCGATCCGGTCGGAGCATTTATCGGAGGCGATAAGTTATCGGCTTCTTGACCGGTCCCCCGACCATGAAAATCAATTAGTCTCTTGACATCGGCGTTTAGAGAACCTAACTTTGTTTCATTGTGAATTATAGATCCCCGTTTTAAGTTGTTCTGTGGGTATGGGGAAGGAGGAATTATGAAAGCGCACCGTCTATGGAGCCTGCTTGTGGCCGTCCTTTTTGGATTCACTTTTTGCGGCACCTCAGCCGCCGCCCTCAGGGATAAGTCAAGTGGTGAAAAGAGCAGAGGCGGCTCATCGGAGAGTGTAGAAAGCCGTCAAGGGAGTGGCGAGCCGTCAGAGGTCACTTCTGAGACCTACGAACAGAAAGGAGGAGTCGGCTCCGAAGACGCTCCGAAACTACAGGATGAGGAGACGTCGTTAAAGGAAGCGGAACCCCCTCCCGCGAAGAAATCGAAGAAGAAAATTCTTTCCGGATCGGAAGGGTTCGTCGCCGGCCCCGGTTGGGAGTTTGAGGGATTCGTTTCCGGAGGGCAGGACCAAAACATTAAAAGTATGTTCGTGGTCAATGACCTCATCTATTTGAATATCGGCCGTGTCCAGGGGCTTGAATCCGGTCATCGTGTCGATATCTACAAGCGAGGCGGCCGAATTCGGGATCCGCAGTCCGGCCGGTTTATCGGTTACGAGGTTCGGCACATCGGGGTGGCTGAGATCACCGACCAGATCGATGATGAGACAGCCTCGGCCCGCGTCATAAAGACGCATGAAGGCATTGAAATCGGTGATCTTGTTCGTAAAGCAAAATAATATTTTGACATCCCCCCTTAATTTCAGTCGATGAAAAAGTTTGTTCTTACAGTTCTTCTTATTTATTTTGTCCTTCACCATATCGTCGGTTATTTTCTGTCCGAAGATTTCCAAAAGTATGGCGATGAGCAAAAGTCAACCTGGACGTGCTATGTCAACAGTTTTTTTGGGAGCTTCTATATGACGATGAGCAAGTATCAGGAAGCCTATCGGATGTATCAGCCCATCGTTAAGCGGTGTTCAGAATCCGAAATTGGCGGGCTCGCCGAGTTTCGGATTGCCCAATGCTATGAAGGCATGCGCCGGCGCTGGGACGCGGTCACCGCTTATGAAGCCTATGCCGAAAAGTATAAGAATAGCGACAGAGCCCGGATTGCCGCCCAGGCGGCCAATGCCTTGAAATTGGGGGCGTGAGCCCCCGGTTATTGTCGCCCCCTCTGGCCGAAATCCGTCATTTAATTCTCCCCATATTATTCCCCCCGAAAGTGGCATCGTGTTATGAATGATCAAAGCGAAGTTTGTTCCACTGTTTTCTTAAATCTTCTCGAAGAGATCGGCCCCGCCCGGTTTCAAGAACTTCTTCGTCATTTTGGATCCGCCCAGAAAGCGGTGGGGGCCGGCCCTGAATCATGGCAAGAGCCTCTTAGATTGGGAGTTGAGATCCTTCAGCAGATGCGGTCGGTTTTTGACTCAACGCGTCGCCTGGCCGATCGGGAGATGGAACGAATCCAAAAAGAGGGAGTCACGGTTTTATTATGGCAGGGGGAGGGATATCCGCCCCTTCTGCGTGAGATTATTGACGCTCCTCCTATTATATATGTGAAGGGGAATGCTGAGCTCCTTGGTGAGCCGGCGATTGCCTTGGTGGGGAGCCGCCGGTGTTCTTATTACGGGGAGACGATGGCACGGCGATTGACGTCCGATTTGGTGGAGGCCGGCCTGGTCACAGGGAGCGGGTTTGCCCGCGGCATCGATAGCCATGTCCACCGGGAAACATTGACGCGAAACGGCCACACCTGGGCTGTTTTGGGGAGCGGATTGTCGGTGATCTACCCACCGGAAAATGAGCATCTGTCAAAGGACATTGAGAAATCAGGGGCTCTCTTGAGTGAGTTCCCCATGGAAACACCGCCTCTTCCAGGACACTTTCCACGGCGAAATCGGATTATTGCAGGGTTGTCGTTGGGCACCGTGGTTGTGGAAGGCCAGGAAAAAAGCGGGGCCTTGATAACCGCCCGGTTGGCGGCGGAATATGGCCGGGAGGTTTTTGCCGTCCCCGGTCCCGCCACGTCTTTGTTGAGTGTGGGTCCCAACCGATTGATTCAGATGGGGGCCAAAATGGTTCTTTCCGTTAATGATATTCTGGAAGAGTTGTCCTTAGAACACACGTCAGTGTCGGGGGTTGAAACAGGCTCCACCACCGAGACGCCCGGAGAAGTTCCCGCTCCTTTTCGAGAGATTCTCTCCAGCCTGGAAGGTTCCCCGGTGAACCGGGAGGCGTTGGCCGGCCGATTGGGGATCGATCCGCAGGTGTTATCGGCCGTTTTATTGACGATGGAGCTCAAGGGGTGGCTGAGGTCGCTCCCCGGGGGTTTGGTGGCGAAAACATAAAAATCAATTGAATTATTTTTTCATCTTGTTACAATGAAACAGTTATGGATTCTTTAGTCATCGTTGAGTCGCCCACAAAAGAGCGGACCATCAGCAAAATCCTATCCAAGGGGTTCCTTGTGAGAAGCTCGTTCGGGCATGTCCGCGACTTGCCGCAGCGGAAGCTCGGCGTCGACATCGACGATAATTTCAAACCAACTTATGTAGTACTGCCGCGAGCGAAGAGCCTGCTTCCCCAGCTTCAAAAAGCGGCCAAGACAGCGAAGCACATCTATCTGGCCACGGACTTTGACCGGGAAGGGGAAGCCATCGCGTGGCATCTGTCGGAGCTCCTCCGCGTCCCCGACGCCAAGTTAAAGAGAATCACCTTTCACGAAATTACTCCAGAGGCCATTAAGGAGGCGCTGAAGCAACCGCGCGACATCGATGCCCATTTGGTGGACGCCCAGGTGGCCCGGCGCGTTTTGGATCGCTTGGTGGGCTACAAGCTCTCGCCTCTTCTTTGGAAGAAAGTTCGGCGGGGCTTATCGGCCGGCCGGGTCCAGTCCGTCGCCATGCGCTTAATTTGCAAGCGCGAAGATGAAATTGGGAAGTTTATTCCTCAGGAATATTGGACCTTGGCCGTCGAGTTGGAGAAGTCGAATGAGCCGCCCTTTTGGGCCAACATCTACGCGTGCGGGGACCACCGCTACGACCGGCTCGAGCTCGGTTCCAAGGACGTGGTTGACAAAATCTTGGCCGATTTGGAGAAGGCGCCTTACCAGGTGTCTCGGGTAGAGCCGAAAGAGCGCCGCCGACTGCCATCGGCCCCGTTTACCACCGCCTCCTTGCAGCAGGAGGCGTCGTACAAACTCGGATTCCGGGCGCAGCGGACCATGTCGGTCGCCCAGCAGCTTTACGAGGGGATCTCGTTGGGGGGCGGTCCCGTCGGCTTGATCACCTATATGAGAACGGATTCGACCTTCGTCGCAAAGGCCGCTCAGCAGGAGGCTCTCCATTACATCGAGGCCAAGTTTGGAAAGGAAATGCTTCCGCCCAAGCCCCGGATTTATAAGACAAAAACAAAGGCGGCCCAAGAGGCGCATGAAGCCATTCGTCCCACTTCCGTCATGCAGGAGCCCGACGCGATTAAATCGTATCTGACGCCGGATCAATTGAAATTGTACAAGCTCGTGTGGGAGCGGTTTGTCGCCAGCCAGATGGCCGATGCCGTTTATGACACGCTCACCGTCGACATTTCCACCTCCCCTCAGCCCTATATATTCCGGGCGACGGGCCGTGTGCTCCGGTTCCCCGGTTTTCTGGCTCTTTCGCCTTCGATGGAGGATCCGGAAGGGAAGGCGGAGCGTCTACCCAACCTGGCGGCGGGCGACCTCTTGCAGAAAAAGCAGATGATGCCGGAGAGGCATTTTACCGAGCCCCCGCCCCGCTACAATGAGGCGAGCCTCGTCAAAATGATGGAGGATTGCGGCATTGGCCGCCCCTCCACGTATGCCCCCATCATTCAGACCATATTGCAGCGCGGCTATGTCCGGATGGAGGACCGCCGTTTCATCCCCACCGAATTGGGCAAGACCGTGGACATGCAGCTTTTGGAAAATTTCCCGGACATCGTGGATGTCAACTTCACCGCGAAGATGGAAACGCTTCTGGACCATATTGCCGATGGGAAAGCCAAGTGGCAGAGCGTCGTTAAAAATTTCTGGGGGCCTTTTCTAAAGCGGTTGTCGGTGGCCGACAAAGAAATGAAAGTGGTCAAACCAAAGGCCCTGCACACCGAACACAAGTGCGACCAGTGCGGGGCCGCCCTCGTGGTGCGGGAGAGCCGCTATGGGCGTTTCCTCGCTTGCTCGCGCTATCCCATCTGCAAGTACAAAGTGTCCATGGACAAGGAAGGGAATGTCGTGCGGCCGGAGGAAACCGGCGATAAATGCGAGTTATGTGGCAAGCCCCTCATTATCCGCTGGGGCCGCCGCGGGAAGTTTACCGCGTGCTCGGGCTATCCTGAATGCAAATTTACGAAGTCGTTGCCCCAGGATCAGCAGACACCAAAACTGCCGGCGGAGAAATGTGAGATTTGCGGACGGGATATGGTCCACCGGCGGGGGCGCTTTGGGCCCTTTCTCGCCTGTTCCGGCTATCCGGAATGTAAGTCCATCAAGAAAATAACTTACTAGAATGGTTTCATGGATGCCGAGCTGGCCATCCGAAAATTCCTTTTGTCCCTCAAAGTGGAGCGGAACGCCTCCCCCGCGACGTTGCGCGCTTATGCGGTTGACCTGCGGGACCTCGGGAAATATTTAACAAATAAGAAGGTCTCCTTGCCCCATTGCGATCGGACGGTGGTCCGATCCTACCTGGGGCATTTGAAGACGCAGCCTTATCAGACGTCTACCCTTCTTCGTAAGTGGGCCTCCCTCCGGTCATTCTTCAAGTTTCTCACCCGCGATGGCGTCTATCGCGTTAATCCCTGCCTTAATCTGGCGACGCCGCGGCGTGAAAGGAAAGTCCCCAATTTTCTCACCGAAAGGGAAGTCGATAAACTGATTCAGGCCATGGGTAAGGCCCGACGGCCCTTGGCCGCTTTGCGCAACGCGGCGTTGGCGGAACTTTTGTACTCCTCTGGCCTCCGTGTGGGGGAAGCGGAGCATCTTAACATCGAGGATATAGATTTTTGGGGAGGGACCGTCCGGGTGGTGGGGAAGGGAAATCGGGAGCGGATGATCCCGGTGGGCGAAAAGGCGTTGGAAGCGATACGTGATTATTTGAAAGGGCGGCGCGAGGATGTTGGTATGTCAGCCCACGGATCCCTCGCCGCGCGGCCTTTGTTTACCAACCTTTCCGGCGGCCGGCTGACCGCCCGTGCCATCCATATGTTGATTGAAGGGGCGTCCCTGAAGGGGGGGATTTCGCGTCGCGTCAGTCCGCACGCGCTCCGCCATAGTTTTGCGACGCATCTGGTGGACCGGGGATGCGATTTGAGAAGCGTCCAGGAGATGTTGGGGCACAAAAATCTTTCCACCACACAGATCTATGCGCATGTGACGACGGAACGGCTAAGAAAGGTCTACGAGAAAGCCCACCCCCGCGCGTAATTAAAGGCGCCGTTGCTGACTCGCCGCGGCGAGTCAGCAACGGCGCCTCGTGTCACCGGCACCTGTCGCCCCCGCAGCCTTAACCCCTGGCGTATTCTGTTGAATCTTCCACCCCTGCTTGCCGAAACGCCCGCTTTCTTTCTGTGCATTTGTTGCACCGGCCGCAATGATGAATCCCTTTGGGATTGATGCACGAGAAGCTGAGGTGAAGGGAGGCGTCTTGGTAAGCTTTAATCAACTCACGCTTCGTCTTGTTTCGAAAGGGTGTAAAGATGCAGATCTTTGTGTTGAAGCTTTTCGATAGCACTTTCCCCAACTGTGAAGTATAGGAGAGCTTGGCATCAGGAAAGGGGTTTCCTTTTAACGTGGCCAGGGCAAGTTGATTGACGTTATGGGAAGACAGGGAGAGAAGGGATTTCACAACAAGCAGGAGGTTTCTGGCCGGCAGGTAAACCGCTTGATCGGAGCTATTGCTGCCGGGGGCATCTTTTCTTGCGCTCCAATTATTCTTATAGGCGTCGTCAAGATGGAGGTAAACAAGGCGCAACGGGTGTAACAAGGGAGATTTGATCCGGCCGAGATATTTTTTTAGCCAATGCAGTTCCGCCTTTTCCCAGCGGAGTCCGCAACGCACATAAACAGGCCAGACTTTGTAGCCACGCTTTATGCAGTGAATCACAAGCGCTGAGCTGTCCAAGCCACCCGAAACAAGGAGACCAATTCTTTTTTGAAGTTTCATTTCGGTCTGGGCAACGATCCTATTAGGCTGATTTCTGTCTCCAGATGGAGGCGCCGACCGAATGGACATTTGGTAGCGGTTTTTTCTTTACTATTACGGAAACAGACTCAACCTGTTTAATTTTCAAGATGGCCTCCGCTACCTTTTCGGCTACCCCCTCGATGAGGTTAAATTCCCCTTTTCGGACGAGGGACGTAATGTCATTGATAATTTCCGCGTAATTTACAGCCAAGGCCAGGTTATCTGCCTTTCCTGCTTTATGAAGGGGAAGGTAAATTTGAACTGATATTAAAAGAATTTGTGGAGAGGCACGTTCTTGGGGGATGGTGCCAATTCTGGCCTCAATTTTTAGGCCGTTAATAATCAGGGAGTCATTTGTAACAAGGGGATTTACATTCATGATCATTTATTATAAACACAGTAGGTCACGGACAGTCAGCCTTAAGTTCAGAGGATTTTTCCTGCCTTCGAATTTCTGCTTGACTAATTTGTTGATTCTTATATAATTTTTCGCCCAAATTCAAACTGCCACGTGAAGATCATATCTTTGCGAGGTTATTTTATTGTTCTTTTACATAAAGCACCAACTCTAATTATTAGAGTAATTTACGCGCAAGCGGGTGAGTGCCCTCGGGCTGGTTTAATCGCCAGAGTTCAAGGGCCTCATTGGACCGGATGGTTTGAGCTTCGGCTTGAACGATCGGGTCATTTTAATGGTGTGTGAACAAACAAGGAACTAAAAGCATGCCCGAGCAATCGGGCAGCCACGTTAACTTGAGTCTTAAATCGAGCCAAACGAACCATCCATCAATTTTTGCATTGGCGACAATGCGTTGATTTTGTTGGAGAGTTTGATCCTGGCTCAGAGTGAACGCTGGCGGCGTGCCTAACACATGCAAGTCGAGCGGGGTGATTGCTGTAGCAATACAGTGGATGCCCAGCGGCAGACGGGTGAGTAACACGTAGACAATCTACCTCTTAGAGGGGGATAGCCCATCGAAAGATGGGGTAATACCGCGTACGATCAGGGACTGGCATCGGTTTCTGATGAAACGTCCGCAAGGACGGCTGAGAGAGGGGTCCGCGGCCTATCAGCTTGTTGGCGGGGTAACGGCCCATCAGGCGCGACGGGTAACCGACCTGAAAGGGTGAACGGTCACACTGACACTGAGACACGGGTCAGACTCCTACGGGAGGCAGCAGTGAGGAATTTTGGACAATGGGGGAAACCCTGATCCAGCAACGCCGCGTGGAGGACGAAGGTCTTCGGATTGTAAACTCCTTTTATTGGGGACTAAGAAATCCGCCGAAAGGCGGGGAGTGAAGGTACCCGATGAATAAGCCACGGCTAACTTCGTGCCAGCAGCCGCGGTAATACGAAGGTGGCAAGCGTTACTCGGAATTACTAGGCGTAAAGGGCAGGTAGGTGGTCTGGTCAGTCTGTCGTTAAAACGTTCGGCTTAACCGGGCGAGGTCGACGGATACTGCCGGGCTTGAGCGTAGGAGAGGGTACTGGAATTCCCGGTGTAGCGGTGAAATGCGCAGAGATCGGGAGGAACACCGATGGCGAAAGCAGGTACCTGGACTATTGCTGACACTGAGCTGCGAAAGCTAGGGGAGCAAACAGGATTAGATACCCTGGTAGTCCTAGCCGTAAACGATGCACATTAGACGTGAGGGGTATCGACCCCCTTCGTGTCGACGCAAACGCATTAAATGTGCCGCCTGGGGAGTACGGCCGCAAGGTTGAAACTCAAAGGAATTGACGGGGGCCCGCACAAGCGGTGGAGCATGTGGTTTAATTCGACGCAACGCGAAGAACCTTACCTGGGCTTGAACAGCTGGTTGTAAAATCTGGAAACAGAAATGACCCGCAAGGGAGCCAGTAGAGGTGCTGCATGGCTGTCGTCAGCTCGTGTCGTGAGATGTTGGGTTAAGTCCCGCAACGAGCGCAACCCCTATCCCATGTTGCCACGTCCGTTAAGGACAGCACTCTTGGGAAACTGCCTCGGATAACGGGGAGGAAGGTGGGGATGACGTCAAATCCTCATGGCCTTTATGTCCAGGGCTACACACGTGCTACAATGGCCGGCACAGCGAGCCGCAAATCCGCAAGGAGGAGCAAATCTCTGAAAACCGGCCCCAGTTCAGATCGTGGGCTGAAACTCGCCCACGTGAAGGCGGAATCGCTAGTAATCGGGGATCAGCTGGCCCCGGTGAATACGTTCCCGGGCCTTGTACACACCGCCCGTCACACCACGAAAGTTGGGTGCAACCAAAGTCGGTGATTGAACCCGCAAGGGACATAGCCGCCTAAGTTGTGACCAATGATTGGGGTGAAGTCGTAACAAGGTAGCCGTACGGGAACGTGCGGCTGGATCACCTCCTTTTATCCTGAGCGAAGGCCTGAGCTTGTCTCAGGCTGGAGTCGAAGGAGAGGTCGATCCCTTGAACGCGAGGGCACTCTCTCGCTTGCGTGGAACAGTAGCATCTCGAATGATTTATTGTCCTTCGACTCACTTCGTTCGCTCAGGACGGTCTGACTCGCTTGCGGTGAGCGAGCACCGAGCAGAGCGATGGTGCGAGTCGAACCGGGGCTGTAGCTCAGCTGGGAGAGCGCCTGCTTTGCAAGCAGGAGGTCGTCGGTTCGACCCCGATCAGCTCCAACCTTCGCTCCTCATTCGCCGGTGGCGAATTCGGAGCTTCGGTTGGCAAGCCAGCCCAGATCGTGACAGAAACGAAGTGGCATTAATTAAAGCGAAGGTTGCCCTCCGAAGCTTTAGCGGAGGAGGGCAGAATAAAAACAGATTTTTAGAAATTTTGAGCAGAAGAGGATTACCTCCGACCAAAACCAGCAGTTAAAATTGATGTGGCATTAAAGAGGTGACGGGAGTTTTTGTCCCTCGAGAGAGAAATCAAGTTCGGACCCATAGCTCAGCTGGTCAGAGCGTACGCTTGATAAGCGTAAGGTCGGTGGTTCGATCCCACCTGGGTCCACGGATTTGTTTGTTCTTTAACATCTTTTCGTTGATGCCTCCAAAGCCCATCGGCTCCTTATTATTAAGGAGGTAGATGGCCTTCGTGAGGGTTCGATCAGCGAAAAGTCCAATGAGAATTGGATAAACCAAGCGTCTAAGGATCACACAGTAAAATGTGTGGTATTCATTTATGCGGCTAAGAAAGTAAGAGCGTACGGTGGATGCCTTGGCGTCAGAAGTCGATGAAGGACGTGGCCAGCTGCGATAAGCCACGGGGAGGCGCAAGCAGCCTTTAATCCGTGGATGTCCGAATGGGGAAACCCCCGGCGATGAAAATCGCCGGATCGTCGAGTGAAGGGCCCGAGCAATCGGGTTTATAGCTTGACGAAGACAACCCGGGGAACTGAAACATCTTAGTACCCGGAGGAAGAGAAATCAACCGAGATTCCCTCAGTAGTGGCGAGCGAACGGGGAACAGCCTAAACCCCGATGCGTGCATCGGGGGGTTACGGACCCATCTCCCTTTAATGGGGAGAAGTTATCAATCCGGCTATAGCTGAACGGCATGGAATGGCCGATCAAAGAAGGTGACAATCCTGTAAGCGAAATGGACCGGACTTCGGATGGGATTCCAAAGTACTGTCGGGCACGTGAAACCTGGCAAGAAATCGGGGGGACCACCCTCCAAGGCTAAATACTCTCTGGCGACCGATAGTGAACCAGTACCGCGAGGGAAAGGTGAAAAGCACCCCTGACGGGGAGTGAAAAAGAACCTGAAACCGTATGTTTACAAGCAGTCGGAGGGCTATGGCTCGACCGCAAGGAAGAGCAACGCCCGACGTCGTGCCTGTTGAAGAATGATCCGGCGAGTTAATGGTGCAAGCACAGGTTAAGTTTTCGTTCGAAAGACGGGAACGCAGCCGTAGCGAAAGCAAGTCCGAACAGGGCGCCGTTTGCATTATTAGACCCGAATCCAAGTGATCTATGCCTGGACAGGGTGAAGCCGTGGTAAAACACGGTGGAGGCCCGAAGCGTTGGGTGTTGAAGAACCTCTGCATGAGCTGGGCATAGGGGTGAAAGGCCAATCGAACTTGGTGATAGCTGGTTCTCCCCGAAATAGTTCTAGGACTAGCCTTATGTGTTTCTTACAGGGGGTAGAGCTCTGGATAATGTAGGGCCTGCAACCCAGGTTCCGAAGTTAACCAAACTCCGAATACCTGTAAGTATGAGCATAGGAGTCAGTGCGCGAGGGCTAAGCTTCGTGCGCAAAAGGGAAACAGCCTCGACCGTCGTCTAAGGTCCCAAAATTCAAGCTAAGTGGTAAAGGATGTGGATTTACCGAGACAGCTGGGAGGTTGGCTTAGAAGCAGCCATCCTTAAAAGAGTGCGTAATAGCTCACCAGTCAAGTAAATCTGCGCCGAAAATTAACGGGGCTCAAGCTTGATACCGAAGTCACGGGTTTTTGTCAGCTTCGGCTGGCAAAAGCGGTAGGGGAGCGTTGTCATCGGCGTTGAAGGCATACCGAAAGGAGTGCTGGAGCGTTGACAAGTGAGGATGTCGGAATAAGTAGCGATAATGGTTGTGAAAATCAACCACGCCGCAAGCCCAAGGTTTCCTTGAGCAATGTTCGTCAGCTCAGGGTCAGTCGGTCCTAAGCCGAGGCTGAAAAGCGTAGGCGATAGGGCATCAGGTTAATATTCCTGAACCACGTGACGTGTGTTACGAACGAAGAGGAGTTGCAGAAGGGACGGCCATCCCACCGCTGGTTGTGTGGGTTCAAGCCCGTAGAGGGATCGCACTGGCAAATCCGTGCGGTCGTCATCCTCGAGAGGTGATGTCGATCTGGGGTCAAACCCGGAGAAGTGGCTCCACCACGCTGCCCAGAAAAACCTCGTCGCCAATGCGTTATGTGCCCGTACCGTAAACCGACACAGGTGGGCGAGTTGAATATACTCAGGCGCGCGAGAGAACTCTAGCTAAGGAACTCGGCAATCTACTCCCGTAACTTCGGAAGAAGGGAGGCCTCGAGTCCTAACCCTGTACAAGGGAAGGGGCACGCGAGGTTGCAGAGAAGTGGGTCTCGTGACTGTTTAACAAAAACACAGGACTCTGCTGAAATCACAAGATGATGTATAGGGTCTGATGCCTGCCCGGTGCTGGAAGGTCAAGGGGATGTGTCATTCGCCGCAAGGCGAAGAAGCACTGAACTTAAGCCCCAGTAAACGGCGGCCGTAACTATAACGGTCCTAAGGTAGCGAAATTCCTTGTCGGGTAAGTTCCGACCTGCACGAATGGCATAACAAAGAGACCGCTGTCTCAGCTGGAGGCTCGGCGAAATTGTGGTATCCGTGAAGACGCGGATTACCTGCGGTTAGACGAAAAGACCCCGTGGAGCTTTACTGTATGTTATTAATGCATTGCGGGACTGGATGCGTAGGATAGGTGGGAGCCTTTGAAGCCCCGATTTCGGTCGGGGCGGAGGCGACGTTGAAATACCACCCTTTCGGTTTTGCGATGCTAACCTTGACCCTGAAGCGGGCCAGGGGACATTGATAGCTGGGCAGTTTGACTGGGGCGGTTGCCTCCTAAAGAGTAACGGAGGCGTCCAAAGGTTCGCTCAACCTGAATAGAAATCAGGTGTCGAGTGCAAGGGCAGAAGCGAGCCTGACTGGGAGGGAGACATCCCGATCAGATACGAAAGTAGGGCCTAGTGATCCGGCGGTTTGAATGTGGAATTGCCGTCGCTCAACGAATAAAAGCTACCCCGGGGATAACAGGCTTATCGGATCCGAGAGCCCATATCTACGATCCGGTTTGGCACCTCGATGTCGGCTCATCACATCCTCCCGCTGAAGCCGGTGGGAAGGGTTGGGCTGTTCGCCCATTAAAGTGGTACGTGAGCTGGGTTCAGTACGTCGTGAGACAGTACGGTCTCTATCTACCGTGGGTGTTGGAGTTTTGAGGGAGGCTATCCTTAGTACGAGAGGACCGGGATGGACGCGCCTCTGGTGTACCAGTTGTCCTGCCAAGGGCACGGCTGGATAGCTATTGCGCGGACGGGATAAACGCTGAAAGCATCTAAGCGTGAAGCCCACCCCAAGATAAGAACTCCTTTCCGCCGCAAGGCGGACTAAAGACCTCCAGAAGATTACTGGTTTGATAGGCGGGGGGTGGAAGCGCTGTAAGGCGTGGAGCTCACCCGTACTAATAGGTCGTGAAACTTAGCCGTATAAATGAATACGCCTTGGGCGCTTGGTTTATCTAATTTTGAGGAACAAGTGCTGGTGGCCATTCCGAAGAGGAAACACCCGTTCCCATTCCGAACACGGCAGTTAAGCTCTTCAGGGTCGATGGTACTTGGCTCGCAAGGGCCCGGGAGAGTAGATCGCTGCCAGCACTGGTTCCTTAAGATTTTCGCGGAATGGAAATTTTGAAGTGAAGACAGGAATCCAGGAGTTTAGGGAATTGAAGAAGTTTTTTTTCTTTGTAACCGTTTGTGCGGGCGTCTTCGCAAGCGGGCGGATCTTTGGAAGCGAGCTTCTATCGTCGGCGGATGTGATGGAGTCCAAGAGTTGGGCCCTGTCCTTTTATGGAACAAGAAACCGGGCCGAGCCGGTGGTTCGAAACTCAAACGTCGATGCCATTCAGGTGCCTGTGAGCGGGGGATCGGAGACGATTTTCTCCGATGCCAACACGGACGTGGAGATGGAATCCGACTACAGCGCGGCGGTGGCCGCCGTGACCCTGCGGCCCCATGACGGATTTCATTACCGGTTTAAAGCGGGGCAGATTCGGGATTATGAGCTCGAATATTCGTCCGGGAATGTCACCAACCGGCTTCGATCGCAGTCCTCCGGATTATTGTGGGGGGTTGGCGTTCGGTGGAATTTTCAGCCGCAGACGATCGTGAGCGCCGGGATGGCCATTGATTTAAGTTACACGCAGACCCTGGCGAATTTGGACCGGTTTGAGTCCGGCGGGACCGTTGAGCGGGCCGATATCCGGTTCGAACAGGATGAGTTTCAGGGAGCTTTGAACGTCAGCCGCCGATGGAAGACATGGGAACCCTACGGGGGCGTGAAAGTGGCCTGGGTAAGCAGTCAGATGAAAGACGGCCAGACCCAAGAGCGGATCAAGGGGACGGATCAGCGCCTGAGTCCCTTTCTCGGATTGAGGTGGGAGGCGTTCCCGGGAGAGAGTGTGGTGGTGGAAGGGTCCTTTTATGATGAGGAGTCTCTCTCCGCTGGGATGACGATAAAGTTTTAGGGACCGGGTGAGGTTATAATGCCAAGTGCGATGAAAGAGCAGTTTGTGCAGGATCTTGCCGAGGAGCTGAAAAGCTCGGAGCATGTGGTTGTGACGGAGTTCCAGGGACTCACGACCGATGAGCTGAA
The DNA here is from genome assembly GCA_020523905.1 of Candidatus Obscuribacterium magneticum. Taxonomy (GTDB): domain Bacteria; phylum Elusimicrobiota; class Elusimicrobia; order F11; family F11; genus Obscuribacterium; species Obscuribacterium magneticum. Next base: position 17,193 of record JAJAPZ010000026.1, read on the forward strand.
CGGGCTTCGGGCGCAGCTGTTGGGTTTGGGGACGAAGTACAAGATCGTAAAAAATCGTCTGGCGAAAATCGTTTTTAAAAAGAGAGGTTGGGCCGATTTGGAAGGGAGCCTCCGGGGACCGACGGCATTGGCGTACGGCGGCCGGGATTCCGCGATGTTGGCCAAGATCCTTTATAAATTTAGTGGCGACCACAAGAATTTGAAGGTGAAAGCGGGCCATCTTTTCGGGAATACCGTCGACGAAAACAGTCTTAAAATTATCTCTTCATTGCCATCGAAGGAGGTGTTGATCGCGATTCTGTTGTCGCGCCTCAACAGTCCCCTTCAGTCCCTCGTTGCGGTCCTTGATGAATCCTTGCGGGCCTTGCAGGCGAGCCTCGTGGCGCTCGCCCGGAAAAAGGAAACCGCCCCCATACCTTAAGACGATTACCATCATAATGATCCGCCACGGTACGGCGGACGCTATCGCTTACACCCCCAAAGGGTTGGGGCCTAAGAGCGTTAGTTGATGAAGGAGGAGAACATGGCACACGTATCAGTTGAAGACTTCGTGGATTCATTGGAGAAATGGACCGTCCTTGACGTCCATAAGGCCGTCAAGGCCATTGAGGAGAAGTATGGCATTACCGCGGCCCCGGTGGCGGTCGCAGCCCCGGCCGCTCAAGGCGGAGGGGCAGGTTCGGCAGGTGGTGCTCCAGCGGCTGAAAAAACCGAGTTTACCGTGGTGTTAGCGTCGGTCGGCGCCCAAAAGATCCAGGTGATCAAAGTGGTGCGGGAGTTGACGGGCTTAGGGTTAAAAGAGGCCAAGGATTTGGTGGAAGGGGCGCCCAAGCCGGTCAAAGAGAACGTCGATAAGAAGACCGCCGAGGAGATTCAGAAGAAGCTGACCGAAGTGGGGGCCACTGTCGAGATTAAATGACGCCGAAGGCGTCATCCCCGAGTGTCTTAATCGGGGATCCAGATCCTTTCCGAGGTGGATTCCCGCTTTCGCGGGAATGACGAATAAAAGAAGTGCTGGAGGTTAAAACGTTGAAGAAAATATCTTTTGCTCGCATAAAGCCGGTCATTGATTTTCCATCGTTGCTGGACATGCAGCGCAAGTCGTATTTGGAATTCCTTCAAGTTGAGGTGGATCCGAAAGAACGAAAGGTCCAGGGATTGCAGGCCGCTTTTATGGACATCTTCCCCTTGACCAACGCCGACGAAAGCCTGACCTTGGAGTTCGTCAAGTTCACCTTGGGGCCGCCCAAACATACGATGGAGGAGGCTTTGGATAAGGACGCGACGTATTCGTCGCCCTTGAAGGCGGTTCTGCGGCTCGTCCACAATCAGCCCTCCGGCAAACCGAAGGTCCTCACCGAGCAGGAGGTTTATCTGTGCGAGCTCCCCTTGATGACCGACACGGCCTCCTTCGTCATTAACGGCGCCGAGCGGGTGGTGGTCAGCCAGCTGCACCGCTCCCCGGGCGTGATTTTTGAAGAGGATGAGGAGAAAAACATTTCGTCCTACGGCAAAAGCCTTTATTTTGGGCGCATCATTCCCTACCGCGGCGCCTGGGTGGAATTTGAGTTTGATCTCAACAACGCTGTCTTCGTCCGCATTGACAAGAAGAGAAAAATCCCCGCCACCACCCTTCTTCGGGCCGCCGGGATCGAGACCAATTCGCAGATCCTCTCTATCTTTTATGACGTGGATACGGTGTCTCTGTCCGAGAATCCGCCGATCGCGGGCCGGGTGTTGGCCGAGGATGTGGTCGAACCGGAGTCGGGCGAGGTTCTCCTCGAAGCCAATCAAGAGGTCACCAAAGAAGCGGCGATTCGATTTCAAGAGAAGAAGGTCAAAACGGTGAAGCTGATCGTCACTGATCCCGCCTTAAACGACGTCGCCATCCGCAATACCCTCACCAAAGACCCCGTCCGCAGCCGCAAAGAAGCCATTCACACCATCTACCGCATCGTCCGATCCCAGGAATTTATCGTACCGGAGCAGGCTGAGAATTACCTCGACATGCTCCTTTTTAAATCCATTCGTCATTATGACTTCACGAAGGTGGGCCGTTATAAGATCAATCGTAAGCTCTATCCTCTGTTTGAGGCGCTCACCAAGAAGAAGGGTCTCAAGTTTGAAATTCCCGGCGATCGCCGCCGGACCCTGTGCGTGGAGGATATCATCGTGACCCTCCAGTATTTGATCGCCCTGAACAACGGTCAAACCACGATGGGATCGGACAAGGATGCGATCAAAGTCGAAATCGATGACATCGATCATCTAGGCAACCGCCGCGTTCGCGGTGTGGGCGAATTGCTTGAGAATCAGATCCGCGCCGGCTTGGCCCAGATGGGCCGGATGGCGCGCGAGCGCATGAACCTCCAGGATGAGCCGAACCCAACCCCCCGGGCGGTGTTGAACACCGCTCCCGTGGCGGCCGCGGTCCGTAAATTTTTTGGATCGAGCCAGCTCTCCCAATTTATGGATCAGACCAATCCCCTGGCCGAACTGACCCATAAAAGACGCCTGTCGGCCCTGGGGCCGGGCGGCCTCCACCGCAAAAGGGCCGGCTTTGAAGTGCGGGACGTCCATCATACGCACTACGGCCGCATCTGTCCCATTGAGACGCCGGAAGGCCCCAACATCGGCCTGATCACCTCGTTGGCCTGCTACGCCCAGATCAACACGTACGGGCTGATTGAATCCCCCTACCGCGTGGTGACCAAAGGCGTGGTGTCGGATCAGGTCGAGTATCTCACGGCCGACCGTGAAGATGAATTTATTGTGGCGCAAGCCAATGCGCCGATCGATGAGAAAGGGCGGTTTGGCGCGGATCTGGTGGCCTGTCGTTTCAAGGGAGACTTCCCTCAGAGAACCCCCGCCGATCTGGATTACATGGACATCTCGCCCGCCCAAGTCATTTCGATTTCAACCGCCTTGATCCCCTTTCTTGAACATGACGATGCCAACCGCGCCCTCATGGGATCCAACATGCAGCGGCAAGCCGTGCCCCTCTTGGCCTGCGAGGTTCCCATTGTTTCCACGGGCATTGAGGGCCGCGTCGCCCGCGACTCAGGGGCGGCCATCCTGGCCCGCCGGACCGGGGTGGTGGTCTCTGTGTGGAGCAACCAAATTGCGATCTACACCGATGAGGGAGACGTCGACCTTTATTACCTCCGCAAGTACAGCCGCTCCAATCAAGACACCTGCATCAACCAGGTCCCCTTGGTATCGGTGGGGGACCATGTGAGGAAAAACGATGTGATCTGTGACGGCCCCTCGACCAAAGAGGGGGAACTGGCCCTCGGACGAAACATCATTGTGGCTTTCATGCCGTGGGAGGGCTACAACTTCGAAGACGCGATTTTACTTTCAGAGCGGCTGGTGCGGGACGACACCTTCACATCGATCCATATCCAGGAATTTCAAGTTGAGGCGCGGGACACGAAGCTTGGATCCGAGGAAATCACACGGGACATTCCAAACGTGGGAGCGGACGCCCTCGTCAATTTGGATGAGAACGGCATCATCCGGCCGGGCGCCGAGGTTCGGCAGGGCGATATTCTCGTCGGCAAAGTGGCGCCCAAGGGGGAGCAGCAGATCACCCCGGAAGAGCGCCTTTTGAAGGTGATCTTTGGAAAGAAAGCCGAAGATGTGATGGATGCCTCGCTCCGGGTGCCGCCCGGTGTGACGGGCAAGGTGATCAGCACGCGTATTTTTGTCCGGAAAGAGCGCTTGAGCAAAAAGGAAGAGAATAAAAAGGCCAAAGATGTCGACCAGGAATTGGAAGAAAAGCTGGAGTGGATAAGGACGCAGCGAAAAGAGCGAATCGCCCGCCTTGAGGCCTCGGCCAAGGAAAAGGATCTTTCCGCGAAAGAGCTGAACGACCTCAAAGAAGAGGCCAGGATCGTTTCGCAGAAACTGGAGTCCGAAGCGCGCCTCGCCACCGCCCGCCAGAAGGAAAATATCAAAGAAGGCGATGACCTGCCGGTGACGGTCAACCGTATCGTCAAGGTGTTTGTGGCGTCCAAGAGGAAGGTTCAAGTCGGCGATAAATTGGCCGGCCGCCATGGCAACAAAGGCGTCGTCGCCAAGATTTTGGCACCCGAAGACATGCCCTACTTGCCGGACGGAAGACCGGTCGATGTGGTGTTGTCGCCGTTGGGCGTTCCCTCCCGTATGAACGTGGGGCAACTCCTCGAGATCATGTTGGGGTGGGCTGGGGGAGTCCTAAAAATGCAGATGATCACGCCGGTATTTGATGGGGCCCGGGAGGATCAGGTTCTTGAGACCATCCGGCAGGCCAAGCAGAAACTCCGCGATCAGGGCGTGCGGGAAGACTTTTTGCCGAATGACTACGTCGAGATCACGCTTTACGACGGCCGCACGGGCGAGCCCTTCGAAGAAAAAGTCACGGTGGGAGTCATGTATATGCTGAAGCTGGCGCATATGGTGGAAGACAAGATCCACGCCCGTTCCACAGGCCCCTACTCTCTCATCACGCGGCAGCCCTTAGGGGGAAAGGCCCAGTTCGGCGGCCAGCGTTTTGGCGAGATGGAGGTGTGGGCCATCGAAGGTTACGGGGCCGCGCATATCCTGCAGGAGTTTTTAACCGTGAAATCGGACGACGCGACGGGCCGGACCAAAATGTACGAATCCATCATTCGCGGCGAGGCCATTACCGAGCCGGGGGTGCCGGAGTCCTTCAAGGTGTTGGTGCGGGAGTTGCAGTCCTTGGCGGTCAACGTGGAACTCCTCAAGATGAAAGAAGGCGTGTCGGCGGATGCGGGAAGGGTCGCCGAAGAAGCACATGAAAAAGAAGTCCCGGCAGGCCGGGCGGCGAAGGAATAAGGGAGGGTCCCCATGGAAGCTTTAATTATCGATAAAAAACGCGACATCCCCCGGGCGGGCAAAAAGAAGGGGGCCCCCAGTATTAATTTCGGCGACTTTGACGCCATCCGGTTCTCCGTGGCCAGCCCCGATGAAATTCGTTCGTGGTCGCACGGCGAAGTGAGAAAGCCCGAGACCATCAATTACCGGACGTTTAAACCGGAGCGAGACGGCTTGTTCTGCGAGCGGATTTTTGGACCGGTCCGCGATTGGGAATGCGCCTGCGGCAAATATAAATATATCAAGTACAAAGGCGTTGTCTGCGACCGCTGCGGTGTCGAGGTCACGGAGTCCCGGGTCCGGCGGGAACGAATGGGTTCGATCGAACTGGCGGTTCCGGTCGGTCACATTTGGTATCTGCGGAAAGCCCCCTCCCGCATCGGCACTCTCCTCGGCATGCGCCTCACCGATCTTGAAAAAGTCATCTATTACGCCCGCTACATTGTTTTGGAAGACGCAAAATCAGACGACGGCAAGGTCAAGTATGCGGCCAAGACGCTTCTCACCGACGACGAATACTACCGGGCCAAAGACGAATTGGGAGACCGCTTGAAGGCGGGCATTGGCGCGGGGGCCATCCGGCAACTGCTTGAAAAAATCGAATTGGAGGAACAAGTCAAGGCCCTGCGCGAGAGGTTTAAAGAGACCGAATCCGAAACAGAGCGAAACAAGCTGATTAAAAGGCTAAGGATCATGGAAGGATTCATTCACTCCAAGAGCCGGCCCGAATGGATGATTCTCACCATTTTGCCGGTCATCCCCCCGGATTTGAGACCCCTCGTTCCCCTGGAGGGCGGTCGGTTTGCGACGTCGGACTTAAACGATCTTTACCGGCGGATCATTAACCGCAACAACCGTTTGAAGCACATCGAAGCCCTGCGGGCGCCGGAAGTGATGATCCACAACGAAAAAAGGCTTTTGCAGGAAGCGGTGGACGCCTTGATTGAAAACGGCGCGCGCGGCAAGGTGGTCGTGGGCGGCGGTGGGCGGCCGCTGAAATCGTTGTCCGATATCTTGAAGGGCAAGCAGGGCCGCTTCCGCCAGAACCTCTTGGGCAAGCGCGTGGACTACTCCGGCCGCTCGGTCATTGTCGTCGGCCCGAACTTGAAGATGCACCAGTGTGGTTTGCCGAAGGAAATGGCCCTCGAACTCTTCAAGCCGTTCATCATTCGGGAGCTCATGAAGCGGGAAAGCATTACGCTCAAAGCCGCCAAGAGAATGCTGGAGCGCGTCAAGCCGGAGGTGTGGGACATTCTGGAAATGGTCACCCGAGACATCCCCATCCTTCTCAACCGGGCGCCGACGCTTCACCGTCTGGGCATACAGGCTTTCATGGCCGTTTTAATCGAAGGAAAATCCATCCAGCTTCATCCTCTCACCTGCGCGGCGTTTAACGCGGACTTTGACGGCGACCAAATGGCCGTCCATGTGCCCCTGGCCCTGGAATCTCAGCTGGAGGCGAAGCTTTTGATGCTCTCCTCCAATAATATTCTTTCCCCTGCCTCGGGCAAGCCCATTGCCGTCCCCTCCCAAGACATGATTTTGGGCGTGGCCTACATGACCAAGGTGAAAAAGGGTGTCGACGGCGAAGGACGCTACTTCGCCACCCGCGACGAAGTCATCTCCGCCTATCAAAACAAGACGATCGGTCTGCATGCCCGCATCAAGGTGGCCGGCATCAATAAACTCATCGAAGAAGAGGGATTAAGCGAAAAGGACCAGCGAAATCCCGACTTGTGGAAGGACTGGACGACCGTGGGGCGGGTGATCTTCAATTCCGTGGTTCCCCCGGAGATGGGCTACGTGAACTCCACGGTGTCCAAAAAGGAGGTCTCAAGCCTTGTCGATCGGTCCTACCGCGAATTGGGCACTTCCCGGACAGCCGTTTTATTGGATGAGATCAAGAAGTTGGGCTACACCTATGCCACGCGGGCCGGCCTTTCCATTTCTGTCTCGGACTTCCATATCCCCCGGGAAAAGGTGGAGATGGTCAAAAAGGCCTTGTCGCAGGTCAAAGAGATTTCCAAACAGGCCAAGATGGGCATCATCACCGACTCGGAGCGGTACAATAAAATTATCGACCTGTGGACGCATGTGACCGATGAGATATCGGATCTCATGTTTGTCCAGATGCAGAAATGGGATGACGCCCCGTTTAAGCAGGGCCAAAAGAAATTTAATTCGGTGTTCATGATGGCGGACTCGGGAGCCCGCGGCAGCCGCCAACAGATCCGTCAGCTGGGCGGGATGCGCGGCCTCATGCAAAAACCGCAGAAAAAGATCACCGGCGCCGTCGGCGAAATCATCGAGAACCCGGTCATCTCCAACTTCCGGGAGGGGCTTTCGGTCCTCGAGTACTTCATTTCCACGCACGGCGGGCGCAAAGGGCTGGCCGACACGGCCTTAAAAACCGCCGATGCCGGTTACCTGACCCGCCGCCTCGTCGATGTGGGGCATGATATTGTCGTGACCGAAGAGGATTGCGGCACCATCAACGGCATTTCGGTGGGCACCTTGAAGGCCGGCGAAGACATCATTGAAAATTTGGAAGAGCGCGTGATTGGGCGGGTGTGCCTCGACAACGTGGTGGACCCCCTCGCCGATGAGACCATCGTCAAGTCGGGCGACATGATCATGGCGGATCAGGCGAAAAAATTGGGCAAATCCGGCATTGAGCGCGTGCGCATCCGGTCGGTGTTGACCTGCGAAGCGGGGCAGGGCATTTGCGCCAACTGTTATGGCATGAACCTCTCCACCGGGCGAAAGGTGGAAGTGGGGGAGGCGGTGGGGATTATCGCCGCCCAGTCCATCGGGGAACCGGGGACGCAGCTGACCCTGCGAACCTTCCACATTGGAGGAACGGCCAGCCGCGTCATTCGGCGTTCGCAATTGGTCGCACGCGAGAGCGGCGCCGTCCGCTTTCACGGCGTGCGTACCGTGACCAACCGCGAGAACCAGGAAATTTGCGTGTCGCGCAACGCCTTTGTCTCCATTCGGGAATCCGGCGGCGAGGAACGGTCTCACTACGAGGTGCCCTACGGCGCCCGCGTGAAAGTGCGCGAAAACGCCCGGGTGATGAAGGGTGATCTTTTGGTGGAGTGGGATCCCTATTCCCTTCCCATCTTGACCGAAGTCGAAGGGACCGTAAAGCTGGAAGACGTCATTGAAGGCGTCACCCTGCACGAAGAGAAAAACCGGATCACCGGGCTCATCGAGCGGGTGATCATCGAGCATCGGGCCGAGGCGCTCCATCCCCAGATGGTGATCATGGATAAGGCCGGCAAGAGGGTCGCCACCTATCCCCTTCCTGTGGACACGAACCTCGTGGTTCAGGACGGTGATAAGGTGCTCCAGGGGGACATCCTGGCGAAGATTCCTCAGGAGGTGTCTAAATCCAAAGACATCACAGGGGGCCTCCCGCGCGTGGCGGAACTTTTTGAAGCCCGGAAGCCGAAAAACCCGGCGGTGATATCGGAAATCGAGGGGACCGTCAAATTGGCCACCACTCCCAAAGGGGGCTTGAAGGTGATTGTGACCAACGAGGAGACGGGCATGCAGCGCGACTACAACGTTCCCCAAGGAAAGCACCTCGTGGTGTATGAAGGGGATCGCGTGGGAGTGGGGGAGCCTCTCGTTGACGGCTCCATCAATCCTCACGACATCCTCAAGGTGAAAGGGGCGAAGGAGGTCCAGGAATTTCTCGTGAATGAAATCCAGGAGGTTTATCGGCTCCAGGGTGTGGTGATCAACGACAAGCATATCGAGATCATCGTCAGACGGATGCTCTCCAGCGTCGTCATCACCAAATCGGGCAAAACGGACTTTTTGGTGGGAGAGGTCATCCACAAGAGGCGTTTTGAAGAAGTCAACCGGGCGATGAAAAAGAACGATCGGGCCGAGGCCCAGCCCATCTTACTGGGCATCACAAAGGCCTCCTTGTCATCGGAGTCCTTCATCTCGGCGGCCAGCTTCCAGGAGACGACGCGTGTCCTGGTCGATGCGGCCACCACGGGAGGCGTCGACCACCTGCGGGGCCTCAAAGAGAACGTCATCATCGGCCACCTCATCCCGGCCGGCACCGGCTTTTACGAGCGGCGGCTGATTGAAAAAGCGCAGGGGAAATAACGATGCCCACCATCAATCAGCTTATTCGCGGGATTCGGGTCGAGCACCATAAGAAGACCAAGGCGCCGGCGTTGCGGGGTTGCCCCCAAAGGAGGGGCGTTTGCGTGATCGTCAAAACCCAAACGCCCAAAAAGCCGAATTCCGCGCAGCGCAAGATCGCCCGCGTGAAGCTCACCACCGGCATGGAGGTCACGGCCTTCATTCCCGGCGAGGGGCACAACCTGCAGGAACACTCCATCGTGATGATCCGCGGGGGCCGGGTGAAAGATCTGCCGGGTGTCCGTTACCATATTCTTCGGGGCGTCTTGGACGCCTCCGGCGTGACGGACCGCAAACAAGGACGATCAAAGTACGGTGCCAAAATGCCCAAAGTCAAAGCGGCCGCTTAATAGAGGAATTGAATTTATGCCACGAAGCGCGTTAAAAGCCAAAGACAAACGGGGACTTCCCCCGCCCGATTCAGTTTACCGGTCGGGCCTTGTGTCCCAGTTCATTAACAAGTTGATTCTGTGCGGAAAGAAATCCGTTGCGGAGAGAATCGTCTACGACGCTCTCGAGATGATCAAGGAAAAATCGGGGGAGGAGCCCTTGTCGGTGTTTACCCGGGCCATGGAGAATGTCCGCCCCTTGGTGGAGGTCCGGGCCCGCCGGGTGGGAGGGGCCACCTATCAGGTGCCGATGGAGGTTCGTCCGGAACGAGGAATTTCGATGGCCATGCGCTGGATTTTTTCCTATGCGAGACTCAAAACCGGCAAGCCCATGTCCGAGAAGCTGGCGGATGAACTCATCGCCGCAAGCAAAAAGGAAGGCGCTTCTTTTAAAAAGCGCGAAGACACCCATCGAATGGCCGAAGCCAATAAAGCCTTCGCCCATTACCGGTGGTAATCCATCGTCATTCCGGCGAAAGCCGGAATCCAGAATAATATTGAAGCCTGGATCCCGACTTTCGTCGGGATGACGAAGTAAGAATTTCCGCTCGGCCACCTCACCGTAGCTCACTTGAACCGCATTATAGCCTTCCTTCTCAACCGTCTTGACCTGGCTGACCACGGCCCCTTCCGAGAAGATGACCGTGACAGGGACCATCGTCGCCTCATCCACAAAGACTCGGGTCATGCCGATCTTGGTCCCCACCAACCCTTTCAAGGGTGCTGTCTCCAACACCGCTAAAGCCGCCTTTTCGGGGGCGGCGTCCGGGGTTTTGGGGGCGTCTGTTTTTTCGTCGGCCATAAATTTTTCCTTTACGACTCCATGCGCGGCAACTGGATCGCCACATCGACCCCGGCCGGCAGATCCAAATTTCTCAATTCTTCTACGGTGCGGGGCGTGGGATCAACGATGTCCACCAACCTCTTGTGCACCCGCATCTCGAACTGCTCCCGCGACTTTTTGTCGGCGTGCGGCGAGCGCAAGACCGTATAGCGCCTCACCGAGGTCGGCAACAGCACCGGCCCGATCAGGTTCGCCCCTGTTCGCTGAACGGTGTCCACGATCCTGGTCAGGGAATCGTCCAGCATCCGGTAATCATAGGATCGCAATTTGATTCGAATCTTCTGGGTTTCGGGGGCTTTTTCCGGCATCGGATTCTCCTTAAGCGGTGGCCTTGGCCACGATCTCTTCGGTTAACGTTCTCGGAACTTCTTCGTAATGGCTCGGCTCCATGGTGTAGGACGACCGGCCTTGGCTGAGCGAGCGGAGGGTGGTCGCATACCCAAACATCTCCGCGAGGGGCACCTGGCCGTGAATGTACTGCGTGGTTCCTTTGTCATCCACCTGCTCAATCCGGCCGCGCCGTCGGTTCAAATCGCCAATGACATCCCCCACATAATCTTTCGGCGTCACAATGTCGATCCGCATGATGGGCTCCAAAAGAATCGGCGTCGCTTTTTTCGATGCTTCCTTGAATGCCACGGATCCAGCGATCTGAAACGCCATATCGTTCGAGTCGACCTCATGGAAACTGCCGTCAAAGAGGGTCACTTTAACATCGACGACGGGATACCCCGCCAGCACCCCCGCTTCCATCGAATCCCGGATGCCTTTTTCCACCGCCGGGATATATTCCCTGGGGATGCGTCCGCCTTTGATCTTATCGATAAATTCAAAACCTTTCCCCGTCCCGTTGGGTTCCAACGTAATCCAGACATGGCCGTAATTCCCCCGGCCGCCGGATTGTTTGATGTATTTTCCTTCCTGTTCGACCGATTTTTTCACGGTCTCCCGGTAAGCCACTTGCGGCTTCCCGACGTTAGCTTCCACCCGGAACTCCCGCTTCATGCGATCCACCAAAATATCCAGGTGCAGCTCCCCCATGCCGGAGATGATGGTCTGGCCGGTCTCATGATCGGAGCGAATCTTGAAGGTGGGGTCTTCGTCGGCCAAACGGTTTAAGGCCATGCCCAGCCGATCATCGTCCGCCTGGGACTTGGGCTCAATCGCGACCGAAATGACCGGGTTGGGGAATTTCGGGGGTTCAATCACAATGGGAGTTCTCTCATCACAAATCGTATGCCCCGTGGACACCCCTTTCAAACCGATCACGGCTCCGATGTTGCCGCTGGTGATGGTCTCGACTTCTTCCCGCTTCTCCGCATGCATGCGCAAAATCCGCCCAATCCGCTCCCGCGATCTCAAGGTGGAGTTATAAATCTGGGTTCCGGCCGTCATCACCCCGGAGTAGACCCGGGTGTAGGTTAATTTTCCGACGTGGGGATCCGTCTGAATCTTAAACGCGAGCGCCGTCAACGGCTCTTCGTCATCGACACGGCGTGCGATCTCCTTTTCCCCATTGAGGTCCATCCCCCTGATTTCCTTGGCCTCCAGGGGCGACGGCAAATAATCGTTCACCGCATCCAGGATCAGCTGGACGCCCTTATTTTTGAAGGAGCTCCCGCACAACACGGGGAAAAATTTGCTGCTGATGGTGGCTTTCCTCATCACCTTCTTAATTTCTTCCTCTCCCACCGCCTGCCCTTCCAGGAACTTATGGGCGATGTCGTCATCAAAATCGGCCAGTTTCTCCACCATCAAATCATGATGCTTTTTGGCCGATTCCATCAGGTCGGCCGGGATATCCACCTCATCATATTCGGCGCCCAGCTCTTCTCCGGACCATACGAAGGCCTTCATCTTGACGAGATCCACGATACCCTTAAATGTGGCCTCAATCCCGATGGGCAGCTGTATGGCCACCGCGTTCGCCCCGAGCTTCTTGTGAAGGGAATCCATGCACATAGTAAAGTCGGCTCCGATTTTGTCCATCTTATTGGCGAAAACAAGACGGGGCACGCGATAATCGTTGGCCTGCCGCCAGACCGTTTCCGACTGAGGCTCCACACCTTGGGAGCCGTCCAGCACGACGACCGCACCGTCCAGGACACGAAGGGAGCGCTGCACCTCCGCCGTAAAATCGATGTGGCCCGGCGTATCGATGATGTTGTAGTTGCAATCCTTCCAGGTGCAATAGGTCGCCGCCGAGGTAATGGTGATCCCGCGTTCCCGCTCCTGCTCCATCCAGTCCATGACGGTGTTTCCGTCGTGCACCTCGCCGATCTTGTAGATGCGGCCGGTGTAATAAAGGATGCGCTCCGTCGTCGTGGTCTTTCCGGCGTCGATGTGAGCGATAATGCCGATGTTTCGTATCTGTTGCTTATTCTCTTTCGACA
>JAJAPZ010000027.1 GCA_020523905.1 Candidatus Obscuribacterium magneticum
AAACCTCGTGGAGGCGGGCCCCCTGAATTTTGAGTTGAGTTTGGGAGACTTACTGTCCAAAAGAGTGATTGTCCCCGAAGCCCGTGTCGAAGGGATTGGATTCGGCACGGCCCGGAAAACCTCAGGGGCTCTTGCCGCCCCTAGAAAAGAGGCGGAAAGGGAGGAGAAAAAGGGGGAGAAGGCAGGAGAACCCAGTGCCGCCGCCAAGCTCGCGGAGAAATACAAGGATCAATTCAAGCTGAACTTCGAAGGGATGAAGACGGATTTTAAGGGGAAAATCGATTTTGATCCCAAGGAAACCGCGATTGTTAAGCAGGCCGATGCCCTTAAAGAGAAGTCCGATAAGTTGCCGGAGGAATGGCAGACGAAAATCAAAAGCCTGGATGTCGAGGGCCGGCTCAAGAAAGTGGAGAGGGACCTCCAAAACCTGAAAAGCACCCCCACCCAGGGACCGGAGGTCCTGGCCGCCCTTCCCGAAAGTCTCAAGAAACTCGGCCAGGTGAAAAAGGATCTCGGTCAACTTCAAACGGACATCAAAGGGACCAAGGACAGCCTCTCGGGAGAGGTCAAGACCCTGAAGTCGGATGTAAAAGGCCTGGAGAATGCCAAGAAGAAGGACGTGGACGACATCATGTCCCGGCTCAATCTGGATGTGTTCAGCCCGAAGAAGCTGGCTGAAGGATTTTTCGGCGCGTCCGTCATGAACAGGGTGCAGACCGCTTTGCATTATGTCCAGTTGGCCCGAAAATATATGCCGTCGAAAAAGGAAGAAGAAAGCGTGCCGCCCCCACCGGTGCGGTCGAAGGGGGTCGACATCCGGTTCCGGGAGCCTACGGCGCCGCCCCGTTTCTGGCTTAAAAAAGCGGCTCTCTCCGGCGCTTTTCAGGACATCGCTGCCTTAGGGGGCCTGTTGAATTTGAATTCCAATCCGTCGCGCGTCGGGAAGCCGACGACGATGGACTTGAAAGGAGCCAAGGGAAACACATCGTTCATCCTGGCGGCGGTTGTGGACCACATCACCGACGTCAAGAGAGACCGCGTGCGTTTTGAAGCCAAGGGTATGAACGTGCAAGAGATGATGGGAGGAAGCCTCCTCGGAAACGCCTTGACCGGCGGGCAGGGGAATGTGACCCTGAGTTTGACGGCCGTGGGAGAAGACGAGATTAGCGGCCAACTGATGATGAATATGTCGTCCCTTAAAATTGACAGCGCCGCTCTTTTAAAAGAAGCCGGCGTGATGCCGGCGTCAACGCCGAATCTGTCTTCCGCCGATAAGATCAAGGCGAATCTCGTGGAAAACGTCGCCCGCTCCATCGAACGGGCCCCCATCGTTTCCATCGAGGCGTCTTTGGGCGGCACCTGGGCCGATCCCTCTTTGCGGTTTTCCACCAATCTGGACAACGCCTTGGCCAAGGCCATCAAAGATTCGGTGGGCGATGTGGCGCAATCCCAGAGAAAAGAGTTGGAGGCAAAGCTCAATGCCCTCCTGAAGGAAAGGTCGGGCGATTTGGAGGCCAAGGTGGCGGCCTTGCAAACCAAGTTGACGGAGCAGATGTCAGGTTATGATTCACAGGTTCAGGACAAGGTGAAAGACGCCACCGGCCTCAATCTTTCGGGCGGGCAGGGATCCTCGCCCCTCCCCGGCGTCAACATTCCGTCTCTTGACAAACTATTTCGGAAGTAACCATGGATCAATCGGACGCGCAACCATCAGCCGTTCATTTGAAGGATTTCGAACCCGTCCCGCCGGACATTTTGTCGATTTTCCCCGAAGGCCTCATCCGCAAGCACATGATTGTTCCTCTGACGATGAAAGAAGGGCACCTCATCGCCGCCGTGCCGAGGACCGAGGGGATTGTGAAACCCGAGGGCCTCAAGTTTTTCACGGGCTGCCCCGTCGACTTTGTGCTGGCGCCCATCGATGAAATCATCGAGTTCATAAAAACACATTATGCAAAAGAGGCCCCGCCGCCCGCACCCGCTCCCGTGGCCGGGGCTCCACAGGAACCCGCCCCCGCCGTGCTTCCAAGGACCGACGTCCCTCCCCTTTCCGAAATGGAAAACCCGGGGCTGTCTTCTATTCTTCTTCGTCTGCTTTCCGAGGCCATCACGCAGCGGGCCAGCGAAATCGTGATGGATCGGGAGGGGGAGACCTACCGGATGCGCTGGCGCATCCGCGGGGTCCTCGTCGGGCCGCACCCCCAGAAAGAAGGGGGCCAGAAAGAGTGCGAGAATTTAATCGACACCGTTCGGGGAATGAGCGAACCGATTGTGGTGAGCGACATGAGGTGGCTGGAGGTGAAAAAGGAGATTCGGGCTCCCGCCGGACGGTTCTACACTCTTTTTAGTTTGACCGAAACCCCGATGACGACCCTCCTCACCATAAAATTAAGCCCCCAGGTCGAGAAGCTCTTCTCGCCCAGCGCCTGGGGCATGGACCCGCCGCAGGCGAAGCTGTTGGAAGATTTTCTGGCCAGTCAGCAGGGCCTCGTTCTTTTTTGCGGCACCGCTGAGGATGATCTGACCCGGACGATCCACTCCTGCACGCGCAAGCTCGCCACATCGGAGCGGCATGTTTTGGCGGTGGAGTCTGAAATTGAAGAAGGGATTTCGGGCGTGCCGCAATTTGTTTCCCACGGCGACGCCGCCCTCTTTTCAAAATTGCTCCAAACCGCTTTTGAGCACGGCCCGGACGTTTTGGTGGTGAGTCCCCTGGTCGGAAAAGACGACATCGTTTTTTGTTTGCAGAAAGCAGCACGGGGACCGTTGGTGTTGGGCCGGTCGTTCGCGCGGGACACGGCCGATGCCCTGATCCAGATTCTCAACATGGGGATCGAGCCTTATCTTCTCTCATCGACATTATTGGGGGTTGTCGCGCAACGGAAGCTGCGCCTGAATTGCCCCCACTGCCAGGACAAGGAATCGGTCACGCGCGAACGGGCGAAGGAAATCGGCATTCCCGCGGAGATACAGCCCCCTTACTTTTACAGGGGCCAGGGCTGCGACCGCTGCCAAGGCACGGGTTACGACCGGGAAACGGAAATTTTTGAAGTTCTGGAATTGACCGACGACTTGAAAAACGCTTTCGTGCACGGCCTCAACATTGAAACCCTGCGCACCACCCTCCGCAACAAAGGCATCCGCACCCTCCGCCAGATCGCCAATCACAAAGCCATCTCCGGGCAGACCTCCCTTGCGGAGGTCGTACGGGTCACCCCGAAATAACAACCGTCATCCCGACGAAAGTCGGGATCCAGGCCCTTATTATCGTTCTGGATTCCGGCTTTCGCCGGAATGACGGGGACCATGGGGTGGCGCTTATTTTTTCTTCGCCGTGGGTTCGGGCGGCGTGGGGGGAATCAATCCGTGATGCCGGCAAAACCAGTAAACAAAGAGGTAATCGGTCCCGGGATAGTCGATGGCGTCATCCCCGCTTAAGCGGCGGGGATTTCTCTGCCAAAGGAAGTTGTCTTTCGGCCGGTGGGAGAGGGGAAGCGGTTCCCTTGAAAATCCTTTGAACGAGCCGCCGCCCCACGCGTTGGCGACATTTGTTCCGTACACTTTCCAATAATCCTTCCCGTAGCCGGTCCGGTTCTCCGGGTAAAGATCCAACGCCCGCAGGAGAACACCCGCATCAGGGAAAGGGAAAGGGGTCAAGTCGCGACATGCGACATTTTCCACAAATGTCGCATGTCGCGACTTGACCCCTTTCCCCGAACAAACGGTATAGATGGCGGCCGCGAGGGGATTGTCTTCGTTGCGATTGCTTTCCCACCACCGGTCGAGGATCGACCGGTAGGTTTCCTTGACCGCCGGATTCTTCTCCAGGCGGATGAGGTTATAAAGGGCGAGGGTGCTCACAATACCTTTCCGGGCCTGGTCGGCCGCTGGATTGCCAGCGGTGAGCTGGATGATTGTTTCTTCCTGGGCGTACCAATCGAGAGCCGTTTGAAGGAGCGCCTCCTGCGTGTAGAGATTCGTTTTGTAGTAATCGTCGAAGAGAATGTCGTCCGTCATCCATTGGGCGGTACGGATGATATGGAGGGCAATGAGCGCGTTGGCGGCCAGGATTTTCAGGTCGGAGAGTTGATTGAAGCGGCGATCGTTTTTTTGCTCGGGAAATTTATGGAGGGCTTCCGTCAACGCCGATTCGAGCTGTTTGCCGGGATAGTTTTGGTTGCGGAAGCGCTTCGGGAAGAGGTCCGTGCGGTATTGTTCACGAAGGACATCCCGCACACGCTCGCCCAATTGGGCAAGGCCGTTCAAGGTGGGGACGACGAGCTGGAGGAGGGCGTCTTCATCCTGTTTTTTAAGCGCTTTGACGACTTTTTTTTGGCCCGGCCAGAGCTCCCCAAAGGGTAGATATTTATGGGCCTGGCGGATTTGTCGGAGAAGATTTTTATAATCGTGTTTATCAGCGAAAAGGCGCTTCAAGCCGAGGCGCACTTCGCCTTCCGTGAAATAGGGGGCGAGAGTGAAGATGGGCCCGTCCGTTCCCTGGACGGTCAGCCGGTCCTTGAGAAGCCGCGTGGCCACCTTGTCGGCGTCCTCCCGCATCTGTTTTTTCAGAGCCGCATTTTCAACGAAAGGGTAGGCGACAGCATAGCCAAAGAAAAAGGATGAGTAGACATCCTTGCTGGGGCCTTTGGGATGAGGCGTTCCGTCTTTTTCGACAAAGCGCGTGAGAAGGGGATTTTCGTCCGTTCCTTTGAGGGCGGTGTGCAACGTTTTGACGGCGTTTTCCAAAGCTTGATAAGTCAATGGATCCTTTTTCACGCTGACCTTCCAAGCCAGGGAAGCGAGGTAGTAGCCGGTGTAGGTGGTGGCGTCGCCTGTGTCCTCCGGCGAGCCGTTCGCCCTCCGGGCGACGACGAAGCCGTTTTCCAAATGGTGGCGGGCCAGTTTTTCTCCGATACTGAGGGCCTTATCTTCCAGAGCTTTTAACGATACGTCGGGGAATCTTTCAATATCAACTGATTTAACCTCGGCGTTCGCCAGCCCCAACCAGTACACCCGCGGCTCGATCAGGTGGCCCCGCCGGCCCTCCATCGAAAAGTCCAGCCAGCGTTTTTCAAGGTGATTGGGCCGCGTGAAGTCGCCCATTTGGAGTTCCCTTTCATTCAGTTTCTCGTTCGTCGTCTCATCCCAGAGTTCGAGCCGGAAAACCCCGTAGGTGTTGTGGAGCAGTCCTTTTTTCGGATAGTGGCCCCGGCGGACAATGAAGCTGGTGCGGTAGGTCCCCGGCTCCAGGAGGAGAGGGTTCTTCAGATGCGTGAGGGCATAGCCGGGTCGCGTCTTGTCATAATCCAGTTCCCATCCATCAGCGCTTGGCTCCCCCGCATGATGGACAAAGTCTTCCGCCGCAGAAAAATGGTGGAGGAGGGTGGAAGGGGGATTTTGAGGGGGGAAGGCGCACGGAGTCGGGAGGGTTAAAAACACCCCCAAAAAACAGCACAAAAGGCCGCTAAAAGCAGCCCAGACGAATGTTTTCCGTCGCAGCATCCTATTATAAGAGTAGCTCGCAAAGCCCGGAAAATCGAGTGGAGAATGTGGTATAATCACGTCCAATTTAATGCCAGCCTTCGAGAGTGACGTGCATTCCCCCATCTCATCGATCCCTCTAAAAGAGTGCATTATCAATATAAGGGAACGAATCGGGCGGGCGGCAGAAAAAACGGGAAGGAATGGCGATGAGATATGTTTGGTGGCGATCACGAAAAACGTTCCAGCTGAAATCGTTCTTGAATCTTTGACATACGGGGTGACCGACATCGGCGAGAGCCGGGTTCAGGAAGCCATTTTGAAAAAGGAGAAAATCCGCCCGTCAAACTGTCGCGCCCATTTGGTGGGATCTCTCCAGACCAACAAAGCGAAGAAAGCGGTCGAAATTTTTGATGTGATTCAGTCCGTCGACCGCCCTCGTCTGGCGGCTTTTTTGGACCGGGCGGCCGCTGAAGCAGAGAAAACGCAGCGGTGTTTGATCGAGGTGAAAATTTCTCCCGAGGAAACGAAAAGCGGGATTCCGTTGAAAGAAGCCCCCGATTTTATCCGCGGGTTTAAAGAATACTCTCATCTTCGCTGCGGAGGTCTGATGACGATAGCGCCCCATGGTCTTCCGATTGATGAGACGCGGGCCGCCTTTCGGGATTTCAAGACATTTTTTGATTCAATGAAAGTTTATTTTGAGGAGCCGGCGGTTTTGTCCATGGGAATGACGGACGACTTTGAGATCGCGGTTGAAGAAGGCTCGACCATGGTCCGCATTGGCCGCGGAATATATGGTGAGAGAAATTAAAGTCAGAGTGGGGTTTATCGGTTTCGGCCGCATGGGGAGCGCCTTGGCGCAGGGGGTGCTGGCCGCCGGGGTGTCAAGCGCATCTCAGTTGGCCGCATTTGACCTGGACCTGAAAGCCCGGGAAATGATCAAGAAGTTTAAGATCAAAGGGGCCAAGGACGCTTCTCAGGTGGTGGCGCTCTCCGATTTTGTTTTCCTGTGCGTGAAGCCGCAGCAGATGCGGGATGTTCTTAAGGCCATGGCGGCGACGGTTCGAACCGGGAAAGAACCGGTGACGTGTTTTGCCTCCATTGCGGCGGGCGTATCCCTGGCCCGATTGCAGGAAGGGCTGGGCCCCAGGACACCGATTTTTCGCATCATGCCCAACACGCCGGCTTTTTACGGCGCTGGCGTGAGTGCCGTCAGTCAAAACGAATTTGTCACCCCTCGCCAAAAAGCGTGGGTTGAAACGATGTTGAAATCCGTCGGCGACGTCCTTTTTGTGCCGGAGTCTTCGATGGACGCCATCACGGCGGTTTCGGGGTCGGGCCCGGCCTATGCGTTCTACCTGGCGGAGGCCATGATGGAGGGCGCCGTCGAGTTGGGATTGTCAAAGGAGGTGGCGAAGACCTTGGTGCACCAGACCCTTTACGGGGCCGGGGTCATGTTGAAAAAAAGCGCGCAGTCGGCGTTGGATCTGAGGTTGCAGGTGACCTCGCCGGGAGGCACGACCGCCGAGGCCGTCAACGAATTTGAAAACAAGGGGCTCAAGGCCATCATCGGTTACGCGATGGAGAAGGCGGCGGGGAGAGCCAAAGAACTATCAGAAGGAGTGTAAGAGCGATGATTATACGTGTACGAGCCATTCCGAATGCCCATCATTCCGAAATCATGGGACGCGTGGGGTCCATTGTGCGGGTGCGGGTGGCCGCGCTCAATGTCGAAGGGAAGGCCAACGAGGAGTTGGTGGACTTCCTGGCCGAGTATTTCAGCGTGCAATCCCGGTTTGTGTCCATTCTTCGAGGCGAGAAGGGGAAGGAGAAAACCGTCCAGATTGAAGGCCGTCCCGAGCACGAACTCGAAGCCATCATGGATTCAATTCCTTAAGGAGAAAAAGAATGCCCAAAGCAAAACCCAAACCCGAACAAGCACCGCAATCCCTGGAAGCCATGATTTTGGATTGCAAGAAGGACCGTTACAAGCTCGCCTATTCGGCCATCCGCTGGGCCAAGGAGATCAAGCAGAAGGAGAATCTTCCGGACCCCGTGCCGCTCTTGGTGCCGCGGGCCATGCGGGAGATTTTGAGCGGCAAGGTTTCTTTGAAGGATGTCGAGAAACTCCCCATGATGATCAAGATGGCGCCGCCGCCCGCGCCGGCGGCTCCGACCCTGACGTTGAACGTCCCCGCGGGAGGGAAGGCGTAAAGATGTCATTCCCGCGAAAGCGGGAATCCATTCCGGTGTTCACGTCATGGATTCCCGCTTTCGCGGGAATGACGATTGACTTCCTTCGCAATAACAAAAGAGCAGATGTGACATGAAAAAATCTCCCCACATTGTTCTCGGCATCACCGGCTCGATCGCCGCCATAAAGGCGCCGGATCTGGTGCGGCTCCTTCAAGAATCAGGTTTTGAGGTGAGTTGTGTCCTCACCGAAGAAGCCGCCCACTTTGTTTCACCCCTCGTCCTTGCCACTTTTTGCGGGCGTCCCGTGGTGAGCCATATGTTTGGGCCGGAGGCGGAGCGACTTCCTCACGTGAAATTGGCGGAGGAAGCCGACCTCTTCTTGATCGCCCCCGCTTCCGCGACGTGTCTGGCCCGCTGCGCTTGGGGGACAGCCGAAGACATGGTATCTCTCACCTATCTGGCCACCTCGGCTCCAGTTCTTGTGGCGCCGGCGATGCACACCGCCATGTGGAAACATCCGGCGACACAGGAGAATGTGGCGGTCTTAAAGAAGCGCGGCGTCCAGTTTGTCGGTCCCATCGTCGGTAAATTGGCCTCAGGCCTTGTCGGCGAGGGGCACCTGAGCGAACTGGATGATATTGTCAAAATGGTCGAAACGGTGTTAAAGAAGAAGGGTGGGTGAGTGAGTAAATAATAGGATTGGAAATTGGTGCTTGATTATTGAGCATTTGATATTCGGAATTTCCAATGTCCAAATCACCAATGATCAAGCGTCAATTTTCAATGAAACCCTTGACCGTCCTTATCACCGCCGGCCCCACGCAGGAGCCTCTGGATCCCATCCGATATCTCACCAATCCCTCCTCCGGTGAAATGGGCCTGGCGCTGGCACAGGCCTTCCAAAAAAAAGGCGCCAGCGTCATTCTGGTTTGCGGCCCCACATCGCTTATGATTCCGACGACATTCCGACACATCCCTGTCCGCACCGCCATACAAATGCACCGGGTCGTTATGACACATTTGCCGCGCTGTGATGTTTTTGTCGCGACGGCGGCCGTTTCCGACTGGAGATTTAAAAAAGTCCAACCACGAAAGATAAAAAAGGGATCCGCCAAAGAATTTAAAATCCCGCTGATTCCCAATCCGGATATTCTGTTTGACGCCGGCCGCTGGAAAAAGAGACAAGGGGGGAAGAGGCCACTTTTGGTCGGCTTTGCGCTGGAAACGAACCAGCTGCGATCCGAAGCGAAAAAGAAGATGATTCGAAAAAACTGCGATCTCATGATCGGCAACACGCCGGCGTCTTTCGCGTCGGACCGGATAAAACCCCTCTGGATGGAACGACATGGACAAGTCGTGTCCTTTCAGCCCATGACCAAATCCTCTTTGGCCAGCCACATCGTGTCGTGGGTTGAAAAGAGAGCCCCCTTGCCTCGGCAGGTTGCAAAGTCCGTCGATGTGTGTTAGATTTTACTCGGGAGAAATGAAATGACCTATCGCTTGTCGGCTGTTGTTAAAAAGGAAGATAAACTCTATGTTGCCCTTTGTCCGGAGTTGGATGTGGCAAGTCAAGGGAAAACAATAGACGAAGCCATCGTCAATCTGCGGGAAGCCATTCAATTGTATTTGGAAACAGCCGATCCATCGGAACTGCAGTTTGCTGAGGACCCCCCCTATATAACGACCCTCGATATTGCTGTCTAATGGCCAGATTACCTGTCGTATCCGGCCCCGAATTGATTAAGGCCCTCCAGAAACATGGCTTTAATGTCGTTCGTCAAAGAGGAAGCCACGTTGTTCTCCAACAGCGTAAGGAAAATATGTCAGTAACCACCGTTGTGCCTAACCACAAAGAGTTGGCTAGAGGGACTCTCCTCTCAATCCTGAGGAAGGTGCAAATCTCGCCCGAAGAATTAGTTAAGATCTTAACCGTTGTTTTGGGGATTAATCCCCTGCTGAGATAGTTGAGATAGGGAAATCAAAACGTCAGGCCCGACCTGTTATGAATTATCGAAATCCATGGAAATAGATCGAAACATTCTTATCCGATCGTTACGGATTCATTTGGAAGAGAATGACGGAGAACTCGTCTACTGGGGGGAAGGGGTCAAGTCGCGACATGCGACATTTTCCATAAATGTCGCATGTCGCGACTTGACCCCTTCCCCTTCCCGAGGGTTGGAAGAACTCAGGACAGCGACGATCGGCGATTGCCAACGCTGTCCGTTGGGAGAGAGCCGCCATCAATTGGTGTTTGGCGTCGGGAATCCCGAAGCGGCCGTGATGTTTATCGGCGAGGGACCCGGTTTCGACGAGGATATCAAGGGCGAGCCTTTCGTCGGGAAAGCGGGTCAACTTCTCGATAAGATTATGGCGTCGATCGGCCTGAATCGTTCGAATGTTTATATCGCCAACGTCGTCAAGTGTCATCCGATGATTGATTTGAATAGGCGGGATCAGCGCGGGAATGACCGTCCGCCCATTCCGGTTGAAATTGAAAAATGTTTCCCCTTTCTGTTGGAGCAGATAAAAATCATAAAGCCGCGGGTGATTGTCACCCTGGGAGGGGTCGCGACCAAGGCGATCCTGAGGCGGTCGGAAGGGATTTCGTCCCTGCGCGGGAAATTTTACAACGTGACGCTCGATGGTGTGAACGTACTTGTTTTGCCAACCTTCCATCCGGCCGCCCTTTTGCGAGATGAAACTCTTAAGAGATCGGTTTGGCAGGACATGAAATTGCTTAGAAAGAACCTATGATTCTTGAAGTCGCCTGTCCCATTCCTCTTAATAAAACCTTCGACTACAAACCGCCGGACACCTTGACGGATCTCGTCCCCGATCGCGCTTTGGGGGCGCGCGTCCAAATTTCCTTTGGAAAAAAGGAGATCGTGGGCCTGGTGGTCGGGATCAAAGAAAAGGCGGAGGCGCCGGCCGCGATGCTCAAAAGCATAAAAGCGTTTTTGGATCCCGAGCCGCTTTTGAACCGTGACCTGTTTGAATTCGCCCGATGGCTGTCGGATCGTTATGTGTGTTCCTATGGAGAGGCGCTATTCATGCTACTGCCGCCGGGCAAGGGAAATCCAAAAGCATTCAAAGATCACACGGAAGAGCGCTTTTACGAGGAGCTTCCGCCCTGGCTCAACAAGGAGCCGCCGCCTCTGACCGACGATCAAAAGAAAGCAGCGGCCCTCATTCATGAAGCGATATACAAAACCGAAATCAACAAGGTGTTCCTTCTTCTCGGTGCGGCGGCGACGGGCAAAACGGAAGTCTACATGGCCGCCATCAAGGACGTTTTGGATCAGCACAAGGTGGCGCTCTATCTTGTTCCGGAGATTGGCCTCGCCATCCAGACGAAAGACGTCCTTCAGACGCGCTTTGGCGAGAAGGCGGTCGCCTTGTGGCACAGCAACATGTCGGAAAAAGAACGGCGCGAGGAGTGGTGGCGCATCAAGCGGGGGGAGCGGACCATAATCGTCGGCCCTCGCTCGGCGGCCCTTTTGCCGGTCCGGGACATCGGCGTCATCATCATGGATGAGGAGCACGACACCTCCTACAAGGAAGACCGGAAGCCCCGCTTCCATGCGCGGGAGGCGGTTCTCTTTCGAGCCCGGCAGTCCAGGGCCGTCGCCCTTTTGGGAAGCGCCACGCCGAGCATGGAGCTCATGCGGGCAGCGTTGGAAGGCGAAATAAATTTGATCGAATTGAAAGAAAGGGCCATCCCGGCGGCGACGCCCTTGATGACGCTGATTGATTTGAAAGAGGAGAAGTCGCGGGGCGCCCTTTCGCCGCCATTGGAGAAAGCCATCGGGGAACGCCTCAGTGCGCATGAGCAGGTGATTTTGTTTTTGAACAAGCGCGGCTACTTTCGGTTTCTCCGCTGTCCCTCCTGCAGCTGGGTGGCCCAGTGCCCCAAGTGCGGCATCGCGCTGGTGGAACATAAAGAAGCCGTCGTCATTCCGGCGGAAGCCGGAATCCAGAATAATGTTGACGACCTGGACCCCGGCTTCCGCCGGGGTGACGGCTTACGCGGGGATGACGGTCTTATGGGAGAGGGTACGCGAAAGAAAAAGCGGGGGACGGGGCTGCTCTGTCACTACTGTGCCTATTTTGTGAAAGCCCCTTCAGTTTGCCCGGAGTGTGGCCATAAGAAGATCTACGCCGGTGGCTACGGCACGCAGCGGATTGCCGAAGACGTGGAGAGAAAATTTCCGTGGGCCCACGTTTTGCGGTGGGACCGGGATGTGTCGACGAAAAAAGGGGAACAGGAGAAAATCTACCGGCAATTTGTGGAAGGGAAAGCCGATATTTTGGTGGGGACGCAACTGGTGGCGCAGGGGTTTAATTTTCCTCAGGCGACCCTGGTCGGAGTCATCGATGCCGATGTCCCCTTGTACATCCCGGATTTCCGCGCCGCGGAGCGCACCTTTCAGTTGATTACACAGGTGGCCGGCCGCGCGGGCCGGGCGATGGTGACGGGCGAAGTCATTATTCAAACCCGTCACGCCGATCACGCCGCCCTCCGCCACGCCACAAAGTTGGATTACAAGGGATTTGCCGAAGAGGAGCTGCGCCTGCGCGCCCAGTTGAATTATCCGCCCTATTGTCATCTCGTCGAGGTGATCAGCGCCGCCCGCAACCCGATGAAGGCGGAGTCCGAAATAAAACGCCTCGCGGACTGGGTGAACGATTTCAAATCGAGGACGGGAGCCTCTTGCTCGGTTCCAATCCCGTCGGAAGAGGGAACCCAAACTCTTGACCTCGAGACGTTACCAACTCCTCTTCCTTCGGGATTGGAACCGAGCGAGAGGCGCCCTCAACCTGCAATCAGCAATCCACACCTGACCGGCAGGCAGGCGCAATCCGAAATCCAGGTTTTGGGTCCCACCATCGCCCGCCGCGCGTGGGTGGGGGGGAAGACCCGTTTCGTCCTTCTTTTAAAAGTGCCGAAAGACATCCTTGTTGATTTTTTGAAATCCTTCCGGAGTTACCTCGCCACCCATCCTCATTACTTCCACGTCGACGTCGACCCCGAAACCCTCCATTAAGGAAGGGGAAGGGGATGGGGATGTATTGACCACGAAGCTGTCTGTAACAAGACAAGATGCCCCGGTAAATCAACCGTTGTGCTCAAGAGCTTTTTGAAAGCGGCGAGGAGAGCGGCTGGATCATTTTGAGGGATCCTTAACAAGATCACGGCGAAGATGTCTCGTTCGGTATAGGCACAGAAGTCCTCATCGTTAGTGACGAGAACCCGTTTCTCTTTATCGGAGAAAGAAGCTATGAGAGAGTCGGAAGATGATTTTGGGGCAAGTTTGACGTCGAATCCTTGCGAGTCTAAGAAACGCGAGAGTTCAATGCGGACATTCTCATCAAGAAGGAAACGCGGGCTGTGTGTTGATGATGACATAGTTCTCCTTGGTGAGGGAGCTAGCATATCTCAAAGCGGCTTGAACATGCCGGAGGCTCAAGGAGGGGAACGCCTTCCGGATGCTCCTGGGATTTTGGCCGGCGGCCAGCATTTCCAGGACCTGCCACACCATGATCCGCGTGCCTTTGAAAGTCGGCTTTCCATGGCAAATATGGGGATCAGCAATGATATAGCCGTTGATCGTAATCTTGTTCATAGCGATAATAGTTTATCACAGCGAGTTGGGAATAGCAAAAGAGGCACGGCAACGGGGATTACAGACTCACCTTTGCTGTAGGTGCTTTACATTGAAATTGACCCATGCGCAAGGCGGACTTCTTTTTCAAAGAAGGCTTTGACCGAATGCCAGGAGAGAGGTGATATCATGCGCAGGGGCGGTTCCTCGTCGGCATCTTGGAAATAGACCAAGGCTTTGGAGGCTTGAAGGGGAAAATCGAGGACGCCAGGGAATTTTTTCTTTGATGCCCGGAAAAAGATCGGGAGAGAACCCAGGTCCTTCATTATGACGTAAAAGTCGAGAAAATCCTTCCGGCTGCCGCGGCCGATGATGGCGCCCATTTTCATGAGGCCGATATCCAGAGGATGAGCAATGGGGATCCCTTCCCAAAGGCGCAACGGCTTTAAGAGGGGATATTTGTAACGGAAGAAGCTCATGTGCGCCCCTTCCAGCCGTGCGTGAACCGTGCCGTCTTTTTCCTCTTCTATTTGAGAGCCCGCCGAGAGGAGATCCTGAATGAGAGGTTGACGATTTGAAAAATCCAGGTCGTTTGTTTCGGAAAAGAAATCAAGATCCACGGATATTCGATGTCCATATTGAAGCGCCAAGGCGGTGCCGCCGGCCAAATAGAATTCTTTTAACCAGATGAATTTCCGCAGATGCCCGGCGGCGCGAAGGCAGCCTTCGGTCACGGCTTCTTTATGCCATTTCATGAAGACGCTCCTCCCAGGGCCAGCCCCTTATTCCTCCAGGAAGGAATCTTGGCGGAGGAATGCGGGGAACCCCATAACCATCCCCAGTAATGGAAAGCCCGAGGAGACAGGAGTCTCTCCCCCTGCGTCTCAAGAAAAGACCGGCGTTGCGCCCGTGAATAATGCCGGAGAGCCCAGCGGACGTCCGCTCCGGTTCCCCGTTCGAGGATTCGTGAAAGGATGATATTGGCGTCGCGTTCCAGGTGGAGGTTTTTTAAATCGTGCTCCGGAAAGAGGGGTCTTAAAGACGGGGGAACCGAATTCCATCGGCGTTTCGCGGCGGGCTTGAGGCGTTCGATATCCTGTTTATCGAAGAAGAATTCCCCTGAAAATTTCGCCACCGGTTCCAACCACTTCCGTTGGATCGCGCGGTAGAGGTGCCGGCGGGACCTTTGAAGGGCGCGGCACGCCTCCCGCAATGTCATCGCTTCCGGGATGTCCCGAACCAGTTGCCCGCCGGCGTCGCACAGGCGAACATGGACAGATCCTCCTTCATGAACTTCAAATATTGTATTCATGTGTCATATAGTATGACATAGTAAGTGGAAATAATCAATGTGAAAGGGGTCAGGTCTTGTTGCGACAAGACCTGACCCCTTTCCCCCATTAAAGACTTGACTATATTGATTGTATGCTATATAAATAGCAGGGTAATATATATACCATGATAAAGAGAAAGTTATCGGATGCCATTAAATCTCACTTAGAAAAGCCTGAAATCACCGTTGTTACAGGTGCCAGGCAGGTGGGGAAAACCACCCTTCTAAAGCTACTTGAAAGCGAGTTGAAGGCGAAGGGCATCTCCACCCTCTTCCTCAATCTTGATATTGAAAGGGACAACGCCTTTTTTTCATCGCAGGAAACACTCCTTCAGAAAGTCCATCTCGAATTGGGGGAAAAACGCGGCATTGTTTTCATCGATGAAATCCAGAGAAAGGAAAACGCGGGGCTTTTCCTGAAAGGGCTCTACGATGGGGGACTTTCCTTCAAACTGATCGTGTCCGGGTCCGGAAGCCTGGAGCTTAAAGAGAGAATTCATGAGTCGCTGGCGGGTCGGAAACAAATTTTTCATCTCGCTCCCGTCACCTTCGAAGAATTTCTTGGTTATCGAACGGACTATCGCTACGAAGGGAAGACCCGCGAGTTTCTTGAGACCAGCGGCGCTCAGGTGGAGGGGCTTTTGGCTGAATATTTGAATTTCGGCGGTTATCCAAAAGTCGTTATGGCTTCTTCCGCCGACGAAAAAAGGATGATTCTTGAAGACATCTTTCAAAGTTATGTTCTCAAAGATATCAGCTACCTTCTCAAGGTGAAAAAGCCTGACGATTTCTCGCGGCTGGTTCGAGTTCTGGCGGAGCAAGTCGGCCAAATTCATCAGATATCGGAGCTCTCACGGACGTTGGGCCTATCGCAAATCACCGTGCGAGATTATCTATGGGTTCTTGAAAACACCTTCATCCTCAGGCGCCTCAGCCCTTTCCATCAAAACAAACGAAAGGAGATCACGAAAACTCCCGTCGTTTATTTTCAGGATCTCGGACTTCGGAACCACCTTTTGGGAAATCTGGGCGAGGTTCAAAAGACGTCGGCGGACGGATTTCTTTTGCAAAATTTCGTCGCCAATCTCATCTTGGAAAAAGTGCCGGATGCGAATCAGCTTCATCATTGGCGTACAAAAGCCGGCGCCGAAGTGGATTTTGTTTTGGAAAAAGGGCTTGTGCCCGTGCCGATCGAGGTGAAGATGGCCCGCCTTAAAATCCCCGAAATCACCCGGTCGTTAAGAAGTTTTATTGATAAGTACCATCCCCCCAAAGCCTATGTGGTGAATCAGGCGCTTCAAACCGAAACGCGAATCAGTGAAACCACGGTTCGCTTCCTTCGTCCATCGTCTCTCCTAGTCGAAGAATAAACCCCATTTCCAATCCTTTCCGATTTCCTCCAGCATTGTCAACGAAACGTCATTCAAAAATGTCTTTTTGTGTGTAAAACTCATCTATAAATAGAGCCGAATACGAATTAGCATTAAAATTAAAGGAAGATTGAACTTTTCCTTGAAAATCTCCCGTTTTCCCTCTACATTATCCTTATCCAATCATGAATACACCTCCTCAACAAAAGGCCTCTGTACACCCATCTTTTTTCGCGCGCGCGCGCGTACTGGTGCCTCTGCTGAGGGGTGGGGAAAGGGGAAAGGGGTCAGAAGGGGAGGGCTTAAGCGGCACTCAAGCCGATTTCTTCAAGGGTTATTTTCTTCAAGGTGGATTTGTCGCCAAAGCGTTTCACCGCATCCAGAATTTCAATACCTGCCAATTGACCGCTCGCTTCGAAATCCGCAGCAATCCCGTCCCCCAATTCCTTGGTGGTGACGGTGGTTTCTCTAAAACGAATATAAAGAACATCTACTTGAGGGTCGTACGTAATATACATCGGGGTTTCTCCTTAGCCCTTGCTGCATTCAAATCGGTTAAAACTGGTTGGAATCCGCTTCGCCTCTTTGATGGTTTGCGAAATCTCTTCTTCCGATGTTCCCCGAAAAGAGACTTGTTGCTTCGCGTGTTCGCTCAGACGAATAGGCTTGAAATTCTTCATCCAATTCATTCTAACATTTTCCGGAAATCGACGGATGTGAGCTGTAAGCTGCTGGCGGGAGCGAGTAAGGGCGCTGCACTGCTGCGCCCGTACGAGAGGGTGATCGATTTCATCCGTACAAGGTTTAAGACCTGGATTCCGGCTTTCGCCGGGATGACGTTTCTCATCACCTCCGTTCTCTGTCCTCTGTCTTCTTCCTTCGCGGAGACGAAGACGTGGCTGGGGACCGGCGGCGACGCCAACTGGAACACGGATGCCAACTGGAGCCCTTCCGGTGTTCCGCAGACCGGCGACGATGTGGTTTTTGACGGGACGAGCCAGGAAAACTGCGCGGTGCAAAGCACCCCTACTGTTGTCTCCTTGAGCGTCAACACCGGCTATTCCACCGGCACCATCACCTTCACCAGCAGCATGGTGGTGACAGGAAAGGTAAGCCTCGCCACGGGGACGGTCAACCTGGGGTCGGTGCAGTTGGTTGTGCAGAGCAGTTGGTCTCGAACCGGGGGGACTTTCGATCCGGGCACGTCCACCGTCACCTTTGCCGCCAGAGATGGGACCTTCACCATTCTCATGACCGGCGCGAGCTTCTATAATTTGGTCATCACCACAGAAACCGCGGCGGCCACTTACCGGCCTCAGGATGAGCTCTATGTTCTGGGTGACCTAACCATCGAACGGGGCACCTTCGACAACGACACCTACGACAAAAACATCACCGTGGCCGGAAACGTCACCATGGACAACAACACCACCAGCCTGGGCGATTCCACCTGGACGGTTTCGGGAAACTTTGACTACCTCCATGTTCCAACCCTAAACAGGAACAGTTCCACCTTGATATTGACCGGATCCAATAAGTTGCTTATCGGAGTTTATAACGACCTCCCGCTAAATAATCTGCAAGTGAGCGGGTCGGTGACCATGACCAGCCCGGGGACTGGCACTAAGGCGTGGGGGAATGTTGTAATTATTGGGACGGTGACGGTTGACTCAGGTATGATGACGTTGAGGTTGGGGACACTGAGAGTCAAACAGGGAGGGCTGATTACCGGGAATGGAACCCTCGAAATTAGCGGAATGTCCCTTTTGGAGCAGGAAGGGACCATCAATTGCGGTCAAACCTGGTTTGACGAGGACGCCGGCCCCATTGTTCCATCCCGATATGATTCCCCGAAAGTGATCTTCATGGGGAATACCGGAGGGGCCAACTCGCTCACGTTGAGTCAGGGAACTTACGATTTCAGTGGAGACGTTTATTTCTCTCCGGCGGCTTTGAGCTATACCGTCGACAATTCCGTCAACAATCCCACGCTCATCTTCAGAAAGAATTTGTATTTCAATAATTATGCGGGGCCGCTTATTTGGAAAAAGGGGAATGGAAGCATTGCCTTCTCCAGCTCAAGTGCGCAGACGGCCGACTTTTTTGGGAAAGATGTTGAAAACATCATCTCCTCCAACACCGCCTCCGACGGGCTGACGTTCGTCAGTTCTTTTACGACACCGAGCCTGTACGTGAACGCGCATGGCCTGGGCAGCGCGGCGACGATTTACTTCGCCGGGAATTCCACCTTCACGATTTCGACCTTTACGGTGAATGGCAGTGCCA
Organism: Candidatus Obscuribacterium magneticum; assembly: GCA_020523905.1. GTDB lineage: Bacteria > Elusimicrobiota > Elusimicrobia > F11 > F11 > Obscuribacterium > Obscuribacterium magneticum. Next base: position 18,276 of record JAJAPZ010000027.1, read on the forward strand.
CCTATCCCGTCGTCTTGAAATCGACGGACTCCAATCAATGGTATCTCAATGTCGCCGCCACCAACACCGTCTTCGGCGTCCAAGTGGCCTCGTCCAATGCGATCGGGGCCACCATCTATGCAGCCAACAGTTTGAGTTTGGGGAACAACAACAACTGGGTGTTCGGCCAGTCGCTCGTGTGGGACGGCGGCGGTGCGGATAACAACTGCTCAACCGCCGACAACTGGAATCCGAACCAGGTGCCGACGCCAGCCGACGACATATTATTGGATAGCACATCGAATAAAGCCCTCACTTGGGACGCTGCCTGTCCCAAAACAGTTAATTCCTGGACGCAAACGATGGCCTCCACCGCCACCGTCACCTTTGGCACAACATATGATTCGACATTCTCCACTTTCACCGTCACGACGAATGTTAATTTGTCGAGCGGCATCTGGACCCACACCGACAACTCCACCGCCGAAACCAACAGGCTCTATGTCGTCATTGGCGGGAGTCTCACCGTCGGAGCTAACGCTCTCATCACCGCCGACGGGTTGGGGTATGACCTCCAGAATGGACCAGGTTGGCTGGACTTCTATGAAGGAGCGGCTTATGGAGGGATTGGCGGCGACGGCGGTGGGGACGGCTCGGCTCAAAACGTATATGGGTCCTTCACCGCGCCGGTCAATTTGGGAAGTGGTGGAGAAAACGCCGCTGGAGGCGGAGCGATAACGTTGATTGTCGCCGGGACCTCCACCGTGAATGGCGTCATCTCATGCAACGGCGAAGCAGGCAGTAGTTACGCCGGCGGTTCGGGCGGCAGCATCTATTTAAAATCTGGCGGATTAACCGGCGACGGTAAATTTCAAACCGATGGGGCGTATTCCCAATGGTACGGGGGCGGAGGCGGAGGGCGTGTCGCGGTCATTCTCACGGGGCCAGGAACTGATTTCACCCTTTTTACCGGCACCCTGACCGCTTATGGCGGGGGGGGCGGTTTGGTTGAGCGTGATCACGGGGCGGCGGGCACCGTCTATCTGGAAGATCCGGCGGATGGAACGGGGCGGGGCCACCTCATCATCGACAACAACAATTTAATTACTTACGGCTGGGTCAACACCCCGCTTCCCACGCCGGTGAACTTCAACGATTTTGCCGAAGTCGTCATCCGCAACAAAGGGAACCTGGCGGTGACGAGCGATGACACGCTCAACTGGGGATCCTTTAATTATAAAGCCAACGGCGCGGCGCCTGGCTTCATCACGCTCGTCAGCACGGCGGGCGTCACCTTCTCGAATCCTCTGGTCATCTCCAGCGTCACGCTCAATGCGGACAGTTTGAGATCGTTCACGGGAAATGTCGTCATCTCAAGCGGCGGGGCCCTTTCCCACAGCAAAAACGGGACGGCTGAAACCTACAAACTTAATCTTTCCATCAACGGCGATCTCACCGTCCAGGCGGGCGGGTCGGTGGACGTGTCGTCGATGGGATATGCCAATTGGGGTTATGTAAATTGGCTGACGGGCAAGTCGGGCCCGGGGGGTGTTAATAATTACGATGAGGGCGGGGGCCATGGCGGCGTGGGGGGCGCCTATAATGGGAGTTCGGGGGCTCCGGTCTCAACCACCTATGGTTCTTTGACAGCTCCCATCGAGCTTGGAAGCGGGGGTGGTTACGGAGGGGGTGGTGGCGCGGCCATTTTAACCGTGACAGGCACGACGACGGCGAACGGCTCCCTGAATGCCGACGGCGAGTTTGTGAGTGAGGCCGGCGCGGGAGGAAGCATTTACTTGATCACCGGGTGGTTGAATGGCGGCGGATCCATCATGGCGGATGGCGGAGATGGAGGCAGTTGTTACGGCGCGGGCGGCGGCGGCCGTGTGTCGGTTAAATTGACGGGGGCGGGAGCCGGTTTTGGTTCGTTTACCGGCGCCATCACCGCGGCGGGTGGCAAAGGCTGCGAGGGAGCCCCCTATTGGAACGATGCGGCCGCCGGAACGGTTTATCTCGAGGATGTTTTGGATGGGGCCGGGAATGGGGAACTGATTATCGACAATCCGGCGGATCGCGTCGTGTTCACTGGCATCACCACACTCGTCAGCGAGCTCGTCACCGACACGGTGGTGGGGACGGTCACCATCCGAAACGCCGGAATATTGGATATGAGCGGATCGACAACGACCTTGACCGTTAAGGGCGGCTGGAACTTGGAAGGCGATTCGGCCCAGCAGATTCTGTCGGATGGATCGGTGGTGTTTGCGGGAACGAACGCACAGGTCGTTCAGACCCGCGGCCAGGCGTTCAACAACATCATTGCCTCGAACACGGCGGCCGGCGGGCTGACCTTCGTCAGCTCTTTTTCCGCGGCGAATTTGTCGGTGAACACGGCCGACCTTGGCAGCGCCGCCACTATTTACTTCGCGGGCGGCTCCACCTTAACCATCGCCCAGTTTGACGCCCAGGGAACCGCCTCATTCCCCGTCGTCCTGAAATCCACCGACTCCAAGCAATGGTATTTGACCGCCGCCGGCGCCTTGGTGAGCCGGGTTCAGGTGAGCTCCTCCAACGCCTCGTATGGAATCACGATTTACGCCGGGGCCAATTCCACGGGAGCCAACACGGCGAATTGGGTCTTTGGCGATGCGCCGGACACGGGCGTCCGGTACTGGGTCGCCTCTTCCACCGGTTACTGGGCGAACGCCGCCAACTGGTCTTTTGCAAGCGGCGGCGCCGGCGGCGCCCCGATTCCTTCTTCCACGCACACGGTTGTTTTCACCGCCGGCAGAAGCGGCAACTGCCTGGTCGACACGAATGTGGCGGTGGCCACAATCACGATCTCCGGATATACCGGAACCTTCAACTCGCAGAGTTTTGACGTCACCATTTCCAGTTATTTCGGGCAGACGAGCGGCACGGTTGCGCTGGGAACGTCGGTGGTAACCCTTCAGGGGAACCTGACGCGGACGGGCGGGGCGTTCAATGTTGGGACGTCCACTCTAAGCCTCACGGGTTCCAAGAATCAGATTCTGACGCTGATGGGGGACCCTCTAAGCAATCTGGAGATTAATAAATCCGGCGGAACCGCATCCATTGGAGAGACGGATCTCACTTTAAACGGCGGGTTCACGCTGACCGCCGGGAACTTTACGGCTCCCACGGGGGTGATGACGGTCGGCGGGCGTTTCGCGAATACCGGCGGAAGCTGGAACGCCAACAACGGCACTCTTCTATTGGTCGGAAACGGAGCCATCGACATGTCGGGCGGCGGAACGCTGAACCAGTTGAATATCGGCAGCGGTCTGGTGGGGTACTGGAAATTTGACGACGGCTCGGGGACCTCAGCCAAGGACAGCGCGAGCGGCGGTTATAATGCCACGCTTTACAACACCCCGACCTGGGTGGCGGGCTCTAGCTCCATCACCTTCGCCAATCCCAAAGCCTTGAGTTTTAACGGGACGAATGAGTACGGCCGGGTGCTCACGGAATCACCGTTTGATTTTGAGAGAACCAGTTCTTTTACCATCACGATGTGGATCAATAGAAGCAATTCCGGGGATTGGCAATGCCCGTTCGACAAGCATCAAAACAACAGCACTTCGCGCGGGTATTCCATGGAAATTTATGCGGATATCCTTTGGTTCTCCCTCTATTCGGATTACGGAGGGGGTAATTGGCTCGGTGTCTGGACCGTCAATTCCATTTATGGCATAGGCGTCTGGCAGCATGTGGCCGTCACCTATGACGGGACCAGCCAGGCCTCCGGAGTGAAGATCTACATCAACGGCGTTCTTCAGCCGGTCACGGTCTACGCCGATAATCTGTCGGGAACCATTTTGAATAATACAACCCCCTATATCGGGATGCGGTCCGATTCAAGCGAGTACTTCCCCGGGCAAATGGACGACCTGCGCGTGTACAACCGGGTCCTTTCGGCCGCGGAAGTTCAGACCCTTGCCGGCGGATATCGGCCGGATTACACACTGGCCTCGAACATTGACGTAAACGGGGACCTGGCCCTGGGCGGCGGCGAGCTGGACGCGGGGTCGAATTACTCGATTACTGTAGCCTCGAGCTGGGTCAACAACGGCGGCGCCTTCGTGGCGCAGAGCGGGCAGGTGACGTTGGATGGGGCGTCGGGGAGCTTGAACCTGCACTCCTGCGGATCCCCGTTCAATCAACTTACCTTTAACGGTGGGGCGACTTGGAGTTTGGGCAGCACCCTCACCGTCAGCGGGCTTCTGAATCTCTCCGCAGGGACCCTGGACGTCTCCGCCAGCACCTACGCGATCGCGGTGGGAGGCGGATGGACGGACACGGGGAGCGGGAGTTTCACGGAGAGGACCGGGACCGTCACGTTCACGGGCGCAGGGACAATCAATTCCAACGAAGCTTTCCAGAACGTGGTGATCTACGCCAACGGGAACACCGTATCCATGGGCAACAACCTGGATGTAAACGGGATATTGACGATTTCCTCCGGAACGTTGGACACCTCCGCCTCGAACTACGGGATCAGCGTCGCCAACGATTGGGCGAAGACCAGCGTCTCGACCTTCACGGCGCATTCCTCGACCGTCACCTTCGACGGCGGCGTTCTCCAAAAGCTGACCGGCGCCACGACCTTCTACGGGTTGACCGCTTTGACCAGCGGCACAACTCTCCAGTTCACGGCAGGGACGACGCAGTATGTGACGGGCCTATTGAATTTGCAGAATATATACCTGCGCTCGACGACATCCGGTTCAACCTGGTACTTGAGCGTGACGTCGGCGGTCACGCAGAACGTTCAAACGGTTGACGTGAAAGATTCGAACGCCCTGCCTGGCGTGATGGCGCCCATTTACGCCGCCAACAGCACCGATTCCGGAAATAATCGGAACTGGGTATTTATGACGGACACTGGGAAGCGTTACTGGGTGGCCTCCGGGCCGGGGAATTGGAACGACGCGTCGAATTGGTCCTTTATGTCAGGCGTATCCGGAGGGGCATCTGTGCCGACCTCCACGCACACGGTTTATTTCGATGGAGCGGGTGGGAAGAACGGCAACTGCACGGTGAATGAGGCGATCAATATCGGAACCCTCACCGTGAGCGGGTACACGGGGACGATTTACACCTCCAGCTTCAGCGTGACGATCTCCAGCCACTGGACGCAGGGGAGCGGCCTCATCTCACTCGGGACTTCGGCGGTTCAGATCGGCGGGAACTTCTCGCGCACGGGCGGGACGTTTGACGCAGGGACTTCGACGTTCACCTTCAAATCCGGCAGCGGAACGACCCGAACAATTCTGACGGGCGGAGCCAGTTTCTACAACCTCGTCTTCGATCGGATTTCGGCCAACCCGACCTTCCGGCCGCAGGATGACCTTTATGTTCTCGGGGACCTGTGGCTGAAGTTGGGGACCTTCGACAACGCGACTTACGACAAAAACATCGCCGTGGCGGGGAACGTCACCATGGACAACGGCACCACCAGCATGGGCGACTCCACCTGGACGGTGAGCGGCAATTGGAATCACTCCGCCGTCGGGACGTTTAATGCCAACCAGTCCCTGGTGAAACTGGTCGGCTCCGGAAAGAAGCTGAATACTTTTTATAACAAGGATTTGTACGACCTTGAAATCACAGGGGCAATCACCGTCGACGATGCGGACTCTTCTTACGTGACCGTGAGTCACTTCGCCCAGGTGTCGGGCGCGTTGACGATGAACAACAGCCGGAGTTTGGAGATCGTCGGCGACTTGCAGGTGGCAGGAACCGGCGTCATTGACGGGGATGGGGGTGTGGACTTAAACGGCGGAGCCCTGAGCCAGATGGATGGCGCCATCCGTGTGAGCCAGCTAATTGTTGAGGGGGACCATCTGGCCAATGTCGTGCCGGCCAAATATCAATCCCCGATCGTGAAAATAATGATGCCCGGGAGCTCGGGGAATACGTATACCTTCCGCGGCCAGTCGGGAACCTATTGGTTCACGGGGGATGTGACCTTTGATGGAAGCGGGAATAACGTTACCGTTATCGATGATGCCACCAACGACCCCAACTGGATTTTTGAAGGAGATGTGACGTTCTTAACCGTTGACGGGAGCAGCCTGACGTGGACCAAGGGGACGGGAACGATCACTTTTTCCAGTAATACGGCTCAAGTGGCTGATTTTGCCGGCATGAGCGTGGAGAACATTATTTCTTCCAACACCAGTTCAAACGGTTTAACCTTTTCAAGTTCCTTCACGACGCCTAGTTTGTGGGTGAACGCGAGCGGCCTAGGCAGCGCGGCGACCATCTACTTTGCCGGGAACTCCACCTTCACCATTTCCACCTTTACGGTGAACGGCGACGCGACGTATCCGGTCGTCTTGAAATCCACCGACACCAGTCAATGGTACCTCCATGTCACCAGCTCCCAGACGGTGAGCTATGTGCAAGTGAGTTCTTCCGATGCCAACGGGGGCCTTGAGATTGTGGATTACCCCGGCGGGTCGAACCTGGGCAACAACGAGCATTGGACCTTCACGGGGCCAGTGACGGATTCTTATTATCGGTACTGGGTCGCCGCCGGCGCCGCCATGTGGAGCGATGCGGCGGCCTGGTCCACCACGAGCGGCGGCGCCGGCGGCGCCTCGCCTCCGACTTCTACCCACACCGTCGTCTTCGACGGCGCCTCGGGCAAAAACGGCGACTGCATCCTGGACACCGATGTGACGGTGGCAACGATCACGATCGCGGGTTCGACCGGCACCCTGGACACCAACGGCTACACCGTCACCATCTCCAGCTATTTCGCCTCCACCACCGGCGTCCTCCAGTTGGGGACCTCGACCGTGAAAATCGCCGGCAACTGGTCCATTTACAATTCAACCGGTTTTATCGCCAACGCTTCCACCGTGACATTCAACGCCGCCAACGGCTCCACCCACACCCTCCTCATGAACGGCGCTTCGTTCTATCACCTCGTCATTACCACGGAAACAACCTCCGCCACCTACCGGCCGCAGGACAAGCTTTTTGTCTTGGGGAACTTCACCCTTCAGAACGGCTTTTTCGACAACGCCACCTATGATCAAAACGTTGCAGTGGCCGGCGATGTGACGATGGACAACACCCGCACCGACATGGGCGATGCCAACTGGACGGTGAGCGGGAATTTCGACAACCGCCACGCAACGACCTTTAATGCGAATGCCTCCACCGTCACCCTGACCGGTTCGGGGAAACAAATCCTGACGGGCTCCTCCAAGCATTTCTACAATCTCGTGATCAACGGCTCCCTGACAAACGCCACGGGGGGCACCTTGTGGACGGATGGGGCCGCGACCATTTCCGGGTCCTTGACGCTGGCGACCCAATTCTATTCGTATGGAGACATGCGGATCTTGAACACGGGGTCCATCGACAACGACTACCTCTATGTCAACAGCGGTCTGAGCCAGCAGGACGGCCACATTCGGACCACTTTGTTGGGCTTCTATAACGGCGGGGGGACAGTGAACATTGCCGCTGGGCTTTATGAGAGCCCGGCCGAGTTCCGGAACGGTTCCTCTTCCAGCGACCGAACTACGACTCTTCTGGGGGGAACGTTTGTCTTCACCAAAGACGTCGCCTTCAACTCCCCCACCAAAACGCTGACAATGAATAACGCCGCCAATAATCCCAGCTTTGTTTTCCAAGGCGATGTGTCCGTCAGCAGCAACGTGATTTGGACGAAGGGAACCGGCACGATCAATTTCTCCACGAACGCCGCTCAAGAGGCGAGTTTCCTGGGGAAATCGGTGGAACCCCTTGTTTCTTCCAACACCAATTCAAGCGGGCTGACGTTCGTCAGTTCCTTTACGACGCCGAGTTTGTGGGTGAATGCGAACGGCTTGGGGAGCGCGGCGACGATTTACTTCGCGGGGCAGTCGACCTTTACGATCTCGACCTTCACCGTCACCGGCTCCGCCTCTCTGCCCGTCGTTCTCAAATCCACCTCCAGCGACCAATGGTTCCTGAAGGTGACGGGGACAAGCACGGTGACAGGCGTCCATGTGAGCTCTTCCAATGCCACGAAAGGGAACACGATATTTGCCGGTTCGAGCGTGAACTTAGGGAGCAACGACAATTGGGTGTTCGGCCAGTCGCTCGTATGGGACGGGGGAGGGAGCGACAACAACTGCTCCACCGCCAACAACTGGAATCCAAACCAAGTGCCGACCCAGGCCGACGATATATTATTGGATGGGACTTCGAACAAGGCGCTGACGTGGGACGCGGCGTGCGTGAAGACGGTCAATTCCTGGACACAGACTCTCGCCAGCACGGCGACCGTCACCTTCGGCACAACATACGGCGCCACGTTCTCGACGTTCACCATCCTCAACAATGTGAACTTGTCGAGCGGCATCTGGACCCATCAGGACAACTCCACCGCGGAAACCTATCGGCTCTACGTGGTCGTTGGCGGCAGCATGACGGTGCTCTCCAGCGCTACCATCACCGCCGACACGTATGGCTATAACGCCGACCAAGGTCCGGGAAAAGCCGGCGCCGGCACCGACGACGGCGGCGGCTATGGCGGGATCGGCGGAGACGTCAGTGGTGACGGTCCCTCTTCAACGGTCTATGGATCCATCACCGCCCCGACGAATCTGGGAAGCGGCGGAGACGATAACACCGGCGGCGGAGCGATCATTCTCAATGTGGCGGGCACGGCCACGGTTCAGGGCGTAATCCGGGCGAACGGGACCTCCGGATCGGGAGGAATCGGAGCCGGAGGCAGTGTCTACCTGACGGCCGGGTGGCTGGTCGGAGGCGGCACCATCCAGGCCAAAGGGGGCGTGTCCAGCGATGGGGGCGGCGGAGGCGGCGGCCGCGTGTCCGTCATCTTAAACGGTTCCCAGGCCAACTTTGATGGATTTACGGGAAATATGACCGCCATTGGCGGATCGCGCGCGGCGGTGGAAACCAATGGCGTGGCCGGGGCCGCAGGGACGGTGTACCGCCAGCTTTCGACAGAGGCCCCTGGCACGGGAACCCTCATCATCGACAACGCCAACGGTTATTGCGGGGGTGGGGTTCACACCTTGATGCCGGCCTCCGTCAACCTCAACAATTTCTCAAAAATCATCCTCCGCGGGAAAGGGAATGTGGCCGTGGACGCGGACGACACCTTGAATCTCTCTTCCATCAATT
>JAJAPZ010000028.1 GCA_020523905.1 Candidatus Obscuribacterium magneticum
CGAGTCCGATGAAGAAAACAAGCAGCTCCGCAAAAGAATCTACGACTTGGAAAGCAAGGCCGATCATTTCCGGGTGGAGCAGCTGAAAATGAGGGAGGACAACGTCAAGTATTTTTCCGAGGCCAACGAAGCGCTGAAGAATCAGCTCAAGGATCTGGAATCCCGCATGGACAATTTGCGCCACCTCTTTGCCGAGACCAACGAGCAATATCTGATCGACAAGCAGCGGGAGATCTCAACCCTGCAAAAAAGCCTTCTGGAAGAAATGGACAAGGCCCTTCATCAAAAGCAGGAGCTTCTCTGGGCGGAGGAGCAGATGTTCGCGGAAGGCGTGGCCCACCGTGTGCGGACGACCCTTGTGTCTCTCCAGGGGCAGCTTCTTTTTACCTTGGAGCGATTGGGGCTTCTGGATCCCGAGTCCAAGACCGAGGCGTTTTGGAAGACGCGATGGCATCTCCTCTTTCAGGGGGCGTCGGAGTTGAGTGAAAATTTCCAGGCCATCCAGACCCAGCTTCAGGACGTCACGCGGACCCTGGATGATTTCATGCATTTGACCAAGCGAAGGGAGATCAGCCGGGAGCCGGTGGACATGAAGGCGCTGGTGCAAAAGGAGATGGCCGAGGTTTATGTGGACCGGCAGCCGACCTTGTCGTTGGAATTTTTCACGGATGACCCGCTTCCATACGTAAAGGGCGACCGGGAACTCTTGGCCTTTCTGGTACGCACGCTTCTTCGAAACGCGTTGGAGACGCTCCCCAACGGCGCCGGGAAAATCGAGATCACCTTGAAGAATCAGAGCGCTCAAGGCCAGGTGCAGATTTTTGTGAGGGATTCCGGGGAGGGGATTCCGTCGTATTTGTTGCCCCGGCTCTTTCAGCCCTTCTTTACGACCAAAGACGGGCGCCAGGGCCTGAATTTAAGCCGGGCCAAGAAGTACGCCGAATTTCATGGGGGCACCCTGGAGCTGGTCAAGACCGACAAGGAAGGGACCACTTTTCGGGTGGATCTTTCCATTGAAGGGGGCGCCTGATGGCCCGGGTGATGTTGTTGGGAATGCCGGAAGCCGAGCAGAAGAAGCTGCAGACCATCTTCGGATCGGTCAACGTTTCGTGCGAGGTGATGCCGAGTTTCGATGCGGCCTTTGAGCGCATCTCCAACGATCCGCCGGCCTTGGTCGTTGCACAGAAGCCGGAGTCGGCGGACCCCTTGAAGAGTCTTCAGAACGTGCTCCGGGCCAAAGCACCGGCCACCCCTTTTGTGGTGATTCTTCCCCATCTTAGCGCCGCCAGTGCGATGGAGGCGTTGCGGGCGGGCGCATACGATTGCGTGGCGCCCCCGTTGACCCGGTTGGATATTTTGGCGGCCGCCAAGCGGGCCACCTCGCGCCATGGAAGGATCCTTTTTGTGGCCAAAGTCACGCGTCCCAAACGAAAGATTGTTCCCCTCATCTTCGGCGTCATCGTCGGGTTCTTGGTGAGCGGGCTCTTTTTCCGGCACGTCAACGGCCCGCCGGCGCCGTCTTTTTCTCTTGGATCCGCCCATTTGTCGGGGCTTCAATGGGAGGGCCGACAGCTTTGGGTCGGCGACTGGTACGATTCGACCGTGACCTGCTACCGCGTTCGTCAGGGGTTCACCCCCCGCCAACGTCGGCTTTGGACCAATGAAATTTACAAATTGCTCGACGGTCAGCCGATTTTGGTGTGTAACACCTCCGACACGCTCGTCACCGTCGGGACCGATTTGAAGATGAGAAGCCATCAGCGCACCAACAACCTGCCGACTGTTCAAAGCGCCTCCGTTCCCGGGACCAATCCGACGGGACTGACCTTTGACGGGCATTATCTCTGGTCGTGCGATAGCGAAACGGGCCTTTTGTACCGCCATGGAGACGATCTGAAAGTGTTGGATACGGTGAGAAGCCTCCTGGAGAAGCCGGCGGGTCTGGCTTGGGATGGAGAATCTCTTTGGGTCATCGGGAGCATGCCCTTGAAGTTGGCGCGCCTTGTGCCGGTTGAGAAGGGATACGTTTGGCAGGGGCCTTTTGCCGTTGGAAATCTCCTGCCGGAGCGGGTGGTGCCGAGTGGACTCGCCATTGGTTTCGATCGCCTGTGGGCGATTTCCGGCGGCAATCCTCGCCTGGTGTCAATCCCCATGGCTGATCTTGAGAAAAAGCCGATCCTTTGGAATGCGGCGCAGAATGAGAGAGAAAAAAAGCCATGAGAGCTGAACGGCGCCATACACCCCGGTTTTCCACCAGCATCCCCGTGGGCCTTCGTTTTTCAAAAGGGCCCTTCAAAGAGGGGTGGGGCCGGATTATGAATTTGAGCCCCGAGGGCCTTCTTTTGGAGACACGGTTTCCCTTGAAGGTGGCCGGGGTGATCTATGCGAGTTTTTCCCTTCAGGATGGTGCCCAATTCAACAATTTGCGGACCCGGATTATTCGCGTGTCGTACGAAGACGGCTATTTTACCGCCGGAATCGCTTTTGACGATGTTGTCGATCAGGAGACGTTGCGGGATGTCATCGCCGCTCTCGCCTACGAGGGCGGGCTGACGTTGAGTTAAAAAACGGGTTGAAAAAAGATTCATTTGGAGATAGCCTCATTGAGAAGGAAGGAGGAATGTTATGTCCATAAAAGAGATGATCAGCACACAGCCCCTTGTTCAGTCCTCACGTCCCAGCCGATTGTTTGGCATCAAAATCATCAAAGCCCAATTTCAATTTAAATTTTCCATGTTTGTTTTTGTGGGGCTGGCGCTGGCCGCCGGCGCCATATGGATTTGGGGGGTGACTGCCGTCGACAAGATCATTGAGTCCGGCATGGTGACCGGCGACGATGCCATCCTGGCCCTTCAAATTGTGAAAAGTAACATTAAATACATATCTATCTTGTCCCTCGCGGCGCTCTTTGGGCTGGCTCTTTTTTATTCCCATTTTATCGCGGGACCTGTCTACCGGTTTGAAAAAACGTTTGAGGACATGTCTGCGGGAAACATTTCCATGTATGTGAAACTGCGCAAATACGACGAATTTCAGGACACTGCCGTTGTCTTCAATCAGGCTTTGGCCGGCCTTCGATCCAAAGTGAAAAAGGAACGCGAAACCCTCGACGCGGTTTTGGGAAAGGCCCTGGCCTTGGTGGAAAGATTGAAGCAGAGCGGTCACGCCGCCGAAGCCGCCGAACTCGACGGTCTCATCAAAGAGATCAAGAATAGCCCTCCGCAAATTAAAATCTAAATTGTAGACTTCCAATCGTCGTCATCCCGACGAAAGTTGGGATCCAGGCCTTGACGCTATTCTAGATCCCGGCTTTCGCCGGAATGACGAATGAAAAAGCGAATGACGAGTGAACCCCAGATTAACGAGCGAGGTTTGTTCATGCTGAGACGAATGTGCCGGGCCAAGATTCATGGGGCGACCGTGACGGAAAGCCGCCTTGATTACGAAGGCAGCATTCAAATCGATGAGGCGCTCATGGAAGCGGCCGGCCTCCTGGAAAACGAGATGGTGCTGGTTGCCAACCTGGCCAATGGCGAGCGCTTTGAAACGTATGTGATTAAAGGCAAGCGGAATTCCGGGGTGATCGGCCTCAACGGAGCCGCTGCCCATCTCGGGGAACCCGGCCATAAGCTGATCGTCATGTCGGTGGCCTGGATCGACGACAAAGAGGCCCGCCACTTGAATCTCAAGGTGGTCAAGGTCAACGACCAAAACCAACTTCTTGTAATGTCCGGGAAATAACGATGCCGGAAGCGCCCAAACCTCCCAAAGCCGACCCGAAGACCAAGAAGGTCCTCGCCATCGACGACGACGATGAAATACGCTCCCTTTTTCAGGACATGTTGGAGGCCGAGGGCTTCAAGGTGAAAGTCGGCCGGGACGGCCGGAACATCGTGAAAGACGCGACGGAGTTTCAGCCGGATCTCATTATTACCGACCTCATGATGCCGGGGGGCGGGGGCTATGATGTGCTCCGGTCTCTTCAGGGTGAAATGACGACGCGGAATATTCCCGTCTTTATCATCTCCGGATTCGAATGGGACAAGTCCACCCTGGAGATGCTCAAACAAGAGCCCAATGCCCGCGGATTTTTTTCCAAACCCATCCGCCCGGTCGCTTTTCTCGACAAGGTCCATGAGATCCTGAACACAAAGACCAAGTTTGACGTGATGATGGAGCAGAGGAAAATCGATGAACCCCCCGACATGAAGAATCTCATGGACAAGTTTTTTACCTGAAGAATTTTTTATGACCGAATTGCACGCCACAACCGATGTTTCTTCCCTCCCCCGACCCGTTTGGTGGCAGAAAAAATGGATTCAAGTCCCGGGGCTGATCCTTGCCGGCGCCGCGGCGGTCTATGCCCTGATTTATATGGATGTCGTCCTTCGCGCCAAAGAGGCTTACCAGGAAGCCGAAAAATATATGGCCTGGAATCAAAATCCTGCGTTAAAGAAAGATTATTTTGAAAAAAAGTTTGCCGATGACAAAGCCAAGCTGGACCGCTTGCTGGAAAAGAAAAAGATAAAACCTGAGGAGTACCAGGAGAGGGAGGAAACGCTCGATTTCGACAAGCAATTTATGCTCAACGAATCCTCTTTGAAGTACGCCTACCAGTGGTACAAAGATACCTACGAGTTGTTCAGCCCTCCGGAATCCAAGTGGGTGCGCTGGGCCCGGGAAAAAGCCCCGAAGACCCTCGCGCTCTGGAAAGAGGAATTGCGCGCCAAGAACATCCCCTTTGAAGATTACATGTTCGAGTAGGGATGCCCATTAAAAAGTTCCTCCGCCGTCTTTTCCACGTTGTTCTCGGGCTCCTCCTGTTGCCGTGCGTGTGGGCGGCCTTTCTCGTTCTGGCGCGGATGGTGTATAAGCTGGGCGTCACGGAATGGAAATTCGTTTGGATTTATGCGGCAGGGGCCCTTTCTTACTTGATAATGGAAAGAGTGTTCCACCGGCCGATGTGGATTTACATCGTGGGGCACGAGCTGACCCACGCCCTCTCCGGCCTTTTAACCGGCGCCCGGATACGGTCCTTTAAGGCCTCGGACCATCAAGGGGAGGTGCAGCTGTCCAAAACCAATTGGTTCATCGTCATTTCGCCGTACATCATTCCTCTCTATGCTCTCCTCCTTCTATTGATTTATGCCGTTCTCTGGCATTACTGGCCGCACCCCGCTTTGACCTACGGGTTTCAATTCCTGATGGGGGCGGCCCTGACGTTTCATCTATCACTTACATTCATGGCTTTTCACGCCCGCCAGAGCGATTTGAAGGTCCTGGGCTTCTTCCTTTCTCTCGTTCTCATTCTCCTCGGAAACGCCTTGATTTTGGGCGTTTTATGCGTATCCTTATTTGGGGTGACGCCGCCCATTGAAATATACTTTTCTTCGCTTTTGAAGGAGACGGTGGGGGCCTGGACGTGGATCGTCAAAAGTTTGCCCCTTTATTTTCAAAAACTGGAGACCTTGTTTCGATCATGGACCCGTTGAGCCATTGTATGGTGGGAGCTGTCGCGGCCAAGACCGTGGGCGCATCGCGCCGGCGTTTCTGGGTGATGACCGCTTTGGGGGGCTTGCCCGACCTTGATTTTTTGGCCGGCACTTTTGGTTCATCCGCCGAGATCCTGCAGCATCGAAGCGTCACTCATTCTCTGATCGGCGTGTTCCTTCTGAGCTTCCTCTTGGCGTGGGGGCTCAGGCGTTGGGATCAGGGGGCCTTTCGAATCCGATTTTTCCATTACCTCCTTCCCTTGGCCGTTCATCTGGCGTGTGATCTGATGACCAGCTTTGGGTGCCCCCTGTTCATGCCCTTTAGTTACCGCGCCTTTTCCTGGGATTTCATCAGTTCGGTGAATATATTGCCGATGGTGGTGATGAGCACGGCATTGATGTGGTCCTCTTATCGGGGTCTGACGGGGTGGCGGGCCACGCGATGGGCGTGGGCGACCTGGGCGCTTTATCTGGGACTCATGTTCAGTGGGAAGCTTTACGCGGAGCGGATCGCCGAATCCTACGGAAGTGAAGTGACCGCCTTGCCGAGCCATTGTAATCCTTTCAGTTGGCGTGCTGTGGAAGTCGACGGCGCCCGGCATGCCTATCGCTATTACGATGTCAATCTGTTGAAAGGGCGGTCCGTGCCAAAGGGCCAATTGGCGATGCCGAACGGGGATTTTCCGGTCCGGGCCAGCCTTCAATCGGCCTTGGTGCAACATTTTCTAAAGAATAACCGCTGGCCCATGGTCCGGATCACGAAGGAAAACGACCACTGGGAAGTCGAGTGGGGAACGCTCATGTTTTCCAGCCTGGGGGCGGTCCGGGGTAAGGTCCTTGTGAGTGTGGATTTCGACGGCCAGATTCGTCAAGAAACAAGAGTGATTGATTATTGGACCCCTGAGAAAGGTGGATAAGTCCCACCGTGAGAAAATTAACCGCGTTCTTCCTTCTCCCCCTCATTTATTGGCCCCTTTGGGCGCAACCGAAGCCGGGGGACCTCGTCACCGCGGGAAGCCGCTCCGTCAAACAAATCGCTCTTACGCTCGACGACGGCCCGGGATCCCATACCGAAAAGTTTCTGGATTTACTGGATCGATATGGAGTCAAAGCGACCTTTTTTCTCCAAGGGACGCAGGTGAAGCTCCGTCCAAAAGTGGCCAGGGAATTGCTTAAGCGTGGGCATGAGATCGGCCAGCACACCTACAGCCACGTCAATTTCTTGAAGCGATTTAAAGAGTTGAAACAGGGAGAGGGGCCGGACGCCGAGCAGGCGGCGGCCCATCTCACGAAAGAGGAAGTGCGTCAGGATATGCAGAAGACTCAAAAAGTCATTTTCGATACCGTGGGCGTGTCCCCGCGCCTCTGCCGCATCCCGCATGGCATTGACCGCCCGTGGATCAAGGAAGCCGCCAAAGAAGCGGGCCTCATCCTTGTCAACTGGACATTTGGCGCGGACTGGACAAAAGGATCAATGGAGGAATTGAAGAAAGGCTACACAGAGGCCATCCAACCCGGAGCCATTATTCTTTTGCATGACGGCTGGCCCCGTTCGGAGAAATCCTTGATTTTGACGGAAGAGGTGTTGAAGGCCGCCAAAGAGAAGGGTTTTGAAGTTGTCCCGGTCGGGCAACTCATCGGATTGAACGAAAGTCCGCAATAATTTATTTTGTACAATCTTTTCTACGCCGGCGTGGCGGAACTGGCAGACGCGCCAGACTCAAAATCTGGTGACCTTTAAGAGGTCGTGTAGGTTCAAGTCCTATCGCCGGTATTTTTATTATGAGAATCATTTTGACCGGCGGGGCCGGCTTTATCGGCAGTTGTTTCCTGTGGAGGTTGAATGCCATGGGAATCGACGATGTACTTGTTGTGGATACCGCTCGGGATCCCTCCAAAGATCCGAATCTTAAAAATAAAAAGTTCAAAGAATATCTGTCCCGGGAAGAGCTTCTGGACCGGATCGAGAGGGGCCAGTTTAAAGAGGTCGACGTCGTCGTTCACCTGGGGGCCTGCGCCGACACGACCGAAATGGACAAAAACTACCTCGCCCAGAACAACGTCGCCTACAGCCAACGCCTCGCCCTCTGGGCCTTGAGCCACAAAAAACGGTTTCATTATGCGTCGAGCGCCGCCGTTTATGGAAACGGAAATTTCGGCTACAGCGACGACGACGCCGAGGTGGACCGGTTTTTTCCGCTGAATCCTTACGGCCAGTCGAAATTAGAGTTTGACCGGTGGCTCATTCAGAAAAAACTTTCTCAGCAGGTCGTCGGCTACCGCTATTTCAATGTGTTCGGCCCCAACGAATACCACAAGGGGGAGATGAGGAGCATGGTCTGCAAGGCGTTTCAGCAGATGGCGGCCACGGGGCGCGTTAAGTTATTCGCCACCACCCGTCCCGGCCACGACGACGGTTCGGAGGAGAGAGATTTCGTTTACGTGAAAGATGTCTTGGATGTGATGGCTTATTTTCTGGAGCAACCCGACCGCCACGGAATATTCAACGTGGGGCCGGGCCGGGCCCGGAGCTTTAAAGATTTGGCCCTTGCCGTCTACAAGGCTCTTGGAAAACCACCCCAGATTGATTGGATTCTCATGCCGCCCAAATTGCGGGGCCAGTATCAGTATTTTACGCAGGCCAAAATCGAGAAATTGAGGTCCGCCGGCTATTCCCGCCCTTTCCAGAGCCTTGAATCGAGCGTGGCGGATTACGTCCAAAACCACCTCGCCAAAATCAAACCCTATTTGTAATAGAGGCCTTCCTGCTGGTAATTTTTTCCATAGTTTCTCAGTAATATTTCGCCGTTTCTTAAGACCGAAATAAAACCCCATATTTCCCCCTTCGTAATCGTCTCGTCAAAGCGATACGTTATTGCCACCCACTAATTTTGAGGTTAATGGCTCCGTCGTTGCAACAAAGTCAGTGTCGGAGTACCTAATAAGGCAAAGCCGTGACAGAGATTTGACAAAAGTTACATGGCAATAACGGGTCGTACGGTGTAATTTGAAGTTAAAGGGGAGCGAACATGATCACAAGACCCTCTCATGATCGTGGATTAAAGATAAAAAGGATGGTCATCCTTATTGTCTTGGCCTTATTCAACACTCCCCTCTTTGCCGCTGATCCCACCCATCATTTTCAGTTAGAAAAGCCCCCCATCACCAGAGTGGGGCAGGACGTCAATCTTGTTTTTACCGCCTGTCGATTGGATGGGACAAAGATTGATGACGCATCTCACCATCTCGTCGTGTATTTAACGAATCGGAAAGAAACCAAGAAGCAGGAGGTCAGCCTCCGCCGTGGCGAAGGGGTTCTTCAGGTGACCTTCCCCAAACCCGGTTTTCAAATCATCCAGGCGGAAGACAAGAATAACGCAGAACTCACCCTCCAAGACCTCATCGAGGTGAAGCCATGAGCCGCCGCTTCCCCTTGTTATTGGCAGGTTTAATTTTTGGAGCGGTTTCTTATGCTTCCGCTGCATATACCGTTCAACGGGAGGATGGCGGCTCGAACACGATTGTTCAGGGGCGGGAGTATGGCTTCGTTCTGACCTCCAATCCTCCCGTGTTCGATAATATCCGCATCCTTTCGAATGGGGCAGCCCCCTATCAAATCGTTGTGGGCGCGGGCGTGCAGAGGGGTGCGGACATCTACAAGCCGGATTCTTCCGGGCGTTTGAGTTTCATCCTCCGCGTGGACGGGACACCCTCCCTGCAACTCACCTTTCAAAATACCCAAGATCCAAATATCTTCACCACACTGGCCCTGTCCATCCAAAAATACCCGGTTACATTTTCCATCACCCCCCCCAGTCCCACTGTTGATGCGGGAGTTCCGTTCAACATCCAGATACGCGCCATTGATGGAGACGGATCTTGGGTGACGGCTTATGAAGATTCACTGCAAATCTCAGATGCGCAGTTGGGTGAGGTGACGGGCGTGTTGGGAACCCAGTTTGTGGGAGGGGTGGCCGCCGTCCCGATCACCATCAAGGCCGGTAATATGAACAACCAAACCACCTTGACATTGACCGGCTTGATGCAATATTACGATCCCGCCTTGCCGGGCGATCATTTTTCTCCCTTTCCGACTTTCACGAGTAATCTCATCAATGTTCGGCCTGGAGCTTTCTATAAGTTGGTCATGCTCTTTCCCGGTGAGGTTCTTTTGCCGGGGATCGGGAAGGATTCGTCGGGCATTCTTCCTCAGATCGCCGGGGTGCGGGTCCCCGAAGTCCGGATCTATCGTGTGGATTCCTATTACAACCCAATCCCGGATACAGTTTCGAGTAATATCCATTTTCAATCTTCAATCGGTTCGGACTCGCTCCCTGCGGACAGAACGTTCACCGTCCCTCCACTTCGCATTTTGTCGACGGAGCCGGACCCCTTTATTTTCCCAAGCAATGGAAATCGCACGATCACAGCCACTCCGGATGGGACGGGTTCCCAGGCCGATTCTTCCAATGTTCCTGTTAATCCGGGGGCCGTGTTCACCTATGCCTTCACCCAGCAACCCGGTTCGTTGTATCGACCCGAAGATACGATAACAGTCCGTATCACCGCTTATGATGGGGTAGGCGCTGTCTTGACAACATTGAACGGCCCGCTGACGGGAGCGCGCCTCATGGCCCGGTTGCTTCCTTCAGGGGAAGAACACGTCGAGTGGGTGGACACGAATCCCGTCACTGATTTCCCTGAGAACGTCGTCAATTTTAATGCCGGCGTGGCGCTTGTTAACCTCTGTGTGACCAAACGAGCGTCCCGCGTCCAGTTGCATTTTCTTGACCCGTTTCTCGTTGGGGCGGTATCGGACGAGTTTGAAGTTGAGCTCGGAGCCGCCCGGCGTGTTCTTTTAACCGTTCGTGGACGTGAAGGAGCGAACCCCCTCATTGGGCAGGTGTACACCCCGGGAACCTATCCGGGGAACGCAGGGAGTATTCCCACCGTCGTGGCTGGACAGAGGTTGATCATCGAAGCGCGGGTGACCGACCGGGGGTGGAACCAGTTTTCCGATCCCTTCTTCGATATGTTGGTTCAATTGACGGGCGAAAACGCCAATAACTTTTTAGTGGCGACCCATCCGCAAGGAGCCCAAGTCCGTTTCGACTCCCAAGCCGAATTAGCCTACGATGCCGATCCGCAGTTTGACCAATCTTTTCGCGTCTATTTTAGAACGGCGGGGCCCCGGCAGCGCGTCCGGGCCGTGGCGGCTTTGGGGGAGTTTTTGAGCTCCACGGTAACGGTGATCCCGGGGGCTTATAGCCGGATGGTCCTCCGTGCTCCCGGAGAAACATTGGTTCCGGGGATCGACACCGAAGTCGACGGCAAGACCGGCAATGTCACCCAGCAGCGCGCCGGCGTTTCTTTCGGTGGTACGGTCTATGCCACGGATCAATTTTTCAATCCGGTCAATGCGGGGCCTTATCCGGCCGTGAATTTTTCAATCACGCCGATTCTTCCCGGCAGTTATGTGAGCGGCACTCTGCCCGCGCAAATGTTTGGTGGATCCCGGAATTTTACGATGGGTTTGCAGGCCAGTTCGGATGTGCGGGCCTATGACAACAATAATCCGACCATTTATCAGATTGTTTCGGTGCCGGCGTCCTACGGCGTCCTACATCATTTCCGGATGACACTGGCGAATTCTTCCGACAAAGAGGCGGGTGTTCCTTTCCAAGTCACCGTGCAAGCCGAGGATGAGTACAACAACGTTGTTGGGGATTTCAACCAAAATATAAACCTCTTGGCCAACACCGGCGCCACCACTATGTCGCCGGAGGTGGTGAGGCTCACCAATGGTGTTTTTACCGGGGATTTGACGATGTATGCCGCCGGGACGGATGTTCGGATTCAGATGTCCTACAACAGCGTGATTTCTCAGAGCCCGACTTTTGTGGTGCGGACGAATTCACTGAACTACCGGAGGCTCCTGCTCCTGTTGCCGGGAGAAACCATGGCCCCGGGGACGGCCATTGGAAAAAGAGGGACGCCCACCGCCACGACTGTGGGATTGGTGAGTGTGGTGAGAGCGATCTCGTGCGATCTCTATTACAACCCGATTAATACCACGGGAACAGTTGAATTTTCATCGGACCATTATGCCCAATTTGGCGCCGCCGGCAATCGGGGAGATCTGGTCAATGTGGATGGGCACGGCGAATTTTCCACGACGATGATTTTAAGAACCGCCGCGGTCCATACCATTACGGTGAGGGACATCAATTTGGATGGAACCGTTTCGCGCTCCACCAGCACCATTCAGGGTCTGGTGGGACCTTACCGCAAACTGCAGATTCTCGCTCCCGGTGAAGGCGCCGACCCTGGCACCTTCGTCCCAACGGGAAAAACACCCGCTGCTCCCCTGACCCAAAAAGCGGGTGTTCCTTTTAACGTCACTCTCCATGCCGTGGACGACTACTGGAACGTCGTCCCCACGAACGGCGGTGACATTCATCTGGAAGCCAATATAACCTCGGTTCTGTTTAATCCTCCCAATAATGAGGATACACCGGGGAATGATCCGCGGCCCTTCACGAACGGCGTGGCCACACGGGAGGTCATCATCGGCCAGCAGGGTCTCACCCAAATCTCGGTGGTCGATGATGCGAACCTGACCAAACCCGGGCAGACGGTGGAGTTGCAGATTGACCCAGGTCCGGTTTACGTCCTCACTGTTCCTTCAACGGCGACGGCGGGACAACCCTTTTCTGCGACCATCACTCTCGAGGAATCGGGCGTAATACTGACGAGTTACACCGGTTCCATCTTTTTAACCGCTAGCTTGGCCTCCGGCGGCCCCGCCTCCGGCAATTTCAATCCGGATGGGTCGCCCCGTGAGTATGTCATGCACAACGGCGCCATTACCATCGGCGATTTGGTTTATGCCTATGTGGAGAGAATCAAGATCCGGGTGGGTGACAATTTCGGACGTGCGGCTTTTTCAAACGACATTGAGGTCGTTCCCAGTGGGCTCAAGTACCGGGTCAATGTGCCCGCTTCGGCCGTGGCGGGGCCCCCGTCTGTTTTCGAGGTGACCGTTGAGCTGTTGGAAGAAAACACAAACACATTGGTCAAGAATCACGATCATGAGATTAACATCACGGTGGTCTCGGCCCAAAATCAAACCACGGACGGCCAGTATGCGGTGACAAGCGCCAATCTCGCACAAGGCGTGGTGACCTTCCAACAATCCTACACCAAAGCGGAGTCCATTATCATTCGGGCGTCCGAGTCCCCCACCGCGGGCGAGCCGACCTATGTCATTCCCTCCAAAGACAGCAACAACGTGAACGTCCGGGCGGATGGCTACAAAAAGTTGCTTCTGACGGCCCCCGGAGAAACCCATCGGCCGGGGGTTCCTTCGGCCACCGGGAAGACCGGCGTGGCTTATACGAGGCAAGTGGGCGTACCGTTTCTCATGCAGGTTCGCGGAGTGGATCAATATTGGAATGTAGCCAACGAATTTAGCGGCGGACGGATTGTGTTTACCTCCAGCGATGGCGGCCTGAATGCAGCCAATCCGCCCAACCAAAATGCCCCTCTTGTTAACGGGGAGAGCGCGTCCAGCATGGTGATTTACACGCCGGGAGACCAGACGGTCACTGTCCGGGACGACAACGACGTCACGATCGGCATTCAGTCCGTGAAGCTCACCTTCGGCGGGAACGTTTATGAAATAGTGGTACCGCCCCAAGTGTTTGCCGGGGCTCCCTTCACGATGAACGTGACGGTAAGAGACTCCTTGACCGGCAATATCGTGACCAATGCCAATCAAACCATTGAGATCAGCGCGTTGCTGATGAATGGATCACCCGCCACCGGCAACCTGGGTGTTCGCGAAGCGACCATTTTCAATGGAAGCGCGGGAATTCTCGACCAAAGTTATTCCATTGCCGAAGACATACAGCTTCTGGTTCTGGAGAAGACCGAAAGCGTCGTCAAGAGCCGCGGGACGAGCTCCCCCATTCATGTCATCCCGCGTCAGGTTAAATACACCTTTGAAATGCCGGTGAAGGCCCAAGTGAATGAGCCTTTCCGGGTGGTCATCAGGACCATTGACCAGGACACAGGGACCGAGGTAAAGAATCTGGAGAGATTTTGCGGCCTGGAAGCGTGGTCGGCCTTGACGGGAATGCCGGTGGCGGGTGTTTTCACCCCAAGCGGCCCCGATGTCGTTCGGATTTCTCAAGGGGTGGCCCAGATCGATGCCACCTATACACGGACGGAACCCATTTTCTTGAAGTTGACCGATAACACGCCTCTCGGAGCCGACAGCCCGCCCACACAGTCGGTGTTTACTTCTCAGGGTTCCATCCTCATCACACCCGGCCCCTTGGCGATCCTAGATATCGGTGATTTTGAGATGCAATCCAATGAAACGAGGCGGTTCACCATTATTGCCCGCGACCGTTTCCTTAATCCCATTCCCGATCAGACGCTGGTTTTCACCGTGATCAAGATCGAGCTCCCCGGCCAAATGGTTTTGAATGGAGAGATTAATGGATTGACGCAGAAGACGAACGGCATGGGAGAACTGGAGGTCACCTTTGATCCGTCCGATGAGGCCAATGGGGAAGTGGAACTCACCCTCCGGGATGGGGACCGGGCGGATGGCTATATGAAATTGATCCGGATCAACGTGAAAGGGTTCCCGCAATTTCCGCGACGGGCCTATGAACTGGGGGATGACCGGATTCCTTTGAATTCAACGGTTTTGCTTGATGTTAAAAACATTACTCCCGAAGGCGGGACGGTCCGCACCTACTATCGCGTCGATGGAAGCCAGTGGGTCCTTTACAACCCGGACACGGGGATCCTGGCAAATGACCCCTCACGCGGCTTCCCCGTTTTCAATGAGCCGCGGCGCTACAACATCGAATACTATTCGGATATCTGCTACGACGTCGCTTGCTCGAACCCTGTGAGTGAGATGGCCATTAACGGCGGCCCCAACGTCCTGGCTTTACTGACGTATGACGTCCCGAGCAAGCTCACCGGTTACCCGAGTCCCTTTAATCCGTTGCAAACCTATCTCACCATACAGTATCCGCTTTCCGTTCCATCGACGGATGAGATCGATATCTACGATTTGTTCGGACAGAAAGTGTGGCACAAAGAAGTGACGTCGGTGCCGGAAAACGACCCCATGAATCCCAGCATTCCGTCGCATGCGCGCCAGCCCTGGTTTGGCGTGAACGACGACGGGGTCCTGGTAGGGAACGGCGGTTACATCGTCCGCGTCAAGGTCGGGGCGACGGGCGAGATCTTCAAGTCCAAGATTTTGGTGGTGAAGTGATATGAACATGGAACTGTTGATGCGAACCCTTCAGCCGTCATTCCGGCGAAAGCCGGAATCCAGGATAATGTTAAAAGCCTGGACACCGGCTTTCGCCGGTGTGACGCGGTACTTGGCCCCGGCTTTCGCCGGAATGACGGCGTTGTTGATGGTGATTTTGCCTTGGCCCCTTCACGCCGAGGCGACCTACGGGCAGGCGTCGGACCTGTTCAATATCGGGGCCGGAGCGCGCGCTCTGGGGATGGGCGGGGCCTACACAGCGGTGTCGGACGATGCCTCCGCTCCCTACTACAACCCGGCGGGACTGGCCTATCTGGATGAGCACCAGTTCATGGCCATGCACGCACCCCTCTTCATGAATTCCAATTACAACTATCTGGCCACGGCCAATCCCTTTGGAGACAAGCGGGGAACGATCGCGTTGTCGGACGCTCTTCTTTATTCAAATAAGTTCGAAACACGCGATCAAACGAATATTCTCACGGATTCCAACGCGTCCATGAGCCACAACGCGGTGATCGCTTCTTACGCGCACGTCTTACCGTGGCGGTATTTGGCGGCCGGCGTCAACGCGAAGCTGATTCAGCAAAAGGTGGTCGGGTACTCCGGAAACGGCCTGGGCTGGGACCTCGGCCTCATGTACCGGAAGACGCCCCTTTTGAGTATCGGCGCTTCCTTCGCCAATATTAATTCGCCTAAAGTAAAACTGGACACGACCGCCGATGTCTATCGGCCCGTTACACGGGTCGGGTTGGCCTCCGAGGTCATTAAAGAGAAGCTCACCCTGGCCGTCGATATAATCAAAGTGTCGAAAGAAAGCTCCCTCTATGCCGCTGGAGCCGAGCTTTCCCCCACAAAATTATTTCAACTTCGTGCTGGATATGGAGCAAACCAAAGTTATACCTTTGGATTGGGTATAAAAATCAATCCGTTTCGTATAGACTATGCTTTCAGCGATACGGATTTAGGGGTCTTTAACAAGGTTTCCGTCACCTGGGCCTGGCACAATATCTATAAGACCGATTTGGAGCCGCCCATGAGAGAAGGGCGGGCCATCTACCCCTTGAGCGGGTTTGAGAACCAGGTGGCGTTCCGGACGTCCGTGCCCCATCAGATGGTCGCCCGGTGGAGCCTGGTGATTAAAAATGCCGATGGCCAAGTGATGAGAACGCTGGAGGCGGATTTAAGACCGCCTGAGATCATCGCCTGGGATGCCAAGAACTCCGTGGGTGAGCCCATGGTGGATGGCAAATACAAGTATGAATTTTTGGTGAATTACAAGAACGGCAAGGAGTGGAGGGTCAATGGCGATGTGGACCTCGTCCTGCCGAAACCGGTTTTTGATGAAGAGAATGACATGAATTTGAAGTTGAATGGTGCCAACGCTTCGGAGGTTCAAATGCAATGAAAGTCACACAAATCGTATGCTCGGCCCTTGTGGTAGGGGTGATTACCACAGCTGCACACGCTGTCAGTCAGGACCCCCTCCAACAGTTCAATCTCGCTTCTCAAGCCTACCGGAACGGGCGATTTGATACCGCCCTTCAGGAATTTGAGGGTTTTATTGGTTATTTTTCGAAACACCGGTTGGCGCCTCAGGCCCGCCTGGCTTTGGGCGAGATTAAATTCAACCTTAAAAAATACCCGGAAGCCGCCGACCAGTATGCCGCCGTGTTCAAGAAATACGGAGATACCTACGAAGCTCAAAGCGCCCTTCTGCGCTTCGGTCAATGCGAGTTCAACATGAAAAAGTATTTAAGCTCCATTGACTATTTCAAGCGGGTAAAAAAAGACGGGACCAAGGTTTTAAGGGCCGAGGCGATTTTAAACGAGGCGTTGGCTCTGATGGCGTTGAAAGATCACGAGAAGGCCGAGGCCATGCTCGTCGACATGCTCCAGTCCTACCCCAAATACAAGTCCAACCCGGCCGCGGTGGTCCCGTTGGGCCTCTTATATATGGATCGAAACCGTCTTCAGGATGCGTTGGAGCTCTTTGAACTGTTGCCGGAGGATTTGGGGGCGCAGTTTTATCGCGGGGTCGCGCTGAAGAAGTTGGGTCAGACGATTGCCGCTTCCCAGCTATTCAAGGACGTCGCCGAGACCGATCCAGCCGGTTATTGGGCGGACAAAGCCCAGTTGCAGATGGCGGAAGCCTATTATCAGGTCAACGAACTCAACTTAGCTTATGATGCCTATCGCAAAGTATTCGATAAATATGTGTCGAGTCCGTTGAGACCCTATGCCCTCCATCGAATGGCCTGCATTCACTTCCAGTTGGGGCGTTTCCAGGAAGCCGGGCTCAAGTGGGAACAGCTGGTGCGGACGTTTGAAGATGACGTCAACCTCCCCAACGGTATTTACATGTTGGGGGAGATGGCTCTGCGTCAGGGAGAGTACGGGAAAGCCATTTCCTTCTTCAGCCAGATTGCCGATACCCATGAACTGCGGATGGACGCCCAGTTCAAGATTATATGGTGTTTGGCGGAGCAAAAGCAGGATGAAGCCGCGGTCGCCCGGGCCGATCAATTCCTGAAAGACTACCCGTGGGGCGAGCTGGCCGCCAAAACCCATGTCTTGAAAGGCATCGGTTTGCAGCGGATGAAGAAATTCCGCGAAGCCAATCAGGAATATCAGGTGGTGATCGATCAATTCGGGAACTCCATTCATTCGGAAAAAGCCCTTTACCTGATGGCCACCTCCCTTTTTGAAAACAACCAGTTGGCCGAGATTGTGACGAGCCTCAATTCCACGTTGAAGCTGGCGCCGGTGAGCCCCACCCGATGGCAGGCTGAAACATACCTATGGGTGGCCGAAGCCTATTATGGTTTGAACCAGTACGATGCCTCGGCGCGAACCTATCAGCTCATCGTCGACAATTATAAAGACACGCCTAAGCTGGCCTACGCCATGCTCGGGGTGGCGGCCTCGAAAGCCAAGGTGGGCGAGTATGATGAGGCCTCCCTCGCTTTCGAGAAGTCGCGGGTGATGGCGGAGAGCAGCAAGAGCAAGGACGTCGAACGGTCCGTCCTCATGGACAACGCCCAGGTGCTCTTTACGCAGAAAAAATATGACAAGGCCATGGGCTATTTCGATGAATACGCCAACCGCTATCCGGACGATTCGCTCGTTCCCCAGGCGCTTTTCCAGTCCGCCGTCTGCCACTACCGGCTGGAATATTACACGGAGGCCATCAAGCGGTGGGACCGGGTGGCCCGCGTCTATCCAACGCATGAGTTGGCGCCCAAAGCCCTCTTCGAGATTGGGAAAACGCTCTTTGGTTTGGGAAGTTATGCGGAGGCGGCGGATCGGTTCCAATTTTTGTTGGAGAAATACCCCGGTTTCGACCAGGCCAAGGAGGCGCGAATCCATATCGCCCAGGCTTACTACAACCAGGGACGCTACGACCTGGCGACCACAAAGCTGCAGGAGTTCATCAACAACTATCCGAAGGATCCCAAATCGAAAGACGTTCTGGAGCTTTTGCAGATGGCGCAGTACCGCCAGGGGAAAGGAAAGGTGGCTTTGGCGGAGCTGACGGAGAAGTATCCCAAGAGCAAGCTCACGGCCGATATCTACTGGCAGCTGGGAGCGGAAGCCTTCAATGAAAAGCAATACAAGCAGTCCCTGGAATATTTCCAGAAGCTCGTCGGCGAGTTCCCTGAGGCGGAGCAGGTGTCACAGGCGTATTATTACATGGCGGAAGCTCATTTTAACCTCGAGGAATATCCCAAAGCGGTCACGGCCTATAAGAATTACATTTTGAATTTCCCGAAGTCGCCGAACCGGGTGCAGACCCTGTTCCGCTTGGGCGTAAGCCACTTCCAGTCCAAGAACTTCAACGAGGCCGTCATCGCCTTCAATGACGCCTTGGAAGCCGAACCGACGGGGGGCCTCGCCCGCGATGCGATGATGAACATCGCCGTCTGCTATAAAAAGTTGGACCAGCCCAATCAAGCGATGGGCGCCTACGAGAATTTTCTCATCCGTTTCCCCGCCGATCCCCAACGGAACAAGGTGCTGCTTCAGATGGGAGAGTTGAACATGGATTTGAAGGAATACGAGGCGGCGGTGAAAAATTTAAGCAAGATTCCGGATGATGCCGCCGAGTCCTTTGAAGCGTATGTGGCCCTGGGAAAAGTGTACCGGCTTCTCAAGCTGCCGACGAAAGAATTGGACGCCTTTGAGAAGCTCCGGGCCAAGAGTCCCAAGGACAATGAAACCCGCTTAAGCGGCCTTGTGACCCTGGCCGAAATCTACCAGGAAAACGGCAAGATCGATTCGGCCATCGCCGTGTATGAGGATATCGCGAAAAACAGCACCAATCCGGAATGGAAGCAGGCGGCCTTGGATCGGGCGAAGACTTTAAGAGAAGAAACGAAATGACAACGTCACAAGGAGGCTCAACATGTTAACAGAAATGGGTTTTATGGGGATCATCAAAGTCAACCCCGCCATCATCATCACCCTGCTTTTTTTCTCGGTGCTCATGATGACCGTCTTTATTGACCGGTTGATTGTCTTTGTCGGCATCGGGCGGTGGCATCAAGCCTTTTGGGAGAAACTCAAAAACGCGGTGCAAGCCGGACGCCTGCATGAGGCGCGAACGATGTGTCAGAGCAATAATATCTATGCCCGGGTGTTTCACACCGCAATCAATGCGACGCACTTGAGCCGGACGGACAATGATGACCTCGTCCAGATTACGAAGGAAAACATGCAGGAGAAACTGAGGAAACGCTTGGGCTTTTTTGCAACGTTTTCCTTTATCTCGCCCCTGGTGGGGCTTCTCGGAACCGTCACCGGAATCATGCAAGCCTTCCATGATTTGGCCCGGTCGGGATCCGGCGGCGCCAACATCGTGGCGGCCGGTATTTCCGAGGCCTTGATTGCGACCGCGATGGGAATCCTGGTGGCCGTTCCCGCCGCCATTTTTTACAACGTCTTCACCTACTGGATGCGGGCCACCGTCGTCCGGATGAACAATTACGGGCAGGAGCTCATCATCTACCTTTATGGGGGTGAGGCGGGGGACAAATCCGTCCATTCCCGAACGAGTGAAAACCGTGGCAAAGCATAAAAGAGAATACGACGAAGAAGCGGTGGCGGAAGTCAACGTCATCCCCTTGGCGGACGTCTGCCTGACCCTGGTCATTATCATCATGGTGATCTCTCCCATGATTCTTCAATCCATGATTCAGGTGCAGGCGTCCCAAGCGGTGGCGGCGCCCGCCCAGGTGCGAGTCAACGAAAAACCCATCTTCATTGACATCACCACGAAAGGTTATTCAGTGAACAACAATCCCATATCCAGCGAGTATGAGCTTTACCGGACGCTCCAGCGGAATCTATCCCGCATGCGGGATAGGACGGTCCTCATATCCTCCGCCGCAGATGTGCAGTACCAAAATGTCGTCCGGGTGTTGGACCTGGCCAAGCAAAGCGGTGCCCGCAGCTTGTCCCTGGTGCCGAGAAAAGACGCGAAGGCGGGAAAGACATGAAGCGGCTGAAGCCCGCCGAGGAGGCTGTTTCCGGCGTCAACGTCGTTCCCATTATCGACGTCACGCTGGTGCTTTTGGTGATTCTTTTGGTGATGAGTCCGATTGTGAATCTACCCAACCTGCCGGTGGAGTTGCCCGAGGCCATGACCAAAGAGATGAAAGAACAAAACGTCTCGGTGAGCCTCAGCGTGGACGGCATGGTCTCCGTTGACCAGGAGATTGTCGACTGGCAGGATTTGCCGAAGAAGTTGCGCCAGGCCCTAAGGGGACGGGAAGATTTGGTTGTGATTGTCCGAGCCGACAAGAGTTTGCCCTATGGCGTGGTGGAGAATTTGATTAAGGTCGTGAACCGCAACGCCGGCACGTTTCCTGTCGCCATTGCCACGCGCCAGCGGATGGCGCCCTTGGAAGGGGAGAAGAAACAGTGAGAACCTCTGTTTTTCAGATTGAATTTTGGGGCATTTCCGGCCGTGAAGCCACCTGTTTTATGGTGGCGCTGGGAGTCCATGCCCTTTTATTTCTCTGGAAAGGAGGGCTCTTGCAGCTTCTTCCCGCCAGTTCGGGACCCCTCGGTGAGGCCTTGGTTCAAGTGGGCTACATTTCGGAGGTTCCCGTTTACGAAGAGCCGGGCCCGACGGGAGAACTGGGGAAGCCCCGCGGCTTTCTCGGCAGGGTCAAAAAGTTTTTCCGGATGGAAGGCGGATTGGGACCGAAAAAAGGTGCCGAGGAAGTGGCGATGGGGAAAGTCGAAGAGAAGATCGGAGTCCAGGAAAAGACATGGGAGAAGGTCGGCAGCAAACTCATGAATAAAGATTTTAAGGCCAAAAAAGATTTTACGGATATGACGAAGAAAGAGGATGTCAACCTCGCAAAGGGGGGAGAGGTTAACACCGAAGCCGCCGTGAAGAACATGTCCCTGGGAAGTTTTCACAATGCCCAGCCCAACTTGAAGGAGAAGAGCTACCGTGTCTCGTCGAAGGATATGCCCTTCGCCATCAAGAAGCCGCAGGACGTCAGTGAATTGGAAAACGTCAATATGGTGCCGGTGACGGTGGGAGAAACCACCGACCGCACGGTCAAGTCATTGGAGGCCCCGCCGGCTGTTCCCGGAGCCCTCTCCGAACCGGCGTTGAATTCGAAGTCTTATGCCCGCGGTTCGTTTGGAGGCGGCGGCTTTGGCGGAAGCGCCAAAGGCGGCCAAGGGAAAGGCGGCGGTGGAGACGATTTGGTTGCGGGGAGTGGATCGTTGGGGGGAGGCCCCATCGCGGCCGGCTCTTCATGGGGGACAGGCGGATCGGAAGCGGGTAACGGAGGCGATGGCGGCGGAGGAGGGGGATATAGCGGAGGTAGCGGCACCGGGAGAGGGAGTCCCGGTGGTAGTGGTGTGGGCGGACGCAGCGGGGGATGGGGAGGATCCGGCGGCGTTTTGAGTTCGCCCATGCTGGCGCGACGAACGGTTGAAGCGGGCCCTGAAGTGGGCGGTTCCCAGGCGGCCTCGAATCAGTCCGGATTTTCGATTACAGGGGCCCTTCGCAACCGGCCCATCCAGAAGAAAGTGCTCCCGCCGTATGAAATGGATACCCGGGTGGCCCTGCGTTTTCGGGTGGAATGGGCCGGGCACGTGCTCGCGGGGATCATCGTGGAGATTTCTTCCGGAAATCCGACGTTTGATCAAAGGGTATCAAGCGCCTTGAAGCAATGGCTTTTCAGCAAGCTGCCGCCTGAGAAGGCGAATGAAATTCAGGAAGGCGTTATCACATTCATCTTTAGAGGAGAATAAGTCATGAATGGAAGCGTAGACTTTGTAAATTTGTTATCTAAGCGGTTACCGTCACCCCGGCGAAAGCCGGGGTCCAGGCTCTTTTCATTACTCTGGATTCCGGCTTTCGCCGGAATGACGGCCTTCCTATTTCTTGTTTCTCCGATTGATGCGGCTCAGCCCAAGGGGAAGAAACAACAGGGAGCGGCCTCCCCCGCCAAAGCCGCCCCGGGCGCCGCGCCCGCTCCGCAATCGGGGCAGGCCCAGGAACCGACGCCCCTGTCTGAAACCATCAAGGGGGAGGTCAAAGAGCAGTTGGAGATCAAGAAGCAGCCGCCCTCCATCGAGCTGGAGGTCAAAGATATTGTCGAAAGCGGAACCGCCCGGACGGATGAGGTTCTCCAGCAGGCCAAGCCCATCCCCAGCGATGCCGATTTTGACCATTATTCCGCCGTCAATTCCAAGCAGGTGATGCAACCATGGAACCCGCTTATTCCGGAGCCGCCCCTGGTCTCGTTTTATCCGGGCCTCTCCAACATTCCGGCCAAGAAGTGGGAGTTTCGCGTGTCCGACCAAAAGGGCGAGATTGTCAAAGTCGTCAAAGGCAAGGGCGTTCCTCCGAAGGAGGTGCAGTGGGATGGGAAAAATGAGCGCGGGGCCTTTATTACCGTGGGCACTCTCTATTCCTACCAGTTCCTGACCTTCGATGAAAATGGGAACGCGCAGACATTCCCCGGCGAGCCGTTCCAAATCGACGCCCTGAAATACAAGCAGAAGGGAAAGATTTTTGTGGAGTTCGCCATTCCCCGCCTTTTCGTCAAGGATCAATCGGTCATGAGCCCATCGATGGAAGGGCTGTGGGCCCGGGCGCTGGACGTGGTCCGGGAAAATTCAAACGGCACGGTGACGGTCGAAGTCTATTCCGAAAGTGTTAAATCGCCTCTGGCCGAGGAGCGCCGGCAAGTGTTGGTTGGCTCCATCTCCGATGCCACGGCCATCCCCGCTGTCGATATCCGTCACAGCGTCGAGAAGGTCATCGATCGCGGCGAGATTGCCCGCCTCATCCTCCAGCCCCGCTAAATCTCTCACCCATCTATTTGCCGCCAATGTTTCCTCGGCGGAATTCGAAAATAATTTCTACAATGGTCGCCTTATGCCCCGTTACGATCCACACATCTTTCAAATCTTTGAGAGCATTAAAAAAGACGATCACATTATCGCCCTTTACTTTGCCGAGCAAAAGACGGCCGACATTTTGGCCCGCGCGAGCGCCGTCGCCATCGAGCAAACGACGGGGACCTGGATCGATGTGCCGGAGGAAACGGCGGAGGTGAAGGAGCGCTCGATCGGGAAAGTGATCGGCGTCTACGAAATACCCGATTGGAACACGATGCCGGAAGTCCCGGCGGAGCTGGGCGACCGGAAATTCATTGCCGCCATCGCCTATCCAACCGTGAATATCGGCGGGCAGATTCCGGAGATGCTGACCGTCCTTTACGGGAACATCTCGATGCTCTCCAATCTGAAACTTCTGGATGTCTACTTTCCGGAGTCCTTTATAAAAAATTTCAAGGGGCCGAAGTATGGCATTGAAGGCGTTCGAAAGCTTCTCAAAGTGGAGGGCCGTCCCCTTTTGTGCGCCATGTTTAAGCCGTGCGTGGGCGCCTTGCCGAAGACCTTGGGGAAAATGTTCTGGGAATTGGGCTTGGGGGGCATCGATATCATCAAAGACGACGAGCTCCTGGCGGACCCGGAATTTTGCACCCTTGAGGCGCGTTTGGAGGAGTGCCTGAGGGTGAATGAGAAGCTGAAAAAGGAAACCGGGCACAGCGTTCTGTACACCATCAATATTTCCGACCGGCCGGACCTCATGCACAAGAAAGCTTTGAAGGTCCAGAAGATGGGCGGAAACGCCCTCATGATTAATCTCTATACCGCGGGATTTTCGGCGTTCCAGCAAATAGCGGAAGACCCGCAGATAAAGCTCCCTATTTTGGCCCATCCGGCCATGGCCGGGTCCTACTATGCCTCGCCGCACCATGGGTTTACCGCGGCCTTGACGCTGGGCAAACTGGCCCGGCTCTCCGGGGCGGACATCATCATTTATCCCTCTCCTTTTGGCAAGGTGCCTCTGGTTCGAGAGAAGGCTGTTCGTGTTGCCCAGGAGTTGCGGGCGCCTTTCTACCACTTGAGGCCCACCTTCCCCGGCCCGGGCGCCGGGTCCCACCCCGGCATCGTGCCGGCTCTGGTGGAAAACATGGGCTCCGACATTGTGATCGGAGCGGGGGGCGGGATCCACGGTCATCCGAGAGGGGCCACCGCGGGCGTGAAGGCGTTCCTACAGGCGATCGCCGCCACGATGGACCGCCAGGATTTGCGCCCCTATGCCGTCCGGCACAAGGAACTCAAGGCGGCCCTGGACAAGTGGGGCGTCTACGGCGAGAAAAACATTTTCGATTTGACCAAATGAAAGCCGGATCCCCTCACCCTGGCCCTCTCCCGTTGGGAGAGGGAACCCATTTCCCGGGGCCAAAGAAGTTTCCAATCCCTCTCCCTTCGGGAGAGGGACAGGGTGAGGGGTAACATTGGTGAGAGTTTATTGTGGAGTTGAAATATGAGTGTAGAGTTAAAAGAACCCCTTGATAAGTTGATTCGCACCCCTACTTCCTTCACTAAAGGGAAGAATTTTCTATCGCCGGATAAAATCAAAATCTATGACGACACCCTACGGGATGGGGAGCAAATGCCGGGGGTCGCCTTCTCGCCCGAACAGAAGCTTCACCTGGCCAAAATGCTTTCGGATTTGGGCGTCCATGTGATGGACGTCGCTTTCCCCGCCGTGGGAGAGTCCGAGAAAAAAGGACTTCAGCTTTGCCTTCAAGCACAGAAAAATGGGGGTATCCGACCTGATATCGAGATCCTCGCCATGTGCCGGGGAGTGGCCAGCGACATCGATTGCGTTTTGGACACTGTTCGCCAGATTGGGCTATCGGCGGCGGACGTCGCCATCCTAATTCTTTCCACGACGTCGGACCTTCACCTTAAGTACAAATTGGGGAAGGTGTTTTTAAAGCGCGAAGGAAAGGCGGAGAAGGAATGGCTCTCGCTTCCGGTTGATTTTTACCGGGCCGCCAATATCAAAATGATCACCTCGTCCATCCGCTATGCCCGGGAGAAAGGGTTCAAGAAGATTGAGTTTGCTTCCGAAGACGCGTCGCGTGCGCATTTGGAATACCTCTTGGAGTGGGGCCGAGCCTGCATCGAAGCCGGCGGGACGCGCCTCTGTTTCTCGGATACGGTCGGGTGCTTTACCCCCGAGGCGGTCGATTATTACTTTCCTCCTATTGTCGAGATCACAACTAAGAAGGGTGTCGAGCTTCACGCCCATTTCCACAACGATTTCGGGATGGGCGCTCTCAATTGCGTGCGGGCGCTTTCCCACGGGGCTTCCCATGCGGGCGTCACCATGTGCGGCATCGGCGAGCGGGCGGGAAACGCCCCCCTTGAGCAGGTCGTGATGCAACTTAAGCTTCTCTACGGCGTTACGCTTCCCAATTTCCGGTATGAGCTTCTCGTCCCCATCCGAAAGTTAATTGAAGACTATTCCGGAATCGCCATCCAGCCCCATATGCCAATTGTGGGGGAAGGTGTTTTTTACCACGAGTCCGGCATCCACACTGCCGGCATCGCCATTAACCCTGCCATTTACCAATTCATTCCGGAAAGCTTGGTGGGGGGGAAGCAGCGATTTGTGTTCGGCAAACACAGCGGCTCCGTGGCTGTGGAAGAAGTATTGAAAAAACATGAAACGGATTTGAAGAACGCCGGTGTAACCGTCACTCCCCAATTGGTCCAACAGCTCCTGGAACGCGTAAAAGAGTTGAGAGAGGAGCAAATCCGGGCCAGCCAAACGCAATCTCTCATCCATGCCTATTACGAGAATTATTATTCCCTGGGAATTTCGGAAGAACAGCTTTTGAACCTCGCCTTAAAGCTCTCTTAGAACTAGGGGTCAAGTCGCGACATGCGACATTAGCTAATGTCGCATGTCGCGACTT
>JAJAPZ010000029.1 GCA_020523905.1 Candidatus Obscuribacterium magneticum
ATGCAATCGATTGCGTCCTGGATCGTGGAGGCGCTCGATCACAAAGCGGATGAAAAAGTGTTGGAGCGCATCCGTTTGGACGTCAAAAAATTGTGCGCTAAGTTCCCAATTTACAAGGATCATACGAAGTAGGCCGGAATTCGTGATTAAACTTTATTTCGTCGCTTTGCTGAGTGCTTTCATCGCGTCGCTTATTGTGACCCCTCTCAGCGGGCGATTCGCCCACCGTTTCGGAGCCGTAGATCTTTTGAACCCCCGGAAAATCCACACCTCGATCAAGCCCCGCTGGGGCGGCATCGGCATCATCGGCGGGTTTTTTGTCGGCCTCCTGGTCTTGTGGTGGTTTTATCCGGCCTTTGATCGTCTTTTGAGTTTCAAGCACCTCATTATTCATCGAAAAGAAGCCCTTTTCACCTTGAAGCTCAACGAGCAGATGGCGGGCATCTTGTTTGGGACGCTTCTTTTGTTCGTTCTCGGCATATTTGACGACCGAAAACCGATCAAGCCCAGCATGAAATTATTGATTCAGATCATCGCGGCGTACGTGGCCATGATTTACGGCGTTCGGATTTATGGATTGTCCATCACGACTGTCGATGCGTACGCCCATTTTCCCTTGTGGCTGGTCCAGATTGTGACGGTCTTATGGTTGGTCGGGATGACCAACGCCATCAATCTGATTGATGGCCTGGACGGCTTGGCCGGCGGAGTGGTGGCCATTGTGGCGGGCGCTTTTTTATCGGTGACCTTGATCCAGGTGCGGGGGCATTCCGTGTTGTTTGATCAACAGATGAAGTTGGCGGGGCTCATCGCCGCTCCCCTCGTGGGAGGCGTCCTGGGTTTTCTTGTTTATAATTTCTATCCCGCCCGTGTGTTTATGGGGGACAGCGGATCGTTGAGCATGGGATTTTTGTTGGGCTGCATCGCCGTCATTGGAACTTTTAAGACGACCCTTCTGGCGGTCCTGGCGGTTCCATTTCTACTGGTGGCGGTCCCGGTCATGGACATGACCTTTGCTTTTGGCCGGCGGCTCTGGAGGCGGCAAAATCCCTTCACGCCGGACCGGGGGCATTTGCATCACAGGCTCTTGGATGCCGGCTGGTCTCAGCGGGAGGTGGTGCTTTTTGTTTACGTGGTCACGCTGGTTTTGGCCTTGGTGAGTTTGACGATGGTCGGAATGAAAAAAGTATGAAAAAGGTTCTGTGTTTCTTTGGGACGCGGCCGGAGGCCATTAAAATGGCGCCCGTGGTGAAATGCCTGAAGGCCTCCCCGCATTTTCGCGTGATTGTGGCGGTGAGCGCCCAGCACCGCCAGATGTTGGATCAGGCCCTCGCCCTTTTCCGGTTGAAATCCCACATTGATTTGGATCTCATGCAGGAAGGGCAGTCCCTCTTTGACATCACCACCAAAGTCATCAACCGCTTTGAAGAGGTGCTCAAGCGCGTCCGGCCGGACCTGGTGCTGGTTCATGGCGATACCACGACCACCCTGGGCGGATCCCTTGCGGCTTATTACGAAAAAATTCCCGTCGGACATGTGGAAGCGGGATTAAGGACGCAGGACCGCTACCGGCCTTTTCCGGAGGAGATGAACCGGCGCCTGACTGACGCCCTCGCCACCCTTTATTTTGCGCCGACGACGGAATCGCGCCGGAACCTTCTAAAGGAAAACTTATCCGGCGGGAGTATTTTTGTCACAGGAAACACCGTGATCGATGCCCTTCTTCACACGGTTAAGCTTAAGCGGTCGATTGAGTCCGGCCCTTTAAAGCGCGCCCTCGAGCGGATTCAACAGGAGAAAGCGTCCCTCATCCTGATGACCGCGCATCGGCGTGAGAATTTCGGGGCGCCTTACCACGATATCTGCCGGGCGGTCGTTGAACTCAGCCGGAATTTTCCACGGATTCACTGGATTTACCCCGTGCATCCCAATCCCAACGTGAAAAAGCCCGCCCACCGCTGGCTCTCAGGCCGGAGGAACATTCATCTCATCCCGCCGGTTAACTATTACGACCTGACTCACCTCATCAACCGGAGTCGGCTGGTGGTGACGGATTCGGGGGGCCTCCAGGAGGAAGCGCCGTCTTTGGGAAAGCCCGTCCTTGTCCTGCGAGAGGTGACCGAGCGGCCGGAGGCCGTTCGCGCGGGGACGGTCCGGATCATCGGGATGACCCAAAAGCGCATTGTTCGGGAGGTGTCCTGGCTTTTAACCGATCCCGGGCATTACCGGCGGATGGCCAATGCGGTGAACCCTTACGGGGATGGCCGGGCGGCGGAGCGCATTGTGAAGGCCATCGAGTGGTTTTTTGGATTTCGGCGGGAGAAGCCCACGCCCTTTCGGAGCCCCTCATGACGGAGCCCAAGAGATTTAAGCGGGGCAGAAGAACCTACACGAAATGGGGCCCGAATTTTAAGGAAGTCAGGGTTCAAGGCTCCACCCCCCCGGAAGGATCTTTGCCGCCTCCTTCAACGTCTGTGACCATCGATTTGGATCCGGTGACGGAGCTGGGCGTGTACAGCAACATGTCAGCTCTCTTTCTCTCGGGAGAGGAGGTCATCCTGGATTTTGTCTTTTTGCCGCCGGGCCAATCGCGCGGGCGGATCCGGTCGCGGGTGGTGTTGCCGTTTCCCCACGTTCACCGGTTGGCTGATGTGTTAAAGAAGACCTCCGAGGACATCAAACGAAGAGAGAAGAAAAAAGAATGAGCCGTCATTCCGGCGAAAGCCGGAATCCAGGCTGTGATTTTGGATACATGTTTACGTCCTGGATGCCTGCTTGCGCAGGCATGACGGGCGCGGGGATCAGATGGGGAGTAACATGGACATTAAGTCATATTTAAAATCCGCCACCTTTGAGGAATTGAGCCGATGGGAGGAACTCTTAGCCGATGAGATCCAAAGGCGTAAAGCCAAAGCTCACAAGATTCGTCAGGTGAAAACCTACTCGGACGGGGCCTCCCGGGGAAATCCGGGTCCCGCGGGCATCGGGGCGCTCCTCTACGATGAGGCCGACAACAAACTGGTTCAGGACTATCGCTCGATCGGAACGTGCACCAACAATGAAGCGGAATACCGGGCGCTGATTCTGGCGTTGGATCACGCGGCCGACGTGACGAAAGGGATTGTGGAGTGCACGCTCGATAGCGAATTGCTGGTGAAGCAGTTAAACGGCGAATACGCTTTGAAGTCGGAGAAACTCAAGAAATTTTATGATGAAGTGAAGCATCGGGTGAACAAGTTCGATGCGGTTCAATTCACTCATCGACCCCGGACTCACCCGATGCTGAAGCTGGCGGACAAGCTGGCCAACAAGGCCATCGATGAAGCCCCCGTGGTTCGGGAACCTTAAAGGGAGGTTGTATGGCGGATGAATTTTCGTTTGATGTGGTATCCAAGGTGGATCTGCAGGCGGTCGATGATGCCGTCAATGCAGCCAACCGGGAAATTTCGGTGAGGTTTGATTTTCGCGGAAGCATCTCCCGGATGGAATTTGACAAGAAGACGGGGGAGTTGGCCCTTCACTCCGATGATGAAGGCAAGTTGAAAAGCGTGGTGGACGTTATGCAGTCGCGCCTCGCCAAACGGAGCGTCAATTTAAAATCGCTCGATTACCAGAAGGTGGAGGCGTCTTTGGGAGGCAAGGTCCGCCAGGTCGTGAAATTGATTCAAGGGTTAAGTTCCGAGAAGGCCAAGGCGGTCGTGGCCGATATCAAAAGCTCGAAGCTCAAGGTCACCCCTTCCATTCAGGGGGATAAGGTCCGCGTGGCCTCCCGGATCAAGGATGATTTGCAGGCTGCCATCCAGCTGTTAAAACAAAAAGACTATGGCTTGCCCCTGCAATTTGAGAATTATCGGTAATTTATGACTCAGTTTGGCGTTTCCTACTTTGGGAACAGGTTTGTCTCTCACGCCCAGTCGGATATCAAGCGCATTGCCGACGCGTGCGACTATATCGTGCATACGGTCTCGGAGACCGATTTAACCTTCCACAAAGCCGTCCTCGACAAAATCATCCGGGAGTCAAGGAAAGCCGGCCTTGAAGTTTGGGCGGACCCCTGGGGATTGGGCGGCGTGTTTGGCGGAGAGGCGCTCTCGCGGTTTCTCCTTGAACATCGGGACTCCTGGCAGATGATGTCGGATGGGCGGGTCATGCCGGCGGCCTGCCTCAATCGGCCGGAGTGGCGATCCTTCATGATGGAGTGGATCTTGACCGTCCGCGACATGGGGGCCCAAGTGGTTTTTTGGGATGAACCCCACATCTCCTTTGACTTCGATTCGGAGTGGGAGGGGATTTATTCCTGTGTCTGTGCCGCGTGCCAGGGGCTTTTTAAAAAGCAGGTGGGGGCTTCTCTTCCAACGAAGCTGAACGATGCGGCCCGGCAATTTCGGCTCGAGACCATGAAAAGTTTCTTGAATGATCTCATGTCTTTTGTCCACGCCCAGGGCATGAAAAACGCTCTGTGCCTCTACGCCTTCAAAGGCAATGAGGAATACGACCGCGTTTGGAAAGAAGCCGCAGCGTTGAGATATGTGGACATCCTCGGATGCGACCCCTATTGGCGTTGGCACACGAAGCACGACGTCACAAGCCATGTGGGTGAGTTTTCGCGCCTGGTGTTGGATCACGCCCGTCCCCATCAAAAGTCATCTCAAATCTGGATTCAAGCAATGCGACTGCCCGCGGGAGCCGAACAGGAAATCCCCAAGGCGTGTGAGATCGCCGTGAAAGAAGGCGTGACCCACATCGCCGCCTGGAGTTACGATGGAGGGGAGCTTTTGGATCCGGTCTTGTCGGAGAGGCCGAACGATGTTTGGCACGTGGTGGAGCAAACCTTTAAACGGTTGCGGTCGGCATGAACACAGAGAGATTTTTTCACCTTCTTAATCCCAGCGTCCGCCACCGGCAAGCCGTTAAGAAATTTTTCCTTCAAAAACCGGACGAATCGTTCACGTGGATCGAACGGGAGAGTCATCCCACCCATTTGGAAACCGTCGTGGAATGGGCTCTCTGGGAAGGCCGCCCGCGGATCGCCCTTTGGGGAGGCGACGGGACGTTCAGCCGCGTCGCCCAATTTCTCTATAAAGCGAAGGCCTTCGACAAGATTTCACTGGCCCTCATTCCGGTGGGGACGGCCAACGATTTTTCAAGGAAGGCGGGTTTCATGAATTGGGAGAAGGTCGCGGAGGCGCTCCTGGCATGGAATATCAGGGAGATGAAGTTTGATGTGGGGCTTCTTCAAGCCGGGCCGGTCGATCGGGTCTTTGTCAATAACGCCGGCTTCGGGCGGACCGCCGCCGCCTTGAAGAAAAAAGTGTCGAATCCGTGGCAAGACATCCTGAACTTTAAGGCGCACCGGATTCAATTGGAGTGGGGAGAAGGAGGCCTTACGCAGTACCAAACTTTCCGCGCCGCGCTCGGCATTATCTGTAATTCTCCCTATTTTAACCGGGGTCTTTTTTTTCGAGAGGATGTCAGTCCGGCGGACGGCCTTTTAAACGCTTTTTTTATGCCCGTGAGAAGTCGATGCGGCTATTTCATAAAATTCATTCAAGGACGAATGGGAAAATCATTGCGGGATGAAACGACTCTCACCTTGCAAGCCCGTTTTTTAAATGTGCATTCGGACGATGACCTTTATCCGCAGGTCGATGGGGAGCCGGTGTTGGAGACGGGCGTGAGAGAGCTTCGCACCTCGGTGTTACGGAATGCGATGAACCTCCTCGTGCCCCAGGGGAATTAATTCGTCATACCGGCGAAAGCCGGTATCCAGGACGTGAACACCGGACGGGATACCGGCTTTCGCCGGTATGACGGGCGATTGCCGGTATGACGAGCCGAAGGAGATTAAATTCTAATGGCAAAAATTCTTGACGGGAAAAAAATAGCCGCGACGGTTTTAGAGAACGTTCGAAAACGTTGCGAGGCATTGAAATCGAAAGGCGTCGTTCCGGGATTGGCCACGGTCTTGGTCGGAGAGGATCCCGCCTCGCATGTCTATGTCGATCAGAAAATCAAGAAATGCCAGGAGTTCGGATTGGTTTCATTTCACAAGCCGCTTCCCGCATCCATTTCCGAGAGCGATTTGATCAAAATCATCGACGACTTGAATCGCGACACAAAAGTTCACGGCATGATCGTCCAACTTCCTCTGCCGGAGGGCATCGACCCAGAGAAAGTGATCAGCCGCATTGATCCAAGGAAGGACGCGGATGGGTTACATCCTTATAATCAAGGCGCGATGAGTCGTCTTAAGTCGTGGGACGAGATTAAACGGTCAGGGATTCCTTTACCTTGCACGCCGGCGGGAATCATTCAAATGCTTTTATTTGAAAAAATCGCCGTCGAAGGGAAAAACGCTGTTGTCGTCGGACGCTCGGCGCTCGTAGGAAAGCCTGTCGCTCAATTACTTTTAAGCCTAAACGCGACAGTGACCATCGCCCACTCTCAGACGAAGAATCTGATGAAGCTTTGCAGAAATGCCGATATTCTCGTCGCGGCCTTGGGCAAGCCCCACTTCATTAATAAGGAGGGAGTGAAAAAAGGAGCGGTGGTGATTGACGTCGGAATTTCACGAACAGAAAACGGCTTGAAAGGAGACGTCGATTTTGATGCCGTCAAGAATGTTGCTTCTTGGATTACTCCCGTCCCCGGAGGGGTCGGGCCCATGACTGTGGCCATGCTCCTGCAAAATACCGTTTCCGCCGCCGAAAAAACACTGCAATCAGATTAAACCGAAGTACAACACTCCGAACTCCGATTTCCGCCTTTAATTTTGTCATAAACATGTCACAAGAATTTCAATTGACAATGAGCGAAATTCCGTTAAATTTGAAGGTAGATGTTTGGTCTGATATATCGGATCGAAAAGATCATGAAGAGCACATTAAAAATCTTGCTCCTCACAGGGACCGTTATGGGGGTTTTTCTCTTTTCCCCCAGCGGGTCTCAATTGGCTTCTGCCGATGCCAAGGTTTCCATTACCATTCCCGCCCCCGCATTGGACCTAAGCGATCTGGACGTCCGTGACAAGTTCAACCGCCGCTTAAGCTCCCCCAAAGCCAAGAAACAATTAGAAAACCTTTTTGTCAGCGGCCTCCAGCAGCTTTTAATGAATCCTCTCACCCCCGGCGTTCGTTCCATACTCTATGCAATATCCCGTTCCTGGAAGATGTCCTTCGGATGGATCCATCGCGTCGCAAAAGAATCGTGTGAATCGTCGGCCGGTTGGTTGACCGGGAAAAAATTTAAGATCCCGTTGGACGTGTTTAGAAACGGGAGACTTCAGTCGGTGATCTCGAAGTGCGGTCACGCCTTTGG
This sequence comes from Candidatus Obscuribacterium magneticum, assembly GCA_020523905.1. Classification (GTDB taxonomy): domain Bacteria; phylum Elusimicrobiota; class Elusimicrobia; order F11; family F11; genus Obscuribacterium; species Obscuribacterium magneticum. Next base: position 7,318 of record JAJAPZ010000029.1, read on the forward strand.
GGCCATGCGGAACAGTTTTCAGTTTTTAATCTCCCTTGTTGTTTCCTCGACACAACTCCTCCGCTAATCGTTCCCCAGCAGCACCCAGCCCTCTGGACTGTCGCGTCAATGGTGAGTGTGCTCGGTCAAATCGCCTGTGGGCTAAAGACATGCGCGTGACGGTTGAAAAGGGTGAACAGAGGTCTGGGTGTATGGCAGGGTTTTCGATGGCTCGGATCTGAAAACAAAAAGGGGAACAATGAATCAGCAACAAAACATGTCACAACAAAACTATATCGCGCGCGCGTGCGTGCGGGCGAATGAGTCTGTTATTACGGGTGCAGTGCATTCGTCATTCCCGCGAAAGCGGGAATCCAGTCCGGTGTTCACGTCCTGGATTCCCGCTTTCGCGGGAATGACGACGAGGATTTTCGCTCGCAATGGCATTTGGCGAACGATGTTTCTATTTTTGAGTTTAGTATGTTCAACCGTTTTAATTTCGAATATGCCCGTTTTAGCGGCCCAACCGAAGGCAAAGAAAACTGCTGTTAAGAAAGAGAAGCCAATGAAATCCGTAGAACAGGATTTGAATAGCGCCGATAGATTTAAGCGATTGAGCGCCATAGAAGCTATGCGGAAGCACAAGGAGCTTGTTGGGGAAGAGAAAATCAAGGCGGCGAAAAGGGCCGAGAGAGACCCGCAAGTTCGGCACCGGCTGAACCAGGTGCTTGTGAAAAACGACGCTCCGGGTGTTGTGCAGGAGTTGGTGGACAGTCTTAAGAACGATTCCGACGTCCAGGTGCGAAGAGGGGCCGCTCAAGAGTTGTCGCGTTACGCTGAAGATCCGACGGCTACCGAAGCCCTGGCCGCCGCCCTTCAGTTCGAACCTCATCCGGCGGTTCGTAGTGCATGTATCCGCTCTTTGGCTCTTTCCGACACGCCGGCGGCGGTAGCGGCTTTAAAGATCGCTTCTCAGGATCCGGACCCCAAAATGCGCAAACAGGCGGCCTTCAGTTTGAAGTGGCACACCAGCCGCGAAGCGAGAAAGATTTTGAAAAGACTGAAGAAAGATGGTGACCCGGATGTCAGGCGGGTCGCAAAAGCGGAGAGGTAAATGGGTTTTTACCGATGCCATCGGAAGCTATTTAAAGCCGCCAGTCTCTTGGGATTGGTGGGGCTAACCTTCTTTTTTGGAACGCCCGTCGGTTACGGCGATTATGATTGGGGATTTGTCGAGCCGATTGCGACCACGATACCATCTAATAGTAACGCTGCCGCTACCAACATGACAAAAACAGTCAATGTTGGCGTCGGATCAGGAAGTCAAGCGTATGCTGTGGCCGTTCGTTTCAAAGCTCTCACGGATTTGACGTTTAACAGCATCCGGTTCTGCACGTCGGATGCCGCCAGTAATAACGCAACCGACTATCGGGTTTATCTGGCCAGTTCCGCCGGGAACTCCCCCCTGTTTGATCTTCAGCAGGGCGGATTGGGCCTTGACGTTTCAAGTGCCATCGCTTATGGAGATTTGAATAACGCGTCCCTTAATAGCGCGGCCATGTGGAATACCATCACGTTCAGCTCGGGAACAGCCCGAGTCGTCAAGGATAATGTCTACTGGATCATCATATCGAGTAATCCGGAGCAAGCCGGCGCCGAGCAAGGGTATATTGCCGCTCCCGTAGGGTATGCTGGATATCAACCGCCTTTGCAATGGCCAAATTGGGACGGAGACGACAGCGCGCTTGATTCGAGCGTCAAGTGTTTTTACACCGCGGACGGCGGAGATAGCTGGACGGGGTCCGATCTCATCCCGGCCATTATGTTTGAGGATTCAGATGCCCATGTCTTCGGGAACATGTACGAACGTTATACTAATACGACAGCCAATCAAACGACAAAGGTCGGACAAGTGTTCAAGATTACGCAATCATTGAATATCGCCCGTGTCAATATTTATGCCTACACAGCCGCCGCCCCGAGCCATGTTCCCATTGCCGCCATATACGATATTGACAATAACGTAAACGTGGCCACGGCGACGTTTGTGAAAAATGACTTTACAGGGAGTTATCAGGTTATTTACGCCACCTTTCCTGTTGACACGTCGATTTCACCCAACACCAACGGGTACCGGCTTTATTTCTGGGTTCCCTATGCCACTTCCGGCAACATCCGCGTTCAGGCTCCTTACGCCCAATACACCAACCGGAACATTGCTGCTTCTTATCAGGATTCTTTTGGACAATATCAGACAACGGCTGGTGATCCGACATTTAATACCGGTTGGGCGGATGTTTCAAACACATACCCTTATGATGTGGCAGCATGGTTTACCATCGACACCACGCCGCCTCTGGTGGCGATTACCACCCCCACCGTCCCGGGGGCCAACGGTCAGTTCTTGAAAAATGTCACCAACATCGAGGGGACGGCCAGCGATACGATGTTTCTTAACTATACCAATGGTGTTTATTTAAAGATTAAGGACTATGAGCAAGGGACCTTGAAGATGGATATGTCCGGATGGGAACAGGGGGATCCGGAGTATTGGATCTCGACGCCCGTGGCCACGAGTGGTCAGTGGACCTTCTATACCAGCGCCTGGCTCAAATCCGACATGAAAGGCCACACGATTCGGGTCATCGCCAAAGCGCGCGACGGTAGCCAAAAATACTCCAACGTGTTCTCAACGTTGACGTTTGTTTACGATCTTTACAAAGACGCTCCGGGGGAGAGACCCGATTCGATTCCCAACTCGAAAGGAACCTACGCGAACAACACCAATATTTCCGGAACCGCCAATGACAAGGTAGGGGCCATTGCCGGCAGCGGAAGCCTTGGTTATGTCGAATATGCGGTCGCCGAAGTGGGCGCTGGAAAATGGTTTTATGGCAGCGACTTCAACAATGCAAGTGAAAAATGGAATTTGGGAATCACCATCGATCCGGGAGAAGACGGCGAAGGGAGACATACGTGGTCAAAAACCAGCGCCTTCGCCGGCGCCGAGGAAGGGAAGGAATATGCTCTTTACACCCGCGCCTACGACCAGACGAAAACTCCGACGTTGTCTTTTGACCGAAACATGGAAGTGATTTATTCAACCGTCACTTTTATTTGGGACGTCACTCCGCCGACCACATCAATTCTCGGGGCTTTGACGGAAGCGGGAAATCGAACCTTTGGCGACGTCCTGCCGCCCCCGGTAAATTCAGGTCTATCCGTTGGGGCCACGTTTTACGGGGACTTTGGCGATGCGACGTCCGGTATTTCCGGTTCGAACATACGGGTGTTCATCATGGATGTGACGGACAAAAAGTTCTGGAGCGGTTTGCGGACAGGGAGCGAGGCCTCGGATTGGATCGCCTGTTCGCCGGATTTTGAGGCCATCTGCGCCGATCCGGGTTCCGCCTCGACGCCGGACAGCTACCTTGTCGCGACGACCCTCCATACCTCTTCCTGGTCGATCGTCGGCCCGACCTTTGGAACGACGGAGGACAGCGACTATTTTTGGATCGTTTCCCGGGCCAAAGACAGTGCCGGCAACCTGCAGACAAACTTTACGGCCGGGGTGGCGTCCAGCAGTTTCCGTTGCGACATGAGCCCTCCTGTTGTGCAGCTCACCATTCCCAATGTCTCCAATGAATTTCGAAATGAAATACCGGCGATATCGGGAACGGCGTCCGACGCCTCCGGGCTGGCGCAGATCCACATTGAAATTTCGAGTCCGTCCGTGGCGCCTTCGATCGTGTGGAATGGAAGCGCCTGGGTCGCCTACTCTGCCGAGTTTTCCACCTATGCAACGATCGCGGGCGCTTCCCCCTGGGGGTACACCCTGCCTTCCGGCGTCAATCTGGCTGACGGCATCAAATACAAGGTGAGGGTCCAGGGCAAAGATTCCTTGGGGAGAGTCGGCAACAGCGAATCGGCGGGCCAAAAGGAAAAGAATTTCCGCTACGACATCACTCCTCCCACATCGACCGTGACCTCCCATGTGGATGGCGGGACATACACAGATTTTCAGTACACGTCGGGGACGGTGATCGATATATCACCAGGGTTGGCCGACTCTCTGGATCTTTACATTAAGAAGGATAACGGATCTTATGAGGGGGCGGGCCAGTATTATGACGGGTATAAGTTTGTCGGTTTGGACGAGGCCACCTGGTTGAATGCGGGAGAGCTGGATGTGAACGATTGGCCCTACACCGTCAATTGTTCGACCAACTTCACCAACAACAGCAAGTACTGGATCCGCACGCGCGGAAAGGACTCGGCGACGAACGAAGAGGGGCAACCCATCCCCGGAGATCCCGGCGTCGGGGGCGCCGCCATCCGCATAACCATCGACCGGCAGAAGCCGGATTCCCAGGCCACCAGCATCCCGAGCGCTTATATCTCATCCCTGACGACATTAACAGGCGGGGCGAGCGACAATACCGCCATCGAATCGGTGTATTTAAGGCTTTGGGGGGGCGGTCAAACATATTGTTGGGGACCGGCGGGTTCGTGTCCGGGAGGCACCGTCGGATTTAAAGGCGGGGATAACGACAGTTTCCCGTCGGATCCCAGTGCGAGCCTCTATTGGAAGAAAGTGGATTATTCAGCTCAGGCCGGAACGTGGTCCGTCACGATACCCACTTTGTCCAATGGCATTCAATATAAGGTCGTGAGCCGGGCTCGGGACATTGCGAAAGAGCTGAATGAAGGGGGAGCCCTGAGCAATTGGGAGGTGGATGTTGACACGGTCACCTTTACCTATGATTATTATTCCGCTGGACCCCCGGAAGCGCCGGGATCCACCATCACATTCCCAGCAGGGGGCGCGTTTTACTCCTCCACTTATTCTTATTTCACCGGCAACGCTTTTGATAACACACGCTTGTATAGCGTGGAGACTCTCCTTAAAGTTTTTCAGTGGGGGGGAGCCACGTCCTACCTGACCCTTAGCGGGAACTGGGATCCGGCGGAACCAGGGCAGTGGCCCACGGCGGAGCCGAATCCCCCCAATACGGATCTGACCGACAGCGAACCCGCGGATGAAAACTGGCGATCAACGGCGCCCGCCAACGCCAAGTGGGTGTCCGACGCCATGTACAATCTTCAAGTCCGGTCGGTCGATCAGGCCGGGAACGAAGAGCAATTATTATCGTCGGTTACCTTCTATTACGACCCGACAGAACCAAATACAAAGATTAATTTTCCCGTCGATGATGGATACATCTCCAAAGAGGGGAATATCGCCGGCACGGCGAGCGATACCGGTTTTGGCCAGGTCAATTTGGTCCAGGTTCGACTGCAGCGGGATTCCGACGACAAGTTTCTGGACATGAGTGAAGGTCCCGTGGGGACGTGGGTGGTGGATGAGACGTCGGACACATGGAATGACGTTTCCCCGACGGGAACGGGGCCCTGGGATTGGACGCTTTCCACCGCGGCCTGGGACACAGGTGTGACTTACGAAGCCAATGCGCGCGCGTACGACAAGGCAGGCCATTTTGACCACTCCTATTCGACTGTCACCTTTTCGGCCGATTTCCAGGGGCCCACCTCCATCATCAATCTGCCCACGCACGACTCCACCAAGTCGACTCTACCGACGATTTCCGGGACGACCGCGGACAACGGCCCGTCCGGCCCCTGGCGTGTTTTCATTGCCTATCATCGGGAGTCCAATCATAAATGGTGGAACAAGAGTAATGGCCTCTTTGAATTGAATTCAGACGGGTCGGATCTTCCCCAGGAAACTCCTTCCACCTCTTCCAATTATTGGGTGCTGGCCACGACGGTGCCGGAAAGTCCGGTCCGGTGGTACGCCACCGGTGTTTCCACGCCGACATGGCCGGCCTCGGGCGATTACCATATTTTGGTGGCGGCCCAGGACATGGCGTCCAATATTGAAGATCTGCGGGATACGGCGGCGAGCAATACCAGCCGAATCATGTTCCACTGGACCCCTCCCATCCCGGAGTCCCGGATTCAAAAACCGGATGGATCCAATCCTTATTATAAACCGTCACTGGCGACCTTGTCGGGAACCGCCAACAGCCCCGCGGCCACAGGGGTGAAAGCGAGGCTGAAAGACATCACCAACGCCACCAGCCATCAGGTTTGGGATGGGACGATGTGGGTGGCCTCCGACACGATCGAAGGGCTTGTCAATGCGGATTTCATCAACTCCCCCGAATGGACATTCACCATACCCCAGAGCTCATGGACGTCTTTGCACAAGTTCCAGATTGAGTCCCAGGCGCTGGGAACACCCAATGAAAGCCCCTATCAGAGTCCGGTTCCGTTTTATATCGACGGTGGTAATCCCAACGCTGGAATTACGGTGCCGGACGTCGACTTCAAGGTGGCGTTGCCCTCTCTCTCCGGGACCGCCACCGATGATTCCGATGGGATGCCGAGCGCCAGTAAAACGGTTACCTTCCGTTTGAAGAGAACAGATCCCAGTGTTCAATACTGGGTTTCAATCTCCTCCTCCTGGCAGGCCTCTGCCGTCGATTGTCTTACGGCTACGGATAATTCATGTTTGTTGGGCTCACCTGCCGGTGGCAATTTCTATACCGTGACCCATTCCAGCTTTCAGAGCGCTCAAGCCTTTGACACCGGTAAAACATACACGGCTTACATTGTTGTTAAAGATCGAGCCACCAATGGTGTGACGGAGTCCAAGGATTTCACGTGGGATACGGCCCCGCCGACCTCCGGCATCACTCGCCCAACGGCCAATCAACCTATCAATGGTCTCACCACCCCCTCCGGGACGGCCGATGACAATTATGCGGTTCGTGCCACCAGCTTTTCTTTGCAATCGTTGTTGTACGCCAACAAATGTTACAGCCCCGGTACGATGTTCTTTACGGAACCTTGTCCTTATTGGGTCGGGACCTCTTCCGATGCCTCCGCCAACTGGTCGCGGACGGATGCCGTCATCAACAGCCTCCTGAATGAATACAACACGTGGTATGTCCTTTTGTCGCGTGCGATCGACGTCGCCGGCAATCACGAGACCACCTTTAGCGCCGGCGTGTCCTCACGCACTTTCCTGGTTGACACGGTGAAACCGACGGCCAGCATTACCTTCCCCAGTCACGGAGGGAAATATAAAGGATCGCATGTCAGCGGCGGTCCCCGTCCCTTTACCGGATCGTCGTCAGATCCGGGATCACCCTGGAACTCCAGCGTTCGGCGGATATTCGTTCGGGTTTCCTACCTTGATGCCGGCGACACCTGGTATTGGACGCCGGGGCCCAATGTCTTCTCTTCGGGGACTGCCGTTTCGAACAGCGGGTGGATTCAAACCGCTAACAACACCTGGGAATATTTCGGCTCAATCACGTGGCGGGGCGTTGATAGTCAGTACACCGCGGAGACTCGATCGGAGGACGCCACCTACCAGGCGGACGGGACGGAAACCGGAAACTTCAGCGTCCCCGCCAGCCTCGGTTCCGACATCGTCAACTTTGTCATCGACAACACCGTCCCCACCGTCACCATCTCCCAGCCTTCCGATGGCGGTTTTATTCAGGGCTTCAGCCAGGCGTCGGGGACCGTCAATGCAGCCTTGTCGGGTTTGAAACAATTGGAACTGAATATCTCAACCGGCACCGCCCAGCTTTATTATTGGACAGGATCTTCCTGGACGACGACGGCGTCTTGGTTCAATGCGTCCCCGGATGGGACCACCGGCTGGCGTTACACGATTCCAAACGGCATGGTGGCGGACTCCACCTATACCCTCATCAGCCGGGCTCTTGATAACGCCACCAACTATTCGACCATCTATGCGACGGTGACCTTTACGCTCGACCTCACCACGCCGACCGTCTCCATCAGCACACCAGCGACTGGTAAGGTGTATTCACCGATTATGTTGTCCACCCCGATGGGCGGGGTGGCCCTGGATTCAGGCACGTGCGCCACACAATTGTCGACCGTGACCGTTTCCATTCACGATGTGACAGACGGGGATGATTTTAACGGAGCCACCTTCACGGGGGGAGGGCCTTATCCTCTGGGGATGAACGACGGAACCCTGACGGATTGGAGGTTCAATGATTCCGATTTGACGCTGGAAAACGAGCACCAGTACACGGTGACGGCCCGGGCCAAAGACAAAGCGGGTAATTATAAGGATTCCACGGTTAACACGTTTTTCTTTGATAGCGACATCCCGACCACCACCGTCACCTCGCCTTTACCCCCCTATGTCACCGGATTTACCACCATTTCCGGGACGGCCTCCGATGAGCGTTTCGGCGACCGGAACTACAATGCAAAATTGGGGACGTATACCGTCGGCATCGCCTTTTACGAGGTCCAGAGCAATAAGTGGTGGGCGGGCTCGCTCTTTGACGGCGTCAATCCGACCTATTATGAAGTCAAGAATGATACGACGACCGAAATCAATAATTGGACCTATACGGTTCCTACGGGACTGAAGAGCAAATTTATCGATGGTTACTCGTATCGGATCGTTCCCCGGGGCGTCGATCTGGCCGGGAACGCCGAGTTCGCGGCGAGCACGGCTCCCGCCGGCGTGGGATTTACCGTCACCTACGATTCCAGCCCCGCCACGTTGACGATCACGACGCCGAACGATTCAACGCCGGCGGACGACACCCAGCCCCGTCTGTCGACCGTCACGATGATCACGGGCGTGACAAATGATGCCGGGGGAACAGGGGTTCAAGCCGTCCAGGTTCGTATTTATAAATCCGATCCCGCCCGCTATTGGGCCTACGGGGACGATTATTCTCCTTCGGCTTACACGATTGATGTGGCGAATGACGGTACGGCCTGGTTTAATGCGGCGGGATCAAACACCTGGACCAATTGGTATACCACCTTTACTTTCTTGACCGATTACAAGTATCACATCGAGGCCCGGGCGCTCGACAAGGCCGGCATTTATTCCGTCGTTTTTGCCACGGCCAGCTTTATCTTCGATAAGAACGTCCCCCAGTCCGCTGTGACGACGCCCACGGACACCTCCATTATAAAATCGTTGACGGAGATCACGGGGACCATGGCCGAGACGGGAACACGTTATAAGGGGACGGTGAATCCGGTGAAGATTGCCATTCGCGAGTTGGGGCCGCCTTCCGGCGGCTTATGGTGGGATGACCTCAACAAAGACTTTTTGCTTGGGGGGCCTCCCACCACGGACAATGCCTCCCTTGGAGTTGGAGTGTCGACATGGTCATTTTCCGGGCTGACGACAAATGATTTGTATTCCGGAACGTCGTACTATGCGACGGTTCGGGCCTATGATAACGCTGTGACTCCCAATGATGAAGGGTTTTATTCCGTTCGATCCGTCACCTTCACCTTTGACAGCGCCGCGCCGACGGTCAATATCATCTTGCCGGCCAATGGGTCCTTTATCACCAACACGGTTCCTTTTACCTCCTCCGGGACCGCCACGGATGCCACCTCGGGCGTCCAGACCATCCAGGTAAGCATTAAAAATGGTTCGAATTATTGGAGCGGGACCCATAATGGCAGCGGGAATTTCATCGGTTCTCCCAATTATGTGACCGCCGATTTCGCCGCCAATCCCACTTGGATCTTTACCATTCCCACCACAGAACTCACGCAGGATTTTGTGCATGGGCAAAATTATGAGGTCCAGGCGCGCGCCTGGGACGTGGCGGGGACAACGTCGGGCTGGACGGCGGTTCAGACCGTGACCTATGACATTGGAACGCCGACGGGCGTGGTGACGGTGCCGATTTCATACATGAGCCAGGGACAGAGCCAGATTCAAGGGACCGCCATTGACACGCCGGCGGGCGTCGCCAAAGTGGAGGTCGCCCTTTCGTCCGATAGCGCCGGAGGAGACGGCACCTGGTACAACGGGACCGGTTTCACTGTCAGTTTGAGTAGCAACACCGTCTGGCAGGCCACCAGCACCTGGGCCAATTTGGGCGGCGGACAGATTTCCTGGGCGTGGGACCGCCCCACTCTCCAACATGGGAAGACCTACTCGATTTTGCTTCGGGTGACGGATAAAGCCGGGAACGAAAAAACATGGTCCTTAAGCGAGCGGAAGACCTTCCTTTACGACAGCGGCTCGCCAAACGCCACTTTCTCGGATCCCAATCAGGATTTTGAGCGGGTCCTCTCCATTGTTTCCGGCGGTTCAACCGATAACGATTCTCCCATCACGTTGGTGGAAGTGGCCATATCGACGGGCGTGGCCGCGCCCTATACGGATCAATATTGGGATGGGTCAAAGTGGGTGACCGGGGATCCGATCTGGTTCAATGCCGAAGCCATCGATGGTAACTATAACACCACGAGTGAAGGCTGGAAATTCAGCGCCTCCACGCCGACGTGGCTCAACAATCGAATTTACAAGGTCCACGCGAAACCCAAAGACTCCGCGGGAAATAACGCCAACATCGCGGTGGCCACCTTTACCTTTGACGATACGCCCGCCACCGCCGGGATCGTTGAACCGGAGCATTTGGAAGCTTTTCAACGCTTGACTTTGGTCACGGGAACGATGGCCGATGGATTCAATCCCAAGCCGCAGATTGTCAAGGTCGCCCTCCGCCAACCGGATGGGACTTTTTGGAACACAAGCGAATGGGACGATTATGATTCGGTCGCTTCCTGGATGGACGCCACCGCCGTTTATACCGACACCTGGACTTTTACCGGGCTTCCTTCCTCATGGGACGATAAGACGATTTACCGGCTCTATGTGAAGGCGATCGATCTGGCCGGCAATCCCGTGGCCGATCCCGATTTCCCGAACGCGGGACGGCAATTCCGGATCGACTATTCCTCTCCCACCTCGGCCGTGGATTCCCTGTCGACATCGGCAACCAATTATTTGAATTATCATCCGGCGACGGTCAGTGGTTGGGCCAATGACGCCCAGGGAGGATCGAGCATTAAGACCGTCAAAATACGGGTGCGCCGATCCGATGGCTTGTATCTGAATGCCGCGGAAAACGATTGGAATCTGCAGGCTTCCAGTTTCCCCATAGCGACGTCCAATGGGACCAGTTGGGGCAAAACATTCAACGACCCTGAGAATACCTTTGTGAACGGTTATCGCTATGATGTTGAGTCTCAAGCCACGGACAATTCCACCCCCGGCAATATTCAACAAGTGTACACCGCGGCCACTTTTGTCGTCGACAAATCGACGCCCTCTTCGGGCTTTGGAAATATCGGTTCCGGCTATTTTAATAAGAGCTTGACCACTCTCACGGGAACAATCAGCGATGTCTTGGTGCCGCCGGGCAACATCCCATCGGGAGTCAACCGGGTCAATGTAAAGATATTTGACGGACAGGACGATGCCGCCGCCAATCCCTGGTGGAACGGCCAGGCTTGGGACAATGTCAATCAAGCGACACAAGCGGTGGTTTATTCGACGACCTGGACCCTCTCCGCCATTCCCACGGATTGGAGCCATGGGACGAACCAGGACGGCCGGTGGTATGCGTTTTATGTTCAAGCGATTGACCGCTCAACCAACACGGAGACGTTCAACGTTTTTGTCTCCACCTATGATATACAACCGGGAACGACCACAATTTTAAAACCCAACACCGGCGTCGTGTCCGCGCTGACACGGATCTCCGGGACGGCAACGGATACAACCTTCGGTTACAAATCTCTCTTGTCCGTTCAGTTCGCCATCCAAAGAGATAATGGCGTCGACACCAAATGGTACCGTTATATCGATCCGGCCAATGGGACGTGGGAACCGTCGGGCGACAAGATATGGAACACCGCGGATTCCTACAATCCCGCCACCGGGGACTGGTACAAAGACACCGTCCAGGAAAACTTGTGGGACAACATGGTGACCTACCGGTTGTACACCCGGGCGGTGGACAAGGCCGGCAATGCGCAAACGTCGGAGGTCTATCCGAGCACCTATACCTTCGTCTTTCAGCCGCCGCCGTCCTCCGTTGTGCTTCAAAAACCGACCAGCAACCGTTTTTACAATCAAAATCTGACCGAGGTGACCGGGACCGCCAACGCGGATACCGTCGAGGTTCGAGTCCAAGTGGAGCGAAACAGCGATCCCACCGATCGATATTGGAGCTGTGTGTCCAAGTCGTGGGTCAGCCAATCCACCTGGTGCGTGGCCAATGCCCTGGCGGTGCCGAACTGGACGTGGAACTCCTCGGTCCCGGCGGTTGGAGATTGGTTCAGTCACGCCTCCAGCTTTACCGTGCGGGCCCGCGGATATAACTCGGCTCAAATATCAACGTCGATCGTTTCGGCGGCCTTCAGTTATGATACCCAGGAGCCTTTCTCACTGGCTCTAAGTCCCCTCGCCGGGTTCACGAGCCATTTTATCCGGATTGAGGGGACGGCGAGCGATCAGGTGGGCCAGGCCGGCCTTAATAATGTCAAGGTCGACATCCAGCGCACCAATAAGCCGGATAAGAGCAATGCGGACAACTATTATTGGAACGGCTCGACCTGGACCGACACGCGACCCTATCTCGGCAGCCAGTTGACCAGCATCGGATCGAATTTATGGCGCTGGACATTTGACATCGCGTATTCGACGATGTTTGAAAATGGGTATAAATACAAGATCTACTCTTTTTCCGAGGACGACTCGTACACGACGAATAACGTGTTCGACGGCAATAACGAACCCGAGGACTCCTATTCCACCGTCTATGACATATCGATGCCAACGGCGGCCATCACGTCAGTGGCCGGCGGTTCCATGCGCTCCTCCGTATCCGTCGCATCCGGAAGTATTACGGATGCCTTGGGGGCCAATCAGGACGGCAATGCCCCCGGATATGGGCAGGTGGACGATATCCGCTTGGCCCTGCGGCGGAATTCAAACGGATCGTATTGGGGTGGGCAAGACTGGAAGGCGGGCCCGGATCCCACCTTCAGCACCGTGACCATTCATCCTTCCTCCTGGAGTTATGTCTCCATGCCGGACTTGTCTTTGGCCATTTATAACCGCGAAAGTTTCACGTTGATCACCAAAGCCAAGGACAAGGCGTTAAATGAAAATGCTCTTTATGTGGTCGGGACCGCTTCGGTCACCTTTACCGTTGATAACAAGGCGCCGTCGACAGCCATTAACATCCCAGCCACCAACGCCATTCGCAGTCAGTTGCTGGCCATTACCGGTGCGGTCGATGACAACACGTCCTCCGATTATCCGAATAATTCGGGCGTCAATGGGGTCAGCAACGTGGATGTATTGGTCTATTACGTTCAGGATCAAACGACCTATTATTGGAACGGAACCATCTTTACCAGTGGCATTACGGAAGGGCAGGCTTGGAAGACAGCGGACAGCTTTGTGGCGCAGGGGCCTTCCTCTGGCACCTGGTCCTACAATGCCTTGGATATGCTGAAGATGGACCCGCCCACGGTCATGAATGGGTGGATCACCGACCGCTCCTATGTGGTGAAGGCCCGTTCTCGCGATAAAGCCTTTCCCACACCGAACCTGGGAGCGCAAGCCGTCTCCTATAACGTCATTATCGATACGACGCCGCCCACCTCGGGCGTCACGCTTCCAAACAGTTCACCCATCAAAAGCCTGACGAAGATATCCGGAACCAGCAATGCCGACCTCGCCGGTTTTGGGAACATCAAGTTTTCTATTCGGGATCATAACAACAACTATTTTGATCACAGTGGTTTCAATACCTCGGCCGAAGTCTTCTTGGATACGCGAACCCTGACAGGATCGACAGGGAATCAAATATATTCTTCGACCTTTGTGACTTCTTCTCACCTAACGAGCGGTTCCACGTATACGGTTCGGATTTACGGAACGGATGCCGCCCAACCCAATGCCAATTCTCAGGTGGGTGGGACGCCCGGTTTGTTTGCCTTTCAGTTTGACAATGTGGTTCCTGAAACCTTGTCCTTGACGGCGCCCGTCAATAACGGCGCTTATGGACCCTCAAAACTCTTGAACAACATCACGGGGCAAGCCGGCGATAATCACTCCGGCCTCTCCAAGGTTGAGCTGGAAATCTTTGATTATACGGACGGCGTTTACTGGGGCGGCTCCGACTTCAATCAAGGGAGTTCGAGCTGGGTTTTTGTCAATCAGCCTTATGAGGACTGGTCGGTGGCCTCTCCCGTTTGGCGGGTCAACAAAACTTATCAGATGCGGGCGCGGGCCATTGACGTCGCGGCCAACATCTCGACCACATCGACGGCGGAATATGTTTACGATTCGACGGCTCCTGTGGTCTCGACCATCACCGTTCCCTCGCAACTCTATCAGAGTTCCGGAACCATCAACGTCTTGTCGGGAACGGCCCAGGATGGGCTGGCCAATCCGCGGTCCGGCTTGAAGAAAATTGAAGTCGCTCTCTATGATGCGGACGGGGGCGGGGATGATTGGTATTCCGGGAACCGGACCAATGGATTCAACAAGGCGTCGGCGGAATGGAGGATGACTTCCAGCACCATCACCGTCGGGAATTCCAGCGCCCCCTGGTCGTACCCCTATGGGACCGACGAGATCCCGGATTGGGAGAAGGGCCATCAATATGAGCTCCATGTCAAGGCCACGGACAATGCCGATAACGTGAGTTCGGTCCTGGTGTCAACATTTGTCTATGATCCCACCATCCCGACCGGATTCATTTCGGTACCGAAAGATGATGCGGGGGTGGATTACGAGAGCGCTCTCTCCACCATCGCCGGAACAGCAGGGGATACAACCGGCGGGGTCAGAGCCGGTTGCACGAGTTATGTTCAGATTCGGATACGCCACATTCCCGGCAATAAGTGGTGGGATTTGAATGATCCGGGAGGGCCCAATTGGGATACCGATTCCTCGTTGACCGATGAGACGGCTTGGTTTATGGCCTTTACGACCAACAATTGGACCAATTGGTACTTCAGCGGCTCGACACCGACGTGGGTGTCCGGCATCTCTTACGCGATTTCCATGAGGGTTTTCGATGCCGCTGGAAATATGTCGGCCCTTTATTATTCGACGTTCACCTATGATACAAACCGTCCGAATTCCTTTGTCACAGCCCCGGCTCCCGGTACGGTGGTGCGGACATTGGGGACGGGTGTCGCGGGGACGGCGGAGGACACTGGTTCGTACGTGACCTCAATGCGTATTGCCGCGCGGAATTTGAGCGACATGAAATGGTGGAACGCCATCAACGATGACTTTACAGACAATAGTCCCACGCCTCTTTTCAGTAGCCCATTCAGCCTTTCCACGCCCAGTTGGAGCTACCCCAACAGCAGTATGGGGAACGACGATCTTCTTTCGGGGGCTTCCTATTACGTCACGAGCGAGGCCACAGACAAGGCCGGCAATGTCGAAAACGATTTTGACAGCGGTTCCTCCACCTTCACCTTTGACAATACCTCGCCCATCACCTATGTGACAAGGCCCGCCGCTGGAGGCGTCCTTTATGGCAGCGAGCCTTATTATTCCCTGTTTTCTTCCATGACGGGGCTCGCGGACGATTTTCTGATGCTCCCCGCCAACTGCAACTTGAATGCCGGCATCGGTTCCTCAGGGGTAAAGGTGTCCATTAAAGACAACGACACGGGACAGTACTGGAAACAAGGTTCTAGTAATTTCTCCGAGACGGATGAGTCGGCGTCCTTTTTCTCGGCCACTTTCGTGGGACAGTCGTCCGGAACGTGGGCCTACGCGCCGGCTGGCTTCAATGCGGCGTTGACCCATGGTCATACCTATGTGGTCCGGTCCTCCGCGACAGATATCGTATCGAACGTTCAAGTCAATATCTCCTCGGAAGTTTTTGTTTTTGATTCCTCTGGGCCGGTGACGGCCATTTCTGTTCCGGCCACGGGGGTCTCACGGAAAACGTTGGTTGAGATTACAGGAACGGCACGCGATTATCCGATTACACTGAAGCGGGTGGGCATGGCAAAGGTGGATTTGCAGATTATTGATTTGGGGAATGACCATGCCCTGGGAGGGGCGGGATCCAATGCCGACCGATATTGGGACGGAGCTTCGACCTTTAGCGTGACGTCTTCGAGTTTGACCATTTCAATTTCCGGACAAGGACAGGTCACCTGGTCTTATGACAATCCCGACAACATGTGGGAATATGGCCATACCTATTACATAAGGGCCACGGCGTATGACACCCTGAGTAACATCACCCCTCAGATGGCTTCCTCCCAATTCGTGTTTGACTCCTCCGCCCCGGAAACGATGATTACGCGGCCGGCGGAGGGCATCGGTTATAACGGAACGACCAATCCCCTCCTGAACATTTCCGGGACGGCCCGGGATATGCCGTTGTCGCCTTTGGTCAATGTCGGGGTGGTTCCATCGACCTATAAACTCACTGTTCGTAAGGACAACGACAAAGACAACGTTCCGGACTCGGGAGACAAGTATTGGGACGGAGCGTATCCGGGGGCCTTTGATCAAACGGATGAAGTCATTATCAACATGAATGCTGATGGGGGTGTTGATTATTCCACGGGGGCCCCGACATGGAATTCCGGCTATCGGTATTTCATTGAAAGTTGGGCGGAAGATGCTCTCGGCAATGCCGAGCCGAGGCACGTCCGCCAGTTTACCGTCGATAATGTCCCGCCGGATTCCACCGTGACCACTCCGAACGAGGGCGATTCGTTTAAAGATCTGGATGTCATCTCGGGGACCGCCAAGGATGACACCAGTAGCATCGATCAAGTGGCGGTGATTGTCCGCGACCTCGGGCTCAACTTGGTGGTGGGTGGGGGAGATGATAAATATTGGAGTGAAATTCAAAACCAGTGGATCAATACATCGACACAAGTGGTGGCGAATCTGGTTGATGTTTACCCCGCATCGGCGACATGGAATTTGACGACAGCCGGAAACAAACTGCCGACCGAGTGGACATCGGGACGTATCTACTGGATTATCCCGCAGGCGTTTGATTCCGCCGAAAATGTGGAGGTTGAATTTTCCACCCGCACCTTCAAAGTTGACAGTATCGCCCCCATCGCCGGCATCATCACACCCGCCAACGACAGCGGCTTTAATTCTCTGACTTACTTGACAGGGACCGCCGAAGGGACAGAGGTGGGGAATAAAGATTTCAGCTCGATCGCCTATGTCAAACTTCAAATCATCGATATCAGCACCTCTCCCATAAAATATTGGAACGGCGCTCTTTTTACAACAAACCTCTCTTCCATCACAGCGACGTTCGTTGGCCAGTCGTCCGGGACCTGGAGTTATGATGAATCGGCTCTCGATTCTCAGTATCAGTCGGGGCACCGGTATTTGGTGGTGTCATGGGCGGCGGATACGGCTTTCAATACGCAAACGACGTTTAGCGTCGGCACCTCCTCAAACACATTCTCCTTCGATAACGTACACGCCACCTCCACCATCTCCGTTCCCGTGGATAAACAAGCCTATCGGACCTTCACCACGTTAAATGGGCTGGCGGGGGATGATTTTTCAGGGGTCGCAAAGGTGGATCTGACGATCAATTATATATTGGCGGGCGATACTTATTATTGGGATGGGACTCTGTTTAGTTCTCCGACGTATAAGACAGTGACCTCTTCTGTCGTGGTCCAATATCAGAATTCGGTGTCGTGGAGTTATGGGACGGGGTCTCTCCTGCCGAAGTTGACTCCCACCCGGGAATATAATGTCTTTTCACGGGCCTATGACAAGGGGAATAATTACGAGACAAACTGCGCCACCCATACCTTCCTTTTCGATACGGATTTCGGGACCGCGGCCATTTCAAATCCGACCGGCACGGGGGTGTTTAAATCTCCTGCCGTACCTTTGACGCAAATAGAAGGGACGGCGGTGGACTATCCCAATCACGCGTATGCGGGGATTGCGCGCAACGAGATGCGGATTCGGCGGGATCCACCGGGGACCGAATATTGGAATGGATTAACATGGGTTGTTGACTCCTCCACGTGGTTGGTGGTGAGTGGCTCGACCACATGGACCTATCCCGAACCCAGTACCCAATGGAACGATAATACCGAATACTTCATCAATATTCAGGCGATTGATCTGGCGGGGAATCTCTCGCCCTTCCCGACTCAGGCCTTTACGTTTGATTCCAGCACGCCGGCGGTGGTTTTGCAGAATCCGAATGCCGGTTTTGAAAAGTCGTTGACAGCCGTATCCGGCACCGCCGGAGACTTCGTCACCGACCGGAAATCGGGACTGTCAAACGTTAAAGTGGCCATCCGGCGCAATCCCCTGGGGGTGGGCAAGTGGTGGGATGGGAACGGCTTTAATGTTGAAGATATGAATCACAGCAATTTCGGGGAACTGGGTTGGACGCCGGCCTCAACAACGACCGATGGAGGTCACTGGGAACTCCCAACCAGTTCCCAGCCATCGTGGGTGAATGACACAACCTATCTGGTGCAAGTCAGGTCTCAGGATGTGGCTTTAAATTTCTCAACGCCCATTGTTACCCGCACGTTTACGTACGACGATCAGAATCCATCGGTCGGAATCTGGTTGCCGGCGGGCGAACCGACGAAACCGCGCTATACCAGCTTGCCCATGATTCAAGGCATATCGACCGACACAACCAACAGTAATCTCGATCGCGTTGAGCTTCGCATCTACCGGCACGATTTGACGAAGTATTACAACCCGGCCTCATCGCGGGAGAACCCGACGTTCAACCTGGATGACGGGACGACGGAGTGGTTTATCGCGACGACGACCGAAGCCTTTACGACTTGGTACGCCA